>CAYFMN010000003.1:0-103488 GCA_964344185.1 uncultured Nitrospinota bacterium
AAAAATAACAAAACAAACTTCTAAAACTTTATTTCAATTTTTAGAGGTCCCCTTATTTCAATTGGGTAGTTTACGTTTTAGCTTTTATTTAATTTGAGTATATGGCAGTCATCTGTTTGCAAAAAATATTATTCAAAAAAGGGATGTCCCTAGTTTTTATCTTATTATTTGTTAACTTGATCCTGGCTTGTTCCTCTACAGCTCCTCAAGAGTCAATTGCTAAGGCGGCTCAAATAAGAAGCGAAGAAATGCTAAGTGATAGCATTAGACTTTTTGAACGTTATGGCTTAATTGACGAATCGATCGCCCTACTTCGCCAAGTTTCTAAAATTGCTCCAGATAAACTCATTATGGTTGAGTCAAATTTGGGTTGGATTTACCTCCAATCTAACCAGATTGAGGACGCTATTTTTCATTATCAAGAAGCTATCAGGCTAAATCCAGATTTTGCAACAGCGCATTTTTATTTAGGGGATGCTTTCTTAAGGAAGCAATTATTTGATAAATCGATTCAAAGTTATAAACGCGCAATAAATATATTCACTCATAAACTTAAGAAAAGATATGACCCAAATGAGATCGATGGTTTACGAGAGGAAATGTTAAATAGAAGAGCTCTATCCTATGGCAAGATTGGACTTGTTGGAGACTTAATGAATGACGTAAAAGTCAGTGTTCCTTATACCTATAAGTCTAGCGTTGAGTTTCTGAAAATTAACGATTTGACGGGTAAGGCAAACCTTAAGGCCCGTGTAACCAAAGAAACCTTAGAGAAAATGTTAAAAAAATATAATTTTAATTCCATGAGAGAAGCGTCTTTTGCTCTAAAAGACGAGCTTATAGCTCTTTCGCATCAAGATAAAGCTAAATGAGAATTAATAGTGTTTTTAAGAAAAACTTTTTGTGATGGTTTGTGTTGATAGAAAATGTTAAGTGAAGCTTACATGGTTCATTTAAAGGCTTGAAGCAACTCTTAATCTAATGAACTGTGTTGAGCTATTTTTTGGTAGTTGAAAATTTCATGAGCCAACATAATAATCTTACCAGCTGGTTAACCCGTGAGCAAAGTGGGCGAAAAAAAAGAGTTTCCGTAAAAAACTTGTTACTTTCGGTTGGCGGGCCTTGTTTATTGATTTTTATTATTCTTTGGTGTTTAAGTAATTACACTGGTTGGATAAATTTGCGTGAATACGACTCTAAAACGGACACAATTAGAAAAACTTGGATCCCAAATGTAGAATGGTTAAAAAAAAGTTTTAATGAATACTTAATTCGGCATAATACTTTTGCTGTGCATAACGTTCTTTTCGCAACTTCTCCGCCGGCTCTTTCCCAAATACCAACTATTAGGCTTTTTTTAAGGAATAATTCGTTGGAAGAACTAAACCAAGGAATTTTAAAATTCTATTTTGGAGAATTAAGTAAAAAAAATAAAGTCAAAGGTTTTTATGAGTCTACTTCAGGAGAGCATATCCCTATTAAAATAAATCTTAGGGGAACTATGTCGGATCATCATCAAGTCTGGAAACCTTCCATTAGAATTCGATTTCCAAAATCAAAATTACAAAATGGCTACAAAAATCATGTTCTTGTTGCTCCAGAGAATGCTTTAGGTTTAAGGAACTGGTTAAGTAATTATTTAAGCGGCAAATGGAATATGCTTAATTTAAAAGAACATTTTGTAAGGCTCTTTATTAATAATAAGTTTTTTGGCGTGTACAATCGGATTTGGAGATTAGATGAATCACTCCTCATCCAATCTAAAACTCTGCCTGGTCCTTTTTTTAGACTTGAGCCGAAAAATAAAGGTTTATTTTACATTGGAAACTTTTTGTTTTGGAATAATCCAGAAGGATGGGAATCAATCGGGGTTCAGAAAGCACATGGATTAAAAATAATTGAGCGGTTTGTAAGCGCAAGCCAACATGTTTTGAATTGGAATTCAAAAGAGAGTTTATTGAAAGCCATTCCAATTCTTGATGAATATTTAGATAAAGATATCTTTGCTAAATATTTGGCAATATTATGCCATTCAGGCGAGCGACACGTTGATGGGCAGCATAACAACGCTTTATGGTTAGACACAACATCAGGAAAGATTGTGCCAATATTGATGGATGTATCTGGTTATAATTGGGACTCTTTAGACTCAAAAGATTTGGAACGACCTATTTTGAAGATGGATCCTGGTTACATAGCAGCTTGGCTAATGAACCCAAATAATTTAGCGCTTTATATTGATCGATTATATGAGTTAATTAATTCATTTGGATCCGCCAAAAAGTTAGATAAACGTATTAGGTCTCAATGGATAAAAATTAAGGGCGATATTCGTTCGGATATTAATTTGAGTAAAAGCGGATATGCAGGAAGGGAATATTTTTCGTTTAGAAAGTCTGAAGAGAATATTAAGTATTTAATCAAGTTTATTTATGAAAGAGAGGAATGGATTAGAGATCAACTTTTTTCAGATAGCATTTCCGTTGTTGATAAAAGACAGAATGAATTTGATGTTTTTATCGAAGGTTTTTCTGGGGTTCTAGCTAAAAAGATTGACGGGCAAAATTTTTTTATAAATAATTCAGAGCATAGTATTTTTGCAAAATTATTACCTTCAATGAATGAACCTTCTTTGAGCAAATATTTTGGAACTTCTCGCTCATATGCCTTTTTTACGCTTTCAGGAAAACCAGATGATTTTGTTTTTACACATCGCTTAATGGAACTCAAGTTCATTTTTCCAGTCCTCCAGAAAATCTAAAAGCTTTGAGAAAACTAGAAGGCGTTAATATTTTTAATATTCCTGAATTAGATATTTCACCCGTGACTTTGAAGGCAAGTCAATTAATATTAAATGAAACTAAAGAGTTTAACGCTGGACAACCTGTGACTATAAAGCCTGGAACTACTATATATCTTGGTTCTCAAGTTTCTCTTATTTTTAAGGGGCCTCTAACAATTGAAGGGACCAAAGATTTACCCGTCCGTATTCGACCATTAGATGATACAAAACCTTTTGGGGTAGTTGCACTTTTGGGTGAAAAAGCGAAAGGGAGTCGTATCGATTATTTAGATATAGAAGGAGGCTCGGTTCATAATCGGTATAATTTGGAATTCACTGGTATGTTGTCTATACATGACAACCCCGACATCAAAATTTTTAACAGTAGATTTGGCCAAAACTTTTTAGGAGACGATGCGGTTCATTTTGTCAGGTCTAAAGTTAAAATAGATAACTGTGTTTTTGAAGATGCACAAAGCGATGCGATAGACTTTGACCTTGTTGATGGTGAGATTCGAAACAGTGTTTTTAGAAACACAGGCAATGATGGACTCGATATAAGTATGGGAACGGTATTGGTGGCTGACAGTCAATTTGAAAAGAGCGGAGATAAGTGTATAAGCGTTGGAGAAGGAGCTCAAACAACTATTGTTGGATCAAAGTTTCGTCAATGCAATGTAGGGATAGCTGTCAAGGACCGGTCTAAAGTCGCTCTTACCAACAGTTTATTTTTGGAAAATAATATTGCTTACAATACTTATCGAAAGAAATGGCGTTGGGAAATGGGAGGTGAAGGCGTATTACTAAATACCTATTTTAAAAATTCCACTTCTGTAGATATTAAAGGCGATAAATTCAGTAAGGTTTCTTTTATAGGTTCTACTCCCAAAAAACTTCGTAGTGAAGGCAAGTTTCAACTAATAGAAAACTTAAAGGGATGAGTAATGTTCAATGTCTGCGCTTTGAATCTAACTATTGTTCAATACCTATGGGAAATATGTTTGAGTAAAGTTTAAGAGATTGGTTCTTGAGTCAAACACAAAAAATGGGAGGACTATAATCAACTAATTATACTATGGCGAGAGTAACTTGATAGTTCTTACGAAAAGTTGACAGGGGGAGAATATTTTAAAGTTAGAACTGGTTGCTAATACGACGCTATATAACAAAATAGAGCCGAAAAAATTAATATTTGAGCTTATAGGTCATTGGTTTTACTAGTGCGCCTGGCGCGATTCGAACGCGCGACCTTTGGCTTCGGAGGCCAACACTCTATCCAACTGAGCTACAGGCGCGTTTTTTAGATGCCTTCTTCGCTCATTGGAGCGATATCTTCTGAGTTTTGCTTAAGTTCATGACCGAATTCTTTGATTGCTTCAATGCGCCAACGCCACCATTTAACTTCTTCTTTCAGGGCTTCGTCGGAACCATCGGGTAATCCGATGCTTATTTCTTTGTTGACTGCAACGCTAACTTTAGCCGATTCGGGTATTTCTAACCCAAATTCTTTTAAAGTTCCCAGGGTATCTTTTAATAACTTTTTTTTGAAGTCTTCCTGCGTTACGGCTTTGGCTGCGACTTTTTGCCATTTCGCATCCATATCGGCTTTTTTCTTTGGGCTTAAACTCATGGGCGTCCTCTTTTAAACTTTATAACTTAAATGATTCAAAAAATTACGAAAAATATATTTGGGTTTAAATTAGTCTTAATTTTTTTCGATTAGTTTAGAAACTTGTTCTAAAGCTTTGTCTAAATTTTCAGGTTGAGAGCCGCCTGCTTGCGCCATGTCGGGGCGTCCGCCGCCGCTACCACCGACGATTTGAGCGATTTCTTTTAGTAGGTTACCGGCATGATATTGTTTGGTTAAATCTTTAGTAACCCCTGCCGCAAGCAATACTTTCCCATTTTGAACGCTTCCGACGACCACAACCCCACTTTTCATTTTATTTTTGGCATTATCGATATAGGTTCGCAACGTTTTGGAATCCATGCCTTCAAGGTTTTTAACCAGGGTTTTGACGCCGTTGATTTCGACAAATTCATCGCCTTTTTCGTGTCCTCCTCCAAAGAGCATTTTTTCTTTCAGAGATTGAATTTGTTTTTCAAGTTCCCGATTTTTTTCAATCAACTTTTGAATTCGGCCAAGTTCTTCTTTGGGTTGTGATTTAAGAACATTTCGAATTTCGCCGAGCGATTCGCTATCTTCCTGGATTTTTTCTAAAGCAGCCGCCCCGGTGATCGCTTCGATTCGCCTAACTCCTGAGGCGACGCTGCCCTCGGAAATTATTTTAAAAATTCCAACGTCGCCTGTCGCCGAAATATGAGTGCCTCCGCAAAGCTCTTTACTAAAGCCGGGAACGGATACGACGCGTACGTTGGAGCCATATTTTTCTCCAAACAAAGCGGTAGCCCCATCGTCTAAAGCTTCTTGAATACTCATTTCTTTAGTTTTTACGGCTGTGTTTTTGCGGATTTCGTCGTTTACTAAAGCCTCAATTCTTGATTTATCTTTTTCTGTCAGCGGGGAAAAATGGGAATAGTCAAAGCGCAATCGGTCTGGCGCTACTAAAGAGCCTGCTTGTTTTACATGATCTCCTAGCACCGTTTTCAAAGCAGCGTGCAAAAGGTGAGTTGAAGTATGGTTCAATGCCGTATTTTGTCGCCCCGTTTCATCTACCTGGAGCGAAATTTTGTCGCCTTTTTTTATTGAGCCTCGAATAACTTTTGCATGGTGGGCGATGAGTTCGGCAACTGGTTTTGTTGTGTTGGTAATTTCCAGTTGCACGTTTTCATTAAACGCTTTTCCAAAATCTCCTACTTGCCCCCCAGATTCTCCATAAAACGGAGTGGCTTTTGTGAGGAAAGTAATTTCTTCTCCTTCTGAAGCCGATCCAATTTCTTCGTCATTTTTTAATATCGCGGTTATCAGGCTTTCAGATTGGGTTTGATTGTATCCTTCAAACTCGGTTGGAGGCGAACTTTGCAAATAGCTTTTAAAAAAAGGAGAAATTTCTTTTTCTCCCGAGCCCTTCCAAGAAGCCATGGCCATTTCTTTTTGGTTCCGCATGGCTTTATTAAATCCGTCCAGATCCAGGGAATAGTTTGCGTCTTGAGCAATATCCTGGGCTAAGTCGACCGGGAACCCATAGGTGTCATACAGTTTAAAAACTTCTTCACCAGGAATCATTGCAAGGCCCGATTTTTTGACTTTTTCCAAAATTTCGTCTAATCGTTGAGTTCCATAATGTAAGGTATTCTTGAAGCTTTCCTCTTCATTTTGAGCGACTCTATTGATGAAGACGCGATTATCTTCTAATTCAGGATATGCTCCTTTAAAATAAGACACTACTTTATCGGTTATTTGATAGAAAAATGGAAACTCGATACCCAGCATTTTACCGTGCCTTAACGCTCGTCTAATAATTCTTCTTAGCACATAACCTCTACCTTCGTTTGAAGGAAGAATGCCGTCGTTAATTAAAAACGTAGCGGCTCGAGAGTGATCTGCAATTACTTTAAGAGAAACGTCTTTAGATTTGTCGGAACCATAAGAAGTTTTTGCAATTTCGGCGGCGTCTTCAATAATTTTAGATAAGAGATCCGAATCGTAATTACTGGGTTGTTTTTGGACAACGGCTGTTAGACGTTCTAACCCCATTCCCGTATCGATGCAGGGGTTTGGAAGCGGGGATAGATTTCCTTTTTCATCCCTATCGTATTGCATAAAAACCAGATTCCAGATTTCCAAGTAGCGATCACATTCGCATCCTACAGCGCAATCAGGTTTTCCGCAGCCTAAAGCTTCTCCCTGGTCAATATGAATTTCCGAACATGGTCCACAAGGTCCAGTAGGTCCCATAGACCAAAAGTTATCCTCTTCTCCTAATCTGGAAATTCGTTCTTTTGGAATTCCTATGTCATTGGCCCAATAATTAAAGGCCTCGTCGTCAGTTTCGAAAACCGAGACGTAAAGTTTATCTTTAGGAAGCTGTAATGTTTCAGTTAAAAACTCCCAACCAAACTCAATAGCTTCTTTTTTGAAATAATCGCCGAAAGAAAAGTTTCCCAGCATTTCGAAGAAAGTATGGTGACGGGCTGTTCTGCCGACCATTTCGAGATCGTTGTGTTTTCCCCCCGCTCGTATACATTTTTGAACCGAAACAGCTCTTTTATAGTCGCGCGTTTCTTTGCCTAAAAAAACGTTTTTAAATTGAACCATTCCAGCGTTTGTGAAAAGAAGCGTTGGGTCGTTCTGAGGCACCAAAATATCACTTTGAACCAAGGTGTGTCCTCGCTCTACGAAGTAGTCCGTGAATTTTTTTCGAATTTCGTCGCCTGTCATAGCTCTAGTCAGTTAGGTACAAGCTTTCAAAATAGAGGAGGCTAAACAATGCCCGCCTTTAATAAATCTTGCAGGTGAATAATCCCGTCGATTGTCCTCTGATCTTCCGAAACAATCAAGGAGGAAATTGCATGTTTTTCCATTATCTGAACAGCCTTTGTGGCCAAATTATTTTTATTAATTGTTTTGGGGTTTTTGTTCATCATTTCTTTTGCGAGAGTTTTTGATATATCTTTTTTTGACTCGATTAAGCGTCGAATATCCCCATCGGTGATAATTCCGATAATGCAATTGTCGGAATCGACTACAATTGTAGTTCCTAAACCTTTTCGGCTCATCTCTGAAAGTACAGATAAAATATCGGTTTTTAATGAAACCAAGGGAATTTCATTGCCTGTTCGCATTAGATCGCCGACACTTGTCAAAAGTCTTTTACCAAGACTTCCCCCCGGATGGTTTTGCGCAAAATCCTCTTCTTTAATTCCTTTTTTATTAATTAAGGCAATAGCTAAAGCGTCGCCCATTGCTAAAGCTGCAGCTGTACTGGCTGTCGGCGCAAGGTCTAAAGGGCAAGCTTCTCTGTCAACCCCGGTGTCTAAAACATGATCGCTGCGTTTTGCCAGGGTAGAATTTAAATTTCCTGTTATCCCAACCAAAGTGGCTCCTATGCGACCTACAAAAGGTAAAATTTTAAGAATCTCTTCGGTTTCCCCGCTGTTGGATATTGCTAGAACTAAACCTTTCTTGGAAATAATGCCTAAATCCCCATGACTTCCCTCGGCAGCGTGTAAAAAAACAGCCGGAATGCCAATACTTGAAAGGGTCGCCGCGATTTTTTTTCCGATCAATCCTGATTTTCCAATCCCTGTAACAATAATGGTTCCGGAATGTTGGTCAATTAAGTTGACGACTTCCACAAACTCGTCAGTCAAACGGTCCGCAAGAGCAGAAATCGCCTCGCTTTCAATTTTGAAAACGCTTTTGGCTGATTGAAGGATCGCTTCTTTCTCTTTATCCATTGATGCGAGTGACTTTAGCTGAACCATTAAAATACAAACCTATTGATTTTTTTATGAAAACTAATAGCTTACCATAAATTATTCGGTCCAACAATTGAACGATTTTGTTATTGTGCATAAAATTCAATTAGATAATAATCGTTGAGTAAAGCGAGTTAGAATAATATTTTTCGGCAATTTTGGGATAAGTTGGTTGAAATATTCTTAATAAAGTTCTACTGTTATGAATTATTTGAGCGTAATCAGATATTGATTCAATAAACTCAGGTTATGGACGCGACAGAAAATCAAAAAATCCGAGTTATGATAGCCGACGACCATGAAATAGTTCGGGAAGAGTTGATTCATGTCGTTTCTAAAACAGACGACATAGAGGTGATTGGACAAGCTGAAAACGGAAAAGAAATTATAGAAAAGTTAGAAGATAGAGAGCCAGATGTATTGTTACTGGATTTGGAAATGCCTGAGAAAAATGGATGGGAGGCTCTAAAGTTTTGCCAAGAAAATCTTCCAAGTTTGGAAGTTCTGATTTTAAGCGTTTATCCAGAGAGTTTTTATGGGGGGCGCTTGATAAATGCGGGGGCTTCCGGCTATTTGAACAAAAATACGGCCACCAAACGGGTAGTTGAAGCCATACGCACGGTAAATAATGGCGATATGTTTGTAAGCGAAGAGTTAGCCAAACAAATAAGAAAACAACCGAGAAAAAGAAATAGCGATGCGCTTCATGATATGTTATCGGCGCGGGAATTCGAAATATTTTCGTTAATTGTGGGCGGAAAAAAATTGATCAACATTGCCGAAGAGCTTTCCATTAGCGTGGGTACAGTGAGCACTCACAGAACTCGAATTCTCAAAAAATTTAATATGGAAAGTAACGCCGAACTTGTGAGCTATGCTATTAGCGCAGGGTTGGTTAGCAAACCTACCATTTAATTCCTTCCAACTTTTAACTTCCAATAATAACAAGCTTGGAATTTTTTTACGCTTTTGCATTGTGAGCATGGCGACTTAAAAAGTTTAACTTTATAGAAATGATTTTTGCCAAAATATCTTTTAACGTTTGATAATTAAGATTCCCCGGAGACAATTTGAACGCGAAAAAATCGTTATATTTAATTGACGGTTCCGCTTATATTTTTAGAGCTTTTTTTGCTATTCGGCAAAACCTATCTAATTCTAAAGGGATGCCCACGAACGCATTATATGGGTTTGTGAATATGTTGCAAAAAGTAGTTCGGGAGAAAAAACCCGATTACTTGGCTGTGATTTTTGATTCAAAAGAAAAAACATTTCGGCATGAAATTTATCCCGAATACAAAGCCAACCGTTCGGAACCGCCCGAAGATCTAATTCCTCAATTCCCGTACTTTGAACCTTTGGTGCAATCTTTTAATATTGTTTCTCTTAGAAAACCAGGGTTTGAAGCTGATGATATTATCGGGACCCTTGCTAAACAAGGAGAGTCTTCCGGTTTCGACGTTACCATAGTTAGCGGCGATAAGGATATGATGCAATTGGTTTCGCCAAACGTCTGTATGCTTGACACAATGAAGAATAAAACAATAGGGATTGAGGGAGTGGTCGAAAAATTTGGAGTGCCTCCAGAAAAGGTGATCGAAGCTATGTCGCTTATAGGAGATAGCAGCGACAACATTCCCGGGGTTAAGGGGATAGGCCCCAAAAATGCCGCTGATCTAATTCAAAAATTCGAGACGTTAGAAAATTTATACGCAAATCTTGATTTAATCGACAAAAAAAAACAGAGAGAAAAAGTTGAAAACGATAAGGAAAACGCCTTTCTAAGCCGTAAGCTTGTTACGATAGATACCGAAGTAGAATTGGAGGTTACTATCGAAGATTTAAAATTCCAGTCCCCTGATAAGAAAAAAATTAACGAATTATTTAGAGAATTGGAATTTGAGTCGTTAATTGAAGATTCAGAAGAAGAGCAAGAAGCGGATAGCGAAGCAAAAGAATATAAAGCGATTTTTGACGAAGCTTCTTTGGATCAATTGATTTCGGACTTAGAAAAAGCTGGCGAGTTTGCCGTCGACCTTGAGACGACGAGTAAACACCCGATGCAAGCAGAGATTGTAGGCGTATCATTTTCACATCAAGCTTCCCATGCATACTATATTCCACTTGGCCATAGGTATCTTGGGGCTCCAAAACAATTAGACAAACGTAAAACTTTAAATAAGTTAAAACCCATTTTAGAAAATCCGAAGATTAAGAAATACGGGCACAATATTAAATACGATTTGATTGTTTTTAGAAATGAAGGCGTTAATTTGGATGGAATTGATTTCGATTCTATGTTGGCTTCTTATATCTTAAACCCATCGAAAAACAATCATAATATGGACGATTTGGCTTGGGAGCTTTTAAAGCATAAAACTATTCAATATAAGGACGTCGCTGGATCTGGCGCTAAACAGATTGGTTTTGAAGAAGTGGAGATAGAAAAAGCTACAGATTATGCGGCTGAAGACTCAGATATTACCTGGGTTTTTAAGCAGAAGATGGAACCGCTTCTGCAAGACGAAACTTTGGATTTATATAAGAATATGGAGCTTCCGTTAATTGAAGTTTTGGCCGATATTGAAATGGCCGGGGTTTTATTGGATATAAATAAGCTGAAGAAGTTATCCAAGCGGTTGGAAGGCGATTTAATTAAAGCAGAAGAAGAAATCTACGAGATAGCAGGAGAAAAATTTTCTATAAACTCCCCGAAGCAGTTATCCCAAATTTTATTTGAGAAGCTGGAGCTTCCCGTTATAAAGAAAACAAAGACCGGATATTCTACAGACGTTTCAGTCTTAGAAGAACTCGTTGCAAAACATCCTTTGCCGGAAAAAATTCTAACCTATCGGCAATTGTCGAAATTAAAATCCACTTATGTAGATACGCTTCCGGAAGAAGTAAATTCTAAAACGGGTAGGGTTCATACGTCTTTTAATCAAACCGTTGCGGCTACTGGTAGATTAAGCAGTAGCGACCCTAATTTACAAAACATACCTATAAAGTCCGATATCGGTAAGGAAATTCGATCAGCATTTATAGTAGGGGAAAAAAACTTGATGTTTTCGGCGGACTATTCTCAGATTGAGTTAAGAATTATGGCTCATTTATCGGATGATCCAGCCCTCGTTTCGGCTTTTAAAAAAGGAGAGGATGTTCATTCGAGGACAGCTGCGGAAATTTTTGGACAATCTATTGAGGATATAGGCGAATCTGAAAGAAGAATGGCGAAGGCGGTAAACTTTGGAATAATTTATGGATTAAGTTCTTTTGGGTTGTCCAGGCAGTTAAAAATTTCCCCTAAGGAAGCTAAAGCCTTCATCGACCAGTATTTCCAACTTTACAAAAATGTAAAAAAATTTATGGAAGAAACCGTTCGAGATTCTGCGAAACGAGGTTATACGAAAACTTTGATGAATCGAAAAAGATATTTGCCGGATTTAAATAGCAAGAATCATCAAGCCAGAAAAGCTGCGGAAAGAATCGCTATTAACTCTCCAGTTCAAGGAAGCGCTGCGGATATAATTAAAGCGGCAATGATCAATTTGCACAGAAAACTCAAAAAAAAGGATATGCGTTCGCAAATGATCTTGCAAGTTCACGATGAATTAGTTTTTGAGTGTGCGCCAAAAGAAAAAACAATTCTCGAATCTCTTGTAAAGAAGGAAATGGAAGGAGTTTACGATTTAAAAGCTCCTTTAGTTGTCGATACTGGATGGGGTTCTAATTGGAACGAGGCCCATTAATTTGCGAATACTTTTTATATGCCAGAAGATCTTGAAGAAATAAACTGTAATCTCTGCGGTGGAACCAAGCAAAAGGAGTTATTTGACTTAAATCCGTTTAAATTGGTTCAGTGCGGGGATTGTGGTTTAAATTACGTTAGTCCTCGATATACGGAAGATAGGGTCTTGAAGCTTTATGACGATAGTTATTTCACTAATCCCGGTTTTTTTTCTGGAGATAGCTCTAGAATTTATGGATATTCTGATTACGGAGAGGGGAGAGATAATGTAGAGACCATGTATCGAAAAATTGTCTGGCGAATGGAGAAGTTTGTAAAGCCAGGAAGACTTCTTGAGATTGGATCGGCATATGGTTATTTTTTAAACCAAGCAAGAAAGAAAGGTTGGGAAGTTTCCGGGATTGAACTTTCCAGTAATGCGCGAACCGCTTGCGAAAGCGAATTTGGCATTCGACCTTTTGCCGGAACTCTAAATGAATTTGAGCCTTCTGACCAGTTCGATTCAATTGTCTTTTTTGACGTATTAGAGCATATGCATGATCCTGTAAAAACCTTGCAAAGTATTAACGCGATGTTAAAGCCAAAAGGTTTATTGGTTTTAGCCGTTCCTAATTCCGCTTCATGGGTATTAAGGTTTTTGGGAGCCAGATGGGAGGACTTGCAAAGGGCAAACTCTGGCGAACATCTGTATTTTTTTAATAGCGAAACATTAAGTCGGATTTTGGAAAAAACCGGATTCGAAGTCCTCGAAGTAAAAACTATGGGCAGGTATTTTAAACTAGGCCATTTATGCAACAGGCTTCAGATTTATAACAAGTTTGTTTTTTCCTCTTTACGGAGTATAGTTGGATTTATGGGTTTGGAAGAACGTAATGTTTATGTGAATCCCTTTCTTAAATTAATCGCCTTTTCTAGAAAAGTTGGATAAATGGCTTTATAGGTTTCTTCTATAACTCTATTTATTCATATTCTATATGGATAGTCGCTCCTACCATCCTTTAGTATTAGCGGTCGTTTTTTTTTTCTACTTCCTTTTAACGACTCCATTAGGTTTATTCAACGATTGGGTTCCCCTTAATCTCCATTCGGGTTTTTACTCGGTTACAGAAATCGATCCAGGGGATGATTCTGGGTATTATGTTTATCTACGTTCGATTTTTTTCGATGGAGATATCGATTTTTATAATGAAATGCATTATGCCCATGTGGAAAAGTTTACTCCAACGGGTTATGTGTTCAATAATTGGCAAATAGGCCAGAGTATTTTATTTCTACCATTTTTTCTTTTAGGCCATTTGTGGGCTTTAACGTTGAACGCATTGGGTTTTCCTGTTTCTCTGGATGGCTATTCGTTTCCTTACTATATGTCGACGGCATTAGCCTCTCAAACCTATTCCTTTTTAGGGCTTCTTTTAACTTTTCAAATTAATAGAAAATTTTTTAGCGAGAACGTAAGCGTTATTACAACCTTACTCGTTTGGTTGGCGTCTCCGCTTTTATATTACACATTTGTTCGTCAGAGGATGGCTCATACTACTGAGTTTTTTCTTGCTTCATTATTCGTTTGGTATTGGATAAATAATAGGCAGTCAAAAGATTATTGGAAACACGCCATATTAGGAGGTATTTTGGGCTTTCTTTGCATGGCTAGAGTAATAAATGTAGTTATGGGTATTCTTTATATATTGGATCAGCTTCAACTAGGCGCGAAAAATATCGATATAAAACAGATTTTTAGAAGAGCTTTTAACGTTCGCACAGGATATTTTTTCGTTTTTTGGCTTATTACTTTTTCGGTTCAATTTTTAACTTGGTTTAAGTTGGATGGAGTTCCATTACCCGCTTTTCATGTAGAGCTTGCGCAAGCAGAGAAAACTCGCTTTTCAATTGAGAACCTTATAAAACATTCTTATAACTTTTTCTTTGGGGAACGATGGGGATTATTGTGGTCGGCTCCAATTATTTTATTTGGGCTGTTTGGAGTGACTAGTAAAAGGAATTTTTTGGGAATTCGATTGCCTCTAGCTGCGACTATTTTTGGCTATTTTTCAGTCGTTATTTTGCTTTTTGGCTATTTAGACGCTTATGAATATAGATATCTAAGCCCAGCGTTGCCTATCGTCTCTTTGGGGATAGGGTATTTGCTGAGCAGAACGTTTAAGAACCAGATATGGCGATGGTCAATTATCGTTTGTGTTTTTATTTTTGTGATTACGCAATACTTTATTTTTGTCCAATATAAGATAACGTTATCTCATAATGATCCGCAATTTATAATTAAGGCTCTATCAAATATTCCTATAATTTTGACCGAACATTCCGAGTTAATTTTAAGGTCCTCTAACTTTTTAAGATTCCTTTTTATCGATTTAGAATTTAATTGGACGTATAAGGAATTTTCTTACTTCATTCTTTTTCCATTATTACAATTAGGCTTTCTTGCGGCAGGGCTTAAGGCATTCTATTGGAGTAAAAAATATTTTGAAGATGGAGGGAAAACAGAAGTTAGAAAAGTTTGTGTTATTGGAATAGCGTTAGTTTTAGCGATCAATATAGTTTTACTGTTTGCAGGACCCGCAAAATCAAAAGCTGAGATTAAGGCTAGACAAAACTATTTGGAACTAAAAGCACAGGCGACGGAAGCTCAGAAAAAGGGAAAAATTGACGATGTAATTTTATATTGGGAGAAAGCGGTTAAATCAGTTCCAGAGTTTTGGATGGCTCATTTAAAGTTAGCGATTTTCCAAGAATCTAAAGGGTTAATTCACGAAGCAAACAAAAATTATGAAAAAGCTTTGCGATTAAATCCACAACGCCAAATTATTAAATACCACATGGCCCAAAATTTGGTTAAGCTTGGGAAATTGGATCAAGCGGAACGTTTACTACGTTTAGCGATTAAAGGCGAGGCTCAGACCGCAAAGTTTTATCAAAGTTTAGGTCTTTTGCTGGCAAGACAAAACCGGACTCAAGAAGCGGTAAAGTTGTTTGAGCAGACTTTGATTTTAAATCCTAAGTTTGGAAAAGCTCATTTTAACTTTGCGGTCTTGTTAATGAAATTAAACCGACCGGATGAGGCTGTATCGCATATGAAGTCTGCGATAGATTTAGGGGTGAAAAGTCCAGTATTAGACAGAATGGTTAAATTTTTTGAAATGAAAAACAATACTTTAAACTAAAATTTTTCTTATTTTTTGGGCTTTGTATAATTTGATTAGGCGATATTGTCTGCGGCGTTATAGGTTATTTTCATATCGATATGAAAATTAACGTATAATCTTTTTATAACTTGATAAGGAACTTATTTTTTGAATCGAGGAGAGATCTTTCACTCCTTCGAGTTCCTCAGGACAAGCTCGCTAAAGGTGATCGCTTCAGCAACACGCGGAGGGGCCATTAAATCGAAGTTGATTGATGGGGGTTCTGGGCGACACGTGAAGACAAACAAGGAATCTCGCTTCTCAATTTATCTACACTTAGAATTTTATGAACTATTGTGACTTGAGCTTACCGACTGAAACCGAATTGCATCTTTACGATTTCAACAGTCGCAAGCTTTTTACCGGACGGTAGTGACTCAAATTGTAATTTAACTACTTCAGAAGGGTAATAGTATCATATAAAAGGCTTATTATTTTATAGTAGCTTAAAACGACTCAAAAAATTATGAATCGTTTCTACATCGTTAAACATGATAATATCTAATATTGATAAATGAGGAACAAATTTATCTTTAAATTGTCGATAGGTTATAAGCTCAGAACTTAAAAAGTTTAAGCGGATTCCATGATTTAAAAAAGATTCTTTAGAATAAAGCTCGATTCCCCCTATTGGATTGATGTAATGATCGGCGTTTTCTTTGAGGCAAATATCTATGATTCGATTTTGGCTTTTTAGATGAGAGTTTTCGTAAATAGTCGATGAAGGGATTAGGTGAGTTGAAATGTGCAAGTAGTTGCATATTTTTTGAATACCGGTAAACGCTAATTCTGAGATATGTGTATGACCTTGAGTGACAATGTTTTCCAATAAATCAAAAGCTTCTTGGAAGTGAGGAGCTTTTCGATAAGCCATTTCCACCTTTTTTAATATTTTTATTTTCCCATTTAAGTTGATCGCTAATTTCAGTAATCATTCTTCTTTTCGAATTTTCCATCGAGTTTTCACTTTCTTAAAGAATTAAAGAAAATAGCATTACGATAATAGGAGCTTAAAATGGCGCATTATAAGTCGATTGTATCTTTTTTAGAAGAATGCTTTGACCAGTATGGAGATAGCCCGGAGGGGCATCATTGGCCTAACATGCCAGACTTGATAAGGCGTTACCAAACGATGTTGGGTTTAATAAAAGAACCGTCCGAGCCAAATACTTTGCTTGATTTTGGGTGTGGAACCGCGATGTTATACACTTATATCCAGGAAAATCTTCCCAATGCAAATTTGGAATATAGCGGTCTAGATTTAAGTCCAAAATTTATCCAAGCTGCAAAATCTAAACTTCCCCATATTAAATTTTATTGCTTAGACGTTTTACAGACCCCAGAAGGAATTGGAAACTTCGATTATATTGTTATGAATGGTGTTTTCACCGAAAGAATTAGTCTGACATTTGACGAAATGTTGGATTATTTTAAAAAAATGATTCGAACGATTTTTGTCAAATCAAATAAGGGTATTGCTTTTAATGTAATGTCAAAGCAAGTTGATTGGGAAAAAGATTATTTGTTTCATTTACCATTGGATACTCTAGCGTTCTTTTTGACCAAAGAAATATCGAGAAATTTTGTTATCCGCAATGATTATGGGTTATACGAATATACTGTATATATCTATAAATAAATTTTGAAACCACATAAGTTTTAACTGTTTTTTGTTGTTTGCTGGACGAAAGATTTTTTATTTTATTGGTAATTTACCCCTCTCATATACTCTATAATTTGAAAAGTTAACTCTCGATTTTATTATTTATTTTGTAGGTTTTGTGTATTTACCTTGAATGATGTTATCGGCGGCGTTATATGCCATTTTCATTGCGATATGAGAATTAACGTAACTGAACGCTCCTTGTCTTCCAATCGATTGTAGATTTGATATTCTATCTATCCATTTAAAAACAGTTTCTAATTTTTTTTCATAGTCTAATAAATATATAGGATAGGCATTTGGAGCTTTGAAAACATGACTTTCGATTATTTCTTCGCGAGAAATTATTTTTTCATTTTCCAAGTCGGTTACGACTTTTTCAATCGCTTTTTCTTCTTCTTTCCATATAAAGTCTGAAGCGTCGCAGTTTACTTCCGCAATGAGTATTGTTGCGCTTGGCGGGTTTATATCAAACCCAAAATAACTTAAATCCATTATTCGGTTAAATGTTATTTCTCGAAAATACATAAAGGAAGCGGTTAGGACTCTGGGTTTGTCGATAACAATTCCTACAAAGAGAGTAGCTCTAGATTTTAAACTGTTGGCCGCATCTATGGTAGATTGATCTGGAAGAGGCGCGGATATTTGCACTAAATTTTTTAATGGGATGGTTGATATTAAGTGATCGCATGTAATCACTTTTTCGTTTTCTTTAGAAATAGCTTTAACTTGAGTAACTTTTTGGTCGGTAAAACTAATTTCTGTTGCCTTATGATTTAATAGAATCGTTCCCCCACGGTTTTTAATTTCTTTTCCTATTTTCTCTGCAATTAGAGAAAAGCCATGTTTAGTTGTAAAGATTTCTCCTTCAACCTTTTCTACGTAGCCTTTGATTTCTATCTTTTTTGTTTTTTGGGGTTTTAGGTTTTTGATTATTTTTTCGGCTATTTCCAAAATATTTATCTTGGGAATTCGTTGTCTCGCAAACTCTGGAGAAAACTCTTTTGGGGAATACCCCCAGACTTTTTTTATATAAGACTTTAAGAAAATTTCATATAAGATTTTCCCATAGCTTGCTAACAATACGGTTTCGCTATTTTCTTGCTTTGGTCGCTCAATTTTATATTTGAGGTTATAGTAAAGCAGGCTGAACATGCTTTGGATTACAGTTTTTAAGGGGAGTTTTTTAAGGATGTCTATAATTGAAAGTGGGAAGTTGAAATATTCACCCATAAATTTAATTTTTACGGTTTTTTGGAATCGAATTAAATCTTTCCCCATAATTTCTTTAATGTCATATAATATTTCATGATCGGTAGTGTGGAAAACATGAGGACCAAACTCGTAAATATTTCCATTCCACTCAACTCCGCCCGCAAGACCGCCAGGTCTATTTGACATTTCGATTAAATGCACTTCAAAATTTTTTTTAGAAAGACGCCACGCGGCGGCCAGACCCGCGATACCTCCTCCTAAGATGACTACTTTTTCTTTAGTTAACATTTAGGATAGGGAATAGGTTCTCATCCGAAGTCTTTTACTGTTTCTATAATTTTTTGGAGATCGGATTCGCTAAGGCTTGGGTGGAGAGGTAGGTTTAAAGCGGTTTCGTTTAATTGTTCACAATTTGGCAACTTTGCAGTTGATTGGTAAATCGGGTTGAGATGAAGAGGGTGGTAACGCAAAGTTGAATAAATACCATTGTCTAGAAGGTATTTAGCAAATTCATCGCGTTTGCCATTCGTTAACTGGATGCAATAGGTGAAATAAGAATGTTGTTCGTCAGGTTCGGGGTCTTTTGGAGTAATAATCCATGATAAGTTTTTAAACGTTTCTTGATATAAATCCCAGATTTTTTTTCTAATTTGTTGATGATGGTCAATCTTTTTTAATTGCGCTAATCCAACGCTAGCGCAGATATCATTTGGTATAAGTTTTGGATAGATATCGAATATATGATATTCCCACCATCGGTCGGAGTTTGTTTGTGAAACTTCAAAACCAGATTTTCCAATTCCGCAGTATCTTAAATTAGGAGCCTGTTTAGCGTAATTTGGGTTTTTGGTCGTAATTCCTCCACCTTCTGGCATGGGTAAATTCTTGATTGCGTCAAAACTATAAATGCCGATTTCACCAATACTTCCACAATATTGACCGCCTAGTTTTGAGTCCACTGCATGTGCAGCGTCTTCGATAATTGGAAGTCTTAATCCTGAAAGCGTTTCCATGCGTACTGGTTTACCGGCATAATGTACAACCATGATAGCTTTGGTATTTTTTGTAACACAAGGCTCTATCGTTTCTAAAGTTACATTGTGCGTATAAAGATCTACATCGCAGAAAATAGGTTTAAGGCCGGCTAATAAAATTGAATGGGCACAAGAAATCCAGGTAAAAGAAGGGAGAATTACTTCAGAACCCTTTGGTAAATCTAAAAGTTTTACGGCCATCAGCAAGGAATTTGAGCCGCTATTTAGTAGGGTAAATGAAGGTAAACGCAGACGTTTTGAAAATGTTTCTTCGAATTGACGTGTTTTGGGACCAATCCCCATCCATTGTTTGTTTAGACTTGACTGGATTTCAATGAGTTCTTCTTGTCCTACATTGGAGCCAAAAACGGAAATCATTTTTAATTGGTTTAAATGAGTAAACAGTATTATGAAAAAACGATGGATTAAACGTATTTCTGGAAAAACTAAAGGCGAATCAACTTTTTTTACAGATAAGGTTCTAAAATGGACTCTTGACTTGATTTACCAGTAATTTTTGGAAACTTATATAAAACTCAAATTGTAATTTAACTACTTCAGAAGGGTAATAGTATCATATAAAAGGCTTATTATTTTATAGTAGCTTAAAACGACTCAAAAAATTATGAATCGTTTCTACATCGTTAAACATGATAATATCTAATATTGATAAATGAGGAACAAATTTATCTTTAAATTGTCGATAGGTTATAAGCTCAGAACTTAAAAAGTTTAAGCGGATTCCATGATTTAAAAAAGATTCTTTAGAATAAAGCTCGATTCCCCCTATTGGATTGATGTAATGATCGGCGTTTTCTTTGAGGCAAATATCTATGATTCGATTTTGGCTTTTTAGATGAGAGTTTTCGTAAATAGTCGATGAAGGGATTAGGTGAGTTGAAATGTGCAAGTAGTTGCATATTTTTTGAATACCGGTAAACGCTAATTCTGAGATATGTGTATGACCTTGAGTGACAATGTTTTCCAATAAATCAAAAGCTTCTTGGAAGTGAGGAGCTTTTCGATAAGCCATTTCCACCTTTTTTAATATTTTTATTTTCCAATTCAGGTCTAAGGCAATTTCAATATCTTTAATCCGTTTGTTCTGGCTTATTTTTTTTAGCGGAATAACAAAAAAACTAGGTTGACCTGCGATTAAAATGTTATTCCGGTTAATCCATTTTTTTTTCATAAAATTAACGTCGTCATAAGTTACAAACTTATCAACGGTGTTAATTAATTGGAAATAACCCAAATAAGGTAAAAAATAAGGTTGTATGATCGCAATTTTCATATGTTTTTTGACTTTTTCATTTTTTCTGTTGGTTTGAAAATTTGCAAGTAACCATATATTAAGGTATGAGAGGCTTATAGTGTAACATCATAAGCCGTTGTTTTCATTTGTCATTAGATGCTTTCGGTTGGTTGAGCCAAAGGAATATCGAGAAGCTTTGTTATCCTCTATCATTATGGGCTATTTAAATATACCGATGTGTATAAGTAAACTTTGGAACGATATAAAGTTTAATTAACTGTTTTCTCATTTTGTTATTTCCTCCCTCAAAGTAGATTTATACTTTCTTAATCATGTGTAATCAGAAACTTACTCCAATTATTTTTATTGGAATATTCTTTTTTATTTTTCTTTTGTTGACTCCGATGGGAGTTTTCAACGATTGGATACCTCCAACGATACATACAGGTTTTTATTCTGTTAGCCAAATCGATTCGGGGGATGATTCTGGTTACTATGTCTATTTGAGGTCTTTGTTTTTTGATAAAGATCTCGATTTTTATAACGAACGTTTCTATTCTCATTTAGAACGTTTTAATCCGACAGGATATGTTTTTAATAATTGGCAAGTCGGACAAAGTTTTTTAATTCTTCCATTTTTTATCTTAGGTCATTTAGGAGCGTTAATATTAAACGGTCTGGGAAACGAAATCTCTCTTGATGGTTATTCCTTCCCATACCACTTGTCGACCGCTTTAGCCTCACAAACCTATATTTTTTTAGGCCTTTTGATTACTTTTCAAATTTACAGAAAATATTTTAGCGAAGCTGTATCTTTATTTACAACGTTAACGGTTTGGATGGCTTCTCCATTGGTGTATTACACTTTTATTCGCCAACGTATGGCCCATACGGTTGAGTTTTTTTTGGCAAGCCTTTTCATTTTGTTATGGTTAAATAATCGAGAATCGTCAAATATTTGGAAACACGCGTTATTGGGAAGCGTTTTAGGTTTTTTAGGTTCGGTCAGAATAATAGGGATTGGTTTGGTAATACTTTATATAGTGGATCAGTTGTTCATTATTCGACGTTTTGATTTTAAAAGGTTGCCAATTAAGAGTTTAGTTTGTTTTTTTCTATTTTGTTTTATTTTTCTTTCTATTCAGTTGGTTTCTTGGAAAATAATTGATGGGATTCCTTTACCTGTTTATCACCTAAACTTGAGTAAAGACTCTTCGACGCCATTTTTCACTATAGGATATTTTGAAAATTTCGTTACGTTCTTTTTGGGAAACAAATGGGGTATTGTTTTTTCATCGCCAATTTTAGTTATGGGCGTTATTGGCGTTATATTCTTTAAAAAAATAGATGGTTTGCGTATTCCCATTTTTTTAACAATTTTGGCTTACGTTTTTTTAACTGTTCAATTTATAAACAATTTAGTTTCTTATCAATTTAGGCATCTAATTCCAATATATCCTTTAATTGGTTTGGGAGTAGGATATGTGATTAGCGAAGCTTTTGGATACCGTTTTACTCGTTTGCCAATAATTATTTTGTGCTCTGTTTTTGTGGCCATACAATATTTGATATTAATTCAGTACAAGATCGTTCTCCCATTTCAAGATCCAAAGCTTACCCTTAACGCGTTGTTAAATTTACCGATAATAATCTCAGAACGATCAGAATTGTTATTACGATCAACTAATATATTTAAACTATTATCTTTAGACGTAAGTTTTAACTGGACATATAAAGAGCTTTCATATTTTGTTTTTTATCCATTGTTTCAATTAGCTTTTGCTATTGTGAGCTATAAAGTTTTTTATAGAGTGAAGGCCTATTTTGAGAAAGCTAAAAGTGAGAAGCTCAAACAATTATGCGTTTTCGGAATTTTAATAATTTTTGTTTTAAATTTAATATTAATTGCTTCTGGGCCTGAGAAAGCTAAAGCGGAGATCGAAGCAAGACAGAATTACTTGGAGTTAAAAGAACAAGCAAAAAAGGCTGAAGCAAATGGAAACGCTAGCGCTGCAATTTCTTTTTTGAAAAAAGCCGCTGAATCCGTTCCCGGTCTTTGGATAGCGAGGTTTAATCTAGCATTGGCCTTAAATACAAATGGAGATATTGAAGGCGCTAATAAGTATTATGAAGAAGTTTTGAGTTTAAATCCTCAGCATCAAGTAAGTAAATTTAATTTAGCCAAAAATTTAGAAAAACTTGGAAAATTAGTACAGGCTGAGGAGTTGTTACGTTCATCTATTCGAGACAACCCGATGAATCCAAAGCCTTACCAGGCTTTAGCTCAACTGCTTGCAATGCAGAAAAAAGTTGAAGAATCAGAACGATTTTTTAATCGAGCTATTTCTCTGGATCCTAACTTTGAAATGGCTTATTTAAATTTCGCTATTTTGCTAAATAGCCTTAAACGATATAAAGAATCAGAAGATTTTTTTAGAAAGGTTATTGTTTTAAATCCTAAATTTGGAATGGCCCATTTAAATTTTGCTATATTGCTTACCAATTTAAAACGTTATGACGAAGCCATTCATCATATCAAAATAGCATTTGATGAAGGAATTAATAGTCCCATGATGGGAAGTTTGATGAAGTTTTATGGAATTCAGGCTTATGAGGTGAGAAGATAGATAAAGTTTAAACAGTGAAACTGAATCTAGAATTTTATAATTTTAATTTCATTAAATAGGAAGTTCCTCCAACTCTGTTAATAATCTTGCCTTGGTCTATGATCTTAAAACCGAAACGCTTATAAAGCCTTAACGCGGGATTAGAATCACGAACGCTTAATCCTATGGCCTTAATCTCTTTTTTGGCCGCTTCTATTAATAGATGGAGAAGTTGAGAGCCAATTCCTTTGTTTCTATAGTTTTTGGCGGTAGCCATTGCAAGTTCTGCGGTTTCGTTATCTATAAACGAATATCCTTTTGAATTGTTAATAAGATACCGTATCCAAGCCGCTCCAATTTTTTCTTTTGTGGTTTTATTAAACGCTAAAAAACCAATGTCATTTGATTTATTTCCAAAACCATCGACATATAGGGATAAAGTTGAGTTTGATTTGGCGTTTTCAATAGTTTCTCCAGATTCTTCCATATGAGCCGCTTCGAATAGCATTTCCCATAAAAATGGTTCGTCGTTATTGGTTAGTGGGCGATACAAAAAATGTTCCATCGTCATACGTTGAAAATAAAAAAGGCCTGGAGATTATATCTCCAGGCCTTTTAAGTGGTTAAATATATTAATTATATTATTTACAATAACTTAAGCAATTTTTAAACGCTTTGTCGTAACAAGATTGTGTATGTTTTTTCCAGCAAGCTTTACATTCGGCTTCGTGGCCTCCTTTACATTCTCTATGCAAATGCAAAAATCCCCAATCCATATAAGCCATACAATTATTCCAAGCTTTATCATCACACGATGTAACGGCGCTGCCTTGTCCATAGTTGGCCAGACATTCTTTTTTGCAAGAGGTTTTTTCGGGAGAATCTGTAGGTAAAATTCCTTCCCATGTCATACGTTGAGAGCTAGATTGTGGGTTTTTATCCCGATTAAAAATGAAGCTCTCAACTTTACCAATTTCCGCATCCGCTAATTGAATCCATTTCGAAGAAGAGTTTGAATTTGATGAAACGCCATCTCCCGAAGCAATTGCTCTTTCGGCAAATGAGTTTGCGCTATTAAAGATCAAAAAAAGAACTGTAAGAAATAAAACTTTAACCTTATTTGAAGCTGCCATTTTCAATCCCCCTTAAATCGCTAGGCATTTAACAATCAGCTGTAAATGAAAAGAGTTTATTGGTTTACCTTTGATATGATTCTATTATCGGTATTAAATTATTTCAAATCAAGGATTTTTTGTTTGCCCAGCTAAAAAGAAATAGAGAGCCAAATTATTAGCGAATAAAATTGGTCGGGATGAGAGGATTCGAACCTCCGACCCCCTCGTCCCGAACGAGGTACGCTAGCCAGACTGCGCTACATCCCGACATTTAAAGTTTATATTTTTATTTAATGATATCAAACATAATCAAAGTCAAATAACTTGCAAGCTTTTAAAGTTTTTATTTTAGTTCTATTTTGTTTCAAAATAAAACCGCCCCATCAATAAAATAATATTTGAATGGGGCGGTAATTCAATTTTTAAAATATAGCTAAAACCTAAATCGTTAAAATAATAACTCTTTATGTTTTAAATCGATTGACTATTTGTTGCAATTCACTTGCTAATGTGGATAATTCGCTAGCTGCAACTTGAGTATCCGTTGCGCCTTGCGTTGAATTTTCCGCCGCTTGAGCGACTCCGGTGATATTGTCGCTAATTTCCTGGACGCCATTGGAAGCTTGGGACATTCCGCGATTCATTTCTGCCGTAGTCGCAGTTTGTTCTTCTACAGCGCTTGCGATGGTGTTGGAAATGTCGTGAATATTATTAATGACATCGCTTATTTCAGTAATCGCCTCAATTGCGCTTTGAGTATCATTTTGAATCGCTTCAATCTTATTGCTGATATCTTCCGTAGCTTTTGCGGTTTCTTTGGCTAAATCTTTTACCTCGTTTGCCACTACCGCAAATCCTTTACCCGCTTCTCCCGCGCGCGCAGCTTCAATTGTCGCATTCAATGCCAGGAGATTGGTTTGTTCTGCAATTGAGGTAATAACTTTTAAGACTTGCCCAATTTCTTCGCTGCTTTCACCCAGTTTGGAAACTGAAGCAGTAGTTTTTTCCGCAAGCTTAACAGCGGAAGAAGCGACTTGCGCAGCTTGGTTAGAGTTTTGCGCAATTTCTTTAATGCTTACCGCCATCTCTTCCGCTCCAGTGACCACAGAACGTACGTTAGAATTTACCTGATCGGAAGCCGAAGAGACTACGCCAGCTTGAGACGATGTTTCTTGAGAACTACTTGCCATTAATTCGCTTACTTCCATAAGTTTTCCTGAGGAAGTCGATAATGTTTCTGCGTTTCTACCAATTTGTCCAATAACGCTTCGAAGGCTATTAAGAAACTGACTAAGCCCTGATCCCATTTTCCCAATAGCGTCTGAACCGTTAACGGTAATCTCTTTGGTAAGATCTCCATTAGATGCGCTCATAACGACTTCTAACATACTATCGACTTTTTCTTTCAGATCGATAGCCTGCTGTTTTTCTCTTTCATCGCTTTTCTTTTTTTCTTTCAACTGAGCTGTCATCTTTTTAAAAGCTTCCGCTAAATCTCCTTTCAAATTGTAAGATTTATCCAATTCTCCGTTTGCAATATCCTCAGCTTGAGCTTCAATACCCTGCATTGAGACAAGCATAGAATTGTAGGTTTGTGAAAGAGACCCAATTTCGTCTGAAGACCTAATCTCCAGCCTTTTTTGCCTGAGATTTCCCGAAGCTATCCCTTCCATAGAACGTATGATTGCATGTAAAGGACCAGTAATGGAGCGCGAAAATAATACGGTTAAAATTATGCCAATTAAAGTAGCGGAAATAATTAAGATGAGAGCCAAATTGCGCATCATAATGTTTCCATCGATTACCTTTTTTCCCGCTTTTTGCGCTTCAATTTTCGATGTCTTGATAATTTTTGTCAATCTTTGGTCTATTTCATCGGAAATTCTGCGTCCTTCTGTTACTTGAGAGTTGCCTAAAACACGATTTTCGTCAACATAGGCGTCGACAGATTCCATCATAAGATCGAAAAACTTTTGCGAATTGGTTTGAATGAATTTAACCAGTTTAGGATCTGATTTTTCAATCTTCTTAAGGAGTTTTTCTAACTTTGCTTTTGCTACGTTAGCTTTATCCTCAGATTCATTTTGCCAACTTAAAGATAAGTCGACTAACCAATATCGTAACTCAGAGAAGCTTTTGGCAACGGATGAAATGGTTTCCATCCGTTCCAAAGCTGCGCTTTGCTCTTCGATTTTATGAGTGCCATTATTTAGTTCAAAGTAGATATATAAAAGGGAACCTGCGAGCAATAAAATGATCAAACCGTTGAGAGATAGTAATTTCCCCCCTATATTTAATTTAATACCCACAATAAACTCCTCTTAAAATCAAAAGATTCGGAATTTTAGTTATAGAGCGCAAAGCTTATAGCTCCTCCGAGTTCGCCTAATTTACCGCCCTCTTTTTTGCCGCCGGTAATATCTTTGGAGCCTTTAGGTTCGCCGTGGCAATTTAAACAGGCTTGTTTATAGTATTCAGGTAAAATCAAACGAAAGGCGTCTTTACCCTTATGTTTGGCGTTGGCGGTATGGACTTTATCTTTGGGATAACCAGCGCTCTTAAATTGTTTTTCAATAACTTCGTGTTCCCATTTGTCAGGACGGTTAGCTCGATTGCGTACATAACTTTTTGGAGCCGTTAACTTAATATATGCTTTTCCTGAAGTGAGTTTATTGAATTGATCGGCTACTTGTTTGGCGAAAATTGCTGGAAGAAATCCCTTAAAGCCTTTTCCTTTTTCATTGATAAGGCCTTGCGCTTGATCCATTACGTTTTTGACGGCATCAACCATAGCGATTTGCATTTGACCTTTTGGAGTTGACGCGTCGGCCATTACTAGATCCTTGCCTGAAGCCGCTTTATAATTAGCCTTCGCTCCATCTATAACTGCGTCGGCGCTCAAGCCTTTATCGCCTTTGCTCGCATCGTTTATAAGTTTTTGGTTTTTGGCTATTACACCGCGGGCCGCTCTATAAATCTTAGTAACTTCTAAGCCGATTTCTTTTTTTTCGTCGTCGGATAGGGCGTTTGCGGTTCCGGTAAGTACTAAGGATAAAATAAAACTGATAACCAAAACTGAAGAAAAATACTTGTTGAGAGATTTTTTTGCCATTTGAGTTTCCCCCCAATCGCGAAGGTTTATGATTTACTTCTCAAACTATTTTTCCTACATCAAAAAAGCTTTTTACTAACTCATGTGTTTCGTTATGTCAAAATTTTTGGAATATTTGTTAGATGTTAATCGAACTTAAGAATTATTATTTGACTCAATAATAAAATATACTTTCCCTGTAAATAGATTGCCAGTTTATTTGAAATTTTTTTTTGATAAATTTCTTAAAAAAAGTAAAAAACTAAAAATAGACCCTAATTTTAAGTATTTTCTTATTTTAAATAGGATAATTCTCAAAGTCAAAAGATTTGTCGCGAATTTTCAATAAATAATGTCTAAGTTTCTATGCCTATTAACGCTTTTATTTTTTTCATTTATATAGATTTTTGCAAATAAATTCATAAATATGGGATTTTAAATAAAAAAGTTTAGTTAGAGCTAAATTGAATTCCATATGTCTATGGAATAATTAGGAAATAGTAAGATGTTATTAATTGATACGTTGAATTGGAAAAAAAGGTTGACCTTTTTTGGGGATTGGGAGAAGCTTTTATTGCCAAAACATATGTTTATTTTCACGCAAATAGGGAGTTTATGCGACGTTTTCAAAATTCATTTTTACTTTTTGTTTCTAGTTTGTTTTTCTTTTTTTTAAGTTTTTCATCGCTTGGCTTTGCAGAAACATTGTATGTGAAAAGTTCAAAAACAAAGTTGCGCTCTTCGGATAATGTAAAAGCGTCTGTCTTGGCGCTTTTGGAAAAAGGAACTCCTGTGACGGTTATTGTTAAGTCTAAGAGATTTTTTAAAGTTGGCTTACAGAATGGTCAAAAAGGTTGGATTTTTAAGTTTAAACTTTCCCAAAAAGCGCCTGCTGGAAGTGGAGGGGGAGGAGGCGGTTTTGCAGATGTTTTAGCAGGTAGTCAAATGAGCGCAAACGAATCTACTTCGGCGTCAAGTATTCGAGGTCTCAGTCCTGTTTCTGAAAATTATGCTAAAAGTAAAGGAATATCCACTCAAAATATACAAGCCGTTGATAACATGGAGGCTTATAAAATAAATTCGGCAGAGCTCGAAAAATTTCTCCAAGAGGGTCGATTAGGAGAGTACGGTCCTTAGTCAATCAATTACTTAACATAATTAAAAGGCGCAAAATAAATGAAAAGAGGTTTGTTGACCATAACTGCAATTGCTATTTCGGGTTTATTCATTGTTCAATCACATGCTTTTAATCTGGGAAACTTTTTAGATAAACTTGATGAAAAAACAAAAGAGGTTCAAAGAACCAAGGATGCGGTTGACCAAACCCAAAAAGTTATAGAGGATCCTAAAGGGGCGGTTTCAAACCAAGTTGATAAAGCAGTTCCAAACAGTATAGGGAATGTGAGCACTCCAGGTATTGGATCTACTGGGGCAGCCGAAAATGGGGGATTACTGGGAGTTGGCGAATCCTTTGGCTTGATTGATAAGAAGACAGCTAATATTGCCCGTCAATCTCTTAATACCTATAAAGCTTTGCAGCCAATTGAGTATGAAGAAGAGAAGACTATAGGCTCTTCACTAGCTGTTGAAGTGTTTAATCGGTTTGAAGGTCCTTATAACGATCCAAAACTTTTAAGATATGTCAATCTTGTAGGTCAAGCTGTCGCTCGTGTTTCGGATAGGCCCGATATTGATTACTATTTTGCGATTGTTAATTCAGAAGCCCCTAACGCCTTTGCAACTCCAGGTGGTTATGTTTTTGTAAGTATTGGATTGTTGAGGATGGTGCAGAATGAAGCGCAGTTAGCTGGAGTATTAGGGCATGAAATAGCTCATATAACTCACAAACACGCTCTAGGTACAATTCAAAGAAGCAAACAGTTGCAAGGGATTGGGGCTTTAACTATGTCGGTGATGGAAAAAGATCCCGCCCAATTTAGCCAACTTATTGATCAAGTTTCTGATTTACTTTTTACTCATGGGTTAGATAAAGATTTAGAATTTGAGGCGGATCGAATGGGACTTGAATATGCCGTTCGCGCGGGATACTATCCAACAGGATTGAAAGACTTCTTAAAGATTCTTGGTAATTCTCAAGAATTGCAACGTTCTACAATCTTAAGCACACATCCTTCGGCTCGGCAACGGTATCGGTTGTTGGTAAAACAATTAACCAAATATGAAGATTCCCGGAATAACCCAGTATTGGCTGACCGGTTTAAAAGAATGACCGAAAATTTATTATGAGTCAAAATCGAATTTTCCGGGAAGAACGACCGGGCGAAAGAAAAACTATTTCTACGTTATTGATGACGGGATATTTTGTGGCTGTATCTTTTATAGCGTATATGGCGTTTTTTCTGAATATTGAATTGACACAAATGGACCGAATTACCTCCCAAATGAATGTAGAGACTCTTTCCGTTGAACAATTTAATTTAATGAAAATGCGAGTTATGCTGGCTTCTGAAAAAATTCGTAGGGATGTTATTTGGTTAGCGGTGGTTGGCGCTATCGTTTCGATTATGGGAGGAATGTATACTTATAATTTAGTGGTCAAACCGTTGCGCAGATTGGTATCTCATACTGAGGATGGTGGAGTTACAAGAGCTCCCGAAATAAAGACTAACAATGAGATTAAGCAACTAATGACGGCAATTCAAGGAATCCAACAAACGCAAACCACAAATCGAGAACCTTAGGCTGTTATTGTTAAAAATATCTTGTGAAGTATAAGCGTAACTTTTCTTAAGAATCGATAAAGTCGCCGACTAACCTCTTAAATTGTGTGGAAAAGTTAAATACTTTTTTTTCTGGAATTCCAAGTTCCTCCAAAATAGAAGTATAGCTAAGGTAACTCATTTTCATTTTTAAATTTTGCAGTCCTTGTTCCACAAGTTCTTCTTTTTGTCCAACAGGAACCCACTTTTCGCATAGCTCTGATGAGGCTTGTTTTCTTTTTAAGTTTTCTCGCAAACCGTCAAACCGAGTAAGATTTAAACTTCCGTTTCTTTCCTTATTTTTTATGTTTTCTTGGTTTAAATAATCAAAGCACTTTTCTCTCAATACTAACCCTTTTTTCCAAGGACTCATTTTCCCCCATTCTTTTAGCACCCAAATCTCTGGTTGCTCAAAAGAATTGATAGTTTCTTTTTCACCTTTGTAAACATGAGACATAATTTCTTTATGTAGTTCGCGAATGATTTCCTGTTCTTTTAGAATCTCTTGACGAAACTCAGGGTCCTGTTGCCAACGTGCGTTGAATTTATTGTAATTTAATATAGCTACTTGAGTTGGCGTCATAGCGTCTAACTCAAAAAACAATTTCTGCGCTCTTGGCAAGTGCAACGCTTTTGCCTCTTTGACCATTTCAAAATACCTAACAGTATCTTTTTCCTTTAGTTCGGCTAATTTGGGTTCAATTTTATATTTCCAAGCGACAAAACCTCCAATAGACGTAATAAAAATCGTCAATAAAAGAAGTCGAACTAATAACTTTAGTAAAAAGTCCATAATTTACCGAAAAATAAAAACACGCCTCTGTAATAAATTAGGTTTTTATATTATTTTCGGATATTTAAATAAGAAAGTTAACTAAAACTTTAGTTAAGAAGTTATTTTCAAGGAATAGCGAGAGAAGCAAATCAAGCGTTGGACAAGAGGGAAATCCAACGCGTAATCAAATTTAGACCTTGGCTAGGTTTTCAGACTAATGGGTTTAATGCTTGAAATGTCGAATGCCAGTAAAAACCATGGGGATTTTATTTTCGTTAGCCGCTTGGATCACTTCCTCGTCCCGTATGGAACCGCCAGGTTGGATAATGGCTGATATTCCCGCCTTATTTGCTGTATCGATAGAGTCGCGGAAAGGAAAAAAGGCGTCTGATGCCATTACGCATCCTTCAACAGGTTTATTAGCTTTTTCGACCGCTAATCTTGCCGAGTCAACGCGACTCATTTGTCCAGCTCCAACTCCTACAGTTTCTAAGTTTTTTGCATAGACGATAGCGTTTGATTTTACGTGTTTTGCTATCGTCCAAGCGAACTTGAGATCTTGCATTTGGGCTTCGGTTGGTTCTATTTCGCCTGCTACTTTGATTTTTTCTGGGGCAAGATTAATCGAATCTTCGTCTTGAAGAAGAACGCCGCCGGTCACTTTTTTAATATCTAGGCGAGAACATGTATATTGACTGGGTAAAGGTAATTCCATTAATCGAATATTTTTTTTAGCAGCAAATAGTTCTAAAGCTTTTGGTTCAAAACCAGGAGCGATTACCGCTTCGACGAAATTTTTTATAATTTCTTCGGCTGTGCTTGCGGTTACTGTTCTATTAAAACCGAGGATACCACCAAAAGCAGATACAGGGTCGGTTTCTCTAGCTTTAATAAATGTTTCTAGTTGATTGTCTCCACAAGCGGCCCCGCAAGGGTTAGTATGCTTAATAATTGCAACGGCTCCTTCTTCAAAATCTGTAACCAGTTGCCATGCGGCTTCGACGTCGACGATATTATTAAATGAAAGCTCTTTGCCTTGAAGTTGTTTGGCGGAAACTATATCAGATTCCTTAGCTCCAACTTCACGATAGAAAGAGGCTTCTTGGTGAGGGTTTTCTCCATATCGTAGTTCCTGTATTAATTCATAAGTTTTTTGGAATTTTGGAGTAAATTTTGGTTTGTCCTCTAATTGTCGGGATAGGTATTCTGCAATGAGTCCGTCGTATCTGGCAGTATGAGAAAATGCGTCTCGGCTCAAGCGTTTTCGCGTCTCAAATGACACTTCATTGTCGTTTGATTTCATTTCTTCCAGAACTATTTTATAGTCGCTTGGATTAACTACTATCGTCACATAAGCAAAATTTTTAGAAGAGGCTCTAACCATTGCCGGTCCCCCAATATCTATGTTTTCAATGGCGTCTTCTAATGTGCAGCCTTCTTTGGCGACTGTTTGTTCAAAAGGATACAGATTGATAGCGACTAAATCTATGGATTTGATACCATTTGCGTCCATAGCCTGCTTGTGCTCTGAGTTGTCTCGTTTCGCTAAAATTCCCCCATGCACTTTAGGATGTAGGGTTTTAACCCGTCCGTCCATTATTTCTGGGAAGCCTGTATAATCCGATACCATAGTCACCGGAATACCTTCTTCTTTTAATAAACGAGCAGTGCCGCCTGTGGAAAAAATTTCTATTCCCAAATCGCTTAACGCGCGAGCGAATTTGGTAATGCCAGTTTTATCAGAAACGCTTATTAGTGCTCTTTTAATAGGGTGCATAATTTAGGTAAGCCTTTTTTATTGTCTGTCTTTAGTTTTAAAGCTCAGGTTTTCGATGTTTAATTTAAAAACTTTAGTAGGGCGATCTGAGATTCTTATGGAGCCTTCACCGCAACAATTAAGACGTTTAGAAGTTCTGCACCTCAAACGATTTTTTATTAACGCCGGATTATTTCGAGGCGCCCTTAAAGTCGGTATTTCTTTTTCTCAGGCGGGGTCTTCGAAATTAAAGAACTGGGGGTGATTAGCTGAATGATTTTTAACATCCAGACGGGAAAAGTTCCAAAGTTATCCAGTAAACCTGGTTCCTCAACAGAAACAGGAGTAGTTTTTTTTTGTTCTTGTTCGGATTTTACTTCTTCGGCCATCATTTCCTCTATGTGTGACAGCAAAAATTAATATAATTTTTCGTTTTTTCAACGGAAGTGGGAATACTACTATTTTTTTAATAAATTTTAAATATTTTTTTAATTATGCGGCCAATTTTCTCGCCAGTCTTAAAATCGATTTAAGAGGATCTCTAATAATTGGCATTTTTACCGGTTTGCTATCGCCTAGCCCTTGAGTTTAAGGGCCAAGCTTCTGGCAAATCTGAATTTTTAGAGGTTTCCTTAATTCATCAATTCCGATTTTAGGTTTAATTGGGTAATAAGAATATTAACGTATTTCCAATGTATTGGTTTTTCAAGATTGATCATTCCAAATTGACTTTCTAGTTCTTGGATTGTTTGAGCTAATAGGTCTCCTAAAAATTCTCTATCGTCTTCTGTCCAAGCTAATGGGCGATCCAATAACGCAACATAAAAGTTCCCAACGGTTTCGTCGTCGCAAACTTGCTGAGGTTCGCCTTGAATTGATGGAACCTTGGGAATAAATATTAACTTAAGAAAAGATTCCCCCGCTGATTTTGATAGAGGTTCGCAACTGATCTTTTGAAATAAAACAAATCTGGCTAAGGCCGTTGCGATTAAGGAGGGCAAAGATACTGTTTCAACTTTGCTTTCAATTTCAATCGCTTGAAAAATTTGTTTAAAAACTTTATCGGATAATTCTAAGCATTGCTTTGCAAAGCGCTTAAAAAATTTAAGTCTTTTAAGAAATTTTAATGTTTTTTTGACTTCATCTAAAGACCCAAAGTCCTTTAACAGGTTTTCATAGTTGTTTCCATTCATTTTGGTCATTGGTATTGGAAGAACTGTTAAAGCGGATAATATGTCTTTATCTTTATCGTCGATTATACGATCTAATAAAATTCCTTCGTCTTTCAGCAACTCTATCGCTTCTTTTTTTAGATTGATTAAGTGTCCATATCCAACTTGAAAAATAGGTTGAATCCAAGTTCGTTCTAAGATAGCTGAGCCCTTTTGAACGCTTTCTTGAGCTGAAATTTCAAGTCCAAGGTTTACAAATCCTAACGATTTGGCAATAACTTTTTTATGATTTTCAAGTTTTGCGGGGTCTAAATTATCGGCGACCATTAATTTATTAGCCAGATAAACCAATTCCCAGTGAATTATTTTTTTGCGGTTTTCGTTCTTTAAAAGCGACCAGCATTGAGAAAAAAAGCTTTTTGGGTTGGCGCTTGAAATAATATATGAAGGGGGAATGGGTGGAGAGTCCTCAAAAAAATCGTCTTCGGAAACGGGGGCTTCTTTGATAGCTTCTGGATCTAATCGACTATATATTTCTAGCGCTTCTTCAAAATCGGGAATTCCTCTTAAAGAAGTCCTTGAGGTCCGCCAACGGTAGGCGTTTTCTTCCGTTGATTCTTTTTGATACCAAATAGACGCTTCTATAATGGCAAAGAATGATTCAGGATATTGGTCTCGCAATAGTTTTAAAATAGGTTTTAGTGGATCGAAAGCTTTAGAATCGAGAAAGAAAAAATCGTAAACTCCATCGGGGCTATAATGTTTTAAGCCTGCTACGCCTGTATATGAATCTGTCATTTCGTCGTTTTTATAAACCAGGACTAAGCTTTTTAATAAAGTGACGACTTGATTTATTTCTTCCTGTAAAAACCAATCCAATAACTTTTTGGGATTGGATTGGCTCATTATTAAAACCCAATCCAATGCTCTTTGCGGCAAAAACCTATCTCTTTTCCACCATTCTAAATCAAAAAAATATTGTAATTGTTCGCTAGTAATTACAGATAGAATTGGAGTTGAGTCGGATTCTCCATTTTCTTTTACCATGAAATAGACTTCTTCCGGAGACATACTTTGAACGAGTTGTTCGGATTTTGAGGATAAATATAGAAACTTAATTTTTTGTTTGCCGTTTAGTCGCGATAAATATAGCGCTTGCTCATTTATCGTCAGCTTTTTTAAAGCCGCTTCCGCTTTTTGAGGATCATTTTCCATCCAATCAGGATCAAAAAATATCTGGCTCGTTTCTTTGTCGGAATTTGACTGAATAGGATTCATATTATAGCTAGTTATACAAAATAATCGGTTAAAGAATGTAGCGTGCCAAAAAGAGAAAAATTATACCGGAGAACTCATGAATAACGCTCAAAGCGGGTTCGCCCAAATCGCGCCTTTGGCTCGAAGTTGCTTTTATAAATAGCATTATAAATAAAGTTATTATAAGTAGAATTAAGATTCCATTCAATTTTAGAAGAAAACCAAAACTTGCAAAAGTCAAAGCAAAAGCTAAGGCTAATGCAGAAAGGCTTTCTTTTTTGGAAACTGTGTTGTCATTTTCAGGTTTGCTTTTTTTAATGGATTTCCACGTGTTGTCAAAATTTAATAAGACTATGCCCCAATTGCAAACGACAGGAATAATCAAAATAATTTGATTTTTAAAATTGAAAGGGGCTAATGAAAGGCCATAAATCCATAGCCAAAGAACTATGATAATCGTTATTCCAACTGAAGGGGGAGTTTTAAATAGTCTCTCTAAAAATTTCCAAGAAGATTGGGTTGGCTTCCATGTAAAAAGTTTTTGTAGGGTTAAAGTCAATCCTACAAGATGCTTGCCATTAGAAAAAAAAGCCATTCCCACTATGATGAATAGATCGGCAATATTTTCAGGTAATACTGAATCGATAGATTTGTGTATAAGAAATAGTACGGTTCCTGAAATTAATCCAACTAGAGGGTAAAACGCTTTAGCTAAAACAGATTGTTTATAAGATATTGGACTCCTATTTAAAGAACTATTTTCAAATAAGGTTAGCTCGTGAAAAGCTAAAGCGGGTAGAGAAAGTAAGTTATTCATCAAAAGTTTCTTAATATTTTCTAAGACGCCAACATGGCGATAGTCATTGTTCTTCCAGTGTCTTTTTTACGATGAGAAAAGAATAGATCATTATTACAAATCGTACAAACATCGCAATCAAAGATATTTTCTTCCAAGATTCCTTCGTCCAAAGCGTTTAAGCGATTTGCCATTTTTAAATCTAGCATATATTTTTTATTTTCTTTCTCAAACGCAAACCGTTCAATTGATAAGTAAGAGTGACAAAACGACTCCAAACATTCATAGCCAACTTCATAACAGCATCCCCCTGCCCCAGGTCCAAAGCCAATTACAATATTTTTGGGTTTGCTATTAAAATTTTCAACCATTCTACAAATAGTTTTACCTACTATTTTTAAGGAAGTTCCTTTTCTGCCCGCGTGGACGACTCCAATGATTTGAAGATAGGCGTCATAAATAATAACGGGAAGGCAATCGGCGGTAAATATTGCTATGCTCTTATTGGGAATATTTGTAATGATCGCGTCGCCAATTAAAACGCCTCCTGTAAGATGTCGATCAGTTTCATTAAGGCAATAGATTTGGTCTCCATGAACTTGATTTAAAAAAAAAGGTTCTTGTTTGGACGCTTCTAAAGTCGAAAGAAAATGTTTCCAAAGGGAGCGCCGACGCCAATCATTTGCCTTTGGGTTTAAGTTTAATTCCAATTTGGTTTTGTTCTCAGTCAAGTAAAACCTCGGGCTTATCCCGTGAATCAGTTTATTGAATTTTGTTAAACCTGGTATTTTTTCGACTTTAATTGTCATTCTGAGGCCTCTAAAAACAAAAAAAATAAAAAAAAATAAAATATTCTTATTGGGATAGTTCGGATATAGTATATTGAAATAAAAAATTATAATCCGTGTCAGGCCTTTATTTCAAGGGATCTTTAGATGTGTTACGGTCTTTCTATATCCGAATTCAGATCATCTTGTTTTGGTTGTTTTTTTTTTGCGCGTATATGGTTTTTAATGACTATTATTTTCTTGACAATAAGCAACTATCGCATAAAATGAACTAAAAAATTGGGCGCTGAAAAAACCAGTTTTTTTGAAAGGAGATCTTGATGGCAACCAAGACAAAAGCAAAATCTAAAACCAAAGCTAAGGCCAAAGCTAAATCAAAAGCTCCAGCCAAGGCTAAAACTAAAACCAAAGCAAAGGCTAAGACTAAAGCTAAGGTAAAAACCAAAGCAAAGGCTAAGACTAAAGCTAAGGTAAAAACCAAAGCAAAAGCTAAAACTAAAGCTAAGCCCAAGGCAAAGGCAAAAACTAAAGCCAAAGCTAAGGCGAAAGCTAAACCTAAGGCGAAAGCTAAAACTAAAGCTAAGGCGAAAGCTAAAAAGAGGTAATCAATGGCTTAAGTCAAAACTTGAAGCTTTCCCACCAGTTCAAATCAAAAATACCTCCTGTAAAGTTAAAAATAAATTTAATTCAGCGCCCGATTTTGTATCCCTTCAAACGGTTGGGTTTCTAATCCCAACCGTTTCTAAGAATCACGTTACCAGATTTAATTTTGATTTGACACCCAAGTCGATAGCCTTGGGCGATTTTTTCTTCGCCCAAGGTGTATTTCTCCTGTTCGTTAACTTCACTCAAATTTTCAGCTCCCTCTTCTACTAATACTCGGCACGTTTCGCAAACTCCTTCATAACAATCAAAGGGAAGGCTTGCTTTTGCACTATCTGCGATAAAACAAATTTCAGAGCCGTCAGTTGTTTCGAAGGTGATTTTATCTGAAGCAAAAATAACTTTAGCCATAGACTTATTCCAATATATTATTAGCCTTAGTATTTGAATTGCATTGATTAGAAATAGCGTTGTCGGGAAAAATGCCGTACAAATTATTAACGTTTTTCTAAATATTGACTTAATTAGGAAGCTAGCCTAACCTTCGTTGGATAAAAAATCTATCTTAAAAAGTAAAAAGAGTTTTAGGTTTATGGAGATTGCGCCAGGTCGCGTAGCGACCATTCATTTCTTTTTGGCTGACGAAGAAGGAAACCTTTTGGATAGTTCTGAGGAGTTTGGGCCTTTGACGTTTGTTTATGGAAAGTCTAAAGTTTTTCCTGCCCTAGAAAAAAAACTCTTAGGTAAACAAAAGGGAGATAAATTTGAAGCGACGTTTTCTCCGGAAGAAGCTTATGGAGAAATTGATATAGCATTGTTAAAAGAATTTTCTATAGATAGTTTTCCTAGCGGCAGTCAAAAAATAGAAATCGGAACCATTTTTGAAACTAAACACGATGATAGGGAAGTGTTAATGCGAGTAGTCAAAATTGAAGGAAATAAAGTCTTTTTAGATGGTAATCATCCGTTTGCTGGGAAGAGGTTATATTACACGGGAAAGGTTCTAGAGGTAAGAGAAGCTACCGTAGAAGAATTGAAAAGTGGTTTTGCATTTAGCTAATGGAAGTTTAATATTTTTAAGAGGGCTTCTAATAATTGGCATTTTTATTGGATTGTTATCGCATAGTCCTTGAGTTTACGGGCCGGGAGGCTCCTGGCAAATCTGAATTTTTAGAGGTTCTCTTAAGATAAAAGCTCAGATATATCTTTAACTTTTATCTTGCTGTCCAATTTTTTAGCTTTTAGGCCATCTTCGAGCATCAAGACACAAAAAGGGCATGAGACGGCAATCGTATCGGGGTTGTTTTCCATAAGTTCGTCAATTCTATTGTGACTCATTCTTGTTCCAGTTTTTTCTTCTAATAAAAAACGAGCTCCTCCTGCGCCACAGCAAGTTCCCCTTTCTCGACTATTTTCCACTTCATTTAAATTATTGGGTAGCGCATTTCTAGGCGAATCGTAAATATTATTGTGCCGCCCCAAATAGCATGAATCGTGGAATACAATGTCATCTTTACTTTCTTCTATCTTAATTTTTCCTTGGTTAATTAGATTATCAATGAGTTCTGAGTGGTGAATTACCTCAAATTGAGCGTCGAATTCTGGATATTCATTTTTTAGAGAGTTGAAGCAATGAGGACAATGCGTCACAATTTTTGTGACGCCTGATTCTTTTAATAATTCAGCATTATCCGTAGCTAACATTTCAAACAGGTATTCGTTTCCTGCTCTTCGAGCAGGATCCCCGGTACACTTTTCACAATTGCCAAGAATTGAAAAATCTACTTCAGCTTCTTTTAAAGTTTTTACAACAGAGGTGGAAATTTTTTTGCCGCGATTGTCGAATGAACCGTTGCATCCTACAAAGTAGAGATATTCTGACGGGTTATTTTTATCCCAAATTTTAATGTCTAATCCTTTCGCCCAATCGATTCTGCTATCTTGTCCAAATCCCCAGGGATTGCCGTTAACTTCAAGCGATTTAAAAGCGTTGTTAAACTCTTGAGGAAATCGATCCTCAGACAAGACTAGGCCTCTTCTCAGGTCTATCATTTTATTTACATATTCAATTTCTACTGGACATTCTTCTTCACAAGCTCCACAAGTTGTGCAAGACCAAATTGTTTCGTCCGAAATGGCGTTGTTTGCCAACGCAGGAATCCCTTTTAGATTGCCATCTAAAAGGGAGGAACTCATTTCATTTAGATGATTTCTAAGATCCACAGTGAATTCTTTTGGGGAAAGCGGTTTTGAACTATTTAGGGCAGGACATACCAAGTCGCATCGACCACACTCCGTGCAAGTATAAAAATCCAGTAATCGTTTCCAAGAAAAATCTTGAATACGAACGACTCCAAACTCTTCTCTTGATTCGTCTTCGAAGTCGATTCTATGGATAGGTTTTCCGTTTTTGGAGATATTCGCAAAAAATACATTTGGGAATGAAGCTATAACGTGAAAATGTTTTGAGTTTGGCAAAATGTTTATAAAAATTAAAATACTGCAAACATGGACCCAATAGGACAGGTTGTGCAAGTTTGTCCAAGTCGTATTTTCGAAAACTCCAGAGAAAATGGCGTATAGTGAAGCGCCTAGAGGCATTTCCCATGAAGGCGCTGTTGGGTTTTCGTTTAGGAAGGCGGCGTCAAAAACAATGTCGCTAATTAATATAAGGGTTATAAGCCCTAGGATGACCAGTCCTTCGGCGGATAAAGTCAGTCTATCAGGTTTTAAAACAATGCGTCTGTAGAATGCAAAACCTACCGCCAGGAAAATTAAAGCTATAAAAAAATCTTTTAGCGCTAAATAAGTGGACCAAAGAAACCCTAACTGTGGAAATTGAGTTGTAGGAAAAAAACCTATTATAAAAAACTGAGCCGCTCTAAATAAAAGTATACAAAAACCCCAAAAAATAAAGGCGTGCATCCAACCTGCCTGAGGTTTTTTAAATAATTTAGCTTGGGCAAATGCGATCCAGAGCATATGCAGAAAGCGTTTTCCGGGGTTTTCAAATCTATTTTCGGATTGTGCTGAGGTTAAAACTCTAACTTTAATCCATACTTTATAAGTAAAAAAGGCAATAGATAGAAGAGTTAACCCACCTAGCACCCATGGTTGTGTTTCTGGTCCGATCCAATTAAAGGCCCGGTTTGGAATTTCGTTCATAATTCTTTGTTCGCCTAATTGTTTTCAAATTTATAAGACGCTAAATACTTTTGAATTCAAAGACCTATGTAAGGTATACTATTAAATATACTCTAACGGGTAATTTATTATTTAAATTAAGAAACGCCATGCATTTTAACGTTAAACAAAAAATTAAGAATACTGGTACATTGTTTTTCTTTATAGGGATTGTAATTTTTCTCTTAGGTATTCAACCATTTAATGATGAGCCGTTGAATCGCACTTATCAGGCTGATATCCCGCCAGCTGCGGGTTGGAATCCATCTCCTGGTTTTGGGCCTTATTTAGGCGTAAATAGCATGAGTTCTGCATACGGCATCATCAAGCGAGAAAATAATAAGCAAAATTATAAAACGTTTCAAAGCATTAAAATTAATCCGAGCAACCCGAATCTTTCTGATGCTATTAATGAGCCTAGTCCTTTTCCCGATAATTTAGGTCAATTACCCGTTAAGGGTGATCTTAAAAGTTATTATAAGGAATTGATAAAAAAAGAACCGATTGATTATATTCAGAGTAAAGTATTTGAAGCCAGCGAATTGAAAAAGGTTCGTCGAATTTTAGTTAAAGAGTTTGAGAATAAAACCAATTTAATGCATCGCGATGAAAGCGCCGGTAAAGTAGTGGCCCGTCATATTTACCAGCAGTTGCGTAATAATAGCGAATATGCAGTTATATCTGATCAATTAGAAAGCGATGGGTTTCGAATAAAAGTTTTAAGCGACCCATCTTTAACGTCGCAAGCGGAAAGTTATATAGACAGCCCCGTCAAGTCTACTGCGACTAATTCAAAAATCACTCCAAATCATGTTGACGCTATTATGGTTGGCGCTGTTACAAAATATAGAGATTCTTATGTTGATGAGAATGGCAAAAACCAAAAAAGCCTTGCCAGCGGCATCGAGTTTGGCTCCTACTTGATCAGCGCAAAAAATGGCAAAGTTCTTTGGGCTGCCCGATATGTTTCTTCGCAACATCCTGGTTTTTTTGAGTTTTTTAAAAACGGAGGGCAATGGAAAAGTAAAAAATCGCTTTCCCGCTTGGCGACGCGCAATGTTTTAAAAGCTTTTAATAATGATCGATTCCAAAATTAATTTAGCGTCATGTCACAGTCTTCAGGTCAACAACCTCCCGTATCCGATTTTAACGAAGAAATCGCTTTAGCAAACCAGAAAAAATGGAAAAAGCGGTTCCTTTTAAGCCTTACCGCTTCAATTTTTTTGGTCGGTATGTTTTGGTTGCCTTTAAAGGCAATTGAAGTTAACGAATTTTTTAATTCTCCCAGCGTTAATCTGCCGCAAACCGGGGATATTGCTCAAAAAAAAGAAGAGAAAGCTAAGCCTGTTACGATCAGGCTTCCAAAAAATGTATTATTGCCGGAGTATGCTACGGTGAATGCGTCTTCAGAAACTGAATGGGTATATTTCAGCCTGCCGCAAGGTAAGGCTGTGGATATAAAAGACCCGACTTCGCTTGAATGGGATTTGGCGTTTCGCAGAGGGAAAGTAATTACTAATGGAGGGGCGACTAATAAGTTTGGTCAGGGAGCCGTATTAAACCTAGGCGAAATTCCATTTCATGACGTTCTCAAAGTGCAAAGAGAAGGTTTTGTTGAGGATTCCAGGCAAAAGACAGAATCGGAAAACAAAGAATTGAATAGCTGGTATAAATACAACTTTTTGACTCATAAGCTGACAGCTAGAGAAAATGTTTACGCTTTGAAATCTGCAAAAGGAAAATATGCAAAAATACAGTTTCTGAGTTTTTATTGTGAAAATGGGGAAACAGGTTGTATTAAGTTTCGATATGTATATCAAAGTAATGGAACAAACGGTTTTGTAAATGAGAGTTAGATTGCAGCTAATAAAATTTGGCAAAATGATAAATTTAGCTTTGACCCTCCGTTAAATTAGCGTTATCTTTTAAAACTCGTTTAAGAAATTTCAAAAAATTAAGCAATATTTGTAAATACCCCGCGGCTTGCCTCGGGGTTGTTTATTTCGAGGCTAAATTCGTTTATTTGAGACAAGAATTTATTGGCGTTATCGCCATTTTTATATTTTGAAAAAATTGTCATATTTGAGGTAGGAGAAACTTCATGGCTAATCTTAAAGGTATTCTTTTCAGTCAATTCGCTAGCGAGGGCTTTAACCTTTTGGTTAAAGAGATGCAAGATAAATATAAGCCTAAAAAAGGTCGGCGATTTCACCACAATAATATTACGTATGAAATTGGGAGACCGGTTTTAAAAGACAATAATATTGAGTTTGAAATAAGCTCCAAGATTCCAGAAGACGAATTAAACGGTAGTAAGGAAATGAAAAGCTATTTCAATTCAATTAAAAAAGTTGTTAACCAAGAAAAATGTAAACCTCTTTCCATAGAGATGGAGAATATAATTTGGGACTCTAAAAAGGATACGGAAAAAGAAAGAGATTATGTAAAGCTTATATACCAATATTCTTTAAATGATCTTTTTGACGATGATGAGCTTGTAAGGAGATATGAAGCCTCTAAAAATGGAGAATATAGCGAAAAAGCGCCGGATGTTCCGGGCATTTTTACTTTACAAGGTAAACTGGTTTTAATGATGGTTCGCGAAACCATGCAAAAACTGGGTAAAGAAAATATCTCAACTTTGATAAACGCAAACAAACAAGTTAAATCGACGTTAAAAAACTAATTTATGAGTCCTATAAAATATTTTTTTGGAAAGGCTTTGCAATTTGTTGGCTTGATGACAATAACTGCAGTCGTTTTTATGTTTTTCTCACAAATGAAGATGGAACCTTTATTGTATTGGTCTTTGTTGGGCATTGTTGAGTTTTATCTAGGTACTTTTTTGCTTGGTAAGGAAGAAGGGTAAGCTAAATCGGCAATTGTAATAATTTTTTGCGGTTTATTCAGATCGCTGAATTTCGTTAGGAACCTATGAAAGAATTCTTAGGTGCGGCTGGTTTTTTTGGAACAGCGGGCACGGTTGGCGCAGATTTAAGCTATTTGCTTGCTGTCGTTTTTACCGCTTTATTTACTGTTTCTTGGGTTAGAGCCAAAAAAGGCGAGGGAACCAAACATCACAATTTGGTGTTCATTTCTATGGTTTCCATGGTCATTTACTTTACCGTTTATTATTTTTTCCGACAATTAGGGGTATTAGCTCTTGAAGGAAAAGAGGGATTTGGCGGTCCTGAAGAAGTTTACAATAGTGTCTTTGTCCCTGTTTTGAGTCTCCACTTATTTTTGGTAACAATGGGACTGATTTTGGCTTTTTACATGGTTATTCAAGGATTTAGGAGCTCGGCCAAGATTGAGGGGAAGTATATTTTAAAGGAAGGAGATTTGAAGGTTCGTTCCACGACGTTTAAAAAAGTAATGCTTACTTTGTTGGCGGTTTGGGGAATAAACCAGATAATTCTAACTTTTGTTAGACATGCATCCTGGCAAAGCAGTTTAGCTTGGGCATTGATTTTTTTGACAATAGCTTTAGTAATCAGCTTAGAAAAAGCTATTGAGAAGTGGTTGCCCGACGGAGCAAAAAGGCATAGGGTACTAGGAAGAGGTACAATGGTGGTTTATATCCTCATATTGGTTACAAGTACCCTCACTTATTTAATGCTTTACGTTATATATCCAGCCAAACCCGTGTAGCAGATTTATTTTTTTCTAAAAATACCCTGATTTTAGAAAGTCTAGAAGGGCATAAATGCTGTAATTTTGGTGATTTGTGGCTTGACCTCCTTCAAAGCCTATGGTTTAATATGCCCTTTATATAACTTCAAAATAAGTTAATAATAAATAAATTGCTGTTAAGCAATTGACGCCAAGGCCAATATAGACTATAGTATCGAAAATTTTCCCGTCTTTGCTTGCCATAAGTTCCTCAATACGTGGTGTTAAAGAGGGTTAGAAATTAACATTCAAAATTTGACTCTGTCAAGAATAAATAAATTAACCTTATAATTAATTTTTTAAGAGGGCCTTTTTAGATGGACAACTTTAAAGAAAAAGCTGGACCTTGGATTTACATAGGGACATGTATTTTTTGTCTCTGGTTCTTTTACTGGTTCGCTTCCGTATGGCGGTAATTTTATAATCTTTGACAAAAAATAATTTTTGTTTATAGGGGGAAATGATGGAAGAGCAGAAAAAATTTATTACGCCAAAATCCATTATGCATTTTATTATCGCTTTAATCGGAATGGCGGGATATTACTTTATGATTAACGTTGGCTTGATGGAAGTTCAAGGCTTGGATTTCTTTTACTTATGGAGTTCTGGCGGAGAAGTAGCTGGCGGTCACTAAGGTACAGATTTAAGGTCTTTGAGCCTTCAAATAATAAAGACAAGCCTTTATAGGCTTGTCTTTTTTTTTGTCTTCAAGGTATGGAAAAAAATAAAGGATGCACAATTTACTTATTGCGCCACGGACATGTTGAAAACTCGGATAGAAAATGTTTTAACGGTCATTTTGACGCTGGCTTGTCGCCATTAGGATTGGAGCAATCCCAGGCAGCCGCGCGGGCTTTGTCTAATAAACCGATAAAGGCCGTTTACTCAAGCGATTTAAGGAGAACTCATAAAGGAGCCCAGGAAATTGCCGGGCTACATGGTCTTGTCCCAGAGCCATTTAAAGAGCTTCGTGAGATTTCAGTAGGAAAATGGGAAGGTTTGACTATAGATGAAGTGAATGAAAAGTATCCTGGAGAAATCGATTATCGGTTTAAGAATATTGAGGCTTCCAGAGTGGAAGGCGGGGAAACTATCGAAGAAGTCCATAATCGAGTTATTCCAAAGTTTACGACTCTGGCTCTCAAGCATTTGGGAGAAATGATCGTTATCGTGGCTCATGGCGGCGTTAACCGTATTATACTCTGCCATTTACTGGGAATTCCCTGGAAAAACATATATCGAATGAAACAGGATTTTACATGTGTAAACTTAATTCATTTTTACTCAGATCATCCTGTTGTAGAATTTGTTAACGCCAGACCCGAAGTTGATATAGATTCATAATTGAAGCTAAATACAAAAAAGCTTTCATGCCTTTCGACTCTTTTATTATTGAAATTGAAAACGCCTCCGCATATATCCAAGGTTCAAAAATACTTTCAAATATTTCTTGGAAAATGAGGCCGGGGGAAAACTGGGCCATTATTGGAAACAACGGGGCGGGTAAATCGACTTTCATTCGACTCGTTTTCGGAGATTTGATTCCGATTCATGGAGGGACGGTTTATTGGTTTAACCGGCGGGAACTAAGGCCTATTTTAGAAATTAGAAAAAAAATAGGAGTGGTTTCCGCAGAATATCAAGCAGATTACTACCGTAACGCTACCGGTTTAGAAGTTGCCCTCTCTGGTTTTTTTTCAAGCGTTGGTTTATACAAAAAGCCCGGCCATGTACAAACTCGAAACGCAATGGAATGGATGGATTATCTCGATATAACTCACCTTTCGAAAAAAAGATTTCATTCCATGTCCTATGGGGAAGCTCGGCGAGTTCTCTTGGCACGCGCTTTGGTCAATGAACCAGAGTTATTAATTTTAGACGAACCTTGTTCAGGTTTAGACATTCCTTCGAAAGAAATATTTTTACAGACCGTTCAACAGGCCGCAAAATTAGGCTCCCAAATGATTTATGTTACCCATCATATAGAAGAAATTATTTCTGATATATCTCACGTTCTTTTCATGAAGAATGGAAAAATTTTTGAGCAAGGTAAAAAGAAAGAAGCTTTAACTGCGGAAACTCTTTCGAATACTTTGGGGTGTTCCATTAGTTTGGTGGAAGACTCAGGAAGGTATTGGATTACGGGATGTAGCGCTTGGCGGGAAAAATGAACTTCAAAATTGTGAATTAAGAAGACCTTTAATAATTGGCATTTTTACGGGTTTGCTATCTCCCAGCTCCTGGCAAATCTGCTTCCCTTAACTTTGAATTTTTAATATTTTAGCTAATTCAAAAACGCTTGAGTTTAAATTTCCATATTCAATCGATTTTTGAAGGTGAAATTTCGCCGCCTTTATTTGGTTTGAAAAATAATAGAGGATTCCCAAGTTGCCGTGAGCTTGCCATGAGTCTGGTTTTAAGGAAATAGCGTTTTTAAAATTTGTTTCAGCAAGATCAAATCGATTGGTTTTAAAATAGACTCGACCTAGAAAATCGAAAAAAAGGGAATTTTCTGGATAAATGCGAATCGCTTTTAACGCATAATTTTCGGCTTTAGAAAAGTTTCCTTTATCCAACATGATATTGCCAAGATAAAATAATGTTCCAGGGTGGTTTGGGTCCTCATTAAGCACTTTTCTAAAATTTATTTCCGCTGTTTTTAAACGTCCAAAAGCGATTAATACCCTCCCTTTTTTATAATAGGGACGTAATTGATCTGGAAATAATATTTGAGCCTTTGTAAATAAGCTTAATGCCAGTTCCCTATTTCCCGATTTAGCGACAGAGTCCCCCTTTTGCATATAGTCGGCATATTTTATTCTTTTCTCTATTTCGCTTTGTGGTTTTGGGGGCGTTAAAAATTGAATTAGGATTAACAAGAGACTGATTCCAGAAACGCTGAATATTACTAATTTTTTGGCGTTTAACTTATCGAAAGAATAATAAGCAAGAAACTTTAACGCTTGTATAGCGCCCCATAGTAAAGCAACCTGCGTTAAAGGAAAACCAACCATAAAAATAAAGTCGATATTATTTTCATAAAGCGAGCCGTTTTTAAGAGTTAATAACTTCACAAAGTTGGTTGATCTTAGTAATTCTTCCGAACGTTGAAAAACTAATGAAGGGATTTCCGTTAGCGCGATTAAAGAAAACTTTGGATTATCGTATTTTAAAGAGGTTTTATATTGAACCAACATTAGATATTGCGAGATAACGCACACAAAAGCAAAGGACAAACAAGTATAACGATGAGCTTTAGAGCCCCAACACTTAGTGAAAACGTTGGCGAGTCCAAAAGCTAATAAAGGAATGGCAGGAAAAAGATAACGTTCTCCATAAGCGTCTGGAGCGGGAAAAACGATACTAATCGCCAAAAGGAAAATAAAGAAAATAACTATTCCCGGTTTTGAATTGGAAATAAAGCTTTTTAAAAAAATTATTCCATAAGCCGCTAATAGCATAAGCGGCATAGAGTAAATTATTCCCCAATCTGCGCCTATAAATATATCGACGAGTCGGTTTGAATATTTTTGGAAGTTAAAGCCTTCAATTGAATCGCTAGCCATCCCCGTAATATGTTTAGGAAATGGAACTCCATTAATTTTTTGCCAAATGAAAAGCTGTGGCAAAAAGCCTAGAATAAAAACTCCAGAAAATTTTAGGAAAAAATTTATATTTTCTATTCTTTCATTTACGAAACCTTTATTTTTGTAGTGGAATAGAAACCAATCAACAAGATATATAAATATATAAGCAATGTTTATTAGTCTAATCGTCGCTAAAAAAGCTAATAATATTCCCGCTAGTATAGGAGAATTAGAAAAATTGGATTTTCGATCTTTTAGCCAAATCCCTAAAAAAAGAATTGCGCTAAAAAACTCAGGAACATGCGCCATTCTCTGGCGAATAAAAGTGTAATAGATTAACGAAGAGCCCAACCAAATCCCTAATGTTGAAATAAAAGCGATGGTTTTTGAATAATGGTTTTTTAATATATTGAATAAGATTAAAAGTCCTGCAAACATGTAGACGTGAGCGGCTAAAGCGGTAGACATATAATATGGAAAGCTGTAACCGTCTAATGAGACGGGAATTCCCATCCCATTGAAAACTTTAGCCGCTATATGACCGATTAAAAAAAACGGAAAATATAAGATGGCTTGGCCAATTTGCCAATTATTAAAAACATAACCCGTTGGCAATATTTTTTGCGCATGGGAGTAATTTCTTTCGTTGAAAAAATCAAAGTCTCCGTCAAAAAATGCCGATCTTATAAAAGAGTAATAACCTGTATCGTCACCTTGATCTATTACCGTGATTGAGTAAAAGCCTTTTTGAGTTAAAGGCGGTATCCAATCGTTAAAAAGCCCAAGTGGAGTTAGTAGAAAAAAAAAGAAAAGAAAAATTACCGCAAATATTCCATATTCCAGCGGCAGTTTTGACTGGGAAGAGTTAAGAAGCGGAGGAGGCTCTTTCATCATTTCCTTTTTAGAAAGGAAAATTTAAGGGAAGCTTAAGTTAGGGATTGGCCACTAGCCGTCCTTGTCAATAAAGGGCTGCGAGTCGCTTCAAGCTAAAACTTGGAATTACTAGAGATACCCTTAAAGTTTAACTTTAGAATAAATTGTCTATCAAATAAATGTTGAATAGTTAATTTTTAACCGCAACTCTAGGATAGAGCATATTTTTTCTAAGCATAACGTCAACTAGCATTTTATCTCTGCAAGTAGTGGCGAGGTCTAACATGCCATCATTATTAAAATCGCCGATAGCCATTCCTTGTGGATACTCGTCTACATCATGATAAATAGGCGGATAGGTGAAACTACCGTCTCCCCTCCCCAGCACTAATGAAATTGTATCAAACGTGGAGTTCGAAACGGCAATGTCATCGTGCCCATCTCCAGAGAAATCGGCGGCGATAATAAATTTTGGAAATTCTCCAGATGCAAACGGCTTTAATCTCTTGAACGTTTGATCGCCCTGATTTTCAAAAACTGCAATTACATGAGTTGAATTACTGGCTGTCACAAGGTCCATTAAACCATCAGAGTTTGTTTCGATATTTGCGATAGCTAAAGGTTGGCCTCCGCCTCGAAATACATCTGAGCCTTCGAAACGATTATTACCTTTTCCCCAATAAATTTGCACTCCAACATTTCCAGAGCCAGCTAAAGCCACCGCTATATCAGGGAAACCGTCGTTATTATAATCCCCGCTCACCAAACCAGTGGGTTGCCCTTTTACGGGATAAGATTTTGGTTCGGCAAAATGGCCTTTTCCCAATCCCAATAAGATGACTATCTTATGGTAACGCATGGTTACGACAATATCTGAGAAGCCATCGGAGTTGACATCCGTAGTTATTAAGTTAATAGGAATTTTTCCAGGAGTTAGAAATTTTCCAGTATTCTTAAAGCTACCTCCCCCTGTATTTAGATAGATTTGTATATTTTGATCGCCATAGTTCAAGACGGCTAAATCAGGTAGTTTATCTCCATTAAAATCCGCGTGGCCAACACATATTGGATTGTCTCCTGATTTAATAGAAATTTGCTCCTTAAACGTACCGTCGCCTTTTCCTTTGAAGTAAGATAAAGTGTCGTCGCCGCTGTTCGTAGAGATCAAATCGATATTTCCATCTCCTGAAAAGTCCTCGGCGATGAGATAAGAAGGTTCTTTACCCGTTTCTAAAATTGCGACTGGATAGAATAGCTTTGGAAGTTTTCTTGGTTTTTTTGACCCTGAACAACTTATAAGGGATATCGATATAAAAAAACTGAAAAAGGTAAATAATGTTTTTATAGCGACATTTTTCTTAAGAGGTAAATTTATTGGCAAACTGCGTAGACTCTGGCTAAATGATTTTATTTGATAAGGAATAAGGCTTGAGAATAGCATAGGGAGATTAATCACTCAACTTTTTCCAAATAAATCAATTCGCTCTGAGTAATTCTTTCCAGTGTTGTTTTTCCCATAATAAAGCTTCTCGATAAAATCGATATTCCCGTTCCTTTTTTTTGAACTCTTGATGGTGAAATCGCCATTTCCCCTTGCTTTTGATGGGAGGGACAAACTGGTGGCACATTTCGTGAAACACGGTTAATTCCAGTACATAATGTGGAACGAACTCTTGCTTTAAAGCTGGGTTAATCCGGATTCGTTTCTTTTTTATGTCGTATGAGCCAAACCGAAACGATCTACGAGATCCACGGCGATATCCTTTACCCCATTCAATTTGAGCCTCTACTTTGTTCCCAAAGTATTCATCGTTTAGACAATTAAAGAGAGTGGTCAGGTTTTTTTCCTGGCATTCGTCAAAAATTATTTTTTTTGTCTCCGAGGCAATGTGATTTTGCCGTTTCCATATTGAACTAATTTTTTTGCGTTCGTCAGCGGGTATTTTATCGGATGTTTCTAATAATTTGAGCAAGTTCTCTTCCAGCAGTTTCAAAACATCTTTTTTGTTTGAAGTTTGTTCCCAAAAGCTTTTGTTAAATAATTCGACGACAATTCCTGTTTCTATCGGGCAAAGTTTGACTTGTCCCAAAAAAATAGACCCATTTTTTTTACATTGGAATAAAATGCGTTTTTTGGGGAAGTATTCTATTTTTCCTAATTTTAATGTCTCAAATGGGAACATTTTGGACTTTCTCAGGTAGGGATTTATTCGTTGAAACGGGGAAAGGATTTAAGATTTAATTTACTTTTATGTAATAAGGCTTGAAGAAACGCTTAAAAAAATTCTTTGGCTATTTTATATCGCCGCAAATCATATTACAATTTAATAAATCGAACGGTTTGTAGCGCTGGCTCCCCCTCCCTATCAGGCCAGATGCCTTTAATTAATCTTTTTCAAATCCATTACCATGAAAAAATTTATCAGACTTTTTGTCATATTACTTTTTATCGCCGCTTGCGCAGGGAGCCCAACATCAAAGCAAAGTGAAGGCAGTATTGTCGCAACGCCAGTTAAAACATACGACTTTTCCGGCGATATAGAAGCGTTTTTAATTGCTCCGGATGTGGAGGTAGAAAATCATATTTTAAATCGTTTAAGAGAAAAAAAGGTTTCTCATGAGTCTGTTAAGACTGCCTTAAAAAATAGGCCCATTGGGTTGGGAGGCGCAAGTGGATTGCAACGGGGATTAAAGTTAAAGCATGGAGGTAAAATATACTCTTATGCTCTATTTGCTCCAGAAAATTTATCGCCTCAAAGTCGTCTTCCAGTTATTGTTGTATTGCATGGTATGGGAGGTTCGGGAGACGGTACGATTGAAAAATGGGTCAAAAGGTTGGGAGAAAAATTTATTGTTGTTTGTCCGACTTATCCGATGGGAGCCTGGTGGTCTAAGACTGCGGAAGATATTGTATTGAGATTGATACGAGAAACGAAGGAAAAATATCCTGTTGATCAAAATAGAATTTTTTTATCTGGCCTCTCCAACGGAGCTGTCGGCGCTTTTATGATAGGAATGAATTATCCCGATTATTTTGCGGGTATTGTTCCGATTGCTGGAGGCATTACCGAACGGCTTATGACTTTTTTAGTGAATCTAAATAATACGCCTGTTTATATGATTCATGGAGCTAAAGACCCTATATTTCCAATCTCGTATCTGCGCAGAGTCAATAAGATTTTATCGGATATGAAATATCCGGTGATTTTTAGAGAACACCAAGAGTCGGGAATGGCCCATGGAGGCCACTTTTTACCGGAAGCGGAGGTCGCGCCAATGGTTGCCTGGTTAAGCGTTCAGGAAAGGATTTTGACCCCGCGCGTTATCCGCATGACGCGAGAAGGAAATCACCTAGATTCTATTTTTTGGGCCAGGATTTCTAAAGGAAAAAAAATGGCGGCTTTACAAATTCCAGGTCCGGAAAAGGAAAACTTAAATATCCAAGACGGCAAGGTGGCCACTTTATTTGCAACGCTTAAAACTGGAAACCGTATAGAAGTTATGGGTAAAAACTTGATTGATTACGAAATATATTTAAATTCGGATATGATAGATTTTTCAAAATCGGTGACGGTTTTAAATCGACAGATTATAGATAAAGGAAAAGAACTGGTTCCCGGAGAATCTAAGGTCGGTTTTAATGGTATGGTAAAAAAAGATTTAGGCATTTTATTAAGAAGCTATAAAAAGAGACGAGATCCAAGTTTAATGTTTGACGCTGTTTTGCCAATTAGTTTGAAACCGACTACTCAGATTGCATGGAATCAATGATTTTGGATAAAAGTTCTATGGATACCTTTTTGTCTCACTCTATGTCGATTTTAGGATGGGAACAAATTCAACAAGTTTTGTCCGAGTTAGTATATTCTCCTGCAACGCAAAACCGCTGTCATTCTTTTTTCCCTGAAACAGAGCTTTCCAGAGCCCAAATTTCACTAGACGAAACTTGCGAAGCTTTACTATTAGCGGAATCAAATGCACGGATTCCTTTAGCTCATTTTGAAGATATTGAAAAAATTTTAAAGTCGTTGCCCAAAGCCGGTATTTTAGAAGCTATTGAAGGGTTAGAGATTTTAAATTTGTTGCGTTTGATTCGCACGATTGATTTGTTTTTTAAGAAGATTGAAAATGCGCCTAATTTAACAAATTGCGTTGCGCAATTGGACCCTATATCAGATTTATGTGAAACATTATCGCGCTGTATCGATGATGAGGGAGAAATTAAAGAGACTGCCTCTCCTCAATTAAAGCAAGCCTCGAAAGCGGTCAAAAACGCTAAAGATGAGCTAAATATGGCGGTTGAAAGACTGTTTTCTCAACCTAAAATTAAAGACTGCTTGCAGGATACTTATGTGACTGAAAGGGAAGGGCGCGTTGTATTTCCTATTCGAGCGGAGTGTAAATCGAAAATCGAGGGTGTTGTCCATGATTCTTCCGGTAGTGGAGTGACTTTATTTCTGGAACCCTCGAAAATTGTACCTCTAAATAACCAGTTAAAAATAAAGCGTATTGAAGTCGAACGAGAAAAAATTCGTATTTTACGGCAGCTAGCCAAAACGGTTCTTCAATATGCCGAAACTCTTAGAGCGAACCTTTCGATTCTTTGCTCTTTAGATCTAATTAACGCAAAAGTAAGATTGGCGAAAAAGATGAAAGCAAGAGTTTTCAAGTTTTCAAAAGATGGAGAAATAAGGCTTAAACAGGCTCGAAATCCAGAGCTGCTACTTAATAGGCAATTTGTTGTGGCAAACGATATTGTGACTGAAAGAGGGACGTTTACTGTCGTCATTTCCGGTCCTAATACTGGCGGTAAAACGGTTGTGTTGAAGACTATCGGCTCCATGTCATTGATGGCTCGGGCCGGTTTATTATTGCCTGTAGACGAAAATTCAGAAATACCATTTTTCCCAAAAATATTTGCGGATATAGGCGACGATCAAAGCGTAGCTGAAAACTTGTCTACTTTTTCGGCGCATTTGAAAAAAATGATTCATATTTTAGATAACTCTCTTTCCGGTTCATTGGTTTTGTTGGATGAGTTGGGCGTTGCCACAGATCCAGCCCAGGGAGCGGCTTTAGCGGAAGCTATTTTGAGAGAGTTGAATGAAAGAGGTATATCTACATTTGTGTCTACGCATTATCTAGCTTTAAAAACTTTGGCGCAAACTGAAGAAGGTTTTGTGAACGCTTGTATGGAGTTTAATGAAGGTGAATCGAAACCAACGTTTAAACTTATATTGAGAGCTCCAGGAGGAAGCGCAGCTTTAGAAACTGCGGAAAGGTTAGGGCTTGATTTAAAAGTTATTCGTCGCGCTCGAGAAATCTACGATTTGAACGATAACCGTGCGGCGTCTCTTCTAGAATCTTTACATAGACAGAAGTTAAATTTGGAAAAGGAAAGGGAACGAATTCAAGCCGATCTTCGTAAAGCTCAAGAATTCAGGAAAGAGAATGAAGACGCCGCCGCTAGATTGCTTGAAAAAGAAAAAGAATTTGAAAAGGAAAAGGCCAAACGTTTGAAAAAAACGGTTCAAGAATCTAAGCGCGAGATTCGTCAAATTGTAGATAACGCCAAAAAATCTAAAAGCGTGGGTTCTCTAAAACGCGCTGAAAACAAGATTCATTTCGTTGACAGGTCTATGCAAAAGACTAATTTAACCGATATTTCGGAATGGAATGTTCCCGTTGAAGAACTTAAAGAGGGCGACCCTGTGGTTCTTGTAGAATACGGAACAAAGGGGAGTCTACTAGAAGATCCCAAAAGTAAAAATAAATTGCGAGTTCGTATCGGTAACTTGGATTCTTTGGTAGACGCCAAAAAAATAAAAGGTCATCCTAGAAATAAAAATATTAAAAATACAGTTTCTGATAAAGAGGTAAAATTTACCGTATATGCCGAAACCAACTCCAACCCACAATATTCATGTAATTTGCATGGAATGCGCGTTGAAGAAGCTAAGAGTGTTTTGGAATCTTTTATAGACCAAGCGTTATTAAATAAAGTGGATAGGGTGAAGATTAATCATGGGCATGGTATGGGAAAAATAAAAAGGTTTGTACGCGATTATCTACAGAGCTGCGGAATTGGAAAACGCGTTGTTCCTGCCGAACGCGAAGAAGGCGGCGATGGAGTTACGATTGTCGAATTTTGATTAAGACTCCTTTTAATGAATATCTCTCCAGAATATCTTATTTTATTATTACTCGCCGTCAGTCTATCTTTCTATACACTTTTTATATTCTTTTATTTTAGAGTTAAAGCCGTTTTTATTTTGCTAGCTACTTTTCTATGTATTGTTAGCTTAGCTGTTATTGTCGAAATTTGCGGCCAGATTTATGGATACTTGCATCCATCCTATGTGAATTTGGTCTTAATTCCTGATTCTCTTACGGGGTGGAAATTTTTACCCAATTCAGAGCACATACATACTCAACAGCATTGGTATGCGCGTGAGTTTAGCTCACAAGTAAAAATAAATTCTCAAGGATTTAGAGACTTTGAAAGAAAAAAGCAAAAAAAACAAAATACTGTTCGAATAGCCCTTTTGGGAGATTCTATGATCGCGGCGCGCGAAGTTGATTTTAATAAAACAGCGGGGCAACTATTAGAAAAAAAACTAAACAAAGAGTTTAATGAGTCAACTGGCAAGACCTTTGAGGTATTAAACTTTGGAGTTCCGGGGTATGGATTAGATCAAATTTACCTAACTTGGATTAAGGTTGCTAATAGGTTTAAACCAGATTACGTATTTGTTAACGTTTTTGACAAAAGTTATTTTAGATCAATTTCAAATACATGGTGTCAACAGGGCATGTTTGGGCTTTATGATTTAGAGGATCTAGATTGTTTATATATAAGGCCTCTTGCAACCATTAAAAAGGAACTCCCAGGAAATTTGCATAAAGAAGAATTTGATGATTTTATTTTGGACTACTTGTATATAAATAAGACCGTTTTGGAAAGTATTAAAAGTTTTGTACGAAACAAGAAAAGCTCCGAAGCGATCTCAGTTTTAGAAGGTTTGCCGCTGAGCATTTATCCACCAAGCGATTATGAAAAATTTGTTGAAAAACAGAATTTATATATTAAGAAAAAAATGGAAGGACAAAGAAGCGGTAAAATACCAGCGGGACTTATGCTTGCTGATATTTTTAATTTTGTTTATGACAAAATCAATTCGCCTGCTAAAAGCGGAAAGTTGAGACATGATCCTAATGAAGAGAAAATGTTTATTGGAGACGATAAAAATTTTCCTAGCTGGCTGACGACTAATTTAGTCAACTTAAAGATATTCCAAGTTTTAGGTAATTCAGCGGCGCAATCAGGAAGTCGTTTTATAATAATGGACTCGTTTCAATTTTTTAGCGATTTTACACGATATATGAGTTTCTCTTCCATTTGGCTGGAAAAATTGTCTCGATTTTACGGGTTTAATTATATTCCGCTTTATAAAAGTTTAAACGAATCAAGAAATAAAGAAATTCGAGTTATGTGGGAGCACGATCCGCATTTGAATGAGAAGGGAAATAAAATTTTTGCAAATGTAATGTTTGACTTTTTACAAGAAGAGTTTGCAAATTAGCTTGATAGGCTAATCTGATTTATGAGTTTTAGATAATCAATAAGGGGATTTATTGCTATGAAAAAATTTGTCTTACTTTCAGGGATTTTGTTTTTTGGTTTTTTTCAAATTTCGATCGCATTTGGCGGGGATGCAGTAAAGATTTCCCTGGGCGATGTTCCTTTAACATTATTTGGGGACCACATAAAAGTGGGTAAGGCTTTGCCCAAAGTCGAGCTTCCAAACTTATCGTTGGCAATGACCGCTTTAGATTCGTTTAGAGGTAAGGTAACTATTCTCAGTATCGTGCCTTCATTAGACACCCCTACCTGTGAAAAACAAACTCATATTTTGAGCGAAGAAAATCATGGTTTAGATAAAAAAGCTAATTTAATAACTATTAGCCGAGATTTACCCTTTGCACAGAAAAGATTTTCTAAAAAAGCTAAAATCAGTAATTTAACTTTTCTCTCGGATTATAGAGACGCTTCATTTGGAAAAGCGTCTGGGTTATTGATCCAGGAAAATCGCCTTTTAGCTCGCGCAGTTTTTGTCTTAGACAAAGACGGTATTGTCCGCTATAAAGAAATTGTTTCCGAATTGGCAGAGTTGCCGAATATGGAAAAAGCTTTTAAAGCGGCGCAATCTTTATTGTAAAGCCATTAATTCTGTTTCATTTGGAGAAAATCTTCCGCCAAATGGATCTTGAAAATAATTTTCATAGATTCGACAAGTTGCTTTAATTTCGTCCATCTTGGTGATTCCGATTTCTTTCAAGAGCTGTAAAATTTCTCTGCGATTTAACATTTTCTTCTCCTTGGGTAGAAAATTTATCCTAAAAAAACAAGTTTGTTTGCGCTATTGAAACGCCAAAATCGCAAATACAGGATATTTGGCGTTTCAACCTCTCTAATTATTTAATGCACAAACTATGCCAAGAGAAGTGAATGTTCTGTTGTTTTGGCAAAAAGCTTGAAAAGGCTTTATTGTTTAATAACTTAGTATTTTTTTTAGCTTGGGCTTACTTTGAAGCAATGCCTCCTTAGACCATAAAATGGGCAATTGTTTCCCCAATGCTACTTTTGTCCACAGGGAATGATCATAACCGCTTTATTTTGGGTATTAAGTCTTTATTTACTGACGTTTATCGGTTTTTTAGCTTTTTTGCAGACAACTTTTGTTCGAAGCTAACTAGTTGAAGACTTTGACTAAATGTTTAAAGGAGCTTGAGGATTCTTTAATTTTGCCTTCGTTACCTAATACGCAAACTGAACCGGAATCTTTTATTTTCTGGAACAAGGGAGCAAAACTTTTTATATCGCTGAGGGTTGTAGACATAACTTCTTCTCGTTTTTTTTGCCTTAACTCGTGTGTCATTCCAGTCAAAGAATCGACCATAGAAATTGAGCCTTTACGGTCGGCGGTTAGAGGCGGGTCTAATCTTCCTACACAACCTATTATGAATTTGTCTAACTCATCTTTGGACAGGTCCAAGTTAGATAGGAAATCAGGTATTTGATCGTAAACGCTTAAGGTTTCGTTCAGATTAGGGTCACGGTAAGATACAAGCGCAAAATCACCGCTATAGTAATCAAAAGAAGCGGAACAGCCATAAGCGCCGCCTTTCATGCGGACATTTTCCCAGAGGTATTGAGTGTTCAGTATGGCTTTTAAAACTTCAAATTTTCCTGAATACTCATATCCCCAGTTATATAAGTTAGCTCCTTTGCCAACATATTGTATGTTTCCCGCAGTTAAAAACGCTTCATTCAAATCATAGGAAGGAAGTTCCAGGGCAGCTTCGCTTTTTCCCTTTTCAGGGAATACTTGAGCCAATGAATTTATTTCGCTTTCAAAACTCGGGTAATCCTTAGACTCAGAAGTGACGTTTACTAACATATTTTCTTGAGAAATTATGAGGTCGGCTATGTTAGAAAAACAATCAGCGACTTCTTCGGGGTTTTTCTCGACTCTTTCTAACAAATTTTCCAGAAATCTAAAGTAAGCTAATCCTCCAGTGAATTCGTCATATCTCCCAATTAAGGAGTTATACGAATGGAGCCGGGAAATGACGTATTGATTACCCGCAGGCACAATAGAAGCTTCCATATCCGCTTTGGCTCCTCGAATAATGTCCAATAGCCTTTTTGAATCGGAGAAATCAAATTCCCCTAAAAGCTCTCGGTAAATATCAAATAATTCGCCCAGCTTGTCTAACACGGCTTTTCCGCTAAAAAATACATACGATACAATTTTATTTTTATCGGCAAGCTTAAGAGATGAAAAGTGGCTTGTTCTAATACCGCCGGTATGGATTCCCATTCTCTGGGTGATTTCTACATAGCTGCTTTTTTTGGTTCCCATTTCAAGAATTAAACGTCCCAATAGCGGTAAATATTGCAGTTCATTGACGGGAACAGCTTTGGTATTGAAGCCTACTTGTACGTAACCGATTTTGTTGGTGAATAAGTCATGGAATAAAACTTTGGGAGAATTTTGTCGTTTTTCCTCAATAGGGAACGCCGCCGGAGCGTCTCCTAAATCCTCTATACCTAACTTAGGCAAGGTCGCTAAAGCTTCGGGTGGATCTGGAATTAGTTGCAGCTCCTGGAGTTTCTTAGTTTCTTGTTCGGTTATTTCCAGTTCGCTGGCTTTTAGTTTTGATTTATAATCCGCTAATTTCTTTTTTGTTTCCTCGTCTTTTTCTTCTGTTAAGCCGGGTTTTGGAATTCCGATCAAGACGCTTTTATGATTATTACTCAAGAGGTAATCTCGAATTAAATTCTCAAAATATCCATCTTCAGATTTTTCTCTTATTGTTTTTATGATCTCTTCATATTTGAGATGCATTAATGGGTCCCCGTCATATAACCAGGAACCAAGAGATTGAATATTGTAAACAATGCCTTTAGAAAATCCTCCAAAGTTGGCTTCTCGCAATTTGAAGTCGACGGTATTGACAGCCGCTTTAATCATATTTTTGTCGATTCCATTTTCCGCCAATTCTTTTAAAACTCCGAAGATGAGATCGAGTACTTTTTTTTCGTTTTCTTTTTCCGTTCCTTTTAATCCTACGGCAAAGACCGTCTCTAACCTTTGGTCGTCAAAACCGCCGCCGGTCACTTCGCTTCCAAGTCCAGACTCAATAAGAGCCTTTCTAAGAGGGGAAGCCGGCGTTCCTAAAAGTAAATGGCTTAAAATATTAAACGCCATACAATGCTCTTGATCCACCGCTTTATTAAGCACCAGACCGACGGAAATGAAGGTTTTCTTATTTTCCGATTCTTCTTTAGCGATGGAATATTGAATTTCTTCTCGCTTTGGTTCGAGAAATTTAGGCTGGAGTTTAATCAATGAATCTGGAGTTTGCCTGGTGAATTCATTTAAAAAATTTTTCTGCATGAACTCAAGATATTCCAAAGTATCTCCATCTCCATAAAGGAAAATTCTGCTGTTGGAAGGATGATAATGTTTTTTATGAAACGCTTTAAATTCTTCGTAAGTAAGCTCTGGAATGTTTTCAGGATCGCCTCCAGACTCAAAGCCATAGGTTGTGTCTGGGAATAGCGAATGATTGAGATAACGATCCATTACGCTTTCTGGATCTGAAAACACGCCTTTCATTTCATTAAACACAACGCCCTTATAGATAATTTCGCTATTTGTCGATTCAAGTTCATGATGCCAACCTTCTTGCATAAAGGTTTCTTTGGTGATTTTAGGAAAAAATACGGCGTCTAAGTAAACGCTCATTAAATTAAACAGGTCTTTTTTATTTCTGCTTGCGACGGGATACATTGTTTTATCGGGAAACGTCATAGCGTTAAGGAATGTTTTGAGACTTCCTTTCATTAATTCCATGAATGGTTCCTTGACGGGATATTTTCTGGAACCGCAAAGAACGCTATGTTCTAAAATATGGGCCACTCCTGTGTCGTTTTCTGGGGGAGTTCTAAAAGTTACGCTGAAGACTTTATTGTCATCGTCGTTTTCCATGATAAGAACTTCGGCGCCAGTAACTTCGTGTTCAAAAATTAATACTAAAGAATTTAACTCGCTAACTTTTTCTTGTTTGTTCAGTTTAAAACCGCAGTAATTTTTTCCAACTTCCAATGTCATTTGGATTCCTTTCAAAATACAGGCTTAACTATTTCCCTATTAGTAGCGGAAATTTAAAGAATAGTATTTTATGATCGCTAAATAAAAACTTTGCGACGGATTCTAAAAATTTTAATTTTATGAATTTTCTATTTTTTATTATGAGGCTATCTCAAGGTAAAAAACCATAAAAATCTGCTGAGGATCTGTTTAAAAAAAAGAAAATTTGATTATTTTATATCTAGACCTATGGGACAATGGTCCGAGCCCATCACTTGGTCTTCGATAAACCCATCTTTTACATTTTTCATTAAATCCTCAGTTACAAAAAAATAATCTATACGCCATCCAATATTTCTCGCTCTTGCGTTAAACCTGTAAGCCCACCAGGAATATTGTTCTTTTTCTGGATGAAGAGCGCGAAATGTGTCTACAAAGCCATGAGCTATAAACTTATCAACCCAGGCCCTTTCTTGCGGTAAAAAACCGGAATTTTTTTCATTGGCTTTATCGTTTTTTAGGTCAATACGGCAATGAGCGGTATTAACGTCCCCGGTAACGATTAGTTTCTTACCGGTTTTTTTTAGCTCTTCGCAGTGATCAAGGAAAGCGTCGTAAAAACGCATTTTGTAATCAAGCCTTTCTTCTCCGGACGTTCCATTAGGGAAATAGACGTTTAATAAATCAAATTTTGGAAATTCAGTTCGGACGATCCTACCTTCTATATCAAACTCTTCAATGCCCATACCCATAGTTACGGATTTTGGTTTTTTTTTGGTCAGAGTCAAAACTCCGCTATATCCCTTGCGTTCAGCAGAGTTCCAAAAGGCTTTATATCCCTTGGGGGGAAATAAACCTGAATCGACTTGATCGCTATTCGCTTTAGTTTCTTGGAGACATAGTACATCGGGTGATTCCTTTTCTATCCAGTCCAAAAATCCTTTTTTTAAAACGGCGCGAATACCATTTACATTCCAACTAAATATTTTCATTTATTAGAAACCTATTTAAATAACAGCAGATTCAACTCGTAAGTGCAACTTAGGGTTGTGATTTAAGTTTTTTTTAGATAAACATATTTTTAAACTTTAAATCTTTTAGGTAAATTAGGATTTGATTGATAAAGTTTTTCTAATTTTTCAAATTTTTTATTTAAAAAATAATATCTTTCAATGGGGCGTAGCAAAACGGTAACGGGGTTATGTTTTAAAATATCTTTTATAAAAGATTTTATATAACGACTATGCCCAAGTTTTAAAAGAGTAAAAAAATATTTGGTCCATTCCATTTCTTTATAGACAAGGACTTGCTCTAGTCGGGATAATTTATCGAAGTGATTTTTTAAAATATATCCCTTGTTTTTAAAATCAAAAAATAAACCTGGGTTTAACTTGATAAATTTTGACACTGCATTAAACGTTTTTAAGCTTGAAAGTTGAGATTCTGGTTTTTCTATTTCTGAAAACGCTACCTCCAAGCTTTTAGGATCCATAAAGTAAGTGTTTTTCAATACTTCCAGTTTTTTATTTTGACCGATAGGGCGAGCGAAATAAATAAACTCAAGAGTTTTTTTTGCTATTTTTTGGTTTTGAGGCCCTATTTCTCCAAACTTCAATATAGAGCTTTTATTATTTTTTAATGTTAGAGAGTTCCAAGAAACTGCCGTATTAGAATTTGGCGCATACCAAAGGAAATTGTTTTTTATTAGGTTTCCATTAATATCCAGTTCTGTCTTTTGCGTTTGCTTTAGAGTAGTAGAATTTTGGTTGAATTGAGATTGCTCAAAGTAGATTCGATTCTGTTTTTTCCAAACTGTTAGCTTTTTCTTACTATTTTTATCGGATAAATCGTAATGTGCTTTTTGGCTGAGCTTGTTTAGATTCTTGAAGCTTTGATCCAGGTTTTTTATCCACTGGGAATCTGAAAGAAGATTTTCAAGACTAAGAGCTTTTTGATAGAGACTCAGGTTGCTTAACTTTTTTAAAGGTTCTAATTTTTTATAAATTGTTTCGGCGATTATTTTTGCCGCTTCTTTGTTTAAATGCCTGTCTCGTGGTGAGATGATTAATTTAGAAGCGTTCCTATTATAAAAACCTTCTTTCCATAGATCTAAAACTGGCGTTTTATTTTTCTGGAACCAATCGGTTATTTTAGAATGAATATTTTTAAATGGGTAATCTTCTCCTAAGCGAAAGAAAACGGGTATGATGGTCGTCATAAAGTGGGAGCCTTTTAACCGGACTCCTTTGACCATGGTGTCGAGAAATACTTTTTCCATGTCCCAACCTCTCGATTCGTATTTCAAGTTGAGACACTCTGGAAATGTAGGTTTAAATTTAAGCGTTTCCTGCAATCGGTTGATGCGAAAATTTATAAAACTAAAAAGCTTTGATTGTTCTCCAAATGGAACATATTGGCGAGCTAGCCATAAGAAATCCTTGTCATGATGAGGACAATGGAAATGGGCTGGAGATGGAGCGTCATTCAGGTAAAAACCCAGCAATACGAGGTCCGGGTTAAACAAAAAACCATTTTCAAATAACTCATAAAGTTGAGTGTCGGTGTTCCAGCCTTGGTAAGCTGAGTTGATAACTTCAAAACGTTTTTTGGGTAAGTCAGCGTTTAGTAATGTTTCAAGTCGTTTTGGCCATGTATCTTCCAAATCGTCGATTCCATGGCCGACTGTCTGCGAATCCCCTAGAACGAAAATACGGAAAACGTTTGGAGGTTTATTTATTTCATGTTCAGTATCCCGATAGTTAAACTGGTTTCGTTTGACGTGGCGTTCCCACCAAGATTTATCAATTATACGCTCGTTTTTAGCCAGTATTCGAACGCCAACTTCGGCAAGAGCAAAAAAGACTAAAATAGAAAAAAACGTCAATAATGGTAAAGCAATTTTTTTAGTCAAGAATTTGAATTTTGTTTAGATGGTTAGACATGAACTATTTGATCAACAGGTTGTTGTTATGAATTTTCAATTAGTTCTAAGAAAAGGAATTTAAGATATTCAGGTTAACTTCATTTTCAAATATTCGAACATAGAATTTGCAAATATTTTATTTCCTTGCTCATTTAAATGTGGATCATATTTCCACACAACGGGTATTCCCTGTTTTGTCGTTTTGTTAAGTTTTTCGAAGAGAGGGATATAGCCGAATTTATAATAATCAGACAGGTTTTTTATCCAATTAGAAGCAAAGTCAATTGGCAAGCCTTCATTGTGAAATTTAAATCCATCGATAATAATAAAACTGCCTTTATTTTTTTTAATTTGTTTACCCAACTCATGAATTAATTTTAAGTTAACCGGGTTATTAGTTTCCCAAGAGGGGAAGTTTTTAGAGTCTCCTTTATACTTTATGTTGGTCCAACTGGTTTCATCGGTTTCGTGTTTTTTGTCTGCTGTAGCGAATCTTTTTAAAAAACTTGACGCAAAAGATATTACAAAGGATTGTCTCTCCTTTTTTTTCATCCTTTTTCCATCCATTTCTTTTTCGATGTATTTTTTTTGTTCCTCAACAAATTCCTGGTACATGGATGGAGGAAAAAGGTTTAAGGGAAGGGTTTCTAAAAGGGAAAAAGAATCTTTAATATTATTTTGACGTAATAATTCTTTAAATTTTTTTAAATCGGATAAGTTTATATAATACAAATCGAAAGGAATTTCATCGAGCATATGTTTTGGTATATATTCGCCTTTTTCTTTCCGAATATGCGCAAACGGTCTAATTCTTAAACATTTTCCTTTTTCATTCTTCAGTTTTTGAATTCCAAAGAAGCCGCTTTGACACCAACTAGGTGAAATTGTACGAAAATAGTTTTTTTCAAAAATGTAAATAAATACAAAGTCTGGATTGAATTTAGACGCAAAGAGATTCCAGTTTAAAAAGTATTGATCGATACCATAGCCGGGCACGCCAAAATTTAAAACCTCAAAAGATTTTCCTGTTATTTGACTTAATTCTTGATTTAATCTTTTTTCTAATAATTGACCCGCCGTTTTTTCAAACTCTAATTGACGACCCGCGACCATTGAGTTTCCTACTAACGCTATCCTTAAAGTATTTTTATGGTTTTTAAAAGATCTTTCTTTATCCCTAAAGCCCAAAGAATTTATTTTTATTTCCGAATTGAATTCGCGGGCATACCAATGATTGCCGGTAATAATGTGTTTAGAATTTGGTATGAATCGCCATCCCAAAATAGGGTGAGGAGATAGGGGGAAAACTTTGTATGCAGGGTTTAGATATGCGTAAATTTGTCCGCCAATTTCGATAAGCAATCCTAGGCTTATTAGAACTATTAAATTTGCGGATAGAAGGTAGATTACTTTTAAGGGACTTTTGGGCACTTAATGAAATTATTTTATTGGTTCGTGCGGATTAAATTTGAAATGTAGCGATCAAAAAAGAATCAACTTATTCAGTTAATTTTATAGCGATTCAAAAAAATAGTCGGTATTTGAAATACCAGATTCATTTTTTTAGCTCTGATTAAGTTTAATCGCACCAAATTTTTGCTTTTTGCTTACAATCTTCTTTTGGGTTTGGAAAGCGTAAAGATTTTAAGCAATCGCTGTAAGAAGAAATTCCTGAAAGTTCTGTAGCATAATCGCACCACTTATTTTCAGGCGCCTTTTTCGAGGCTTCTTGAGATTGCATTTCTATGACATCGTACCAAAACGCTTTTTCAAAACAGTACACTAATCCCAGGGTTGGGTTTTGGGCTTTGCTGGCTTTTTTGCAAGCTATTTCAGCCGAGTCTCTTGCGCTATTGGTTGTTTTTTGGCCGCATACGGCGACAGTGACTGAATTTTTAGGGCTAATAGCAATGCCTTTTCCGGGTTCTCCTGTGTAATTTTGAAAAACGGCTCCAAAACCTGAAGTATCACAAGTTATAGCGGTTTTACAGTTTTTGTCGGCTTGATTACAGTAGAACATAGCACATTTTTCTGCCAGAGCTTTGTCTTCTAAATCGTAACAAAAACCGTAATCTCGACCATTGTCTGAAATCGCGACAGCCGATTTTGCGCTAGCTTGATATGGGGTAAGTCCAACTAATATCATAAAACAACAAATCGTGAAAAATCGGTTCGCAAGTAATCGAGGCATTGGATCCTCTAAAGTGAAAGGATTAATGTTATGTAAATTGCGAGTTTATTTTAACAGGAGATCTAAGTGGATAATAGCTCTTATTTCTTTTTCCTGGTAATTAGGTATTCGTTGTTGGCGGCAAGCGTTTTATTGATTCGAGTTGTTTCGCCGTTTGACCATCTAATATTCAAACGATCTATTTGTTTATGCGAACCAAGTCCAAAATGAGCTTCGGGCGCGTCAAATGAATGAAATCCCCCTCCAGCTTTTATTTCCCTAAATTGTTTTTTATCTTTTCCATAATAAATAGTTATTTTACATCCAATGCAAAATCGATTTGCCGTTTTATCTACCAATTTGAATGAAAGTCCATTTTGTTGAAGCGTGTTGTTCCAATGTACTTTAAATGGACCATAAAGCGTGTTTGCGACAACATCCAAGTCGCCGTCTCTATCAATATCCATATATGTATAAGAAGAACTGTGGTCGTAGTCGTCTAATCCAAATTCGCTAGCGGCTGAATAAAATATTTTCCCATTTTGGTTTTTAAAGAAAACGTTTGCCGTGAAGTCTTGGGTAATTGGAACTCCATTCACTATGAAGAGATCCTGCCATTCGTCGTTGTCTAAATCGGCAAACTTTGCATTCCAACTCCACTCTCCCGGAGCGATGTTAGTTTCTTCAGAAATATCGTTAAACCTTCCCGATTTGTCGCCTTGGAGTAAAATGTTCATATGTGTTTTCATTTGAATTTCTTCGTCCAAGTTTGCTTTAACTTGTTTAGATTGGAAATACCGATTACATAAATTTTTAATCAATGGCATACTCTGGACAATTTTTGCGCACAGGCTTTGATCTTTTCGATTTATTGCAATTAAAGCTAACCGCATGGCCATGCATTGACGGATATCAGATTTTGAATCCAGTTTTAAGCATCGTTCTGAAGAATCTTTTTTTTCTGGATTAAGAAGCGTTGTCATCCGGTTTTGTTGTTGGCATTCCTTTTTTGAGAGAACGCTTTTTCCTGACAAACAAAATATTTCCCCCGCTTCTTTCATTTCTTTTCCAAAAATATTTGAAACGACTGCAATCCCTTTAGATAATCCTATATTAGCCATGTATAGGTCTGGGACAAGATCGTTATTAAAATCTCCGGAATCAATACTCATCGTGTTTTGTGGAGTTTTTGGAATGATGTCTTGACTACGTTTAATTTTCTCAAAACCACCAGAGCCGTTGCCCAGATAATATGCGTCTGCAACTCGGTAGTCGTTGCCAATGGCTAAATCGGTTTTACCATTGCCGGTAAAATCGGAAAACAAAGCCGAATGTGTTTGTCCTGGAATGCCTTGAAGCGGTATTAAGTTGAATTTTAAATTACTATTGATGATTAACTGATCCACTGCTGTATCGACGGGTTTTTTGGTTAGCACTCCCATAAAATAATTTCCATTTACAATATCTAGGAAACTATCGTTGTTTAGATCGGAGAAGGCTGTCGCGCTTGTTAATAGGGCCTCGCCGTTGGGAACTTGAATAAGAGGATAGTTTTTCCCAACTCCCAACGGATTTAACCAAATATAGTTTCCTTCTCCAAGAGTGGTGAAGAAAACATCCAACCAACCGTCGTTGTCGAAGTCGGCCATTGCTGCCGTGATAGACTGTTTTCTCGACAAATTTTCTATTGGAAGGGGAATTTTTTGAAATCTTTTACCGTTGATATTTTGATAAAGCTCGAATCCGTTATCTGTTGCTACTACCAAATCGAGCCAGCCGTCTTTATCAAAATCACCGGATGCGACTCCTCTGCCAAAAAACAAAGGATCAAAAAATGTACTGGGAGTTAGTTTGTTAGAATATTCGATGCCTAAAGCGGGGCCGACAACCGTTGAAAAAGGCTTTTCTCCCCTTTTTGATCTTGGGGTATGCAAGATGTTTTGTATCGATATTTGATTATTCTCCCATAAAAAATTGAAATTACGACTTTCCGTTCGGTTTATGGCGAATTTTTGCGGAATTTGAACTGTATTGTTATCTTTACTCGTTTTTTTGGATTCTTGTGAATCAAAAATTTGATTGTAAGATTTCAACCATTTTATGAATTTGTATTCTGAGTATTGGTGTACTAAAAATCCGTTTGCGGCCCCGATTGTAGAAACGATCAGGAAAAGCCCAATCGCGAGTCTAAACGAAAATGTTCGATACACGATCATTGCAGAATAGACGCTAAAAGTTCCCAAAGTGAATAACATGGCCATGACTAGGCCATGAGATAATCCGGAAATCATCAAAGCTTGCGCTAACATTAAATCGAAAGCGATAGGTAGAGGAAGGAATGTGCCCATCAATGAGATGGCCGCTAAATTTTTCCAATTTGGATCAAGTCCGATCAAACGATCAAAATCTGATAACTGACTAAGAGTCGCCCCCAAAAAACCGGCTAATAACATCAAGGGAACGGTTTTGACAAATATATAACTAAAGCTTTTCCAATAATCTTTAACAGTTCCTTTGAAAGCTTCGGTCCAACTTTCATCGCCAAGGGGAAGTTCGCAAATTATATTTTCTGACTGGATATTTTCTGGAGTTCCAGTAATTGTTCTGTTTTTAGCGATTAAAGGTATTATTACAAGAATCAGAAAAAGGGTTGAGGCTAATTTTGCCATAGCCATATAAAATGGAAAGATGGAAAAAAGCATCGTCAAGACGACCACGTTAAGCGTTGGCGAACTGAACATTACAGCCAAAGCGGTTTCCATTTTGCTGCCAGCTTCATAAATACCTTTGGCAATGGGAGCCACGCAATTGACGCAAACTCCAAGCGGAGTGCCGGTTAGCATACCAAAAAAACTATTAACGAATGGTTTAGAGGAAGGACGCTTTGGCAAATGGTTGAGTAATGCCAGAAAACCTCCCGCTAAGATCAGCCCAAAAGTCATGCCACGCCAGTTAGTTTCATACCAATTAAGCGTGGAATAAAAGATCCTTTTATAGGCAGACGAGCCAGGAGGAATTTTAAAGTGAGCGTTATGAGTTAGAGGATCGTCAAACGCTTCCATTCCGGACATGGCGGCTTTACCACCCAGGGCTGGATATCGTGAAACGAGCCAAAAACTAAGACAGACTAGAATAACAAAACCAATTAAAATGATGGCGCGACGAGACATAGCCGATTATTTTAAAAAAAAATGGAATTGTTGGTCCAGAAAATTTTTGTTTGAATTTAATTAAGAAGGTTTTTAGAGTTTGTTTAATGTGGATTTTGAACCAAATAACTAAAGAGAATCGTCTTCGATATGCGGTTTGCTTTTTTGTTTACGCTTTCTCTGCAATGGCTTTTTCTTTTTTGGATGCAGATACGGACCTTTGGGGGCACATTCATTTTGGTAAAGAAATTTGGGAGAAGGGGGAGATTCCTACTGTTGATAATTATTCATACACAGCTAATGGGTTTCTATGGATTAATCATGAGTGGTTGACGGAAGTAATTTTTTACTTGATCTATTTTTATTTCGACTCGACCGGTTTGTTGATATTTAAATTGATAATTGGTTTTTTAATCGTTGGGGCGCTAACTGATTTTTATTTCTCAAAATATCAAATTTTTTTTATTTATGCTTTGTTTTTTATGCTTTTAACGGCGATGTTAACGATTCGTTTTGCAACCCGCCCACAATTATTTTCATTGCTGTTTTCGACGATTTTAATCGTCTCAATTTATAAATATTTTGATGGAAATAAGAAATGGTTGAAAGCGTTTCCAATTATTTTTGTTTTTTGGATAAATTTGCACGGCGGCGTTTTAGCGGGATTTGGAGTTTTGGCGAGCGTAGTTTTTGTGGAAAGCGCCTTTTCTATATTTCAAAAGAAACCGATGGATAAGACCCTATGGTTAATACTTGCGCTTTCTTTCTGCGCGTTATTTATAAATCCCTACGGGTATAAACTTCTAGTATTTTTTTCAGAAACGGTTTCAAAACCTAGAGAGATTTCTGAATGGAATAGTATAAATTTGTTTGATTTGAAATTTTTATATTTCAAGGCCATTGTGTGTTTAACGTTTTTGTCTTTTTTTTCAATTCGACAAAAAAGGTCCTGGGAAGCGGTTGTGGTACTGGTTTCTATATTTTTTGCATTTAAACATGTCCGGCATATTGCTGTCGCCAGTATTTTTTCAGCGCCTTTTATTTTATTTAACTTATCTGAAATTAGCCGACGTTTAAAAGCTTTTCATTTGGCAAAAGCTGTAATGATGAAATGGGAAATGATAACAGTAACCCTAGTTTTTACGTTGGCTGTTTTACAATCTTGTGTTGTGTTTAAAAAATATTGGGACTCAGAATTTAAGATTACTGTTAATCCATTAAAATATCCGGTTTATGCGGCGCAATTTATGAAAGAGAACCAGATTGACGGTAATTTATTAACGCCCTTTGATTGGGGGGAGTATTTTATTTGGAAGAGACCTAAGTCCAAAGTTTCTATTGATGGCAGGTTTTGGACTGTTTATCCAAATAAAATTTTTTTGCATTTTATTGCCTTCGAAGAAGGAATGCCGGGTTGGAAAAATGTATTAGCTCTCTATCCCGAAACAGACATAATAATTTCCAGTAGAAAAAATAAAGAGTTAAAGGAGTTGGAAGACTGGGTATTAATTTTTAAAGGGCTAATTTCTGATATTTATATTCGAAAGTCAGACCCTCCAACGCTACTTTATAAGAAATATTTGAATAATGAGCTGCGAATTCCAAAAGAAGCCCCGAGTTTTTTGTTTCCCTGAATTAATTCATTTAATATTCAAAGAATTTTTTACTATAGTCTCATATGTTAAAAAGCTTGAGAGCAATATATTGAATGGGAGTGTTTGCATTTTAGGATGGAGGAAACATAATTACTTAGTTCCTGGTGGAAATTTGATTAAGAAGCATTTATATCTTCAAATTTTATTTGTGACTCGTCAAATAATTTAAAAAGAAATGTTAAAAAAAACTTTAAGCATTTTAGTCGTTTCTCTGGTTACAATTGTGGTAGTTGAATTGGGGGCTTATGGTTTTTTTTACTTAAAGTATGGTCGCCCTCTTCCAAGAGAAGATATTCAGTCTTCGTTGATTCCCTCAAGGGAATCAAAAGAGTTTCAACTCCAAACAAAAACAGGTTTGTTTGAAACCAATATACGAGAACATATCCTTCACCCTTATTTAGGATTTATAAGGGACTTTCGCAAAGAACGACACGTTTTTGACGACCGAATTGTTCAAACTACAATAAACCCATTCGGTTTTTTTGGACTCTCGCCGTTAGAAAAAAAAGGGAATGAAGAAGTTCGGGTCGCCATTGCCGGCGGCTCCGTTGCTCTTCAGCTTTTTCTATATTCTAAAGATAGTTTAATAAAATCTCTTAAAGAAATAGACGCGTTCCGAGGGAAAAAAGTTGAAATTATCTCCTTAGCCTTAGGAGGAATAAAGCAACCTCAACAGTTAATGGCGATTAATTGGTTTTTGGCTCTAGGGGCAGATTTTGATGTGGTCGTTAATGTTGACGGGTTTAATGAGATCGCTCTTCCTGTCATAGAAAATATCCCAGAGGGAGCTTATCCATTTTATCCGCGCCAATGGAACGTGTACGCGGCAAAATCTATTAGCGAAAAAATAATCAAACTTTTAGCAAAAGGAACTGAGCTAAAAGAAAAAAGAGAGAGTTGGAGAGAGTTCTTTTCGAAGAATCCATTTAAATCCAGCAACTTTTTTCTGATAATTTGGCATTCATTGAAGAATAAAATACTAAACGAATTGATTGTAATTGATAACAATATCCAAAACGAAATGAAAAATAGAGAGAAGTCTACGCAGGAAACCGGACCGGATTACCCGATTGAATCTCTTCAAGAAGTCGCCGGGGAACTAGTTGAACTATGGAAAAATAGTTCTCGGCAGATAAACGACGTCCTAAAGGCGAAAAATGTTGAGTATTTTCATTTTTTACAACCAAATCAATATTTTCGAGGTTCAAAGCCTTTAAGCGAATGGGAGAAAAAAAATGCCCATATACCTGACGCCGCTCATGCCGAACCGGTTCAAATGGGGTATCCTTTATTAATTAAGGCTGGGCATGAGCTAGCCAAATCTGGGGTTCAATTTGTCGACTTAACGGACATTTTTAAAGACGAAACGGATACTTTGTATAAGGATAGTTGTTGTCATTACAACCAAATTGGAAACGATATGGTTGCCGAAGAAATTGGAGCAAATATTAAAAAATATTTTTCCTCTTTAAAAATGAGATAAATTTATGAAAGTAAGAATCAATATTTTAATTGCGCTTATTTTTGTTTTATCGTTCTTAGGATTTTTGAAGGACGTTAAAACATTTCCAGCGTTGTTAGATTCTTTAGATACTCTGCAAAAATATAAAGAAATTTCCAGAATTTGGATAACTGATCAAGCCGGCGAATTTGCTTTGGACGATAAGGCGCAATCTGCTATTCGCCTTTTAAGAAAATTTGACGCTCCAAATTATCATTTCGATAAAAATACGGATATTGACTGGACGCACCTCATGGTAGGCGCCTGGCCGGTTCAATATAAAAAAGACTCGCAATTTTATATATTTTTAGACGGACAAAAGGAGACTTGTTCAATTATTGACAAAATAAAAGGGGTAAAACTTGGTCGCTGTTCTTAGCGGTTCTATCTTTCTCTTATTAGGCGCTGGAGGCGTTTTATTGCTTCCATTTTATACTTTTTATGGAAGCCGAGTTGACGAGTCCGAACGCTGGAATGGATTCCAGATATTTTATTGTTTGTTTTGCAGTGGAACGCTTATTCACTACGCTCTAATCCTTATATTAGACCGATTAGGTTTAGTGTGGAGCTGCTTTATATGGTTGTCGTTTTTCGGATGGATAGCGATTGGTTATTTCTATTTTAAAAATAACTTGTGGCGTTTGCCTTCATTTGCCGTAGTTACATCGTTTTTTTTAGTCGCGTTCATAACTTTCCTAATTTTTCTCAAGACTTTATCCGAACCTATTAATACTTGGGACGCTCGCGCAATTTGGTTTTTTCATGCAAAGATAATTTACTTTGCCGGCGGTTTAGTTGAGGAAGCTGGATGGGAAAACCCGTCCATTAGTTTTTCTCATGTAGACTATCCTAAATTACTTGCCGGTTTATCAGCTCAGTTTGTCCACTATTTTGGTAAATGGAACGAGTTCCTACCTAAGTTAGGCCTGATTCCTCTTTTTTTTGGCTTTGCTTTAGCGATCGCCTCTTTGGTTCGAAAACGATGGAGTTTTTTTTATTTTTTGGTTTTTGGGTTTTGTTTGCAGGGGCAGTTTTTTTGGAACGGTTATATGGATGGTTATCTAGCTTTATTTGTTGGGGTAGCGGCTATTTACGCTGGAATTTGGATGAGAACTAACTCTCCTTTAGACTTTTTAGCCGCAATGCTTTCATTGGGAATTGTCTCAGGATTGAAACAGGAAGGCGCGGTTATCGCCGGTTGTGTTTTGATTGGCATTATTGGAATGAAAATGTGGAATAAGCGAGTCTCGAATTTTGTTTTTTGGGATAAGGATTTTTGGATAAAAACATTTATTTTAATTAGTTGTTTTATCCCTTGGGCAATTTGGGAATTCCTTAGAAGAAGTTGGGGGTTAGAAACAGAACTCGGATTAGGTATAGATTTAATTGATAGGCTTATAAGCAGGGTTTTTGAAGATAACAAGATCCCAACAATTTTTCTTTGGTTATTTTTTAGAGGAAACTTAGGAGAGTCTTTTGGCGTATTAGCAGTTGCGGGATTCGGTTTATATCATTTAAGAGTGAAGCCGAATCTATCATTTGGAATCGCTATAATTGCTGGAATTTTATATACACTTGTATTAGCTATCGTGTATCTTTGCACTCCTCGAGATTTGGAGTGGCACTTATTGTCGTCTGTTGATCGAGCTTGTTTAACAATTCGGATGTTGTTTATTTGTTCGACGTATTGGCTTTTAGATAGTTTGGAAAGTTCAAAATAAATTATTAGGCATCGTCGGTCGATGAATTGACTTTATCGACCGACAACCAGCCTTTAACTTTTTTCGATATCTTTATGTCGAGCGCAGCGAAATCCCACAATGCTGTCTTTTCTTCCGGGCGTGGCTGCAAACCGTTTTGCCGTACGAACGTCTACCTTACGAGCGTCCCATGAACCGCCTCGAAAAACGTGATTCTTCTTTTTTTCGGGTCCAGTTGGATTCATAATGGGAGACTCTTTATAATAAAACTGGTCGTAATAGTCATTTACCCATTCTGACGCATTTCCCGCCATATCGAATATCCCATAAACGCTTCGACCCATTGGGAAGCTACCAACAGGGCTCATATATTTATGGCCATCGGCTTCGCCGGAGATGTTAGCCCTTTTTTGCAAAAATTTATTACCCCAGGGATAAATTAATCCATGAGTTCCACGCGCGGCCTTTTCCCATTCCGCTTCAGTGGGTAATCGCTTGCCGGCCCATTTGCAGAAATTGGTGGCGTCTAACCATGAAACGCCTACAACTGGAAACTCTGGCGTATCTAAAATAGATTGATCGCCTTGGAAAAATGGCACCGATGGCTTAACATAATTCGCGGCGCGTCTAAAGACGTTATAATCTTTTACGGATACTTCGTATTTGTCTATGAAAAATGCGTCAAGATAAACTTCCTTTTCTGGTTTTTCGTCATAGCCTCCGGAGTCAGAGCCGCGTGTAAAAACTCCTTCAGGTATTAAAACCATTTCCCGACCGTCGTCTCCCACCATAGTTTCGTAAATACTAAAGTCTCGGTTGTCGTCGACCACCAGGTTTTTGGATTTAGCTTGTATTTTTTTAACTTTTTCGTCGTATTCTATAGATTTCTTGATTTCCCATACGATGGTCATAGCGAACGCAATAGTTACGAAAAAAGCTAGAACGATTCCGACCATTAACTGTTTGTTGCTTTGCATAGATTTTGTGCTTGTTAAGTGATTAATGACTGCGAAACAACTAGTTTACCGAGCTTGGGAAATAAAGTAAACCTTTCTGTTATGTTGTTTTAAGATTAAGAGTGGCGTAATATCCTGCTTTTAAAAAGCCCAACTATATAGGTTTTAGTTTTGAATGTTGTTCTTGAGGCGGCAATCAATTTTTTGGTTATTTTGGTTTTGTTGGGTTTAGTCTAGACTGTCATTCAAAAGCAAAACTAATATAATGTTTTTTGGGAAATCAATTCAGATGGATTTAATTGAGGCAAAAGATACGGCGCTTTCTTTTTTAAAACCCGCAATCGATGAAACTTTAAAATGGTTTAGAACGGAATTTAAAGTGGAGCTTAAGGAAGACCAAAGCCCTGTCACGATAGCGGATAAAAATACCGAAGAAATTTTACGAAATTATATATCGAAAAATTTTCCAGATCATGGAATTATTGGAGAAGAGTTTGGCCCAGAAACGGAGCAAGGAGAATGGGTTTGGACTATTGACCCTATAGACGGCACCCGCTCATTTATTCGAGGACTTCCCTTTTACTCTATTTTAATTTCATTACTTCACTACGGAGAACCCGTTGTTGGAATTGTTTCATTCCCAGCTTTAGGAGAGACATATTGGGGAGTTAAAGGGAAAGGGACTTATTGCGGAGATATAAAAGTCCAAGTTTCAAAAGAAACGCAGATGACGAAATCGCTAGTAGCTACAGCGGATAGATATTGTTTCGAAGAAAAAAAATGCTTGTTTTTACTGGAGTATTTGAGTCGGGAGGCTGGGTTAATTCGTACTTATCCAGACGCCTTCGGGCATATTTTAGCAATTAGAGGCGCCGTTGACGTTATGGTAGATCCCTGGGCTTATATTTGGGATTTTGCGCCTTTAAAAGTATTGGCCGAAGAAGCTGGCGGTGTGTTTATAAACTTTGAAGGTTCGGAAAACGATATTCGGGAAGGGTCCGCAATTGTAGGAAATAAAAGCTTAGCTAATTTAGTTAAAAATGTTTTAGAGAAAGAAGGTTAGTCTTAAGATTATAATTCCTGTCTGCCAGCAAATCCCGCATCTAAATCATGCCAATGCGTGATCCTGGTTTCGGGATTTTTCCAACAAAGGAACACTTCTTTTCCTTCTCGTATTGCCGGAAAATCAACCAAACCTTGATCGATTCCCTTCATAACGCAACCTTTATTTTTTAAGTCGTTTAGTAAGGAATTAAACTTCAAAGCAAAGACTAAGTATTCAGATCCTTGTATGCTTCCCCCATTCTCATTTACTTTTTTCCACGCCTTTTTTACATCCGGAAATTTTTTAGAAAGAGTTTGAGATAAACTTTGAATTTCTGGAATTGTTTTTAAAAGATGAGGTATTAGGGAATTAGCTTCTTCAACTGTAAAATATTTTTTAAATGCCATTCCATACATAGGACGGGTGAAAAAGGTTGATTTTGATTATAATTTATTAACGTTTCGTTTCCAAGCGGCAGTTGTTGTTTGGTTTTAAATCATTTGTCTTTATAGACAAAAAGTCTTTTTTTTTCATTGGGTTAGTGATTTTTTTATTATTTTGAATTTAATAATTAAGCTTAAAAAAGGTTTTTAAGTTAAAAAATTGGTTGTTTTAGGAGTTGAAAGGGTTTTTTTCATTGACAAATGCCCGTTAAGGTTATAAATTTCCACGATAAAGAAACGTGTATTTTATTAACGAGCTATAGGTTGGCATAAAGAGCAGTTAGATGGTCCCGGTTAAGCTTATTGCTTTTTTATGTATTAAATATTTAACTAGTAAAACTATTTGGGGAGGCTTAGTAATGAAAAAATCGTTAGTTGTAGCCGCTGTTTTGGCTTTCGCTTCTGTATTCGCTTTCGGTAGCGTTGCTATCGCGGACGATCTTGTTCCTGGCGCATACGCGCAGCAAGACCAAAGCGTTATGAGTGTTGGAAAAACAATAATGGAAATGGGCGCTAGAGATCGCGCTTTGACCGACGCTGTTAACCGAGCTTCTGGAGCTCATTTATCCCGAAGTTCTTCCGTTGGCGTGAATGTTGACTACCAATTTGGTTCTTCTCAAACAGATCAATCTTGGAAAGCTCAAAGAACTGTTGAAGAAGCTTCCGTTCGCGGATTAGTTCCTGGCGACTGTCAAGGGGACAACTCTGATGATTGGTATCGAAATGCAATGAATCAAAATCGCAAAGGCTATACCAAAGAAAAATTGGTATCTAATGCAGATTGCGAAGCTAACCACTCAACGATTCAAATAGGCGCCGCTGAATAAGCGAACCGATAAAAAAATCAGCCGATAGGGTTTCCCCCTATCGGCTTTTTTTTTGCTTAAAATTGTCGAAGAAATATTTTAGAGTCGCCCAATTGTCGGATTAAGTGGGTTTAAGGGGAAAATAATTGACTAAAGTTCTTTCAGGGCTAGATGTTTTTTTAAAAAATCCGAAGGAGTATATCCAAGGAACGAATTTAGGGCTTATCGTTAATCATACGAGCTTAACAGGAGACCTTGTTCATTCAATCGTTCATTTGAAAAATATGAAAGATTGTAAAATTATCAAGTTGTTTGCTCCAGAGCATGGGCTGTATGGAGTGGATCAGGATATGGCGGAAGTACTAGACGCTAAAGACCCAATTTCTGGTTTAACAATTGAAAGTTTGTATGGAAAAGATTCAAGTTCCTTAACGCCGGGAGTTAAAACTTTTAATGAAATTGATTCGTTAATTTTTGACATCCAGGATATAGGGGCCAGATATTATACGTTTATTTATACGATGGCGAATTGCATGAAAATTTGCAAAGAAACCGGGATTCGTATGGTTGTTTGCGATCGCCCCAATCCTATTAATGGGCTTCAAACCGAAGGGAACCTAGTTCAAGAAGACCAAAAGTCTTTTGTGGGACAATATCCTCTATTAAACCGTCATGGAATGACTACAGGCGAGCTTGCCCAACTTTTTAGCAAAGAGTTTGGCTTGGATTGCGATTTAAAAATTGTCCCGATGGAGGGCTGGAAACGAGAAATGTGGTATGACGAGACGGGGTTGCCCTGGGTGGCTCCTTCGCCTAATATGCCGACATTAGACACAGCAGTTGTTTATCCAGGCATGTGTCTTATTGAGGGAACTCATCTTTCTGAGGGAAGAGGGACCACCCAGCCGTTTGAGCTTTGTGGAGCTCCCTACATTGATTCTGCAAGGCTCGCAAACAGGTTAAATAAAGAAGAATTACCTGGCGTGATATTTCGCCCTCATTACTTTAAACCGACATTTCAAAAGTGGGCAAAACAAATTTGTGGCGGGGTTTTTATTCATGTTACAAATCGTACAGAATTTAAACCGCTTTTAACGGGTATTGCCTTAATTAAGACGATTTCAGAGCTATTTCCAGGTGAATTTGAATGGAGAAAAGAACCTTATGAGTTTGTCTCTGACCGCCCTGCAATTGACTTACTCTATGGTTCGGCAAAATTACGCGAACTTCTGATGTCTTCGAAGGATGAATTAAAAGATATTGAGGCTTCGTGGGAACACGACAAAAAAAGTTTCCAAAAAATAAGGCAAGGATATTTACTTTACTAACCTCTTTCTAAGGGTTTGCTGAAACCTTTGGATAAAATTCCTTCTAATAATGGGCTTCGCCCAGAAGTTTCCCTCCTCTTAATTATATTTTTAACGTTTATACACGTTACCGCAAACGATTTTATTAATTTTGACGATTCTTCTTACGCAATTTATAAAAACCCACTCATCAATGAGTTCAGTTGGGAAACGCTAAAATCTGTTTTTTTACAACCAACAGGAGGTTTTTATGATCCTATTTATATTTTATCAAATTATTTCGATTATCTGATTTGGGGGCTAAATCCAACAGGATTCCATTTGAACAACCTAATTCTTCATGGGATAAATGCATTTTTGGTTTTTAAGATTATATTACGATTAACGCGCAATATAGGGTTGGCTTGGTTGGCTGGGTGTTTTTTTGGAATTCATCCAATTCAAACGGAAGTTGTAGTATGGGCTGCAAATAGAAAAGACACTCTTTCGGTATTCTTTGGATTAATTGCTTTTTATTTTTATCTTTTGGGAACGAAGACTTCTAAAACCCCCATCAAATACTGGATAATTTCCATCCTTTGCCTATTAGTAGGTATGGGAGCTAAACCCACAGTAATCGTTATTCCGGTTGTTATTCTGGTTGTAGAGATATTTTTTATTAAAAGCCCGAATAGAGATATTTGGAGGTTCCAGTTGGTTGCAAATGGTATGACTGGAATATTCCTTTTGATTACGTATCCCCTGGCTCTTAAAGGTAATGCTCTTGACCCTGCGCTAGGTTGGACTTTATCGAGACATTTGGGCTTTTTTGTTCATTTGTATCTATATTTTATTAAGTTGTCGATATTTCCCATTAATCTTAGCGGTTTATATTTGGTTTCTTCCGAAAGAATATTTGATTGGACTGCAATAGCAACTGTATTTATTTTTGGAGCGTCTTTGTTTTGCTTAATAAAAAATCTGAAAAACTTACCTTCTTTTTCAGTTCAAGTCAGGTCGCTTATATGCGGTTTAGTTATATATCTAGTTAGTTTGTTTGAATATACGAATGTTGTTTCAAGGCATATCTATTTAGCTGATCGCTATCAATATTTAAGTTTTTTAGGGTTTAGCATGTTTTTTGCGGCTTGTGTCTGTTTAATCAAAAGTTTGGGATTGCGGTTAAAAGTAGGAGTTTTTTTTATATCAGTTTGGATTATTTTAACGATGAATCGAGTTTATGATTGGAAGAATAGTTCTTCTTTTTGGGCAGATGTAAATAGTAAACGTAATATTTCGTTACATCAGAAAAAGCTGGACTTAGGTAATGCTTATGCTTTTGAACGCAAATGGAAACAATCTGCCAGTGAGTATTTAAAAACAAATTATGGCAACGTCAAAACCTCAAGGTTATTTAAAATGGCTGATATTTTTCAGTCTGCAGGCGAATTTTCTCAAGCTTATAGAATCTTATTTTCAATTATGGAAAAAGGTTCGATGGCAAGACAGGCTTTTTTCAAACTTGTTATTATGAATCTGGCCCAAAAAGACCATGAATCTGCAGAAAAAACATTAAAAAAATTTGGAGACCGGTTTCCAAACTGGCTGGTGGAGGATTTGGAAGAAATCATATATTTAGATCGAATGGGGCAAATGCAAAAAGTTTTTGAGAAATTACGTTTTGTTCAAAAAAAAATCAATTCAGGCTAACTGAATTTAACGTTTGCTTTTTCCTGAAAGTTATTCGTTTAGAGTGTTAAAGCATGAAAGTAGTCGGATTTTTTTGTTTTAAGTTATTGATAATTTGGAATAAAATAGCCTTTTTATTTTTATTTTATTGAAAATGGCTATCAGTATTGACAAAATCTTAATGAGTTTGTATATTCGAGCTTAGAAGCGTTTTTCCCATTAAATTTCATGACTTACGAAGTTTTTTGAGGTTCTTTATGAACTAACTTTCATGAGATTTTTGGGACATATTTGACCAAGCCGCTCTTTTTTAATCTTCCTTAGGAAAATACTCTAAAAGTTGAGTTACATTCCCGAAAAAGTAATTGAAGAAATTCGGGCTAGATCGGATATTGTCGAAATAGTTTCCGACTACGTCCCGATTAAGCAAAATGGACAAAACTTTAAGGGGCTTTGTCCGTTTCATCCAGAAAAAACCCCGTCTTTTACGGTAAGTCCAGCAAAGCAAATTTACCATTGCTTTGGTTGTGGGGAGGGTGGAAATGTTTTTAAATTTATTATGTCACAAGAGAGCGTTTCCTTTGTTGAGGCGATAGAAAAATTAGCTTATAGATACAACATTTCTTTGCAAAGGGAGGACTCCTCTTCTCGTAGATTTTCGAAAGGAGCCGACGGAAGTCTTACCCAAAAAATTGAAGACTTGAATAAAAAGGCGGCGGATTATTTTTTTCAAAATTTAGTAAATAATTCTAAATCTAATGAAGCTTTAGAATATCTAATATCAAGAGATATCTCTCAAGAAACCATAAAAACGTACCAATTGGGATGGGCTGCGCAAAGTTGGAGAAATTTGAAGGATTATTTTGGTAAATCCTATAAAACATCCCATATTGATCTAGAGAAGGCAGGTTTAATTAAAAAAAAGGAAAAAGCTGGGCCAGAGCATAAAGAAGATATCTATTATGATCGATTTCGCGCAAGAATAATTTTCCCTCTTAAGGATGTGCGTGGTAGAATACTGGGTTTTGCTGGCAGGATTATTGTAAAGAACGATCAGGAAGCAAAATATCTTAATTCCCCAGAAACTGAGATTTATAAAAAAGGGAATCAAGTATTTGGTTTAAATCTCGCTAAGGAAAGCATTAGGAAGGAAGATCGAGTATTTATATTTGAGGGATATTTCGATCAAATTAGAGCGCATCAAGCAGGTATAAAAAATACGGTAGCGACTTGCGGAACAGCCTTAACGCCTAAGCAAGTTTCTTTATTAAAGAATTACACAAAAAATGTAGTTTTAGTGTTTGACTCAGATCAGGCTGGTCAAGCAGCGGCTGAAAAAGGCTATAAGGCTTTAGCGGATCAGGGAGTTAATATTTCCCTGGTTGCATTGCCAGAAGGAGACGACCCGGATTCTTATATACAAAAGCAGGGTTCTAAGGAATTTTTAAATTTAGCCAATAAAGCTAAACCTTTTTGGGAATATTATATTAGAAAAACAGTTGCCGCCGCAGGTACAATCTCACCGGGTAAGAAAAGGGAGGTTGTAGAAAAGTTGGCTCCATTTCTTTCCGGTTTGAGTAATCATATTGAGAGATCTGAAGCCGTTAAATTGGTATCAGAAGTGTTAGCTATTGAGGATAAAACACTTTTAGGGGAATTAAAGAAATCGGTTGAAAGCCGAAAACCATTTTTGGGAAAAACGGAATCTTCCCGTGAAGAGGGAGTTAAATATCCCGAAGAGTATTATTTAGTTCATTTAATTGGAAATGACTCAGTTTTAGCCCAAAAAATCTTGGACCGGATCGAATTAGAAGAAATCAACGACCCTAAATATCAAGGGATTGTACAAGTTTTTCAACGACAGTCAAAGGCTGGGTTGTCATTGGAACCGGCCCAAATTTTAGAGTTTATCGACGATGAGGAGGAAAGAAAAATTTTAACCCTTATCGGCGTTTCTCCTATGGCGTTTGAAAACCCCGAAGAATCCGCCACAGATTGTATTCGGAAAATTAAATCGCGTCATATAGAGAAAAAAATAAAAGAACTTAGAAGACAAAGGAATGAAGCGGAAAAACAAGGTCAGACGGAGCGTTCTCGCCAATTGCAACAGCTAGTGAATGAGATGAAATCTTCGTTAAATCAAGTGACCGTTTCCTTTTAATTTCGCTTTTACCCTTAAACCTAGGAGAATATTTACTAATGTCTAATTCCGAGAAGATCACTGATTCAAGCGAAATTAACCAATTGATTTCCCTGGGTAAGGAAAAAGGTTATTTGACTTACGAAGAGGTGAACGATGTATTGCCGTCCGATGTTGTTGCGCCGGAACAAATTGATGATTTGATGCATTTATTTGGCGAAAATGAAATAGATATCGTTGACACAGCCTTAAAAGGCGAAAAATTGGCAATAAATAGGGTTGAAGATAACGAAGAGAAAGACGAAGAGCAGCCAGAAGAAGAAATTCAAGAGAGTAAAAGCGACGCTGTAAGCATAGATGATCCTGTCCGCATGTATTTACGCGAAATGGGGACCATTTCTCTTTTAACTCGTGAAGGCGAAGTTGAAATAGCCAAGCGAATTGAGGCTGGGCAAAATGAAGTCATTTCTGCCGTGGCTAGCTGTTCTGTAACTATTGGAGAAATCATTAGACTGGGCGATTTAATAAAGAAAAATGAAGTTAACGTTTTAGATTTAATAGAGAATAACGACCCTGAAGAAAAGAAAGAAAGAGACGAAGCGGAAGAAAGAAAAACGGCTTTAAAAGCAATACGGACCATAAAGGCTCAAGATCAAAAATTACAAACCATTCGTAAACGGCTTTCAGCCTCTAATTTGTCTGAAAAAATGAAGACAAAACTTGAAACTGAAGAGAAAAAGCAAAAGGGTTTGATTGATCAATCCGTTCGAGATCTTAAGCTTTGCGATGATGAGATGGATCGCATTATTGAACTAATATATGGTATTGCCGCTCAAATAAGGGAAGCGGGAAAACAGGAAAAAACGATTGAGAAGAAATTGGGAGTGCCTTTTACCGACGTGAAAAAACTTTTTAAAACGAAAAAGGGCAAAACTATTAAACTTCCTAACGGTAAAGACTTATCTAGAATTAAATTTGAAGAATATAATAAAATATCCTTAGCCGCAGGTAGGAAAATTAAAAATATTGAAAAGCAAACAGCGACGACAAAGGATTATTTACTTTCCACGGTTAGAGCTATTGCGCGTGCGCGAGTAAAAGACAAAACCGCCAAGCGAGAGTTGGCCGAAGCAAATTTAAGATTGGTTGTAAGTATCGCAAAAAAGTATACCAACCGCGGATTACAGTTTTTAGATCTGATTCAAGAAGGCAATATTGGATTGATGAAGGCTGTTGAAAAGTTTGAGTATCGGCGTGGTTATAAATTTAGCACTTATGCGACTTGGTGGATTCGTCAAGCAATTACTCGCGCCATAGCCGATCAAGCTAGAACCATTAGAATACCTGTGCATATGATCGAGACCATCAATAAATTAATTCGAGTGTCGCGTCATTTAGTGCAAGAGTTAGGTAGAGAACCTTCTCCAGAAGAAATTGCCGAAAAGATGTCTCTTCCTGTTGAAAAAGTAAGAAAAGTCTTAAAAATTGCAAAAGAGCCTATCTCCTTAGAAACTCCAATTGGAGAAGAGGAAAATAGTCACTTAGGCGATTTTATCGAAGACAAAAAAGTAATGTCTCCAATCGATTCTGTAGTTAAGAAAAATTTAAAAGATCAGACTATGAAGGTATTGGGGACTCTAGCCGCACGCGAAGAAAAAGTGCTTCGAAAGCGATTTGGTATTGGCCTGGATTCTGAGCACACACTAGAGGAAGTTGGCCAAGACTTTGCCGTTACACGCGAACGAATACGCCAAATTGAAGCAAAGGCCCTTCGAAAATTGCGTCATCCCAGCCGGAGTAAAAAGTTGAGGAGTTTTATCGAGGGATAACGGGAATCATAGCATCGGGCCTATAGCTCAGTTGGTAGAGCCCCCGGCTCATAACCGGTCGGTCCCAGGTTCGAATCCTGGTGGGCCCATCTTTTTTGCGCCCGAAAATCCTAAATTTTGATTTTTACCTCTAAAAAATATTGTCTAAGCGTTTTTTATTATTTCAGCGGTGTTAGACTTTTGGGGAAGACGACTTAGTCGTTTAAATTAATTTTAAGGCTATTTATTCTTGCTTACTAAGTGGCGCTCTAGCTTTCTTAAAAATTAAAAAATTTTTAAGAAACTACTTTTATGTAAAGAAAATAATTATGTTATATTTGGGTGTTGTTAAAAAGTTTGATTATTAAATTTATAATTGTCGATTGGAAAATAAAAGCTAATGAAGTCTTTGGCATCGATTACAGATAAAGATATAGAAACTATAAAAATGGCGTTGAACGACTCCATTTCGGACATAAATGTTGAGTTAAAGAACACTAAATCCACCACGAAAAAAGACGATTTATTACAATACAAAGGCAAATATACAAGAGTTTTAGAAAAACTACGGCAAAACCCTTCCATTTATGCATTGGTTGAGACAGATTTAGATTTAGCGGCTACAGGATTAAACGACGCTATAGAACTTTTAGAAGAGTTTATGACAGACGATCTAACAGAGCAGGAAAAAAACGATTTTATTAATTACAAAACCGATTGCCAACGTTTGTTAGAAATATTAGCTAGATAAAAAGGTCGTCTTTTTTGTTAGCCGGGATTAGTAGGTAAGTAAATATTGGCATAGTAGCCATAGACAAACATCCAAAAAGTAATTCCGGCGCCCGCCGACATACATAAGACCCAGGCTTTCTTACTATTTTTCTTCATATTATTTTTATCTTCGTACATGAATGAAGAATGCAAAAGCATACCTAAAAAATAAGAAATAACTAAAAACGAGAGCCCCAAAACAAAAATCATGAATGGGGTAAATACTATTGGTTCTCCACCAAACATTGTTCTTCCCTCTAAAAAACGCTTAAGTTATTTTTAAGCGGACCTCTTATTCACTAGTTTGCTATCGCCTATCCCTCGAATTTAAGGGGTAGGTTCCTGGAAAATCTGAATTTTTAGAGGTTCCCTTAAGTTGAACTTCTTAATTATACGGTAAAACTTCCTTCGGCTATTCCTAAAATAGTTAAAAATTTTGCAAACCCATAGATTAGACCGACGATGGTAAGAGCTCCTAAAGCCGTCCAAAAATAAATCATAGCAATTTCTTTAGGGCTTTTTTTTTGAGTGGCAAAGCCAATAACTAACGAAATGGCTAAAATTACTAAAGTTGAAATTATATAATACCTTGCTCCCATAAAATGCGATCTCGTTTTGTTTTGTTAACTTTTCTTAAATGGAATGATGAGCAGGTTTAACAAGGACACTTCTTTAGGGTCTTTATATTCTTTAATTCCTAAAACAATTTCCGGTTGGGGTTTTCTCGCTTCGTGAATGTATGTTCCCAACGCCCGATCCCATATGGAAAAATTAAACCCATAGTTGGAGTTTGTTTCATCTATTTCCTCTGAGTGATGGATTCTATGCATATCAGGAGTTACAAATAAGCGTCGCATTAGCGAATCCACTCTTTCAGGAAGTTTAATGTTGGAATGGGTGAACTGGGCCATTCCGTTCAAAATAGCCTCAAAAACCATCACCGTTAAAGGCGTTGGGCCTAAAGCAAATATAATCGAAATCTTAAATAGCATAGAGCCAAGAATCTCGATTGGGTGAAAACGCAATCCAGACGAAACGTCCAAATCTAAATCAGTATGATGGACTTTATGAAACCTCCAAAAAAATGGAATCATATGAACAACAACATGCTGAACGTAAATCGAAAAATCTAATAAAATGACAGCTAGCGTCATTTCCAACCAAAGCGGCCATTCCAAATAATTTAGAACGCCCCAAGAACGTTCGCTTGCAAAAGCCGCCGCTCCAACAGCGGCGGTTCCAAAAAAAATTTTGACTGTAATAATATCTATGCCAGTCAAACCTAAGTTAATGGCAAATCGACGAGGCTTAGAATCTACAGTTGGGTGGCGTTGGATTAGAGATTCTAGTAAAAGCATTAAAGCAAAGACGCCAAGAAAAATAGTAAAACGAATAGCGTTGACGTCCATTGCAGATTTTCCAAATTAAATAGTGAAATTTATTTTAAGCAAAGTAATTCTACCGCGTTAATAAGTCCAATATCCAATTTAATTAACTAAATAAAATTGTAATTATAAGAGAAAAAGCAAACTTAGACTCTAGCCGGCGTGAGCTCAAAAACATTAATAAAAATTAATCTTGCCTTCATGGTTTTTAAATTTTTTGGTTCTTATATTTACTAATAAGGGCGTAAATAATTTTAAAAATAAATGGAAGGCTTAGGTTATGGTGTCAGTGGAGAGTGAATCGACCGCATGTAATAATCTTCAAAGTTTAGACGATGCTTGGAAGGCTACTTTTGATTCTTGTGACCGAACGTTAAAACAAGATGAAATTTCTTGGATTGTTTGGCTTTTTGAAAATCCTAAAAGCCCCATATGTTTGCGTGGAGCGGCTAGTTTGTATACGCACGATCATATTCATTTATTATTGGGGCGATCTGTCGAGAAAGAAGACGAAGCTTTTGTTATCGGTTATTGTATGGGAAACGATGAGAAAACGACATTATTTGACGTTTGGCTGTTTAAATTTGTCTCCAAATATTTCTATCCTGAATCTTATAAATTTAATAATCAACATTTGGCCATTTTTGATTTGGGGTTTGATTATGGACGTTCTAGAAAATTTAAAAATATAACCTTAGTTGATTTTTCAGAAGTAGATCATTATTCGAAAATTTCAACTATAAGAAAATCTTTTGATATATACGATAATGACCTGGAAGAGTTAAATAGAAAAATTGAACTTCTAAAGGATTAAAGCTATATATGCAATGGATTTATTTATTTACGGCGGGAATTTTTGAAATTGTTTGGGCGATAAGCCTCAAGTTTTCTGAAAGTTTTACAAAGTTAACGCCATCCGCTATATGTGTTGTGACAATGGGATTGAGTTTTTATTTTCTTTCACTTTCATTAAATAATTTACCCCTGGGAACCGCTTATGCTGTTTGGACAGGCATCGGAGTTTTTGGTACAGCCGTTATAGGAATATGGTTGTTTGACGAACCAAAAACCTTATTAAGGTTATTTTTTCTCGCCTTAATTCTGTCGGGAATTCTTGGTCTCAGGCTTCAATCAAAATTTTGATATATAATATTTCGAACCTGATATTATTTATCGTCGTCGATTGTTTATTGAATGGACTCGAAAGAAAGCTCTCGAAAAAAGATGTTTCAAGCTCTTTTGAAACCAGGAAAAAAGCTAAGGTTATCTGGGCATGATTTATCCTGCCTGGATTTCTCTGGAAAGAGTTTTCGTGAAGCGGACTTGAGCAAAGCTGATCTGAGAAAATCGAACTTTTCGGAAGCGGAGTTTCAAAACGCTAATTTACAAGGCGCATTTTTTAAACGCGCCATTCTGAAAGACGCTAGGTTAGAAAACGCCAATTTAACTAAAGCGAGTTTAATAGAAGCGGATTTGTCAGGCGCCGATTTAAGAGGCTGCTGTTTAGAAGGAGCTGTTTTAAGACGGGCGAATTTAAGAAAAGCAAACTTAGAGGGGGCTAATTTGAGGTTCGCCGACGCATTAGGAGCTGATTTTACAGAGGCAATTTTAAATCAAGCGGAGGTCACGGGATCGATAGGAATTATTGAATTACCTGGCGAGCAAAAGAAAAGTTCTAAAAAACTTTCTATTGTAAAAAAACTTAAATCTTTTTTTGGGTTAGGATTGGCGTAATTTTTATATCTTTAACTGTTATGTAATATACCCAAACGTTTTTCTTTAATTTGCCGGGAAAATTTTTTTCGAATTGGTTATAAAAAGATTCAGTCAAATATTTTTTTTCTAGCAAACTTAAACTTTCTTCTAAAATTTCTGGAAACCCGGTCAGGGCTATTACTTCCCAGTTAGAATCTTTTATTCTAAAGGAAGTAATCGTTTCGACAGTGGCTTGCCATTTTTTATCGCTATCAATTCGAACCAATTTGCCTTCAGGGTATTTAACTTCAGAAGGCTCGTCCTTGGGTTGAGGAATTACGGGTTCTAACCAAGCGGTTCCTCCTTCAAGCAACCAAGAAACTATGTTTGGCGGAAGATTTAAATTGATTTCCTGCATTTAGCTAATATTCTCATCTTGCTTGGCTTTTTGAGCTTCTTGTAAAGCTTTTCGTTCGATGGCTTTTGTCCGATTGATTTGTATTGCCGCTTCAATCATGAGTCCAATAAACCAAACAGTCGAAAAGAAAATACACCACAGAAACGCCAGGTTAAACCAATACTGTGCAGGTTTGTAATCGACGGAACTATGGACTTGAGCTCGAATATCTAATTTGGTGTTTTCAGAGGCTTTATTATAATTCGTATAAAAAGGATGTTTTTTCTTTTCTGCAAACGCTTTTTGTTCGTCGCGAGTCATTCTTAAGAATTCGGTGACGTCTTTCGAGTTTTTTGCGATGAACATTTTCATTCTTTTTTCGGCGCCTTCAGGCGGCTGGTTCGTAATATAGTAATAACCGGTAATCGCTATAGAAAGAATCATCGATGTCCAAAAGGAAACTCTGCTATAAAAGCGATCTTGTTTCTGGTCAGAAGATTCCATTTTTATATTATCCTCCATACCTGCCAAATCTCCGATATTTGAGGTTATTTAAAAGAGGGGGCGTCTAACGCTAGATTATACCAGCTTGAGCATAGGATACAGACTAAATGAATGCCTACTTTTTAAGCTTGCTTAATTTCCCTTAAGCGCATAGTGTAAAATACCTCTTTCAATATAAAAAACCCAGGCCAAAAAAACAACCGCTTTGGGAATTAATTTCTATAACCTTTTTTGAGAAGAGTCATGGCGCCGCTAACTATAAAACGAAAATTAGGAATTGGATTATTTTATTTAACCGTTTTAACTTTTATCGACTGGGGGATAGGAGATATGTCCTTTGCGGGAGCCCCACGTTTTAAAGATAACAGCGATGGGACCATAACGGATAGCAAAAGTGGGTTTCAGTGGGCAAAGGAAGATAGTTGGAATCAAACAGGTAAATGTATGAATTGGAACGACGCCATGGCTTATGTGAAAAATTTAAAAACCGGCGGACACTCTGACTGGAGAGTTCCAACGTTAGACGAAATTTCGAAATGGCCTAACGGAATTGTTGAACGGGCTAAAACGAATAAAATAGGAGCAAACTTTAGAAATTGGAAAGAAGAGTATACGTTGAATTTAGACGCTATTTTTGCCGAAGGAGCGGCTTATTGGGTATGGTCTTCAGAGGTCGATGGAGAAGCCCGCGCGGGAGCTATTGATATGCGAACGGGACATATTTTAAATCTCGAAAAAAAAATGTGTTTTGCTCTAGGCGTTCGCGCTGTTCGTAATCCTGGGAAATAAAAATGGATACGCCGTATATATTTATTGGCGTAGTTGCCGCTTTATGTCTAATTTGTATAATTGTGTGGGGTATTTGGCGTTTAAAACTCGGGAAAAATAAACTAAAGCCAAAAATTGAAACGGATGAAGAAACCGATTCAGCAGAAGTTTATAACGCCCGCGGTAATCTTTACGCGCATCAAAAGCTCTATGAAGAGGCAAAAAATGAGTATCGCAAAGCGTTAGGTGTTGATCCAGAGTTTGCCAAAGCTCACAATAATTTAGGTAACGTATATTTTAAACAGAATTTATTAGAAGAAGCGGAATGGAAATATAAAAAAGCGCTTGAATTAGCCCCTGACTACTGCGACGCGCATTTTAATTTAGGACTTTTATTTAATCGCCAGGAAAAATGGGACGATGCGATTTGGAAATTCCACCAAGTTTTACAATTAAGCCCTAAAGACGAATTGGCAAGAAAATATATAGAGTCCATAAAGAAAAAGATAGACGCAAAAAAATTATCGCTTAACCGTGACTAGAGTGGAAAGAGGTTACGCTAGTTGTTCCGCAAGTTCTTCGGCGGGATAGGTTAATATCTCTGATAAAGTTGGGTGATAATGCGGGATGGCAGCCAAGTCTTTAACTGTTCCATTGAAATACATAACCGCTATAAGTTCATGAATCATTTCCGCCGCTCCGGGTCCGACAATATGCGAACCGATTATTTTCCCTGTCTTTGGATCGCACATCAATTTAACATGACCGCGAGTTTCTCCCAGGCACATTGATTTCCCGTGATCGTCGAAGGGATAAGAGGCCGCTAGATACGGAATATTTCCAGTTTTACATTCTTTTTCAGTTAATCCAGCGCTGGCAACGGCAGGATCGGTGAAGGTGATATTAGCCTTTAATCGGTCTTCAAATCTGCTTGGCGGTTGATCTGTTAATACCGCATTTTTGGCGGCTAATTCTCCTTGCCAGATAGCGGTGTGAACGACTTCGTGAATGCCATTGACGTCTCCCACTGCAAAAATATGTTTTTGATTGGTACGCATTTCCAGGTCGACTTTAATTTTACCCTTATTTAGTTCAACTCCTGCCGCTTCTAAATTAAGTCCGTCGGTATTAGCTCTTCTTCCAAGCGCTTGCAAAACTGTTTGGGCGGAGACGGTTTTTTCCTGGCCTTCATGAGTGAAATATGCGGTTGTGAGGTTTCCATCCCTAGTGAATTGTTTAAGTTGAGTACCTGTGTAAACGTCCATACCTTCTTCGCGAAGTTGTTCTTCCACTGGGAGAGCCAAATCTTCGTCGCTTGATGAAAATATATGACCGCTTCTTTGGATTAAAGAAACTTTGACGCCGATTCGGCAAAAGAATTGGGCTAATTCGGTAGCTACCGGTCCCGCTCCTAAAACAATCATCGATTCCGGCATTTCTCGCATTTCTAAAGCGTGGTCGCTTGTTATAAATCCCGCTTCTTTTAAACCAGGAATGGGGTAATCGGACACAACCGAGCCTGTGGCGATAATAAAATTCTTAGCGGTTAGTTTTTTAGCTCCAGCTTGAATCTCGTGTGGAGAGATGAAAGAGCCTTTTTCCTGGATTAAGTCAAACCGTGGGTTTTTAAGTTGGTTGATACGATAATCGGCAAATTCGCCAATCAATCGGTTTTTACGGTCGATTATGGCGCCTAAATTTGCTTTCGTGACTACCGGAGCTAATCCAAATTCCTGTGTCCGGGCAGTCAATGCCATAATCTCAGACGATCTTAAAATCGCTTTAGATGGCATACAACCGCGTAAAATACAAAGCCCGCCTAAAGGGCCGGGGTCCAATATGGCTACTTTAGCTCCTGCGGTTTGAGCTGTATCGGCTGCTGAATAGCCGGCGGAACCGCCGCCGATAACAATAACGTCGTAATCCATCGGGAATAAACGATATTAGGATCCGTTGCCATTAAAATCGGAGGCGCTTAAACCAAATTCGGCGTAGCATTCTTTTAGCAAATCGGCGGCGTTAGAGGCCATTTGCGCGTCGCCTTGCTCCTCAAATAATTTTTTAGCCTTAATGAGGTTGGAAATAGTAGGTCTTCCTTGCTTGATAGAGTAATGTATCATCGCAAGGTTACTGTAGGCTTTCGCAAAATTAGGGTTAAGCCGCACCGCTTCTTCGTAATGTTTGACCGCATCTTCGGTTAAGCCGCTCAAATTGCTAACCACGGCAAGGCAATAGTGGACCATAGGGTCTTCGTCTTTTAGCTCCAAAGCCTTTTTAAAGCATTCCACCGCTTTTAAATTACGGGGAATTTTCCCGTATCGTATTCCCATGTTGTACCAGGCTTTAAAATGGGTTGGATCCAACTCCACCGCTTTTTCATATGCTTTAATGGAATCTTCGTTTTGTTGGAGACGGCCAAGCGAGACGCCCTCGTTAAACCAGTCTTCAGCCGTTTTGTCCGATTGTGATTCTTGAGACATATCTTAGTCCTGAAAAATTTTCGTAATATTAAGGGTAAATTGAAATTTTAGTACCGAATATGCTACCTTATTACCGCCTTAAATTGCAATAAAGACATGGATTTACTTTAATTTTATCAAGCGTTGGCCTTGATACGCTTTGGCCTCGCAATTAGCTTTTCTGGAGGTTTTGCCGGAATGTCAATTTCGCCCGGTTCGGATGAAGAACGATTGTTATTAGGAAAATGGATTAAAATGGGACAAAATTTAATTGTAGCGACGTTTCCATTTGGGGAGTCTCTTATTGATCCAAAAATAAAAAGAGATGAGGAAACGGCCAAAAAAGCTGAAGAATTTGTGAAGTATGACCACGAAATTGCGGCTAAGCTTTCTCATTTAAAGGGTAAGTTCCGCTACGCGTTAGAAACTTATTACCGCGAGACCTGGGGACCTACCTTGCCTACCGATGAAGAGTTGGAAAAACTAAATGGCTGAAGTCAAAATCGCTGATTTGAGCGAAGCGCCCGCAGAAGGAACCGGTAAAGTCATTGAGTTTGAGCATCCAATTACCTGCTATGAGTATGGTATTGCTTTATTTCAAGTGAAGGGTAAATTTTACGCTTTGACCAATGAATGTAAAAGATGCTCTGGTCATTTGGGCATAGGTGAATTGAATGGATATTATGCTATTTGCCCGAGAGACGAAACGCCGTGGAATGTTAAAAATGGTTTATGCAAGTTTGACAAAACTTTATCGACGCCTTCCTACAAAGTTCAAATAAAAGATGGCGGATTAGTTATCGTCATTTGACTTGATTTAGTAGCGAATTTCTCCGCCGTAAATTTTTCGAGTCATTTTTCCTTGATCTAATGGATGATCGTAACCAGGTAAAATAGTTCCGTCCGCCGAGTAGGGGCCGATTTTACTCCAAGTTCCATAAGGCGGTTCTTTGACGTACTCGATTTCCAGGATAGCTTTAGGGTTTTTATAACCATATTTAAAAGGCATAACGGCTCGAAGCGGGAACCCGTGTCCATCGGACAAAGGTTTCCCGTTCATTTCGTATACCATTAACGTTCTCGGTTGCAAAAGATCTTCTCTCAACGCTGCTTCCAGATATTCGTCTGCGCAACGAAAAACTATACCTTTGGCTTCGGGCAAAGGTTGTACTAGGCGATCTAACTCGGAAAAATGGAATCCCGTCCATTCCGCTTTAGCCGACCAGCATTCCACACATTTGAGGCGTGATATCTGCGTTTTTTGGGGAAAAGTTTGTATTTGGTTTAAATTGAGCGTTTGGGGGTTTTTACATAAACCATGAATCCGTAAAGTCCATTTTTCTCCATTCACTCGTAGAAAAGGTTTCCAGTAATTAACGTAAAACTTTTGAAATTGGTTCGCTCGTGTTTTTCCAATAAATGGGGTTCCTGTGTAAACGTCCGAATCAGCTCCTTTAGCTGAAGAACGAGAACCAAAAACTCCGAAAAAAACTGCGAACAGTTTCATGAAAGAAACTAAAAAACCTCTACGTGAAAAATCTGTCATCGCGCGCAACGAAAACCTAAGAAAATAAACCGTTGTTCAGGCTTGGCCAAAGCGATATCAAATGTTTTGCCGTATTCGTAGTCTAAGTGCAGGTTCCACAGACCGCCACGAATGATTTTTTTGTTTTCGCGGTCAGTCGTTGTCCACTCCCAAACCGAACCAGCCATATCACGAACTCCAAAGTAAGAAATGTCCTTTTTATTAAATCCAACTTTTCTTTTAATGATGCCTGAATGAAAAGGATGCGCTTTTTTTCTTAATTTCTTGTTGCCCCAGGGATAGATGCGACCGTCAAATCCACGCGCCACTTTTTCCCACTCGTTAGAACTTGGCAGACGTTTATTTTGAGCGACGCAATAATCATTCGCTTCCTGCCAGGTGACCTGAGTAACGGGATGAGCTTCGGTTCCGGGATGAAAGGAGCGCTTCCCGGCCCATTGCGCAAACTCTTGATTTGTAACCTCAAACCGGTCAATAAAGAAGCGTTCCAATTTCATTGTTTTAAGATCTCCGTTATTGGGATCGCCTGCTTTAAAATACCCAACGGGTATTTTGATCATTTCAGACGCTTGGGCGGCTTTACAATCGTTACAAGAAATTAAAACCGCGAATAAAAATAGTATTGGTTTTATAATTCGAAAAACCTTTTTCTTACGCTCCTATTTATTCGTTAACAGTCTTTATTTTATATTATGAAGTTGGTTACAAACCAATAAAACTTAAATATATCAGGAAGCTATTACACAGATTTATTATGTGGATGTTTTCGATGGATTGAGTAAAATTGTCGAAAATTTTTGCCTGAGGAACTTAAAATCGTGATTGGTGGATTGGTAAAAAAAGACGCCAAGAAGAGATAATATCGATTAACCCTCTTGCGTTCCGGTCTTTGCTAGGATATTGTGTGAGGTTTGAAATCGTTAATTTGACGTGAAATGCGACCAAAGAGTATTTTCTTTGGCTGCGCTCGTTTTGAATAGACTGAACAACCTATAGGAATCGGAATATGGCGGATTTTACCCGGGAAGAAATTGAACAAAAGCTAGCCGAATTAGCCGAGCTGGCGGAAGCAAAAGCGGCTGAAGCTGATGAGGAAAGCGAGATTGAAATCTCCGTTACCGAAGTAAAAAGCGAAGACGACGATGTCGAGGATGAAGAAGAGACTGAAGGAAAACCCGAAGAAGGAGAGAAGACTGAGGAAGACGAAAAAGACGAGGAAGAGGCTGCGGAATCCAAAGAGGATGATGAAGAACCTGGAGAAGCCTTAGAAAAAGTGGAGGAACCGGAAGAAGAAGTTTTTACCTTTGCGGGAACTGACCTTGGAGGATTGGACCTTTCCGGTTTGGATATGTCCGGTCTTGATTTTACCGGAGCCAATTTAAAAGAAGTAAATTTAAACGAAGCGATTTTAGAAGGCACAAACTTTGAGAAATGCGATTTTACCGAAGCGGAGTTGCAGGAAGCTGAGTTAACTGAAGCCAATTTTTCCGAAAGCGTTCTTGTTAAAACGAGTTTTGAAGGGTCTAATTTATCGCAAGCGGATTTTTCCGGCGCCCAGTTGGATGAAACTGATTTCACGAGCGCAAATTTAAGCGACGCTATTTTTTCTAAACAAGATTTACGAAAAGCGATTTTCGATGGAGCTGATTTTCGACGCACAAACCTTACAGAATGCGAATTGAGCGGAATGGAATTTAGAGAGATGGTATTTACCAAAGCCAATTGCGCAAGGGCTAATTTGGAAGAAGCTAAATTTATTGAATGCGACTTAAGCCGCGCTAATTTTAAGAACTCAAATTTCAAAAAAGCCGATTTGTCAGATTCCAAACTAAATCAAGGTAACTTTTATGCGGTGGATTTTACCGAAACGGTTATGATCCGAATCAAAGCCAAAGGAGCCAATTTGGCCGAAGCTAAGTTAGAGAATACAAAGTTAACCCGGGCCGATTTAGCGCAGATAGATTTCACGGACGCCACGATTCATAAATCCGATCTTAGTCGCACTAAACTAAGCAGCGCCATTTTTCGTAGAACGGATTTAGAAGGCAGCGATCTTACTGAAACTGATTTGAATATTGCCGATATGACTGGCGCGAATTTAAAGTTAACCGATCTTTCCGGAGCGAATTTGAGCCGTGTAAAATTGCCAGAAGCTAAACTGAATGGCGCTCAATTAAGCCGCACCGATTTGACCCGTGGAAAATTCATGAAAGCTGAAATGTCGAATGCCGACTTGAGCGGTTCTAATATTTCCGGAGCTGATTTTTCCGAAGCTATTATTGAAAAAACAGATTTTAGTCGTTCTAACCTTGTCGAGGCTAAATTTTTTAAGGCCAAAGCAAAAGGAGCTTTTTTTGCGGGAGCCGACCTTCAAAAAGTTGATTTTTCCGAAGGCGAATTTCAAGAAGCGGAATTTGCAGGCGCTAAACTGAATGAAGCCATGTTAGAGAAAGGCGTATTTAAGGGAGCCGATATGCGACGGGCAGATTTTCAAAAAGCAAATTTGAGCGAAATAAACTTAGAAAACGCCGATTTATCCGGGGCAAAATTTAGCGAAGCTTGCCTGGTCAAAGCAAACCTAACCGGAGCCAGGATGGACGGAGCAGATTTGGACAGAGCCGATCTTTCCGGAGCCAAAGGCCACACGGGCTAAGCTAAAAAGGAAATTTTCTTAAGGGGTAGTAAAAAAGATTTAAAGTTATCCAACCAAAGAGATTAATTTTTCCCTCTCCTCGTGTTATCGAGAGGCGATAGCAAACCGTAAAAATGCCAATTATTAGGGGCTCTCTAAAATTAATTCCTTCAGCTTCCTCCCATTCCCAGACTTAATTATTTAAAAAAAAATTCTTCTTATTGTAGTTTCGAAGAAGCGCTATTATTTAATAATTCCTTATAACGTTTCTTTATTTTCAACGACTCATAGACGACGTGTTTCTTATTATCGAGGCTCCCTTATGAAGAAAATCGAAATCGCCGATTGGAATAACTTAAAAGACCGACAGCCCGTTTACGCTTTGGTTTCAAATGTTGATTTGGTCGTCATTCGTTACGACGATTCAGTTTCAGTTTTATATGGAAGGTGTTTGCACCGCGACGCGCTGTTGGCCGACGGATACGTCGATGGCGATAACCTTATTTGCGGAGTGCATAAATGGGATTTCCGAGTAGATACAGGAATTAGCGAATACGACAACGATGAGGCTTTACCTAAATTTTCTTCATGGGTTGAAAACGACTGCGTTTATGTAGACGAAGAAGAAATCGCCGAATGGGAGAAAGAACACCCGCAACCGTTTGATCGAGACGCTTACCAAGGTCTCTATGCCGATACGAACGGAACCGATGCCGAACCGCATGTGAGCTTTATCCAAGAATTAGCCAAAAATGGGTTGTCCAAACTAGGACATCATGGTCAAGTCGCCGCAATGGGCGTTCCTAAGCAGGAGTTGCCAATCTGGGAGGATATTCAATTTGTAACCGCGCAGTTATCCAGGTTGCCATTGTTAGATGACGATCCCGTAGAAACAGAAGTCGTGATTGGACCAAAAACAAAAAAGCCTTTGAAGTTTGATATTCCAATATTCGTCTCGGACATGAGCTTTGGCGCATTGTCAGAAGAAGCTAAGGTGGCGCTTGCTATGGGAGCCGAACAAGCCGGAACAGGAATTTGCAGCGGCGAAGGCGGGATGCTTCCGGAAGAGCAAGAGGCAAACAGCCGATATTTTTACGAACTGGCGTCGGGTCGATTTGGGTTCTCAATGGATAAAGTGAAAAAATGCCAGGCGTTTCACTTTAAAGGCGGACAGGGCGCTAAAACAGGAACAGGTGGGCATCTCCCTGGAGAAAAGGTGAAGGGAAAAATTGCGGAAGTACGAGGACTGAAAGAAGGCGAATCTGCTATTTCACCGCCACGCTTTCCTGACTGGACTGAATTGAGTCAAATTAAAGATTTTGCAGATCAAGTTCGGGAAGAAACGGGAGGAATTCCGATTGGCTATAAATTGTCGGCGCAAAATATTGAAGCGGATATAGACGCCGCGTTAAAAGTGGGAGTGGATTATATAATTTTAGACGGACGCGGCGGCGGCACCGGCGCGGCTCCTCTTATTTTTCGCGATAATATTTCAGCGCCGACCATTCCTGCCTTGGCACGAGCAAGGAGATATTTAGATTCTATAGAAAGAGCCGATGTTAGTTTGATTATAACGGGAGGGTTGCGAGTCCCCGCTGATTTTGCAAAAGCGTTGGCATTGGGAGCGGACGCTATCGCCGTTTCAAACTCGGCTTTGCAGGCGATAGGATGTATTGGAATGCGAGCGTGTAATACCAATAACTGTCCAGTGGGGATCGCGACGCAAAAAGAACATTTGAGAGAGCGATTGGTTGTTCTGGAATCAGCGAATCGGTTGGCTAATTTTTTTAAGGCGTCAGTAGAATTGATGAAGGTTATGGCAAGAGCATGTGGACACGATAAATTGAGCGGATTTAATTTAGACGATTTAGTGACCTGGAAAAAAGATATGGCCGATCTAGCCGGAATACCCTACGCCGGCGTCCGGTAATAGCTTTTTTCTTCTGTGTCTTTCTGTGGCGCAATTAGTTTTTCGATTATCCAAAATTTAGACTATAATCGTTGGATGGGAACATTGATATCCTCCGATAATCATTGGGCTTTGTTGGCCGCGTTGCTGTCTTGCGCGATATTCGGGTTTTGGACTGAAAAAACTCTTTGGGGTAAAAAAATTTCCGGCGCAGTTGCAACGATGTTTTTTGCCTTTATTTTGTCCAATCTGAATATTATCCCTCCCAGCGCCCCCTTGTATGGTATTGTCTGGTCTTTCCTGGTTCCGCTTGCGATTCCGTTACTTCTTTTTAAAACTCATTTTGGCAAAATTATTAAAGAGGCTGGTTCTCTTCTTGGGGCTTTCGGCTTAGGCGCTTTTGGAACGATTTTGGGAACAATGGTCGCATTTACCATAGTCCCATTGGGAGAAGAAGGTTGGAAATTAGCGGGAATTTTTTGCGCGACTTATACCGGCGGTTCTATAAACTATGCCGTCGCTTCGCAAGCTTTGGAATTACAAGACGGCTCTTTGCTGTCCGCCGGGGCCGCCGCCGATAATTTGTTGATGACGTTGTTTTTTCTTATTTTATTTTCATTGCCTACTTTTACCTTGATCAAAAAGATTTTTGAATTTGAGGAAGAAGAGAGGTTGAATATAGAACCGCAGCCTACTCAAAGGGAAATTCCTGATGAGATACGGGGAATGAAGCCTAGAAATTTGGCTTTGGCTATTTCTTCGAGCGCCATTATATGCGCTGTTGGATTTGAGTTGGAGCGCGAACTGGATTTAACGGGTTCTGGAATTTTAATTATTACGGCTTTGTCTGTGGCTTCCGGTACTTTTTTACCGCAATGGGTTATTCGGATGGGGAACCCTGAAGCTTTAGGATTGATTTTGATGCAGATTTTTTTTGCGGTTCTTGGAGCGTCGGCGCATTTTGAGACCGCGATTGAAAAAGGGCCGGCTCTTTTTTTCTTCGCGGGAATCATTTTAACGATTCATCTATTCGTTACCTTAGTTGGCGGGAGGTTGTTCAAAATGGACTTGCGTGATTTGTTGGTCGCGAGCAACGCTAATATGGGCGGTCCCACTACCGCCGCTGCGATGGCTTCGGCAAAAGAGTGGGGACACTTAACCGCCCCGGCTATTTTGTGCGGTACGTTAGGGTATGGAGTTGGAACTTTTATCGGCGTTGGGTTGGCGGGTTTGATTAAATAAATGAGTCTACTAAATGATAATGTATTTAGAGTTGATTTTACCTAGATTCTTCGTCGTCCTTTCAGGATTCCTCTATAATGACATCAGATTTAGGTTTTTGCTCTATGCAAGATATTTTGTCGAACAAAGATTACTTTAGGTTTCAATTCCGTTTTTTATCCTTTGCGTTCTTTGCGCCTTTTCGGTAAAAGCTGTTTCGCTTTTATGAGTTTCGGTGGCTAAGGCCAAGCGACCCTTCGGCAAACCTTGAAAAGATTTGCCAAAGGGTCTCAGGGAGGCAGGGGCTAACCGCCTGATTTTTCTACTTAAAAAAATTTTTTCTGACCGAAGGACTTTTCGCTTTAGTCACTTCATTGATATGAGAGACTTGCAAAGCTTGATTGGGGTCGCTGTATTGATGGCAAGAGAAACAATCTAACAAGGGGCCTCCGCCTGTGCCTTGGTAGTAGGTTTCGGCCACGCTGTTTGCCAGCTTTAACGATCCTCTTTGGTCGGAAGTATTGGAGGGAGGCTTTCCATCTTTGGTCCAAATACTGCCGATAAACTTGTAGTTTGATAGGGGTGAGTTTTTTCCAGCTAATATACCGTCATAACTTAAATTTAAAAATATAATGTCTCGAATATTTTCGTTTGTTCCGCCGCCTTGTGGGTGTTGTATGCAGACATTAGTCGGTTTACCTTGTGTATAGGTATTTAATCCTGGCGAGCAATCTTTGCAGTCTTTATTATAGTAGGACCATCCTCCTGCGGGGACGGGAGTATTCAACTGTTCACATGGTGGATTATTGCCTTTATGTTCAAACGTTCCCCAAATGAATTCAGGATGATCGGGAGTAGCGATAACAAGATGGTAGCCAACCATACCAAGCGTATGAGATGAACATTTTCCCGTTTCGGGATTTTTGACCCATCCTGGGACAGAAATATAATTTTTGGGATTGTCTGAGCCTTGTAGTATTTTCCAACCAATTTTTATTTCAATCGATCCTCCAGGATAGCGAGTAGGGTCTATACCGGGTTGATGGTTAGCGCAAGTTTTGTTTCCTTGGAGGTCGCAGGCGATAGTGTAATCGTATTGGGTTTTATTCATGCGCACATCGTAAAACGTGTAGTTGTTATTTTGGTCGATTAAGGGACGAGGTTGACCGGCCTGATTAACCAAATCCGTAATAACTGGCGGTGGCGTACCGCCTAAATCGCAAATGTCTTTAAGTTCTTTGGGTTGTTGTCCCCAGGGCGTGGGATTTGAAAGAACATTGCCTTGATCGTCAAACACACCCTGCACGGGCATCCAACTCAGGAATTCTGGGTTACTGCCGCCTCCGTTCCAATAGGTTTCCGATAAGAAATATTCCGTCACAAATTGGTGAAATTGACATAGGCTGGTGCCGCCAGGATTTTGTTCTCCAGGAACTTCAGTAGGCAGCTTGTGAGGGGTTAACCAAGATGAATCCGCAGAACAAAAAAAAGTAGGCGGATATGGCTCTTCTGCCCAGACGTTGGAACCGCCTAGAAATAGACTTAAAATAAAAAATAGGGGAATAAATTTTCTCACGACGGCCTCCTTTTGAGTTGGGTTCCGTGGGTAAATCAGGGAAGCTATTTTGACTCTCCGAAATAATACCCGTGTTTTATATTTTTTGCAATTGAAAAAAAAATCAAAATAACTATATATCTTGATCGAGGAAAACGCTGTCCTAAAAACCTTTAATTTTTTATAGATGGTTCTTTCTTTTTGTAGGGATTGCCCTACAGGGCTGGATGATTTCGAAAAAAATAATGAATGGGCAATAGTGAAAAAGTTTATTTATTCCGATTTCGGAATTTTGGGGCATGGTTGACAGATATCGAACCGAATTATTACGCATTTCAAATGAAACGCTAAAAAAGTTTTATTAACTTATCGTCAAAATTTCGCTCTTATTTTTGGCGCCGAAATTGCTTTAGATTTGTGTCCCTTATGCGGGCGTTTAGATTGGAAGGCTCGGAGAACCGGACCTTGTGGCTGACGTTCATGAAAAGGGGCTAAAAGGGAAGAGATTGCACGGGCAGGATCTCGGCCCTTATAAAATTTGAAAAGATTTTTATCCAGCGAGAGGAAAATTTAACCTTCTTTGTAATCGTCGTCTAGGAGGGCTTTTAGCTCCTTAATCGTTGTTACAGGGGCCAAACAGGTTCCGCGTCGGCAAACGTAGGCCGCCGCTTTACCGTCTACTAATTTCCTGTCTTGTAGTAATTTGACGGGAGTTGAGGCGATTTCGTCTTCATAAGCGAATGCAAAAGCAGCTTGTGGGAAGAACTCCGTTCGGATGACTGTCAGGAATTCTTGCGTTTCTAAATTGTTGCGTTTTCCAACGACGGCGACTTCTTTTGCGCCTCCTAGGTAGAAATGCGCCGCTTGCATCATAAAAGGCGAGTTCAAACCATATTCCATAAGATCGTCCTGGAAGGCGAGTAAGATTCCCAAACCCTTTTTTTCCCATTCTGGGTCGACATCGTAAGCCGCAAGTTTTAAAAAAGCCATTGCGGCTGCACTATTGCCAGAAGGTTCTACTCCGTCATAACCGGATATTTGTCTGACGATTAACTTTTCGGCATCTGAGGCTGTTTCGTAAAAAGCGCCGTTTTCAGCGGCAAATTTTTCCACAACGATGTTCATTAAATCGCGGGCTTTTTCGATATATTCCGGTTTGTAGGTCGCTTCATATAACTCTAAACAGGCGAGAGCAAGGGACGCATAATCACAAAGGTAAGCGTCGTATTTTGCCTCTTCTTCTCTGTAACGCCGTAAAAGTCTGCCTTCAGGCGTAGTTAATTTATCGAAAATGAATTGGCAGGATTTTTCCGCTTTAGATATTAGAACTTCGTTTTCTAAAACCCGACCCGTTTTTGCGAATGCTGTTATCGCCAATCCATTCCAAGACGCAAGAATTTTGTCGTCCAATAGTGGTCGGATGCGTTTACTGCGGACTTCCAGCAGTTTTTCCCTGGCTTCTTTTAATCGGTCTGTTACTTGGTTTATGTGGAACCCATGTTTTTTTGAAAACTCGGTCAATGTTTGCTGAACGTTGAGAATATTTTTACCTTCGAAATTGCCTTGCTCGGTAACGTTAAAATAAGGAACTACAATAGAGGCGGTTTCTCTTCCTAAAATGTTTTTGATCTCATCAAGCGTCCAGACATAAAATTTACCTTCGACTCCTTCGCTATCGGCGTCTTCGGCGCTGTAGAATCCCCCTTCAGGCGAGGTCATGTCGCGATCAATATATTGGAAAACGTCGCAGGCCCAGTCGGCAAACTCTTGGAGTCGACACACCTGATAAGTTTCGATCAAACTTATGGCAAACAACGCGTTGTCGTACATCATTTTTTCAAAATGGGGGACTAACCAATGATAGTCTGTGCTATATCGACACAAACCGCCGCCTATTTGGTCGTATATTCCTCCATGTTTCATAGCACGAAGAGTTGATTGCGTCATTATGAGCGACTTTTCATGGCCCGTTCGACGGTGATATCTCAGCAAAAAGGATAAACCCATGCTTGGTGGAAATTTGTTTTGCTGCTGAAATTTGAAGCCTGCATTTAAACTATCGTAGGAAGATTCGTAGAGTTTAACCGTGCGATCTTCGCCGTCATAGGTGAAAGATTCTTCATCTCCTCCCTTTTCTAATGCAAACTGATCTTCTAAAGCTTCTGAAATAGCTTTACCCTGCTTCTCGATTTTTTCATATTCGTTATGCCATATATTTAAAAGGAAATTAAGCACGTCGCAAAAAGAGGACATACCGTACCGACCTTTTGGGGGAAAATAAGTTCCTCCATAAAAGGGAATGCCTTCGGGAGTCACAAAAACGTTTAATGGCCAGCCGCCCTGTTGACCAAGGGTTTGAAGAGACTTCATATAAACGCTATCCACATCCGGCCGTTCTTCACGGTCCACCTTGATACAGACAAAGTTTTCGTTCATGATTTTAGCGGTTTCTTCGTCTTCGAAGGATTCCCTTTCCATGACGTGGCACCAGTGGCAAGTTGCGTAGCCAATGCTGACAAGAACGGGTTTGTTCTCTTTCTTTGCGATTTCGAACGCTTTATCGCCCCAAGGATACCAGTTGACGGGGTTGTGCGCATGCTGAAGAAGGTAAGGGCTTTTTTCTCGAACTAATTCGTTGGTGAACTTTGGATTACTCATACATTTCCTGGAAACGGTCGAAAAAATCTGGAAATGATTTACCGACACATTGAGGATTTTTTATTTTTACGCCGGGTATTTTTAAGCCGGCAAGCGCAAAACTCATTGCCATCCGGTGGTCGTTGTAAGTTTCAATTTCAGCGGAGCGATACTCTCCTGGTTTTATTAGAAGAAAATCGGAGCCTGCCTTAACTTCTGCGCCAAGCCGAGTTAACTCGGCGGCTAACGCCGCTATGCGATCAGTCTCTTTAATTTTTAAATTGCCGATACCCGTTATAACGGTTTCACCTTCCGCGAAAAGAGCCACAACGGCTAACGTTTGAGCCGTGTCGGGCATGTTATTCATATCGACAGTAATTCCTTTTAAGTGTCCGCCTCGAACAACGACGCTATCTGATTTTTTTTCTACCGAACAACCCATTTGAATCATAACGTCGGCGAATTTGATATCTCCTTGAACGCTGTTAGGATTCAAACCAGTTACAATTACCTCGCCGCCGGAAACCGCCGCCGCCGCGAGGAAATAAGACGCGCTGGAGGCGTCTCCTTCTACCCTATAGTTACGGGGTTTGTATTTTTGTCCGGCTTTAACAAAGAATTGGCGATAATCGTTATTTTCTACCGAAACGCCAAAAGCAGACATGACTTCTAACGTGATATCAATATAACTCTTAGAGGTCAGTTCTCCCACAATATTAATGCGCGTATCGTTATCAAAATAGGGTGCGCATTGTAAGATCGACGTTAGATATTGACTGCTTTTGTTGCCTGCAAGCCCGGCCTC
>CAYFMN010000003.1:103498-131502 GCA_964344185.1 uncultured Nitrospinota bacterium
TAATGTTAGTGCTGTCATTAACGCTAAAGCTTGTAACGTCAATGTATAAGTTTGAGGCTCGCCATTGCCTCCTTGAATAGTTAACGGTGGACATTGATTCCCTAGATCGGCTTTGGCATTGACGCCAAGCGATTGTAAGCAGGCTAGAAGATCGCCTATTGGTCGTTCGCGCATGCGTTCGTCACCAGTCAACCTGGATTCTCCTTTCGCTAAGCAAGCGAAAGTAGTTAGAAATCTCATGGTGGTTCCGGCGTTTCCAACATAAATTTCATTTTGCGGAGCGCCTAATTGGGATTCCGTCCGTTTTATTCGAAATGAGTTTTCCTCCTTTTCAGCGGATACGCCAAAATCTTTTAAAGCCTGACACATAAAATGGGTGTCGTCGCTAAATAGGGGGTTTTCTATCACGCTTTCACCTTCCGCCAAGGCGGAAACGAGCAACGCCCGATTGGTATAGCTTTTAGAAGGAGGAGTTTTTACGGTTGTTTTTAAGGGGCCTGAGGTTCTAATTTCGATCAATTGACGGACTCTCCAAATTTGGGAACTATTTGATTTCAAAACACGAACTATATCATAAATGGGCAATGGGCATAGCTTTGGTTTGCTTGTTTATGAAATGGGATTTTGCTACTATTAAACTCGAACTTATCAATTATCTGGCGGAAAGAGTTTCGGTTTTGGAAGAAAAACCAAAAGGTATATTTAGGTCTTTTTTGAATCGACATTGGACCAGCAAGTCTGAGAAAGAGAAAAAAAGGCTAAAATCTTTTATACCTCTTTTTTTATATACGTTTGCGTTTCTTTATGGCGTGATTTACCTTTCTATTTTGAACACGGTTAATCGAAATAAGACAGGATCGACGGTTCGTTCCGGGTTTGGAGATAAAACTTACGCCCAAAGACAGGCTGAAAAATTACACAAAGAAATCGAAAGTAGCTTTGTAGGCTATCGAAAACGAGTTTCTGGCGGAAGGTAAAAAAATTTAAATGAAACGAGCGTTGTTTATATTTAATTGGTTGCATTTAGTTTCGCTGGCTTTGTGGGTTGGCGGTATGTTTTTACTCGGCATTTTGGTCGAGATTATGGTTCGAATCAATCTTAAAGACCAACCCCTCGTCGCTAGTAAGATAATGAATAAGGTCATGGATGTGTTTAACGTTCACATTATTTATACTTGCATTGCTTTTATATTGATTGCGGAAATTCTCAAGTTTTTAGCTGCGAAATGGAAATCGGGAGGTTACGAAAAACAAATTGTAACTAAAAAGAAATATACCCGCGAAGTTTTTTTGGGCGTCATGATTGTTTTGGCCCTATATATAGGCAGCGTTCTTCGACCAGAAATGCACGAAATGGATAAGCTAAAGAAAGCGTCTCCCGAAAATAAAAAATTGCAGATTCAATTTGACAGGTATCATCAAAGGTTAACGTGGTTGTATACAGTAAACATGATTTTAGGTTTATCTTGTTTCTATATTCATGGAAAAGAAATGATGCGATTTAGGGACGAATGAGTTAATCCTTTGCCTTCCTTTAGTTTTTGAGCCGCCGGACAGCTTCATGCCTCTAATTTTTGCCGTTTACATCTTTATTAGTGTTTTAACGCTTCCTGCGTCTTTTGCCATGCCGGATACAATAATTAATAACAAAGCCAAAGCTTTGGCTGCAAAAAACTCCGCTGAGAACTATTCGAATATGGCGCGTATCCCTGCAGGCAATTTTTATATGGGGTCTCTATTTCAAGAAACCACTAAATATTATAATTTATGCAAAAAATTTGATAAGTCATGTAAGTTGTGGTGGTTTCGCGACGAGCGCCCGCGCCATTCGGTTTACTTGAAGGAATACTGGATAGATCGTTATGAAACGACTAACGCAGAGTATATGGAGTTTGTATTGGCGACAGGCGCCCGTTCCGCTTTGGACGATTCTTGTAAAACAAAAGGCTGCAAAGGCGGAAACTTATGGGACGGCGTTTCATTTCCTAATGTAATCAGGAATCAGCCTGTCATACAAGTTAGTTGGCACGATGCGGACGCTTATTGCCGTTGGCGGGGTAAAAGATTGCCCACGGAAGCGGAATGGGAGAAAGCCGCTCGCGGCCCTCAGGGAAAACTTTATCCCTGGGGTAACGATCCGATTACTGGAGAGTTCGCCGTATATAAAAAAAAATGGCAGGGAATAAGGACTTTAGCCCCAGTAGGAGATCATCCTAAAGGAGCCTCTATATATGGAATTTACGATATGGCCGGCAACGTTTGGGAATGGGTTTCCGATTGGTATCAATTGGATTATTATAGAAACTCTCCTCTGAGAAATCCTCAAGGACCTTCGGATGGAAAATATAAAATCGTTCGCGGAGGTTCTTGGATCAACAACCCTGATACGCTTCACGGCGCCTTTCGTCGCTGGAGTTTGCCGGAGGTCCGGTTTAACGATACCGGGTTCCGTTGCGCTAAGGATTCCCAAGATGAAACCGGGACGGACTGACGATTTAACCGAAAGAGAAAAGGAAATCCTGACGCCTTATTTGACCGATACTGAGGCGACGGTTTTTTCCTTAAAGAATTTAAATCCAGAAGTTATTGGCGCCGCTTTGGCCAGATACAGTAGGGCGCCTACCGGTTTCAAAGAAACTATTGTTAGAGAATTTCTCGACGAACAAGGACAAGCAAACGAAGTTAAAGGCAGCGAGATGATTGATCGCGTCGTTAACAAATATGGCGACGAATCGGTAGCTGAACTGGCGGTCGCACCGTTATGCATTGAGGAAGTTTCTAACTTGATGACAAAAATTATAGAAGATTGCCGGATTGGGGGCTCTCCGATTGAAGAGTCGACTCGTTACGTTTTGTACGATGTGCCTAAAAACGGTCAATGGCGTTATGTTCGACCAACCGATATTATGGAGTCTGGTTTGGGAGAGACATACGTTAAAACAATGGATTTTATTTTCGACGCCTACGCTTCTATGGTTGACCCCATGAAAGAGCTGTTTCAGAAACGTCTTCCTCAAGAAGATTTTAAAATCGAAGTTGAAAGACCGGAAGGCACGCTAACGCTTAAACAAAGCGAACTGGTTAACGATAACGAACGAAAAGCCCACCGAATCGCTTATAACTTCACGATCCGCAGTGCCGCCTGCGACGTTATAAGGTGTATATTACCCGCTTCTACGAAAGCGAATTTAGGCTTAGTTGGAAACGGGAGATTTTATTCCAACTTAATTTCGAAATTGCTGTCTCAAGATTTACACGAAGCGAAATCGTTAGCGGAGAGTATCCAAATGGCTCTCAATCATCAAATTCCCACATTTATCAAAAGAGCCGCGCGAAACGATTACCAGGTAATTAATAATAATAAGATGCAAAGGTTAGCAGATTCTATTTTTAAAGATTTAAAAATCGATCCGAGTCCAGAAGCGGTTTTGTTGGAGGATAAACCGGAGGATTTACAAATTAATATGCTGACGTCTATTCTTTTTCCGTACACAAAGGTTTCGACGGAACAAATTCGAAAAGTTGTTAGCTCTCTTCCTGAAGAAAAACAAGATGAAATATTTAATACATATATAGGAGATAGGAAGAGTAAACGCGATCGTCCTGGAAGAGGTTTGGAATACGGTTATCCTATCCAATTTGATTTGATAGCCGGGTTTGCGGAATATCGCGATTTACAACGACATAGAATGCTTACCCAGCAAAGGCAGGATATTGGAATTTCGCTTGGTTATTCAATTCCTGGAGAGATTAATGAAATTGGGAAAAACGATCTTGTACAGGAGTGCTACGACCGATCCGAAAGCCTCTATCATGATTTTGTTCGCGCCGGGATGATCAAAGAAGCTCAGTATGCTCCGTTATTTAATCATTTTATAAGATGGAATATGGGAATGAATTTGAGAGAATTGGGGCATTTAGTTGAGTTGCGCAGTCAAAGGAGCGGGCATCCAAAGTATCGCCGTTTAGTTCAGAATATGGCAAAACTGTATTTAAAACGATATCCTAAAATGGAACCTGTTTTAAGTTTTGTGGATCATAACGATTACGACGACGGTATCGCAAGAGCAGAGCAAGAGGCGCGTACCGCTCGAAAAAGTCTTTCCACAGGCGTTTTTGACGATATTGATTAAAACGGTATTTTATTTCATGTTTTGCTAATTCAAAAAGTAGAGCGCCTGTATTTTTAATTCTATGAAGCCATTATGTTTTTGAAACTCGCTAAATTATTTTCTTTTATTGTTTTATGCGCAGTTTTGAGTTTGCCTGCCAAAGCTTTTGCCGAACCGATTCGCGTATTTGTTAGCATCTTACCTCAAAAATATTTTGTTGAGCGAATAGGAGGACCTTGGGTTATTGCGGAAGCATTAGTAGGCGAAGGACAAAACCCAGCCACATATAATCCCAATCCAAGGCAAATGGTGAGATTAGCTAAAGCTCCCGCATTTTTTCGTATTGGAGTTCCTTATGAGTTTGTTTGGACATCCCGTATAGTTTCAGCAAATAAGGGTATGGTCGTTGTTGATACTCATAAAGGGGTCGCCTTAATCGATATGGAAAATATGTTTGAAAATGGAGGTTTACATGAAGAAACTTCGGAACATTCGCATATGGGAAATAACCAAAAAGATCCACATATCTGGACCGATCCTAAAATAGTCAAAGTCGTCGCAAAAAATATTAAGAAAGCGTTGATTGAACTAATTCCAAATCGCAAAAAAACTTTTGAAAGCAATTATGAAAAGTTTGTAGAAGATTTAGATAACCTGGATCTTCAAATCAAAGAGGCGTTGCGTTTTGTTCAGCAAAGAAAATTTATGGTTTTTCATCCTTCTTGGGGATACTTCGCTAAAGCTTATGGGTTAAGTCAAATCGCCGTCGAGGTTGAAGGGAAGGAACCCGGGTCACGTTCTCTTGGGAAGATTATGCAGTTAGGTAAGGAACTGGGAGTTAAGGTTGTTTTTGTTCAAAAACAATTTAGCAAAACGGCAGCTCAAAAAATTGCGGGGGCCTTAGGCGCAAGGGTAGAGGCAGTAGATCCTGTTGCGGAAGATTATTTAGAAAATCTGTTGGTAGTGGCCAAAACATTTTCAAAGGCATTGAACTGATGGAAGATATTTCATGTTGTTCGACAAAAGACACTGAAGAAAGTTCGAAATTAGCCCTTTGGTCCGCTTTTGTAATAAATATAGGTATGTTTTTTGTCGAACAGGTTTATGGTTGGATCGGCGAGTCTCGCGCTTTGCTAGGGGATTCGGTTGATATGCTGGGCGACTCTGGTTTTTATCTAATTACGATTTTAGCGATAGGGAAGACGGAGTTATTTGGCGCAAGAGCCGCTTATATAAAAGGAATTTCGATGGCTTTTTTTACGGCCCTGGCGATTGTTTCCGCAGGATATCGTTTCTTTAATCCTCAAATGCCTGACGCTAATATAATTGGAGTAGTTGGGGCTTTAGCTTTATGCGCAAACTTTATATGCGCGGCTATTCTGATGAAATTTAGGGATAGAAATATAAATATGAGATCGGTTTGGTTATGCACTCGCAACGACGTTATTGCTAACTTTGGAGTGCTAATAGCCGCTGCGGGAGTTTCTTTTACCAAATCCCCCTGGCCAGATTTAGCGATTGGAGCTATTATCGGTATAGTGATACTTAGGTCTTCTTTGCAAGTTCTCAATGAATCAAAAATAGAAATTAAACGTTTAACAGAGCTTTCTCCTACTTAAGAGCCCCATCCATTCTTGGTTAATAGCGTAGTTTAGCCAGGAGGCCATTCCATTGGACGACCGCCAAGCAAGTGTAGATGTATATGATATACCGACTGTCCTCCATCCATATTACAGTTGATGACGGCTCGGTAGCCGTCTTCGTCAAATCCCATTTTTTTTGCTAAGTCTTTAGCGACTATAAACATTTCTCCTATCAATTCTTTATGCTCGTCTTTAAGTTCGTTTAAGGTCGTTATTTGCTCTTTAGGGATGATAAGAATATGAACAGGAGCTTGAGGATTAATATCATTTATCGCAAAAACCCGATCATTTTCAAAAACGATATCTCCGGGAATTTTTTTGAGGAGGATTTTAGTGAAAAGACTTTCGGACATGGCGTCTCCTTAGAAAATAGCGGTCGGTTTAGGCGGACTTAAGGGTTTTTGAGAAGATCTAAATTTACCGTGAAGCCCTTATTATCAAGGGATAGGGGTTTTAATCTATTTCAAAAAATTTAAGTAGAAAGTCCTTGAATTGATTCCGCCCATGATTTAACAAAAAAAATAGTTGTTTTGCAAGAAGGCGTTGTGAAACTTTATCGGATTTGCATTTGCGATGAGGGAATTTAGTTTGTTTTTTAGGAAGTTAGAGCTGGAAATAAATTATTTAAATATTGCCATATTTTAACCATAGCTAAAGTATCCAATTTGCAATAATCCAATAAATCTTGACGAATTTGATTTTTTTCTTTTTTGTCGATATTTTCGAACAAATTAAAAAAAGCTCCCATAGCCATCATTCCATTTTTTATATTTAAGCTTTTATAGGCTTTTTCCATTTCTGGAATTAATACAGGTAAAATTGCTTTGATGGAAGATTTACCTTTCATTTTTGGATCATAAATATATTTATTATTAAATGGTTCAATAAGATCTACGAATTGACGATTGATTCTTTTAAATTGTTCTTCCATTTGCGGAAATCGGAGGGCAAGGTTTTTATTGATTTTTTTTTCTAAAGCGGCGTTATAAACGAGAATGCATGCGTTTTCAGGAATTGAGTTGACAAGCTCCGTTGCAAATCTCAGCCTCGGGTCGTCGTTGTTTTCCGTGATAAATTCCTTGTGTTGAAGTTCTCCATCTTTTGTTTTTAAGTAGTGAAGAGAGAATTGAACGGGTAAAAACTCAAAGGGACTGTCCCCTTTGAATAACGGAAAAACAGGTTGTACCGCTTCAAAATCTAAGAAATATAACGGAAATTTTAGTTTTTTGAGAAACTTTTTAATTGCTTTTTCGTTTATAAAGCGTTCGTTTGTTTTTTCCGCTTGTACCTGAATTTTTTGATATTCGTTTAAAGGATAGTTTTCAGGTAATTGTTTTGATTCTGTAATGCCGCTCAAATAGAGATCGACTTTTTTAGACGTTGCCAAACGCGTCAAATCAAATATTGAAGTTTCCGGAACCTCAGACCAACAATAATCTTTAAATTCACATTCGTGAGGTTGAAGGCAGTGGGAGCCTATCTCTGTTGTGGGCGTTGGCTTAAGAAGGGTATCGCTTAAAGAGATAAATTTTTTATCCAGTTTTGATTCCAGGGCAAGAGTCGACTCAGTTATATCCAACTCAATAAAAAAGCTTCTCAAATCTAGCTCATCTTCAAGGATATAATCGGTGTTTATATGCAGGAGATGGATTGAATGAAGCGATAGACCGTTTGATTTGAGAACGTTCCATTGTAGAGCCGCTTCTCTAATATGTTTGCGTTTTTTCTTGGCGGCGCTTTTTACGAGAAATAACTTCCATGACTTCCTTTCGCGCTTTAGGATATCAACTGAAACTAAGACTCTGTCTCGTTGAAAATGGGCGTTATGAATGATGGGAATTTTGTTTTTTACCGCTTGAAGAGTTTGAGATAACTTTTGATCAAGATCGCCGGTGATTTCTTCGCCTTTTGGAAAAAGTTTTCTGGCTTTCAGCGCGACTTCTTTAGACGAGATTTGGAAAACGTCGCGATCATTAGGTCGCGACGTTTTCAATTCCGGATGAGACCAAAAAAGCTTCCATGCTTTGGAACATCGGTTTCCTCTAAAAAACTCAGATTTAGAGAGAAAACCATTTTTCCTAAGTGAGGAGGTCATTTAGTTTAAATTTATATTTATAGAGCTACCCATTAATGGTCATGCTCATGCTCTTCCCAAACTTCTTGGATGATGGCGTAAGACCGATGTGTCAAATGGCATCGTTTACAAGCTTGTTTTCCAATGATTCCCACATTTTTCCAGAAAACGCCAGGGTTTGGTTTATCTTTGATTAACTCAGCTTGTAGAGAATCCAAAGCATTCATTACGTTTGGCCCTACGAAGAAGGTTTTTACCGCGTCGTCTATATGACATTTGGAGCAAGCGGATTTAAAACCCTGGATTCTGTTTTTCAGGTCTTTGGCGCCTGTTAACGCTCGGTCATATTGACCGTCTTTAAAATTTACCATTGCTTGATTGAACGAACCGGAAAGTTTCCACATGTATTTTCCATATCCTAATTCTTTTTCCGATACGGGATCTGAAACTTTTATTTTTTCGGCTGAAGGCCAGGAATACTTAGTCCAAACGGCGACATAGTTTTCTTCATGACATTTACCGCAAGTTTTTCCAACGCCTCCCATTGCTTTCCATATTTTACCTGGGTTTCTTGTTTTTACTGTTTCGGCAAATTTTTTGACAGCTTCGTTGTCAAAATAATCTTTCCACTCAGGCACCAGTTTTGACGTTTCTTCGTAGGCTTCCACAAAACGACCTGCGCTTTTTTCGGCATTTTCCCAATCGTTTTCTTTCACATTCACAAGCACTCCGTTTAGCGTTCCAGAAACCTTATGCATTTGATTTACCCACTTTGGTTCTTTGCTAATAGGAGGGTAGAGTTTGTCGAGTGATTTAGGCGGTTCTTTAACTACATAGTCATCCGCAAATGACGTTGAAGGAATTAAAGCGCTTAACAACATTAAGAACACTAGAATTGATTTAAATTGTTTAGTCATTATGACTCCTACTCATTATGAAATATTATTTATCGGAATATTTTAAATCATAAATGTAATTATGGGATGAACTCTTAAGATGTCTGGCTATAATAGCATTGACATAAAAAGTTTACTCAACAGACACTCGTTAGAGTTTGGTTGTGTAGTCCGTTATGTAAAGAGTTTTGAGGAATTGGTTAAGTTGATGGGTAAATCCCACAAGACTTATGGGAGCTTACTGGCTATGTGATCTATGATGGATTGGAGCCTTGATTTAAAGTCGTTTTCATCAATTGGTTTAACCCTAAAAGAAACTGCCCCTGGGTGTCCACCTCCACCCATATACTCATAGCCAGGAAATACTTCTTTAATTTTATCTTCGGATTCTCTTAGATCAAAGCCTGAATAATCTATAGCTCTGCGAATTTTCATGAAAATGCAATCTTTCCCTTCCGCATTTTGCCCATGAAAGTATACGATTCCAATTTTTCCGGAATATTCCGGGACGGTATTAAGCAAGAAACCTCTAACTTCATTAAACCACTCTGAATCGTAAGGAGGGCTGATTTCCTTAACACTTTCATAGGTAGAATTTAAAATGTTAAGGCTGGCGACTCCGCCAGTTTGGTTTACTGATTTCATCAGGGTATCCAGGCAAAGCTGCTTTGCTTCGTCTAAACGGTTCATGTATTTTAGAACATGATCTGGAGAACCGAATTTTTGTTTTTGTTTATCTGCAAAGCGTTCTTCATCTCCCGCTCGCCATCGGGTTACGCTTCCAAGGGAACCTCCTAGAGTATCCATCCAATATTTGAAATCTTCTTGGAAAGGCACCACTTTTCCGCCTAATGTATCGCCTAAAAGCCCAGTTATTAATGCGATCAAAATATTTCTTTGGAAAAACGGATTTGGGAAATCAGGATTAACTTCTTTTAAATTGGATAGTAACTCGGCAATAATTTCTGTATTGGCGTTTGCGTTTCTAAAAAGCTTGACGCCGTAATCAGTCATTTCTTCGCTGTCTGCGCCAAAGTGGTGGTCTATTTCAATAACTGGTGGAGATTTAGAGAGAATTTCTTGTGAAATTGTTGGATAAAAAGGCACCAGCTTGGTGTTAGCCGTATCAAAAAAGATGACAGATTGAATTTCGTCTTTAATTTCTTTTATGGAGTCTTCGTTTCTAACTACTTTAAGAGAATTGTATTCGATAATTTTTTCGAAAAAATCTACTCCATCCCCAAGACTTTCGGACATAACAATGTAAACCTTTTTCCCTAAATGATTGAAGTACAGGGAAAGGGCGAGCATTGAACCAACTGAATCTGGATCTAAATCGGCGCAAAAAATAAAGTTTTGATTCTTTTGAATCAAATCAATTGCTTGTTTTAAATTTGAGTCCCATCTTGCTCCAGATATGGGGGCCTTTTCCTTCATAGGAGATTCCTATTTATTCCTAACAGTTTGGATTTAAAGGAATTATACCGAAAACTTAAAATGGTGTCAATTATTCGATGGCTATTCTTTTTTGACTACAATACCCTCATAAACCAGGAAGGAAATAAAAAAGGTTAGCTATCACCCAAATCGCGGTCAAACATATCATTATAATCAGGATCGTGACCTTGAATAGGCTCGGAGCGGTACCAGTCGCTGTCAGAAGATGGAGTTTCATTTGTAAAGTCAAACGCTCCGGCATTTTGAGCATTTTCAACAATCTCAGCGCAACTTGTTTTAGCTAAATCACTGCTACCGCAACGGCATTTAGATTCGCCTATTTTAAAACCGGTTTCTTTTAGCACTAGAATTGCAAAACCACAATTCTTGCAATCGTACCGGGAGTAAACGTTGTCAAGATCGGGTTCGACAAGTCGTTCCCGGCATTGATTGCAAACTAATACTCTATCTGGGGAATACTCGCTAAAAATATTCTCAACACGGCAACCACGGCATTCAATTAAAATGTCAATTGTAGCTTTAGAGTTCAATTTATAACTCGAAAAATTAAGAACTGGATTTTTTCTTTTTCAGGTCTTCTTCGCTCACATGGATTCCCATTTTAGCCAGTTCTCCCGATGAAAAAGGACATTTTCCTTGAGCCATTCTTTCTGCGCCGTTTGCAGGCAGCGCCATACCAATGTTTTCTTTTTTCTCCGAAACATCTAATTTTCCAGATTCCGCCATTATTAGCCACTGAATAGCTTCGATTTGTTTGTTTTTATCTTCCACCATTTTATTAATAGCATCTTTAGTGTCTTGGTGAGCGGCAACCTCGATAACGGCCTCTAATTTTGTTTTTGCGATATCTTCAAATTCCATCGCTATTTTTAAAGCTTCCATTGCTTTATTCATTTTTATCTCCAAAGAATTGAATATAGGGGATTTGTTCACTCAAAATATATCAAAACATGAGGTAAGCCACAAGCCACAAAAATGTCGTTCAGATATAAAGTTCAAAAAAAAATAAAGTTTTGATTTAAATAAATAAAAAAAGCATTTTTATTAGACTAAATATTAAAAAGTAATGAATTATATTAGTATTTATGAGGATTCTTGAGAAAAGGACCTGTCGCCTTGCTATTTACAATGTTATAATGTAATCCCAAAATTTGGCGTTCTGTTTCAATTAAATGCCCCCTCTGCTAACCTTTATTAACCTCGACACTTAATTAAATGGCAAATAAAACGATCTAGCAGAAATACGCGTAGCATTCTGTTATCTTCAATTTTCCGCGTCGTTTATTTAACCTGTCTTCGTTAGTACACAACTCTATATTTCAAATGTTTGGTCTAAAAAAATCAGGAAGATATTCCCCTACCGCAGAAGAAAAAGAATGGATTGTTAACTTCGCTTCGAATCCAGTTGAAAACTTTAACGCTCCTCAATGGGAAAGAACGCTCGAAGCCGCTGATAATAGGACGGACGATCAAAGATCTCCAGAAGATTATTTAGCTCTTGCTTTAGACGCCCAATTTGAAAAAAATTACGAAAGTTCTTTGGATTTTGTCTTTGCGGGATTGCGTTTAACTCCGGAAGATAAAAAGACTCAAGCTGCGTTACATATGCAATTGGGGATTTTGTTTAAGTTTTTGGGAGTACAGGAATTAGCTATTCAAAACCTGGATAAAGCTATTAGCTTAGACCCTGAAAATGCCAGTATTTACGACTCTATAAGCGATATATATTTAGAGCAGAAGAAATATAGGGAAGCTGAGACAAAATCTAAAGAAGCTGTTAAATTGGCTCCTAAAAACCCCCAATATTTAGAAAATTTAGGTAAAGTTTATTATGAGTGGGGAAAATTGGATCGAGCGGAGGTTAAGTTTCTTGAAGCGATTCAGATCGAACCGGAATGTTCTGATTTTTATGTGAGTTTAGGTAAAGTTTTTTTCACTGAAAAAGATTATACAAAAGCGGCGGAAAATTTTAAAAAATCATTAGAGCTAAAAGAAGATTTGCCATTTTCATTAAAATCTCTTGCTGAAATTTATATTAAAAAAGGCTTATTTTTTGAGGCTGAGAAATATGTAAAAGAAGCTTTGGTCTTAGACCCGGAAAACGATCAGCTTTGCAATATAGCCGGCGATATTTATTTTGAAAGAAAACTTTTTACTAAAGCCGAAATAGAATACCAAAGGGCTTTAAAATTTAATCCAAATAACGCCAGGACTCATAAAAATTTGGGACACGTCTATTTAGAACAAAAGAAGTTTTCTGACGCGGAGTTCCAGTTTAAAGAGTCGTTGAAATTAGATCCGCAAAGCGCAATCCCTCTAATCAATTTTAAGATTATTCCTCAAGATCTTGAAAAGGACAACCCGTCCTCTGAAGAAATTAAACAAGCGGGAGCTTAATTCAAAAGTTTTAATCGCTTTCTCGTTAAAAAAGATGTGCCCAACTGTTTTAGCGAACTTAATTAATAATCTGACTTTTAATTTAAACTGATGGCTCAAAAGAAAAAGGTAGCTATTATTGGCGGTGGAATTGCCGGCTTAGCAGCAGCTTATAAGTTTCAAGAAGAGATTTCGGAGAATCAGTTCCCCATCGATTGTACTGTTTTAGAAGGATCTGACTGGTTCGGAGGAAAGATAAGGACAGATCGCTTTGATGGGTTTGTTGTAGAAAGGGGACCGGATTCGTTTATAAGCCAAAAACCTTGGGCGATTGAATTATGCAAACGGTTGGGTATTGAGGATCGCTTAGTAGGCACAAAAACGGAAAATACTAAGACCTTTGTATATGTTGGCAAAAAGATGCAGACGTTGCCTGAAGGGCTTAGTTTACTAGTCCCTACAAAGTTTTTGCCTTTTGCTACTACGTCGCTTTTTAGTTGGTTTGGCAAGATTCGTATGGGAATGGATTTGGTTATTCCCAAAAAAAGTAATCAGGAAGATGAGAGTTTGGCGTCTTTTGTCGAAAGGCGGCTAGGAAGCGAGGCATTAAAAAGGATGGCGGAACCGATGTTAGCGGGAATTTATGCCAGCGATCCCAAAAAGATGAGTATAAAAAGCACCTTTCCAATGTTTTTTGAAACTGAACAAAAGTATAGGTCGCTTATTTTAGGGATGTTGGCAAAAAAGCGAGAAATGATGTCCGCTCCCAACCGCGGTCCGGCCCGACCCGCTTATTCGATGTTTATGACTTTAAAGTCGGGCTTGGGAGAAATTGTAGAGACTATTTTAGATAAATCTCCAGATATAAATTTTAAATCTGGCATCAAGGTCCTCACGGTTAATATACAAAACTCTAACGAAGAAGCTAAATGGGAAGTGGTTCCGGAAGGAGGAGATCCTTTATTTTTTGATTCTGTTATATTGGCTCCACCCGCCAATATTACCGCTAATTTGTTAGATGGGTGCGCTCCGGATTTATCAAAGCTTTTACGCAAAATACCTTATGTCTCGACAGCCGCCGTGAACCTGGCTTACAGAAAGGAAGGATTTTCGCATCCTTTAAAAGGGTTTGGTTTTTTAGCTCCGAAATCGGAAGGTTTTAACATTTCCGCTTGTACTTGGACGTCTTCAAAATATCCCGGCAGAGCTCCCGATGATTTTGTTCTTTTAAGGTGTTATTTGGGAGGCGCTTTGAGCGAAGAATTGACAGAACGAAAACCTGATGAGTTAGCAAATTTAGTGCAAAGCGATTTACTTTCCATAATGGGAATCACTAAGAAACCAGTTTTTTGTCGCGTTTATATAAATAAAAAAGCAAACGTTCAATATTTGGTGGGGCACCAAAACTTAGTAGAATCAATTAACGAGCAAGTTAGTAAATTTCCGGGCTTGTTTTTGTCGGGAAGCGCATACACTGGAATAGGAATTCCCGATTGTATTCGAAATGGCAATATGGCCGCCGAAGCGAGCTTGAAGTTTTTGTTCCCTTAATTTAATTAGCGCTAATTTTAATAACGATAAGTTTGATTTAGAACTTAGACCGCTTAGGAGAAATCTCATGAAATGGGCCTCGACTTTATCGACAAAAAACACTATTGAGGACTGCGTTTTAGAGGCTACTGAAAATATTAAGCGAGATTTAGATGGGCTGAATCCCGACTTTACGACAGTTTTTGTTTCTCCTCATTTTAAAGAGGATTATTCCAGAATTCCAAACTTGATACGAGGAACCATGAAGCCAGGCGCGCTTTTTGGTTGTTCTGGCGGCGGAATCATTGGCGGCGGTTCAGAAGTCGAACAACAACCTGCGTTTAGTATGACTTGCGGTCATATGCCGGGAGTTAAAATTAATTTGTTTTATTCTGATGGCATGGAATTACCCGATCAAGATACAGGACCTCAGGTATGGAGGGATTGGATAGGCGTTCCTTTAGAAGAAAATCTTCATTTTATATTGCTTGCCGATCCATTTTCTTTTCGGGGCGAAGAATTCTTATCGGGAATGGATTTTGCCTACCCAAACAGTCGTAAAATAGGAGGACTTGCCAGCGGGGCCAATCAAGGTTCCGGTAATGTTTTATACAAAGGGGAAGAGATTTTTAACAATGGACTTGTGGGAGTTGCTTTGAGCGGTAATATTGGCGTGGATACCATTGTTGCGCAGGGTTGTCGCCCTATTGGCGAAGTTCATACTATCACGAAATGTCAGGCTACTTTTCTACAAGAAATCGATAAGCAACCTCCGTTTAAAATTCTAGAAGATCTAATAGAAAACGCTAACGATTACGACCGGAAACTAATCCAAACGTCTTTATTTCTGGGAATTGAAATGAATCCTCTGGATGGAGACCCAAAACAAGGAGATTTTTTGATTCGCAATATAATGGGTTTGGACAGAGCTTCTGGAGCTATTTCAATTGGAGCTTATTTACGAGAGGGACAACTTGTGCAATTTCATTTGCGCGATAAACTTCTTTCCGCCGAAGATTTAAAAATGTTATTGGATGATTACGCGGTAAAGGAAAAATCTGAAAGCGCTATGGGGGCTATGCTTTTTTCTTGCTTAGGCAGAGGTCAATATCTTTATGAAACGCCAAACCACGATTCCAATCTTTTTGCTGAAAAATTAAAGAACGTTCCTCTTGGAGGCTTTTTTTGTAATGGAGAAATAGGTCCCGTAGGAAATACTACGTATCTACATGGATACACCAGCTCGTTTGGAATTTTTCGCAGTTTAGAGGATTAATTACCAGCAAAATTCCTTGGTTTATTTTTTGGTTAATTAGGAGATTAAATACATGTCAGTCGAGGTTTCGGTTACCACAACTCCCAACGAAAACGCGCTAAAATTTAATTGCAGTAAGCCCGCTCTTGAATCTGGTTATAAAACGTATAACAGTGCGGAACAAGCGGCGGAATCACCCGTTGCGGCTAAAATTTTTAAAACAGACGGGATAGCCAGCGTTTTTTTAATGCCCGATTTTATTACCGTTACTAAAAAACCGGAGGCGAGTTGGGATATTATTCAACCTGCGATAATAGAAGCTATTAAATCGACGTTATAAAATATAGGAAAATATTAAACTTTAAACGGTAGGTAGATATTATGTTAGCGGAAGGCAAAAAAGCCCCGGATTTTACGGCAATTGATCAAAATGGCGATAAAGTCAAGCTAAGCTCTTTTAAAAACAAGAAAAACGTTGTTCTCTATTTTTATCCTAAGGACATGACGCCGGGATGCACGACAGAGGCCTGTGATTTTCGCGATAATTTCAAAAAATTTAAAGATACGGAAATCCTTGGAGTAAGCATTGATTCTCCAGAACGTCACCAGAAATTTATTGAAAAACAAAACTTGCCATTTACCTTAATCAGCGATGAAAATAAAAAAGTTGTTGAAAAATACGGCGTTTGGCAAGAGAAGTCTATGTATGGCAAGAAGTTTATGGGAATCGTCCGTTCGACTTTTATTATAGATAAAACAGGAAAAATCAGAAAAGTTTTTCCAAAAGTAAAAGTCAAAGGACATGTAGAAGAGGTTCTGGAAATTGTAAAGGGGCTTTAATTTAGCTTAGGTTCTAAGTAATCGAACATAGAATCGGCAAATAGCTTGTTGCCTAGTTCGTTAAGATGGGGATCGTATTTCCATTTTAGAGAGTTACCTTCTTGCCTAGATTTGTTAAGTTTTTTATAAAGTGGGATATACCCAAAATTAGAATGTTTAGCAAGGTTTTCCAACCACTTGGATGCAAATTGAGTTGGTGGATTAGATTCTTCATAAAATTGAAATGAATCTATTATTATAAAGTTATTTTTAAAATTGACTATATCTTCCCCGAGTACCTGCAAGGTTTTAAGGTTCGCCAAGTTGGTAGTTAACCAGGAAGGGAAATTGTCCTTATCTCCAGATGTGAATTGCGGTTTTTGTTCCCAACCTTCTTCTTCCCTTTTGCCTTCAAGTAAGTATTTAATATTTTTTTTCAAATTTAAGATATGGTCCTTGATGAACCATTGTGATTCAATCTTTATAACTCTTTTTCCTTTCATTTCTTTCTCTAAATAGCCGTTTTGCTCATTTAAAAACCTGTTATATTCACTAGGCGCCATTATTTTGAAGGGCAAACTTTTTATAGAGTCAAAAACTTCTTTCTCTTTTGACGATTCAAAAAAACCATTAATTTTATCTTGGACCTTTGGATCAATATAAATAAAATCTAAAGATCTGGTTTTTTCATTTAATCCCTCTTTTTGACGGTAACGAAACAAGTCGATTCGATCTATTTTTTTTTCCCTTAATACTACAATGGGTCTGATTTGCATACACTGATTTTGCCCTTGAGAAACATTGTCGATTCCAAAAAATTTTCTTTGACACCAATTACTAGAAATAGTTCTTAAATAATTGTTTTCAAAAAGAAATAAAAAAATGAAATCAGGATTAAATTTTGACGCAAATCTATTCCAGTTTAAGTACATTTGCTCGACGCCATAACCAGGAACTCCAAAATTTAGAATTTCATATTTTTTTCCTGTTTTAGGGCTTAATTTTTCATTTAAACGCTTTTCAAGTAATTGCCCCGCAGTCTTTTCAAAGTCTACTTCTCTTGCCGCAATCATCGAATCGCCTAATAACGCGACTCTAATCGTATCTTTGTTTTTCTTTGTTGCTCGTTCAAAATCCCTAAAGCCATGAGAATTGATTTTTACTTTGGAGCTGAATTCCCTGGCATACCAGTGGTCTCCAGTAATTATATGTTCTGAATTTGGGATGAACCTCCAGCCTAAAACCTGATGAGGTTTAAAAGGAATTACTTTGTAGCCAGGATGAAGATATGCATATATTTGACCTCCAATCTCGATGAGAGTTACGATTGCCAATAGAAACAGAATATTTGCAAGTAATAGTTTTCCGAAGTTTTTAACTTTTGAAAGAAACATTGGATTTTTTAAATTTATTTTTGAATTTAATAAGCAAAATGAAATATCGTCAAAAGGTTATCTAGTGATTTTTAAGCGATTTGTATTCCAATTTGCTATTTCCACTTTTGGAAGAATTTGAGCCTGGATGGGAGATTTATTTTAAGGTTTTTTAGCCATCAGCCTTTCAATTTCGGCTACCTTTTTAGGCGTTGAAGAAAGGTTCTTGCATCCTTTTTTTGCAATCATAATATTGTCTTCTATTCGAATTCCAATTTCCTGGTCATAAGTTTTTCCTTTCCACTTTAACTTGAATGTGCCGTATAAACCTGGTTCGTTACTTATGAGCCAGCCTTCTTGCATTGGTTGGGTTGAATACATTCGGAAAGGGTCGCCGTCGTGTTCTTGCTCTCCCATTAAATGACTAACTCCATGAGGTTGTTTTTTATATTTGAGTTTATAGGAACCACCGAGAGCTTTAAAGTTATTGTCTAGCCAATTGTTAATGGTTCCCCAACAAACTTCGTTCAATTCTTTAATGGTGACTCCAACTTTTGCTTTTTTCTCGACATTTAATTGCGCTTGCAAAACGGCTTCGTAAAGTAGCTTTTGCAGAGGATTGAATTTGCCAGACGCCGGAACTGTTCTAGATATATCGGCGTGCATGCTCATCCAACGAACTCCAAAATCCAGCAGTACCATTTCGTCTTTGGAAAAATCGTCGTCGTTTTTCATATAATGCAAAATAGTAGCGTTAGAACCAGAAGCAATAATCGATGGAAAACTAAGTCCGTAGGGCGAATTCATTAACATCCGACCTTCAAGAAATCCTGCAATATGACTTTCGTTTTTGAAATTTCGGAAATTGCGAAGCGTTTCTCTAAAAGCTTCCGCTGTTAAGTCGTTAGCTTTGCGGGTATTAGCTTCGTCATATTTATCTAATGGAAGTCGTAATTCAAAGTGGGATTCCATGATATTGGATAATGCATTTGCAGGGATTCGCCAATTACGTAATAATCTGTTAATTCGGTTCTTAAAGTTCCAATTATGATCGCCTTTTAAAACGCGGTTTCTTCCATTTACTTTTCCGGCAATCCATAAAGTTCCTAGCTCTTTCTTTTTTTGCTTTTTCAGTCTATTTTTTAGAACGTCTTCGAAATCGTCTATATCTCGAATATCGGCAATGCCTGTTACTCGTTTAACTTCATTAACGCTTTTAGGATTTCCCACGCCAAAACGAAAACCATCCCAAAATTCAAGATTAGAATCTTTTTCTCCAACAAACAAAATTTCATCCGATTCTTTAGAGTGCGGGTCCAGAAGCAGAATGACTTTATTTTGATTGACTCCTGTTAAATACATGATTGACGGTTCTTGATAAGTTGGGCAATGAGCGTAAGCCCATCCCGTCTCATGTCCAGGGCCGTATGGAACGCCTGTTAAAACCATCAATTTATTTTCACGTTTCATCAATTCGACTCTTCGATTACGGAAACGCTTTTTTGCGTATTGACCTGCATTCCCATCGCGGAATACGCCGGAATATTTTTTCTTGTGACTTTGTTTCATTTTCAATTATTATCCGAAAGATTATGAGGATAGAAAAGTAAGAGGCGTTTAGTTCTTACAATCTTTTCAAATTAGTTTGTTGGAGAAAAAGATGTGCGGCCGATATACTTTAGCCAAACCTTTTAAAAGTATTGTAACCCATTTTAAGGCTAAGACAAGCCAACAGGATTTTAAAGAACGGTATAATATCGCTCCTTTTCAGACTGTTCCAACGATAATTCAAGAGGACAACGATAGGCGTATTTGCGCTTTCCGTTGGGGATTAATTCCGCATTGGGCGAAAAATGAGTCTGTAGGAATGAAAACGATTAATGCGCGTGCGGAGACCGTTTCTGAAAAACCGTCTTTTCGAGATTCTTTTAGAAGCAAACGATGTTTAATTCCCGCAGATGGGTTTATTGAGTGGGCTCGAAACACAAAAGAAAAAACTCCTAAATATATCAATTTGAAGTCCAACGAATTGTTTGGAATGGCCGGTCTTTGGGCTGAATGGTATGGCAATGGTAAATCGCTTCAAACTTTTTCGATTGTGACTACAGAAGCCAACGATTTGATAGGAAAAGTACACCATCGTATGCCAGTTATTTTAAGCCCTCACAATTATTCAAAGTGGCTTGACCCTTCAGCTAATAGCGCTCAACTTAAATCTCTGTTGGTTCCGTTTCCTTCTGAAGAAATGAATGTGCGTTCAATTTCTAAATTCGTAAACTCTGCCAAAAATGATAGTCCTGATTGTTTAAACCCGCTTGAACAAACCGATTTGTTTTCTTCTAATTGATTTTGCCAAAGGCCAAAGATTTTAATAATATGTACAAAGTTCATTTTGTTGGCATAATTGCAGTTTTTTAACTTTTGCTCTAAGGGCGATAGGTGCGGATGATTTATCGTATATTATTGATAATTTTTTCGATAGTTTTCTTTTTTAATGAGAATGTTGTTCCTGTTTTTGCCAAGCCTGTAGTGAGCGCTAAAATTGGAATTGAAGTGAAGCCAAAGAAAAAAGCTTCATTTCCTGCAAAAGCGATAGATCAAATCAATGCTGGCGATGAATTACAGGTTTATGTAATTCCCAAAAATAATTGTTATCTGTATGTGATTTATTCCGATCAAAAAGAAAGCGTATTGTTGAAAAGCGGCATGGCGGCTGAAAATATCGAGTTGATTTTGCCTGCTTCAAATCAATCTTATCAATTAGAAAAAATGACAAATCAACAAGAGATAACCATTTTATGTTCAACCTCAGAATTTAAAGAAATTTCCAAGGCCTTTAAATTAGATAAAACTGATTTTTCTGTTTGGCAGCCTTTGGAGGAAAAACTTGTTAAAGAAAATAAAAAAGTATTTTTAACATCGACTTCCAAAAATGAACGTTTTGGAGGCGATTCCCGCGCTTTTGATTTTCGTCCCCCTTGGTCGACAAAATTACTTCCCACCATATCTGGGGAATTTTATTTAATAAAAAGATATAGGTTTCATGTTGAAAAGTAAAAAGCTCTCCCCAAAAAGTTTTCTTCTTAGCGGGTTTTTGTATTTAATTGTCGCTGCCTTTTGGTTGCTTCGAGGAGATATTTGGACGACATGGGATCATCAGGTTTTAGACAAATTCCACCAAAAAGCGATTCAAGAGGGACATGGCCCCGCCGTTTCTCCAAAAATTGCGATGATAATTGAGACAAATGAAACAAAAGACTATTTCAGCCAAACAATGTTGGATAGGAAAATTTATGCGGCGGTTAATAATTCGCTAGCGCAACTGAATCCTGAAGCGACTATCTATGATTTCATATTTAGATTTGAAAGGGATACAGACGCGAATCTTGAATTTAAGCGTTCTCTTAAAGCTCTAAAGAAAGTTTATTTGCCATTAGGGTTAAATATGAAAGACGAATCCGAATACACTCCGCAAGAGGAAAAATGGAACTCACGACAATTGTTGCCTTTTATGGGAACCCCAATTCAAAAAGGAAATCCTGCTCCAATTTTTGCATATCCTTCTCTAATGCCATTTCAAGATTTTATTAAGGATGCGTTTACGGTTGGGCATATCAATATAAAAAGCGATTCAGATGGAGTTTTTCGTCATTACCCATTGTTATTTAAGCTTGAGTTGGGATATTTACCGGCATTGTCTTTTTCGGCCTTCTTAGACAGTGTGGATGTTTCAATAGACGAACTGATTGTGGATTGGGGACGTGAAATCACCATACCCGCTAAGCCAAAAAATAAATTAGCAAGAGATATTGTCATTCCCATCGATAATCACGGGCGAACTTACATTCCGTTTCCGAGTTTTTGGTTAGACGAAAAAAATAATTTCAAAACTATGCCGCTGGAGCATTTTTTAGGTTATTCGGAAGATCCCGATTTCAAAGAAAGCTTAAAAGGCATATTTACCGATGCGTTTGTGTTTATTTGCGACGTTTCACAAAGTGGAAAGGATATTGGGCAAACATCAATAGAAGATAGGGTTCCTTTAGTTTTATTGCATGTAGCTTTTTTAAACGGATTATTGACAGAAACTTTTTATAAAAAATGGTCGCTGGGCGGAACTTTGGCTTTGTTGTTTATTATCGCTGTTGTTTTTTCTTATTCAGCTAACTCCAAGTCGTCCAGGTTTTTATATATATCCGGAATATTAACGATTATCGGATTAATTGGGTTAACTCGATATCAGTTTATTAACTTTAAACTGTTTCCGCTTGTTTCATCAGTAGGAAGCGTTTTGTTTATTTTTGCAGGCATGCTTTTCGGAGTAATTCGAAAAATAGGGAGAGATAGGCGGTTAATCAGAATGGCGTTTTCAAAATATCTGACTCCAACTATGGTGGATGCTCTCGTAGAGAGGCCGGAGTTGCTAAAGCCAGGCGGCGACGAAAGAGAAATGACGGCTTTTTTCTCAGATTTGGTTGGTTTTACTCCGGTAACGGAAAAATTGGGACCAGTTGAAACGTCTAAGTTTATGAATAAATATTTTACGGAGATGACTGAGATTATTTTGAATCATAAAGGAACCATCAGTCAATACTCAGGCGACGCTATTATGGCGACATTTGGAGCTCCAATTGCTTTTGAGGATCATGCCGATCATGCTGTACTTTCTGGTTTGGAGACATTCCGCCGATTGAAGAAATTGAATAAAGAATGGCAAGAACAAGGTTTCCCTGAATTAGGCTGTCGCATTGGCATTAACTCTGGAATTATGTGTTTTGGAAACCTCGGATCGGAGCAAGTTTATTATTATTCCGCAATAGGCGACAATGTTAATTTAGCCGCTAGATTGGAAAGCGCTAATAAACAATATGGAACCCATTTTATGATTTCCGAATACACGTTAGGACGACTTACGCCAGGTAAATTTAGAAGTCGTATCTTGGATATTATTCAGGTTAAAGGAAAATCAAACGCAGTAAAGGTCTACGAGGTCTACGGAGAAACGAGAGAAACTTTGGATAGCGATGAGGTGAAATACTATGAAACCTATGACCAGGCTTTTAACCAATACCTGGAAAGAAATTTTGATCTTGCATTGCAAAAATTTAAGGAAGCTTTAGCCTTAAAAAGAGAAAATGGTTTCGATAAAGATTTAGCGTCTCAAAAGATGATAGACCGTATTGAGAAATTAGATCTTAAAAATTTACCTTCAGACTGGGATGGTTCGATTGCTTTGACTTCAAAATAAAAGTTTTATAAGAAATCGTTCCTTGTGGACTCTCCGCCGATTTTAGGTTCCAGCCGAAGGCTTATTTTAAATCGGCGTGTTTAATTCTTTAGACCACTCCTTGGGCTAGCATAGCGTCTGCAACTTTTAGAAAACCTCCAATATTAGCCCCTTTAACATAATTTACCGTTCCATCTTCTAAACCGTATGTTAAGCATTTTACGTGGATACCACGCATGATCTTCTTTAGATGTTTATCGACATCGTCGTCTGGCCAAGCCAATCCCACATGATTTTGAGACATTTCCAAACCCGAAACTGCAACTCCCCCTGCATTTGCCGCAATACCTGGAGCAAAAAGAAGCTTAAATTTTTTAAATATTTTGGCCGCTTCTAGAGTTGTTGGCATATTCGCTCCTTCAGCAACCGCTTTACAGCCATTTTTTGCTAAATATACAGCGTCGTCCATCATAATTTCGTTTTGAGTGGCCGAGGGGAAAGCTAAATCGGCTTTGACGTTCCAAGGCTTTTGTTTTGGATAAAATTTACAACGAAACCTTTCTGCATATTTGTAAAGGCGTTCACGTTGAACGTTTTTAAGTTCTTTTAAATATTCCAACTTTTCATCGTCGATTCCAGAGGGATCATGGATAAATCCGGAAGAATCTGAAAAGGTAACAACCTTTCCGCCAAGTTGAATTATTTTTTCGGCTACGTGTTGCGCGACATTGCCAGCTCCAGAAACTAGACAGACTTTATTTTTTATGGAATCTTCATGGTAATTGAGCATCTCTTCCATAAAATAGGCGCATCCGTATCCGGTCGCTTGTTTCCGTAATAGGCTTCCTCCATATTCGATGGATTTTCCAGTCATAGCTCCCGAAAATTCATTTTGTAATTTTTTATATTGGCCAAACAAATAACCAATCTCCCTTTCCCCCACGCCTATATCGCCCGCGGGTACATCGGTGTTGTGTCCAATATGTTTTTTCAATTCTGTCATAAAGGATTGACAGAATCGCATGACTTCGCGATCAGATTTACCTTTAGGATCAAAATCGGATCCTCCTTTTCCGGCTCCTAATGGCAATTGAGTTAAGCTATTTTTAAAAATTTGTTCGAAACCCAAAAACTTTAGCACGCTTAAGTTAACCGACGGGTGGTATCTTAATCCTCCCTTGTAAGGACCTATAGCGTTATTAAATTGAACTCGATATCCTTTGTTGATTTGAATTTCTCCAGAGTCGTCTTCCCAACAAACTTTGAACTGTATGCATCGATCAGGTTCCACCATGCGTTCAAAAATTTTAGCTTTTTCGTACTTTTGATTTTCTTTAATAAAGGGAAGGATATCCTGGGCTATATGATTCACTGATTGGTGAAATTCAGTTTCACCTGGATTTTTTTCAATGATTTTGTCCATGAATCGATTTAAATGTTCGGAAGTATTTTCTCTTTTTGGTAGTTTTTGAAATTCGTTCGTCACAATTAAGGGGCTATTTTGTTTTCTTTTTTGGCCATTTGACAGCGCATTCATGGTATTTTCCTCTCCGTTTTCTCTCTCAGAGGTTATACAAATTAAGTTTTTTTATACTTTCTTTTCGGCGTTTTCCTAGATAAGAATGAGAGAATATGGTTAATAATTTTTTTCTTTTTCATGAGTAATGCATAGACTATGCCAAAGAAAAGTTCTGTTAAATCCTCCGCTAATCCGTTAAAAATTAGCGAATTTATGCGTGGATCTAGCTTTCTTTTGTTTCTAGAAACAAAAGAGCAGGCAAAAAAGGAAAATTTTTCCAGGTAAATTGGCAAAGCTTTGGTGAAAGGTATTGAATTTAATAGAATCTATTTTTGAATGGAGCTAGCAAAATAGAAAAGATATTTTCTTTCAACGAATAGTTCAGTGGAGATTTTTGGCTAAAGCGTTTGTTGAAACCTTTAAAAGAATTAAAATTCTTTTGTAATTATTTTATAAAAAACGTGACTAACAGCGTAAAGGGAATTGCGGCGGCTCTTATAAGATTTTTCAAATTTGCGAGCTTTATAAATGAAAGTTGAATTTCAGGGAGTGAGAATAACTAAAGATGGCTAAGAAAGACTTTAATATAATTTGCATTGGAGCCGGCTCTGCCGGATTGTCTTCCGCTTATATTGCTGCGGCGGTCAAAGCAAAAGTTGCTTTGGTAGAAAGGCATAAAATGGGAGGCGATTGTTTAAATACAGGTTGTGTTCCTAGTAAAGCATTGATTCGAACAGGCAAAGTTCTTTCTTATGTTCAACGCTACAAGGATTTTGGACTTAAATCGGCTTCCGTCGAATTTGATTTTGCGGAAGTTATGGAACGGGTGCAAAACGTTATTAAAAAGGTTGAACCTCATGATAGCGTGGAGCGTTACACTAAACTTGGGGTTGATTGTTTAACTGGCGAAGCTAAAATTCTTTCTCCCCATGAAGTGCAAGTGAATGGAAAAACTTACACCACGCAAAATATTATCATTGCAACTGGCGCAAGGCCTGCTGTTCCTCCGATTCCTGGGTTGGATCGAATTTCTTACTTAACTACCGATACTATTTGGGATATTCGAGAAAAACCGGAAAAATTGCTTGTTGTAGGGGGCGGTCCAATTGGTTCCGAATTGGCTCAAGGTTTTAACCGGTTAGGTTGTCAGGTTATCCAGGTTGAAAAATACGATTGTATTCTTTCCAGAGAAGATAAAGATATTAGCGAAGTTGTTTGTAAACGTTTTGTGGAAGAGGGGATAGAGCTAAAGTTAAATTCTGTTTTAAAAGAATTCAAAATTGAAGACGGTAAAAAAATCGCTATTGTTGAAAGTAATGGTAAAGAAGAAAAAATCGAATTTGATCAAGTTTTATTAGCTTTGGGCAGAAAAGCCAATAGTTCTGGGTTTGGCTTAAGCGAGATAGGAGTGGAGTTAAATCCCAACGGAACCGTGAAAGTCGACGATTTTTTACGGACAACAACGCATTCCAATATTTATGCATGTGGCGATATTGCAGGACCTTATCAATTTACACACACAGCCGCTCATCAAGCGTGGTATTGCACGGTTAACGCTTTGTTTAGTCCTTTTAAAAAGTTTAAGGTAGATTACAGAGTGATTCCCTGGTGTACGTTCACCGATCCGGAAGTGGCTCGCGTAGGAATAAATGAATTGGAAGCAAAAGCTCAGGGGATTCCTTATGAGGTAACTCGATATGGAATTGACGATTTAGATCGCGCCATAGCGGATAGTGAAGACCATGGAATGGTAAAAGTTCTTACCGAACCAGGTAAGGATAAAGTTCTAGGCGTTACTATCGTTGGTTATCACGCAGGCGATCTCATTGCGGAATATGTTTCGGCTATGAAGCATGGATTGGGATTGAATAAAATTTTAGGGACGATTCATATTTATCCAACTATGTCGGAGGCGAATAAATATGCCGCTGGGATGTGGAAAAAAGCCCACGCTCCGCAAGGGTTACTTAACTTTATCGAAAAATTCCATGCATGGAGAAGGTAGTATTTGGATTAATTCTTTTTCAAAACTGCAAACCACTCTTTCCCTTGCCGTCTTTCGGCTGATCGATTTGTTTTTTCCAGTTGCTTTATTTGAAAGGGACCTGAAAAATGTCGAATGATATGGTTTCGCGTTGTGTTGTATGGCGGGCCGTCTTCTTCGCCAGTTTCGTAAAACACGCCAGCTAAAAGGCCGCCTGGTTTTAGAATCCTTGATACCAAGTCGACGTAACGATTTCGAAAGGTAGGGTGGATCGCGCAAAAAAACGTTTGTTCCAGCATTAAATAGTATCGATTTTTATGCTCCAAACCCAAGCTAAAAAAATTAGCGCAAATTACCTCCGCTTTGACTTTGCTTCGAGCAAGATTAAGCGCAAGCTTTTGAGAGGCTCCTTTAGTATAATCGACAGCGGTTACTGGAAATCCTTTTTTCGCAAGGTAGACAACTTCATGTCCTTGGCCGCAACCTGGAATAATAACGCGGTCTTTGGGAATTTGACTATTTTCCAAAAAGTGAAGCAGGGGAGGAGAGACTTCTCCTAGATCCCATTTTAAGTCATCTTCGTCATAGTGTTTTTGCCAATCTTCTTTTGAATACCCTGAGTTTTCAGTCATAAGAGAGTTTGTTTAAAATATCTTCGCTAAAAATACGATGGCAACCGCAACCGGTGAAATATACCGAATTAGAAACTCCCAAGCTGTGGCAAAACGGAAAACTCCACCGTGTCGTTCAATTTCTTTTTTCGCCTCTGATGGGCTCCATACCCAACCTATAAAAATTGCAGTTAACATACCGCCAATCGGTAGTAAGTAATTTGATGCAATATTATCAACATGGTCAAAAAACGTCATTCCAAACCAAGTGACGTCGCTCATTGGCCCAAAAGATAGACCTGATGGAATGCCAAAAGCAAAAATAATTGAACTTGAAAAAATAACGGCTTTTTTACGCGACCAACCTTTTTCGTCCACAAAATAGGCGACTACTACTTCTAATAAGGAAATGCCAGAGGTGATAGCGGCAATTGTTAATAAAATAAAAAATAAGATTGCAACAAATCCCCCCATAGGAATTTGAGTAAAAACTGCGGGTAAAACGCTAAAAACTAAACTTGGACCTTCTGCCGGTTCCAAACCCATCGCGAAGACAGCGGGAAAAATGACCATACCTACCAAAAGGGCTATCATGGTGTCAAAAATAACCACAAATAAAGCGCTTGTCGCTAAATCTTCCTTTGGAGAAAGGTAGCTTCCATAGGTGATCATACAGCCCATTCCTAAGCTTAGAGAAAAAAAGGCTTGTCCCAAAGCGATTAAAACAACTTCCGGAGTAATCTTGCTAAAATCCGGAGCTAAGTAAAACCTTACCCCTTCAAAGGACCCAGGAAGAGTCAAGGAACGAACCATAAGCAATACCAGCATAACTAGGAGAGCTGGCATCAACACATTGCAGGCCTTCTCTATTCCTTTATCGATCCCTTTTATGACAATTCCTATACAAATTGTCATAAATATGAAGTGGTAAATGACGATTTCCGATGAGTTGGAAATAAATGATCCAAAAAATTCGCCAGCTTTTTCCGGTGTTTGGAAGTGGGAAATATTAGAGCCAAGAGATTTTACAATATAAGCAATCGTCCAACCGCCAACAACGCCATAAAAGGATAGGATAAGAAATCCGGCAAGAACTCCCATAAAACCAACAATAACCCAGGGAGAAT
>CAYFMN010000003.1:131512-167360 GCA_964344185.1 uncultured Nitrospinota bacterium
GTTTTAGAGAACTTAAAGCTCCCACAGGATTACGAAAAGTGTTTCTGCCAATTGTGAATTCGGCCAACATAATGGGAAGACCAATCAATAAGGAGCAAATCAAATAAATTAAAACAAAAGCTCCTCCGCCATTTTGTCCGGTTATATATGGAAACTTCCAAACATTTCCCAGGCCAATCGCTGAGCCGGAAGCAGCCAGGATAAATCCCATCCTGCTTCCCCAATTGCCTCTATTTCCATTTTGACTAATATTCATAAGCGCTCGAAAGTATACGCATAAATAGTGTTTTGATCAATTGGAAGAAGTCTTTAACTTTTAAATTTGATTGATTTTTGGAGATTATTAAAGGCAGATTAAATTTACATTTGTTACAGTATTTTTACATGGAAAAGGGTTGTGTATTTTAAAGATGGGATTATAATAAGTATAAGTTAATTAAGTTGCCCCTTAAAAGAGAGAAAGAAGGAAATACGCGTCGATTGTGCCCAAAGCAGTTAGACCCGAAATTCAAGCGCCTTGTCCTCCTCGTTGAATTGAGCCTCTTAACCATCGGGTTTGAATGAGAATCGGAAACTCCAGCCGGGGAGTTTCCGATTTTTTTTTGGATTTAATACCAAATAGATTTACTCAATCATGAAGAGCTTGTTGGAGTTGTTCTAAGGTCGTTTTAGCGTTTCCAAACAACATCCGGGTATTTTCCAAAAAGAATAATGGGTTTTGGACGCCCGCGTATCCTGTCGCCATACCGCGTTTTAGGACGACGGTTGTTTTACCCTTCCAGCATTCAAGAACCGGCATTCCTGCTATTGGGCTATTTGGGTCTGTAAGCGCGGAAGGATTCACGATATCGTTAGCGCCAATAACTATTGAAACATCAATGTTAGGAAAATCATCATTGATTTCTTCCATTTCAAAAACAATATCATAAGGAACCTTAGCTTCTGCTAACAAGACATTCATATGCCCTGGCATACGACCAGCGACGGGATGAATGCCAAATCGCACATTCACTTTTTTCTTTTTAAGAATTTTTGTGATTTCGCAAACCACATGCTGTGCCTGAGCGACAGCCATACCATAGCCAGGAATAATCATTACTTCCTTGGCCTCGGTCAACAAGTTTGCAACCTCAGGCGCTTCCAAAGCCACTACTTCTCCCTGGTCTTCGCCGGAAGCGTCGGAAGAACTGCCTGTAGTTGTTCCAAATCCACCGGCAATTACAGATAGAAACTTTCTATTCATAGCGCGACACATTATATAACTTAGAATTGCGCCGCTACTACCTACCAAAGCCCCTGTTACTATCAGGAGGTCATTGTTAAGCATAAAACCGGTTGCTGAAGCAGCCCAACCGGAGTAACTATTGAGCATGGAAACCACGACAGGCATATCGGCTCCTCCGATTGCCATAACCATATGGATTCCAAAAAGTAATGCGATCCCCGTCATGATCAATAACGGGGCAGTTCCTCCTCCAGCCGCCGATTGATTAACAAACATACCGCAAAGTATAATTGATACAATCAACAAACCGAGATTGAGCCAATGACGTGCTGGCAGTAATACAGGGTTGCCGCTTATCTTCCCACTAAGTTTTCCAAAGGCGATGATAGACCCTGAAAACGTTACCGCTCCAATTAGGATTCCTAAGTAAGTTTCAACGTCATGAATCGTCAACTCAACGCCTGCGTAGTGTTCCAGCCTGGAGGGGTCCATAAAGTTGGCAAAACCAACCAAAACTGCGGCTAAACCTACAAGACTATGTAGAATGGCCACTAATTCTGGCATCTCTGTCATTTGTACGCGTTTCGCCAGGACTAGTCCTATCGTGCCGCCAATTAACAAGCCGAATATAAGAATTGCAAAATTGGAAGTAACGCCGGCAATCGTTACTATAAGGGCTATTGACATACCTATGATGCCAAATAGGTTGCCTCGCCGGGATGTTTCTTGGTGACTTAAGCCACCTAAAGCCAAAATAAATAGAATAGTGGCCCCTACGTATGAGGCGGTTACAATACCTCCTGTCATTTTCTCGCCTCCTATTTTCTAAACATGTCGAGCATCCGACGCGTTACCGCAAATCCGCCCACAATGTTAATTGCCGTAATCATTACTGCAAAACCCGCTATCATAGCGATCACAGTTTCCCCTGAACTTATCTGCAAAATAGCCCCTATGACTATAATGCTACTAATAGCATTGGTTACGCTCATCAAAGGAGTATGCAAAGCCGCCGTTACATTCCAAATAACCATATATCCGACAAAACAGGCTAAGACAAACACCGTAAAGTGCGCCATAAAGGACGCTGGAGCTATAGACCCTAAACCTAATAAAGCAAGTCCTCCAATTCCAAATGTAACTGGAAGCCCCAATCCGGAAGATTTTTCCTCAGGCTTTTCGGTTGGTTTGGTTTCTTGCGGTTTTTCCGCTGGTTTAGCGGGGGCCGCTGATAATTTTGGAGCGGGCGGAGGCCATGTTATTTCGCCGTCTTTTACGACAGTCGCGCCTCGAACTACCTCGTCTTCCATATCAACTTTAATATTGCCATCCTTTTCCTTGCACATATCTGTCAAAAGATGCCGTAAGTTAGTCCCATACAATTGACTGGACTGGGCGGCAAGGCGACTGGGTAAATCTGTATATCCAATTATTGAAACTCCATGCACCTTTTTAACCACACCCGCTTCTGTTAGCTTACAGTTACCTCCCTGCTCAGCGGCGAGATCTACGATTACACTCCCATCCTTCATAGATTTAACCATTTCTTCTTTTATTAATTCAGGGGCAGGCTTTCCTGGGATCAAGGCTGTAGTGATAATAATGTCCACCTCTTTTGCCTGTTCTGCGAATAATGCCATTTCCGCTTCTATAAACTCTTTACTCATGACTTTCGCATAGCCGCCTGTTCCCGACCCTTCCTCTTCAAAGTCAAGTTCTAAAAACTCGGCGTCCATGCTTTCTACTTGTTCTTTAACTTCTGGTCTGGTATCAAAAGCGCGTACGATTGCTCCCATGCTTTTAGCTGCGCCAATAGCGGCAAGCCCTGCAACGCCAGCTCCAATAACCATTACTTTCGCTGGCGGTATTTTACCTGCCGCAGTAATTTGGCCAGTGAAAAACCTTCCAAAATGTTGGGCCGCTTCCACTACCGCTCGATATCCTGCAATATTAGCCATCGAACTAAGCGCATCCATTTTTTGCGCTCGAGAAATACGAGGCACGCTATCCATAGCTAGAGCTGTGACTTTTTTCTCAGCTAACTTTTTGAGTAACTCTTCGTTCTGAGCTGGCCAAAGAAAGGTAACTAACACTTGCTTTTCATGAAGTAAATCTATCTCTTCAACTTTGAGTTCTGCATTAAACCCCGGAGGTCGTACTTTTAATATAATGTCACTACCTTCCCAAACAGCCTTTGGGCCTAATTCAACTTTGGCTCCAGCTTCGGCATAAGCTGAGTCAGAAAAATGCGCCGCTGATCCAGCGCCTGACTCAATCACTACCTCAAAGCCTAATTTGATTAGTTGCTTGGTAACATCAGGCGTTGTTGCTACCCTTTTTTCACCTTCATAAATTTCTTTAGGAATTCCAATTTTCATTGTTTATTGCCTTTTAGCGAATTATTAATGACCTTAATAATTTTCGAATCTTATTCGGCCATGTATAATTTTTAGTCAATTATGAAAGGTGAAACAATACCATAAAAAATTGAATTTTTGCAATTTTAAAGATAAGTATTGTTTTATTTTTTATTGGTTAGCTAACTTTTAATTTGTTAAAAACGAATTAGGAAGCTGTTTCATGTTTTTTGAGGAAAATACGATTGTTGCATTGAAATAATTTTCCTTTGAGCGCCTTTTGTCAACGCTAAAAAGACTAGAGAATCGCTTGTTAGCCATAAAAATCAGTTTTTGTTTTTTATAAGTCAATTCTCCGAGATTAATTCATTATGGATTTGTATTTGGAAATGATAAAAATACCGTAATTTTACTTTCTAGAGTGGAAAATGAACTCACACCATAAAGATCGCAGACATGGAGAAAAACGCCAGGCGGACCGCAGACAAGAAATTAATTTGCAATTAATGGAAGACCGACAAATGCGACGTGAGTTTCGGCGCAAGGTTGAGCGTAGAAATCACGCAAAAAATGAAGATGAACAGAACTCAACTCATAATGTGAGAGTTTTTAGATCCGCAATTGATGTTTTTCATAAGTTAAAACATGAAGTCAGCAAGTTTGAATCTAACATCCACGTATATGATTTTTTTAATTTTGTTATTACCGCGCATATTCTGCAAGAATGGCTTTTGAAAGACACCAGTTTGCCAGATGTTATGCGTTTGAAGGCAAAAGAAATAGAAAAAAATCAGTTTTGGCAAGTGTGCAAAGAAATATCGAATGGCAATAAACATTTTTATCTAGATAAAGAAACCAAAATTATAAAGGCTATTTCGCATGTTAGATTAAACCCCAAAAGTTACGATTGGGGATTGTCTCTAGAAGACGGCGAATATGAAGCGTTTGTAATTGGACTTCGAGACGGCCACTTTATCGGTCCTCGACAACTGGAAGACGAAATCCTTAAGATGTATCAAGATGTATTTAAGTCCATCGCTTAATTTAGTGAATTTATTTTTAAATCTTGTAAATAGTCTATTTTCGAAGTTTGAGAGTTTGATATTTAAATTATTCGTTAAATAGTAATTTGTTTTTGTGATTTTTTGATTGCGAAAAACTGTTGTGAATGAACGAGAATGGGTTAAGCGTAAACTTTGGAATATTTTTCAATCTCTTTTTGCTGTCGCTTTAATGGCGATTGTGTTGGGTTTGGTTGGATGGGTTGTTGGCGGCGAGATTTTGGCCTTCTTGGTTTTGGGTGTTGTGATTTCTTTTTTTATTTTTAAACCTGGTTTGTCTCCCCATTTTGTCTTCAAAATTTACCTGGCAAAGCCTTTGTCTTATCGGGAAGTTCCACAAGTTTACGATTTGATTAATACATTAGCTGATCGCGCCGAGTTGAAAAATGCGCCCATTTTATATCTTATTTCGAGTGACTCGATGCAAGCTTTGTCTGTGGGCGATTCTGAAGACTCAGGAATAGCCGTTTCTCAAAGCTTATTGAAGGAATTAAGTCTACGTGAGTTAACTGGCGTATTGGCTCATGAAATAGGACATATTCAAAATTGCGATACGAGGCTTTTATGGTTTGCAAATATATTTAGCGGAGTAACGGGAATGCTTTCATGGATTGGTATTGGCGTCTTACTAATTAATTTACCCCTAATTTTGCTGGGGTTTTTTGATGCGAATTTGCTGCCGATTTTTTTATTGGCATTCGCTCCAATTATAAGTCATCTGCTTTTCTTTAACCTTTCACGAATTCGAGAATACGATGCCGATCTTGGAGCCGTAGAGTTGACTGGAGATCCTGAAGGACTAGCGATGGCTTTGGCTAAAATTGAAAATAAAAAATATCAAACTATCAAACGCTTTTTTTTTCCAAAATATAAAATTTCGGAACCTTCGTTGCTTTTGACTCACCCCTCGACAGAGGATAGAATCCGTCGTTTATTGGAAATCCGCAACTAAAGGCAAAATTGCAATTTGATAATTTTGATTTTTTAATGAAAGAGGGCTAACTAAATTCTAATAAAACTTTAACGTTTCCAATCTTTCTAATGAAAATCAAATATGATACCTTTTTGCTTAAAATAATTTCGGAAAAATCTATCGAGGTGGGGTTTAGATGGCTTCTAGAATTTTATTTAAGCAATTTGCGCTCTTACGAAAAACTCATAAGGGTATTTATTTCCTAATAGTATTGGTCTGCGCTTTATTTTTATCGGGAGCGTTTCACACTGCTCCATCCACGTTAGCAAAGATTCTTTATCATAACTTTGCCGATTACGACGATTATAAAAAGTTTCCTTCTCGTCAATTAATCGCTAGTGCAACTCCTTTTAGATTTGAAGAAAACTTTTCAGAATCTGAGCTTTTTACCAAACCTTTTATAGCTCAAGCCGAAAAAACAGACTTAGATACGTTACTGGAAAAGACCGATAGTCTTGCTTTTATTGCTATTAAAAACGACGCGATAGTCTATGAAAAATATTTGAACGGTCATTCACGGAATTCTCTTTCAATATCTTTTTCTCTGGCGAAATCATTTTTATCGGCTCTCATTGGATGCGCTATTGATGATGGTTATATACAGTCTCTTGAACAACCCGTAACGGATTTTGTCCCCGAATTCAAATCGCAGGACAATGCTGATTTTACGATTAAGAACCTAATTCAAATGACCACTGGAATGGATTATGTTGAGAGACAATTAATTAATAATCCATTTGGCAAGCACGCTAGACTTTATTATTCTCCTTTTCTCAAAGAAGAAATCTTAACTTTAAAGTTTTCAGAAAGACCCGGCAAAAATTTTAGATATAAATCTGGAGAATCGGCTCTTTTAGGTTTGGTTTTAAGACGCGCTTTAAAAGAAAAAAATATTGCCGAATATTTGCAAGAAAAGATTTGGACTCCCATTGGAATGGAAGATAATGGAGTGGTTAATATCGATCATGACAATCCAGACGGTTTAGAAAAAATGTGGTGTTGTATCGGAGCAACCGCTCGTGATCTTTCTAAATTTGGTTTGCTTTATTTGCACAAAGGCGCGTTTAAAAACAAGCAAATAGTTCCTAGAAAATGGGTAGAACGGTCTCTTAAAGTTGAAACTGAGGAAGGAAGCGCGCCTGAATATCAACTTGGTTGGTGGCTAACGGAAGACAATAGAAATTATTTCCAAGCTGAAGGGCTATTTGGGCAATATATCCATGTTAATCCGGATACGAATACAGTGATTGTTCGTTTGGGTAAAAGCCGAGGCTATTTGACTCGCGAAGACTGGATAGACGTTTTATATTATTTTTCCCAAAGAGTTTAACGGATTCCCCGAAAAATCTGGTGTCTAGCGGATTCTTGGAGTTTGTATTTTTCGGGGAACCCTGGGGAACCTTCAGGTAAAACTCATTCTTGCTATAGGCTAATGTGTTTGATATTGAAGAATGGGTTGATAATGTTTTTGGTCGCTGGGTTTATTTTGTAGAACAAATTCTCGCGCGTTTTTTCCCATCCTTTCACATTCTTCAATATTATCTACGAAAAATTCTAATGCTTGGAGCAAATTGGGACTTTTTTGTAGATCAAAAACTTTCCCCGAAAAGCCGTTGCGCATTAATTCTTGAGGTCCACCAATATTGGAAACAATGACAGGCAATCCAGAAGCTTGAGCTTCTAAGACTACGTTGCCCCATGTATCTGTTGTGCTTGGGAAGGCAAAAACATTCGCCGAAGCGTAGGCTTTGTAGAGACCCTCGCCCGTTAAATATCCCTTAAAAACTACCGGATAATTTTTTAATTCCATTTCCATTTCTTGGCGATATGGACCGTCGCCCACGATCAATAAATTCGCTGTCTTTCCAGAATCTATTAATTTTTTAAACGATTCCGACAATAATGCCAAATTCTTTTCCTTTGAAACGCGCCCTACATAAAGAAACTTCAATCCGGAATTTAGCGATTTTTGATTCCAGAAATTTGGATCGGAGTTGTCAGGGTGAAATTCGTTCGAATCAACCCATCGCGGTAATGGTTTGATTTTATCGGGATCTAAACCACCATCTGTTAACTGCTTCATTGTACTTGAAGAAGGAGCCGTAACTTCGTCCATTTGACTATAGAACCAAATCATATAAGTCATTGCCAAATTGCCGATACCTTTATCACCTGTGAGATCTATAACGTATTGAGGAATGTCTGTATGGTAAGTTCCAGTAATTGGTAAATTTAACAGTTTTGCGATGACTAACCCTAAAATACCGACAGATCCCGGCGTACTGATATGGATTCTTGTAAACTTTTCGTTCTCGATATATTCCATTACCTCTAATACAGGAGGAAAATGGAGATTTAATTCCTCGTATTCTGGAATGGTAAATTTTCCAATGGACTGAAAGTTCATTACTCCATTGTTAAAAGAAGTAGGCTGATTAGAAGAATGGATTACAGTCATATCGTTTCCATTCAATTTGGCGTATTTCAAAATACGTTTGATTGTCACCGCTACGCCGTTTATTTCATTTAGCGTATCGGTGAATAACGCTACTTTTTCTTTATTGTCGCCAGATTCTGGACCAATAAATACATTTTTAACTTCCGCTAAAAGTTTCCTATTATGATGGTGATGAAAATATGAAATGTAATAGGGGGAAATTAAAAACTGAACAAATCCTAAAGTACCCAGAGCTTCAATAATGCTTAATAAATGGCTGGGACCAGACCATTCCGTAATTTTCTTGGCGTAAAGAAACATGATGCGATTGGCGAGTCGACTTGTTACCGCAAAGATTTTTCGGTTCAAACTTGCCATACGCAAAGTTTGCTGAAATTTTTGATCGTTTAGGAGTTCTTTCGTTTCCTTATCTAAAATTTCGTTGAAAGTTAGATTTTGAGGGCCAGAATTTGGAAGAATTTTCTTCATCCAAAATCTAAATCTCTCACGAGGCGTTAACTTAATAGGAGAAGAGTTAAAGATAGAATCTAATAGTTTAGTGAAAAAACTGACAGAATGCCCGCCTTGGTTTTCTAATTTATTTTGTACGAACTGATATCCGATGCTGTAAATTGCGTGAGGTAAAGTTAGATGATCTCCTTCTTCGCCGCAGGCTCTGGATTGCGCCCCTTCGATTGACTGGAGAAAACTCTCGATGTTATTTGCAGGAGCGGAGGTAAATGTTTTTGCTATAAAGAGCCCTGCGTGATCGTCGGACCCGCCAACCATACCCTTTTTCCAGGGAGTTCGACCATATGGCTCAATATTATGCTTATTTGCCAGTTCTTCTATTTTTTGTTGAGTTATAGATTGAACGATTTTCCAATTAAACCTGTTTTGATCTTTTGATTTAGTTCCATTGATAACTTCAAATACATTAAAAAGCAGAACCATTTTTTCAAACATCGACAAAGTTAATCTTCCTTTGTAATCAAAGAAAGGATGCGCAATAAAATGAACGATATTTTGCGACCTGAAAAAATCGATAAGCTCGTAGACGTTTTTTCTTAAAATATTGGCTTCTTTAAAGGTGGCCTCGGTAAGGTCCAAACCCACTACATGAACTTTTAAATCCTCTTCCGGAAACTTGGCGGTAAATTCGCAACTAATAAAAACGTCGGATATATGAGCGATTTCTAAAACGCCATCGATCGAATTATGATCCGTGATTGTGACATAATCCATCCCTTGTTTTTTAGCGGCTTTATAAAGGTTTTGTGGAGTTGTAAAACTTTCTGGACAGTTAAATTTTCTTAATGCGTAAAAATTAGGTTTGTTTGAAGCTTTGGAGTGAAGGTGTAGGTCGGCTTTTTTAAGTTCCATGGTTGTCCTCAGAGAAGTTACTATCTATGAGGAGGGTAGCTAGCCTTTGTTATGTTTAGATCTAAATTTAGTTAGAATTACTATTGAATTTTAACCGCCAAGTTAACACAAAATAGAGTTTGGGTTGCAAATTAGAGAGGTTACTTATTTTTATTAAAAGCGTTTATAAAGTTTAAACCAGATAGAGCTATTTGATTGTTAGGTTCAAATTTTAGAGCTTTATGAAACATTTTTGCGGCCTCATCAAGTTGATTTATTTTTGCGTATGCCAATCCCATCAAAGTTAAAACGCGAGGTTGATTGGGATCTAGATTGATTGATTTTTTATATTCGATTAGGGATTTTGGATAAAGTTGGCTGTCAAAATACAGGTTTCCCAAACTCCTGTAGTATTGAGAAAAGCCTGGGTTTTCAGAGATAGCGAGTTTCCAATAGTTTTCAGCAGAGACAAAATCCTTTTTTCTATGCGCTATCATAGCAAAATGGTTGTAGACTTCCGGCAAAATAGGATGTTTGTATTTAGATGATTTTTTTAGATAGTTTAAGGAATTGTCGTATTGCTTGAGTTCGAAATAAGTTTTACCGATTAAAAACAGAGTTTTGGGATTTGGTTCAAGCGAATGATCTAGAGATTTTTGGAAGGATTGTATAGCTTCTATTTTTTTATTTTCTTTTGCTTGTATTTCGCCTAGCTCTAGCCAACCATCTTTATCGTCAGAGTAATGTTTTAGATAATCGTTGAAAGTTTTGATTGCAAGATGATTTAGGTTTTGGTTTTTATAAATCATTGCTTTGTTGAAAAACCACAAGGGGACTTTGTTTAAGTCTTTAGATAATTCTTTATTTGCCGCGTTGATTTGATTCACTAATTTAGGGTCGTCGAGATTAAGCTCATGATTTCCTTTATTCAAATTTGGAATTAATTTTGCGGTAAGGAGGTGGTTGAAGACAATACTTGCCGCTAAATGATGACCGCTTGGAGTCCAATGAAGATCTTTAGGAAATAATAGAGGGGTGGTGTTTTTGCGATGGAAATTTATCATTCCTTCCACTAAGTGAACGGGGTTATTTCCATTTTTTTTGATTGGATTAAAGTTTTCCCGTTTTTTTACAATTTTGAATACTTCTTGGTAAGTAGGCGAGTTCAATAATAGAAGTTGAGAGTTATTTTTTAAAATAAAGCGCACTAACGCGTTCATTGTGAAATGGTATTGGATTTGTTTTTGAGACTCTTCTGATACAGGCCCTTTAAACTCTTCCTCTGAAACTTTCCAGCTTACTTCTGAAATGTTCTTATTTTTTAGATCTTCGAAAAGCTTATATAAAACCGTTTTTTTTATGGAAGCGTCTTTGGCTTCCATTCCGAACTGTGATAGCCGATTGTTGACTAATATTAAAGTATGAAAATTATTTAAAAAATTTTCATAGAATGGCAGACTGGTTATGCTTTGTTTTATCCTTTGGTAAATTGAAGTCTCTTCCGGCTTTATAAATATGTCGTCAAATATAATTTGAGCGTGATTTTGAGATATTTGCTCATATTTTAGATTTTTGAAAGCGATGCGATTTTGAGGAATTAATATAGAATCATCGACGGCTTGGTTGATGATCACTAAGTCGGGAGAGTATTTGTACCCTTCATTTTTCATGTATAGATAGTATTCTACGGGACTCCATCCATTAGCAGAGGCGTTTATAACCTCAAATTTTTGATTAGGAATTTGTTGATTTAGTTTTTGTTCTAAGACAGCGGTAAATATTTTTTCGTTGTTAACTCCTACTCCAAAAATAATAGAATCTCCAAAAACTAGTATCCTAAAAGTGTTGGATGGCTTTTGGTATGAAACTGTGTGGTTTGATCGCAAACCTTTTTTGTTAATTTTAATTTTGTAAAAAATTTTAGGAAAAGCCTGGCAATTTTTAAGTGCATATATCCAGATATGGTTTAGTGGAGTCGTCAGAGCAAAAAAAGAATTTTAGTTTTATCTTTAAGAAGGCTGGAATTGGGCGCAAACAGTTAGTTGAAATTCTATGGCTTTCTAGTTGTCATGTAAACTCAAATTTATAAAGATCTTTAAAATTTAAATATTTCTTTAGTTAATTGTTGGCCAATGACTATTGGCCAAATATTAGGCAAGCTAGACGCGTAGGTTTGATTGAAGTTATTAAAATTTTATAGGCTCTTGGGGAATAGCGGTTTGAGAAAAATACAGTCGTTTTTGTTTTATGGGTTAATCTTAATCTGGGGATTAAATTTTTATAACATCGACAAATTTAATAAACAAATTTTAGATTGCGTATTAATAGCTGGATGCTTGGTTTACTTTGGAATAAAACTATGGGTTTGGGGTTTTGGTAAAGGGAAATGAGGGGCGTTTTAGCGCATTAATTTGTTATTACCCTAAGAAAGTTCTAACTATGTCGTCAATTTGGCCGACTATTTTTATATGAATAAAAGCGAATAACCCTTCTGAAATATCAATATCGGTAAATAGTTTTTCTTCCGTACTTGGGTAGTTAACCTCGTTAGCTGTTCCAAGCTCAAGGTCGTAAGTCAGTCTGTCGGCAATATGAACGATTCCGGTTTCTTTCTTATAATTCTTTGCGGATAGAGGATCGTTATGAAAAGTCACAGGTTCTACTAAAGATTCTGGAAGCCCCCATGATTCTAGTAAAGCTCCTCCAATTTCAGCGTGGTTAAAACCTAGGACTTCGTTTTCAATTTGAAATAACGATTTTTTTGAAGACTTTGCTCTATTAATAATTTGTCGAGTTGGTTCGGGAAATCTTTGGCAAATAGTTAAAGCTCCTAAATCATGAAATAATCCCGCCATATAAAGTTGATCTGGGTTTGCAGAGTCGTTAAATCTACCAATTTCTCTTGCTAGCATTCCGCAGGTAATACTGTGTCTCCAAAAAGACTCCATATTCATCAGAGCTTTTGGAACTCCTTTAAACTTGTCTGTTATTGCCGTGGATAATATGAGATCGTTTAGTTGGTCCACTCCAATAACGCCCATAGCATGAGGTATATTGTCAATTTTTTGAGAAAGGCCAAAATAGGGACTATTTACAATTTTAAGTAAGCGAGCGGATAATCCTGGATCGACTCCAATAATCTCACCCAACTCTTCAAAAGTGCTTTCGGGGTCTTGAGAAGCTTCTTTAAGTTTATGAAAGACTGCCGGTAAGGATTTAATTTCTTCGTCTAAGAAGTTCCCAATTTGCAATTTCATAAGAGTTTGCCAGATATCCATTTGATACGCGTATTAAAAAGATTACAAATTAAGCGAAAATTGTTTCTAAACGCGGTAATTACAATCTCTTAAATGTGGTTATGAAACTGTAATTGTACAATGTAAGAAATGAAAAGTAAAACAAGATGTAAAAGAAGGAAATTCAGGTTATCGCAAGTTTTAAGGTCTAAATCAGCGTATAAAAGGTTAAGGTAAATATCATTAGATTTACTAAATATCATTATTTTTATATTAATTTTAGTTAAATTACATATGCTTATATAAATTCAACTAAAAATCTAATTCATCTTCTTCTAATATGCTTTCCTCAAGTCCTCTTTGGATTATTTTGTCTGCAATTTGTCCAAACTCAGAATCGTAATCTTCGACATTATGAGGGTCAAAATCCCCAAAATACATATTTTTACTTTGAGCCCATTCCAGAGTAGAAGAGCTAAACCTTAATACTTTCTGTACGGCTTCAAGTTTATCCATCATATTGTCCTTTTTAAATATCTTAAAATTTAAAATTAAGAAATAATTTAATTGAGATAATATTTTGTGATTGCGATTTAAACCTTTAGTTCAGGAGAAACACAATTCAAGAAATCCCAATAGAAAATTTGATTATCATTTTTATACCGGTTATTAGCGTTCTAATTATAATTCAAAAATGGACCTTGGAAGGACGAGAATCGCTTTATGGTATAACCAGAATGTTAGGGCAGTTATTGATTATCGGTTATTTTTTAGCCTATCTTTTCGAATCCGATAATGTATGGATTGTTTTAGCTGTGTTATCCATTATGGTTTTTTCCGCTAGTTGGATTGCTCTCAGAACTGCCAAAACCTCGCGGTCATCTTTTTATGTTAAAGCCCTTGGCTCAATTGCTTTTGGAGGTGGAATTAATTTATTGATCGTCACTCAAGGAGTTTTTGATTTAGATCCCTGGTATTCGCCTCGCTTTTTAATACCTCTGGCCGGAATGATTTTCGCGGGTGCGATGAACAGCGTCAGTATCGCGGCGGAAAGAATACAGACTGAAATTAAAAGAAACGTTTCCTATATAGAAGCTCGTGGAGCCGCTCTTAAAGCTTCTCTTATCCCAATTGTAAACTCTTTATTTGCAGTGGGTTTGGTTTCGTTTCCTGGAATGATGACCGGGCAAATCTTATCGGGCGTTTCTCCTCTCATTGCCGCTCGATATCAAATAATGGTTATGTGCATGTTATTTGCTTCAGCTGGGATTTCTTCAGCTTGTTTTATGACCTTAATTAGGTCCGACCTAGAAGGAAAAGCTTAATGTATACCCCAGGCAGTTTTAAAAACGAGAATTTAAAAGAGCTTCATCAGCATATGGAAAATTGGAGTTTTATTACTTTAATAACTCCAGTGGACAAGACTTCTCAAATTACCCATTTACCAGTTTTGCTTGATCGAAAGTCGGGAGAGTTTGGAGCGATCACAGGTCACTTTGCGAAGCAAAACCCTCACTGGGAATATTTAAAAGAGAGCGAGAGCGTTGCTATTTTTCATGGACCTCACGCTTATATTTCCCCTGCGTGGTATGCAAAGCTAGACGTTCCAACTTGGAATTATGCGGTTATCCACGCACACGGCAATGCGGAAATTATTACAGACAAGAACTTACTCCTCAATCATCAAAAAGAATTGATCGATAAATTTGAAAAAAATGAATATTGCGATTGGGATATGAGTAAGTTGTCCGAAGATTACATCGATACCCTGTTAGGTATGGTTGTTGGATTTAAATTAACGATCACAAAATTGGAAGGAAAATATAAACTTGGGCAAAATAGAGGTAAAAGCGATATGGAAGGCGTCATTAAACAATTGAAGATGTCGTCGATTTCTTCAGATGTTGAATTAGCGGATCTTACAGAAAAACATTTAAAAGATTCAATTAACGGATATTAAACCAAAATAAAGCGCTTATAGTAAATTTCATTGCGATATAAACTAATCTCATTTCTGAAAAGTTTGAGGGAAGTTGTCTTTAATGAGACGGTCAAAGATTGCCTGGGCGTAAAGATAATTAGCCAAGTAATTAGGATGGGTATCCCACTCCGAAACAGCCATGGACATAAAGCTATGCTTTTTAAACAGAGGGAAGGGATTGATGGTTCGCAGTCCATTTTTCTTAAACTTATTCTCCGCTATCGTCAAAGTTTGAATTCTTTCCGCAAGTTCGCCGCTTGGACTTTCAAAATTGTTTTTATCGGGATCAACATGGCCGGAAGGAAGCAAGATGATATAGGGATCTGGTAATTTATGTTTTTTTGTTATGGCCTGTATCCCTTTAAACTCATCGACAACATAATTCCATAATTTTGAAGTCGTATTTTCTCCAGAAAGAAAAAGACGAGTCCTGCTTTTTAAAACCCTATATAAGTTAAGTTTTTCATGCCAATAAGAAGGTTTTTCATATTCATCTGGCATGGACTTTGGAATAGTCTTCAAGTTTCGTTTTGGGTTGGATAATATGGGAATTTTTACAAATATGTCGCTTTTCTTATTCGTATCCTGTAAGGCATAAGACTCTAAGGTGGCTTGAGTGGTCATCGTCAGATCGTTATGAAAAAAACCAACAAGGACTAAATCGCACTCAAGCAATTCCAATTGCCCCTTGATCAGATCGTGTATCTGGTCGGTTGCGTATCCCGGTACTCCAAAGTTCAATACTTCCACTTCCTTGATGTCTGTATAGTTAATTTTGGTTAAATGGATGTTCAATAACTTTTCAAGCACAAACGAATAACGCTGCTGAGTGGCTACAGCCGCGCCAAACGTTACGCTATCGCCAAAAACTAAAATACGAAAAATGTCTTTTGGCTTTTTTGCCTCGAATTCTTTTTCTCTAAAACCCATCCAATTGGTGTCGTAAGGCAATCCAAACGTGCGGTAAGATTTTTTGGGCAAAGCCGTATATAAAATACTATTTTCAATCATGAAATAAGTTGACGGCTGGTATTGCGTGAAATAAGGAGGGGCGTCAGGATGGGAGGGCTTAGAGTATTTATTTACAAATATCCCGAAAAGTAATTCTGTCAATATTAAGCCAAAAATCAACGAACTTAAAATAAGTAAAAAATTGGAAGCTAAGTTTTTATCATTTTTTCTTAATTTAAGCGCGGAAAAGAGCAGTATTGAGACGACTAGAAATGATATGAAGAACGGCATCTAATGTTTTATTAGTTTGCAAAAAAATCCATTATAGCAACTTCGTAAGTCTAAAGTTGTGAGTAAAACGATATCAAGAGTCATAGACGGCGAAGCTTTTAGAAGTTTATGGAAATCAGTTTTTTTCAGAAGATGAAATAATAGGATCGCTGATTTTCACAAATCCCCATGAATAATTATCAAATAACGCTTTATATTTTTCACCTTCAGGGTTTTGAGGGAGTTTAATCATGGGGAATATAAGCGGTTTGTTGGAGTCGCTTAATTTGGCTTGTACGTTTTGAGGCGGCGGCGTTTCCCCATTTGGAGAAAAATAAACAAACAAACTCATGATGCCAATCTCATAAGAAGGGTTAAACGGTTTTTTAACCGTGGAACATCCATGAGGAATCTGTTTCGGTTTTCCTTGGATCTGACCGTCTAATAATAAAAGATAGTAGGGCTTGTTCGCGCCCATCAAAAAACGACACATATTAAAAGAAATTTGATAGTTTGTCGATTCACCATCGGAAGTTTTTTGATAAAAAGACAAAACAGTCTCGTTAAGAGTTACGAAGTTTGCCGCTTGCAAACGATTGTCTACTAAATTGATCCAGGGGTCCAGCTTGTAATGGGAATCTAATGTTTTAATTTTATCTTCCTCGAAATTGAGAGCCGCAAAAAATAAAGAAAACACTCCCACCGCATAAGCGCCTAAAAATAGACTCGACTTGATCGAATTGAGAGTTTTGTCTTGTACCTCGCTTTTTATTAAATTGCTAGAAATAAAAGTTCGAATTCCTATTCCGGCAAATATTAAATAGAGAGGAGCTATGGGAGCGCGATAACGCAACGTTCCAAACAAAAAAGCGGAAATGACCGAAGCTTGTAAAATAATAGGAAGCGCGATTAGGCATTTTTGCATCCGGCTTATTGTATTTGACGTTAAAAATCGTAAAATTCCAACGCATACAACTAAATAAAAATAGAACTGGATATTTGCTCCATAAAAAGATTCTATTTCTAAATTTATCGGAGCAATAAAGATTGAGCCTGTATCGAATATAAAGCCAGAAAGTTCGTCTAAGAATCTTCCCCAATATAAAGGAATGATTGTAAGAGGTTTGGAAATGAGTTGCTCCAGGCTAGAGAGTGGAGACGACAAGGGATTAAAACCTAATTTACTTAATTGACCCGAATATTCACTCCCTCCATATGTCCAGCTATCGGTTAGTTCTCCTGAAGATTTGATGTAAGAGGGATCTCTGCCAAGCGGCAATAGTTTTCCTGAAAAGCTATAGAACATAGCGTTGAGAGGAATAAAAGAAACGAGCGCTCCTGATAGTCCGCAACCTGATTTTTTAATAAATTCAAGTCCAGGTTTTTTTTGATCCAAAGTTGCCAATAATCCATAAATAGCCAGAAACATCAAAATGGGTAAAGTCTCTTGTCCTAAATAAAACCCTGTTCCTAATAATGCGCCAAAAACAAAACAAGTTTTCAAATCATCTTTCTCTTCAAACGTTAGGCAAAAGTAAATAAGAACCGCGAAAATCAATATCTGTAGTGAAGCGCGGTTAAGAACAACCGAGTAATGAATGCATAGAGGGAAAAGAGCAACCAAAAAACCGGTAATAATTGCGGTTTTACTGTCGGTAAATTTACCGACTATCTTCATTATTAGGACAGGTAAAAAAGCTCCAATAACGGCCTGTGAATAAAAGATGGAGCTGGCTGTGTTGCCAAAAAGATTTATAAAACAAGATAAATAAAGCGAGTAGATGGGAGCGTGCCAATAATCGACTTTTGAAAAGTCGCTGCTGGCTATATTTTTTGCCGCTTGAAAATAAAAGGGGCCGTCGGCGCTAAATCCCACTCCATCCAGCCAGGTAAGGTAACTGGCGTACCACAACCTGAATCCGAGAGCCAAAAAAAATAGGCAGCAAATAATCTGTAGCGAGCAATCTCTGTTATTGGAGTTTGAGGATAGGTAATCGCCAAACTTTTTATTAAGGACATAAAATATAAAAGCGACGCCAGCGCAAATTAAATGAGCTATCGGAGGGTACCCAAATAAAAATGGGACTATAAAAGATAATGGGACCAGCCACTCGTATGAGAATTTCTTTTGTTTAGCTATATGAATTGCGTAAAAGTAGTACCCGCAAAAGTAAGCGTAGATGAATCCTTTTGCGTACATTACCAAATAGGGTAATGTTGGCAACTGAGTGGGTATTAAAGAAAAACCTGGAGTTAATTCAGTCGAGTGGGTTAATAAAATAAGATATAGGTGGAAGAAAAACGCACAGCCTAAGAAGTGGAAAGCCGTTTTAGCGGTAAAGAGATTTTTATCTAAAAATTTTTTGAAAACTAAAAAGCCGCCAGCCAAGAGCCAAAAGTAAATGGGGAAAATGACTTTATCAAAATTGGCGTAATAAATTTTAGATTTGAAAAAACTGAATAAGAAGTTTCCCCCCTCATACTCAAAGCGCAAAACAACAAAGGACGAAATCAATACGAATAAAAGCAGACCGGCGATTTCTAGAAAATTTTTTAATTTATTCTCAGTTTTAAAAAAATAAGTCATTGCTAAATAATAAGAGAGCTATGAAATACGAAATCTTGGTCTGAGCATTAATTGTTGGAGAACCGCTTTAGCCTCTTTCCATTGCAGATTTTTTTTTGCGAGAAGTTCTTCCGATAGTTTTTCAACTCCATGCCATCTATCCTCTTGGCTGAAAATTTCTCTTACTTCCATTTCTAAATCTTTTAGTAAGCTTTTATTTTCTTCGACGTTTTTTGACGATGAGGAGAGACAAGCCATCGCCTGTTTATAGTCTAAGTCAAAGTCTTGGACTATGGCGTTTGGTTCTATTTTTTTAACTGCCTGGTAACCCGCAACATATACCATGGCTAAACTTTTGGTTTTTTTATCAAGGGATAGAGTATCGTTTTCAAACGAAAAGCTTTTGATAGGGTTTTTACATTGACCAAAGCCGTTGTCATTTTCTTCCCTGATAGTTAATTGTTGAGGAATGACGCCTAAGTAGTGGCAGATTACGCCATGCCCGGCTTCATGGACGGCTCGAATAAAAGTTGGGTCTTTTGTATTATGCATTAGTGGGGATTATGTTTTTTCGCGTGTGCGATGAATGGATAAAAATATCATATTAGATAAAAAGCCAGTAAAATAAAAACGGTTAAAAGCTTTGGATAGTTTTTTAACTTATTGTCTTTAATGAGATTATTTTTCTTGGAATTGACCTTTATTTTGGCTTTGATCAACTAAATGAGACGGGTAATAAAAATTGAAATAAAATTGAAACTGTCCTTTAGAACGAAAAGTATTATAATAAGATTGAGCTGATAAACTTGGGAAAAAAGTTATACAGCGCAATTCACAAAATCTTTCCTTAAACGGGTTCCTATTTGTTTCGTTTTGGTAGAAGCAAAAACATTTCTTTAATTTAGGAGTCTAAGCCGTGTTGAACCGAAAAAAAATACTTATCTTTTTATCAATTGTTGTTTTTGTGGCTGGCTGCAACGCGTTCGTTGTGCCCGCTTCTTTTATTGTACCGGGAATAATGGGTAATACGACAGATTCAAATAAGAGCGCTTCATCGATGCGGCAATCCAATCAAATGAAAGCGAAAAGCGCTCCTTCAGGGAGCTCGTCGGAAGGTCCTGCTGAACATATTTCTGGAACTACCATGTCGAAACACATTTCTGGAACTGCAACGGATCATATTTCCGGGGCTACCATGCCCGAGCATATTTCTGGGACCTCAACAGATCATATTTCTGGTTCTGTTATGACGGAACATGTTTCCGGAAACTCTATCCCGGCCCATCTTTCGGGGACTGCGATAATGCCGGAGCATCTTTCGGGAAATTGAGTCGACCGCTCTTGAATGGTTTTTGAAGTTTTTTTCAGAAAAAGGAAGGAAGAAGAGGGGGCTTTGGCGCCCCCTATATGGTTATTCTCGATTTCCTAACAAACGCAACAACATAAGGAACAAATTGATGAAATCAAGATACAAAGTTAATGCGCCTGAAACGGCTTCTTTTGTATCTTCGTCGGTTCCTTCATTCCCAAGGATGTTCATTTCCTTTATTTTTTGCGTGTCATAAGCGGTTAGCCCAACAAAGACAAGCACACCCACATAGGTGATGACGGCGTGCATCATTTCGCTTTGCATAAATATGTTGACTATAGAAGCGATGATAATGCCGATAAGCCCCATAAACAAGAAACTACCCCATGAAGTTAAATCTTTCTTAGTCGTGTAACCGTACAGGCTCATGACTCCAAAAGTTCCGGCAGTGATCAAAAACGTCGATGTAATTGAAGAAGCGGTGTATGTAAGGAAAACCGAGGAAAAGGTAATTCCCGTAAGGCCCGCATAGAGCATAAAAACGCCAGTAGCCTGACTTGCGCTCATATGCATTACGCGCGACGCCAACCAAAACACCAAACCAAGTTGAGCGATTATAAGAACGATAGGAACAATTGGGTTTCCGAAAACAATGTTCAGCATTGTTGGGCTATTGGCAACGTAAAAAGCCATGAAACCGGTAATAGCCAGGCCGGCAGTCATCCAATTATAAACGCGCACCATAAATCGTTGCTGTTCTGCGGCTATGGCGTCCATGCTCATATAGCGTGGAGAGCTTGTCATTTCAAATATCCTTTTTTATAGATGATTATTTTATCTATTAGCCGCGTTAATACATTATGCGGCTATAAATACGGGTTTATTTTGTTTTACTTTGGTTCGTTTTTTATTTTTGTTATAGGCATTCAAGTCTTCCTTTGCCCAAAATTTTTCCCAAAAAATTTTTTCCAAAACTTCTGTTGGCACGGTTTTGACCAAATTTCCATCTTTATCGTAAACCCTCATAGGATAAATCATAACGCCCTCCTTTTTCATCTTTTTTACTATGAGAAATAGTTTCCAAGGGCGCACGCCAATCGTGCGAAGCTTTATTCCCCTCTAATAACTGAATAAAATCGGTTTATTAAGGGAAAATTAAAGATAGATTAAAAAAAATTAATGTTTTGTTTGGGGGAGTTGTCGTGTGATTCTATATTAGGAGACCCCTAATAATTGGCTTTTTTAGGGTTTGCTATCGCCTGCCCCTTGAGTTTAAGGGCCGGGCTCCTGGCAAATCTGAAATTTTAGAGATTCCCTTTAGTTTAAAGAGATAAAAAAAGACTGGATGCCGTCAAATTCGTTCAAGGAATCGTCCAGGTAAAAGATTTCAGTCAAATCGTGTTTTCCTTTTCTTATTGGATAAAGAATGTAAGTCATTTGCCAAACTTCTTTTTTATCCTCTGAGTTAACGCGCCCCATGTAAGGGTTTAAAAGAGCCGCTTGGTCTGGCCATTCTTTTTGAGTGGCGTCCCATAAAATAAGATTTGATTTCTGACCAAAGGGTTTAAGGTAAGCTAAAAGAAGGTAACCGTCGGTTTTAAATTGAACCGATTTTATTTCGCTGGAAGAAAGGTGCATTTTTTGCCTTGTGGTTTTATTTATTAACAGAGACTTTTTACCTAAAATTTTTAAACCGGTCGACGGTCGGGGTTCAATTTGATTGGTTTTTGTAAAATTAATTTTTGTCTCATAATCCAAATCGGCCACTGGAGGTATGAACCGGTTCAGCTTAACGCCCCATTCATAAAGACAAATGTTTTCTCTACATTCCAATTCGCGCAAACTTTCTTTGGGAAAAGTGAGAAATTTATTTTGAAGATAACCGCCAATTGGAAAAACGTCTGGAGGATTATCTTTGTGTGCGATAAGAATTATTTTTTCAGGTTTTTCTCCGTTTAAAAATCGAAACATATCGTTCGAGATTCTTTTTTCCAAATAGTGAATAAGAACGCTTTTTTCTTTATTTCCAAGAAGACTGACGACCAAAACATTTTTTTCAGCATTATTTTTTACGTAATCAGAAACCTGGATCGCTTCTCTTATTGTCGCTTCTTTGACATTGGCTCGTGCGGGATAGTATTGAAGCCAAAAAATGACCGCAGGTATAACTGTCAAACTTATAAAGACCAACCCAAAAACTATTTTGAGATTTGAACGTTTATATAGAAGTTTGTATAAAAGCGATTCGGCGCCAACAGCTAAAATGAAAAAGATAAAAGGAAGAACAAAGATATAAATTCTGCTAAAAAGCGTTGTGCCAAGAGAAAATAAGATTGCTATCGGAACGATTATTAGGCTCAAAATGGCAAATAGTTTTTTGCGATCCGTAATGAAAAAAGAACCTAGCAAAAATAACGCGTAAACCCAAACTCCAAAAGGCTCTAATAACTGATTAATAATCTCTATTAGCCCGTTTAATCCTGAATATTTAACCGAGTAGTTTTGAACTCCAGTCTTTAGTCCTTCCTGAATGCCATAAAGATAAAAACAGACTGCGAATAGCAAAACTAAATAATAAGCGGTTAATTTTTTAAATAGAAACGAAGTTGATTGAACGTCTTCTTGTTTTTTATTGAGGATGAGTAAAACAGAAAATAAAGCGGAACCGGCCAGGAATACGGCGTTACTGGGCAAAGTAATTACTAAACCGGTACCAGACAAGAAGAAAAGCAGGCTGTTTTGCCAGTGGCTTCGCGATTGAACCAATTTGCAAATAGACCAAATAAAGAGGAGAGCTAGAAATACCGTTATTGCATAGCCGCGACCGGCTTGGGAATAAATCAAATGCGGTTTCGAAATTAGAATTAAAAACGCAGCGCCAAAAGAAGCAAATTTAGAATTTAAAAGTTTAAGGCCAACCAAATAAGTTAACGGAACCGCTAATATTCCGGATAGAATAGAAGGAAGCCGAAACCCCCATTCGTTTTCCCAAAATATTTGGAGGCATATATTAGAAAGCAGACTAAAAAGTGTATGCTGATTCGTGTCGGTGTAATCAAAAACCAGACTTTTCCAAGAACTGAAAGCGTAATGATTAAACGTGATCGCTTCGTCTCCGTTTAAGGGACTCCCGCCAAAAGGAACCCGTGTCAAAACGGAAAAAAATAACAAAAATAAGACGATATTTTTTGAGGAAGGAGAGTTTGACATGAGCGGTAGGAGGTTAATGAAAAGGGCCTGAATAAAACGTTAACTCATTATATCTCTTAGCCATTCTCGGTAAAAGATAATTAGTATCGATTATACTTAGCGACTGACTGGATTCGCCCGTTAATTTATTAAGGAAATAACTCCCTAACATCACCCCGACTAAAATAAAATTATCGTCTAAAGCTTGTAATGACTCCAAAAAAGGAACCTCCACAACTTAAAGCGGGAAAAAAGTTTCATAAGAAAATCCAAAATGAGTGGCTTGGGGAAAAAGAACTAAAAATCAGCACGGAAAAAAGGATTCGAAAGCCAAATAAAAAATTTGGAAGGATTGACGTGTCTTGGGACGGCGATGACGGTTCGGTTTGTGTTATTGAAATCAAAAATTCTAACTGGGACAAAATGACCGATATAAATGTTCGTAAAAATGTAAGACGCCATATCCGCCAAATATGGGCATATGTCGAATCAGAACTCAAAGAAAAAGACGTATCTCCTGGGATCATTTACTCTAGGAGACCTAGCGACCCAAATCGATTGAAGTTGATAGAAGACGCTTTTGAAGAAGAAGGTATATCGGTTGTTTGGGATGATGAAACGATTCAGGAGAGAAAAAATCGAGCTTAGGTTATTAAATGGGAGTTGGAGCGGCGTTTATAATACAGTGGGAATGCCTTTCTCAAGATTGTCGTCCCATCCATCTGGCGTCATTGAGTTTAAGCCATTGTCTCGTCGGTTTTTAGAAAGGTTTTGCATGAACTGGAGGTTGCATTGAAGACAGAACCAACCTTCGCCAGAATAGATCCAGCACTCGTTTTCTACCCAGTCTTGCGCTTCTTCTTCGCTATCGCACCAAGCCCCGTTCTCAACGCAATCCTTAGCCACCTTAGCATGACATACCACTGAATACTGATTGTCTTTCTCGGCGAACACTGCAGGCTCCTTTTTTCATTAAAACAATGTATATTCTTATTATAAATAAGCTTCTCTATTAAAATCAACCTCAGGAAACCACAGAGTCAGACCTAATCTTTTTATTTGGAGGTTGACGACAGTTTGAGTTTGCCGGAAATTCGGATATTTTTTGGAATAGAACCGGCAAAAAAGACCTTACTATGTTTATCTCCTTGAATGTCAGATTGTAACGAATCCTGAAATTGAGTTTTCTTTATGACGCCTTCGCCGCCTTTTTCCCAGCGCCATTTTTTGCGATAGGTGTTGTACGCGATATTGTTTCCTGAAAATAAGCTACCTGAAAGTTCGACCTTCGAGCGATCCTTAACCGCAATTCCTATATTGCACTGGGAAAACTTTGAATTGGTAACGGTGGTTTTTGTTCCTTCGCCGGCGCTGATACATTTATCGTCGTTTTTTTCAAAACGGCTATTGATTACGCTCACGGTTCCCATACTGATATCCAAGCCGTCATTTCCGGAATTTTTAAAGACGCTATCGCTTATTTCGCCATCGACAAGATCCCAGTCCATAGCGTCGCTTCGAGCGTTTTCAAAAATTGAATTTTTAATTTTAACTTTGGAACGCATAAAATGAACCGCGTCGTCGCCGATAAAATTTTTCCCGAACCTGCTGTTATTGATTTCGATGTCGGGATTGTCGTGAACGGAAAACATTCCAATGAACTCCAGATTGTGGCGCTGGTGAACGGAACCGCCTTTCATGTTTAAATAATTGATTCGGCTCCCCTGAGTTTCTTTTCCAAGGAGAGCTAAGACGCCAAAAGGTTTTTCAGGGTCCAAAGGCCGGATTACTACAGGGCGATCCTGAGCGCCTTCAATTTTTAAAGGACCGCGAATGATAAGCGAGGCCCCCGGGCCGAGTAAAATTTTTGTGCCAGCTTTTATGATAACTGGTTGACCTCTGTTGGATTCCCGCGTTTTTTTGAAAATCACTTTGTTAGGCCCTAAAATTATGGGTGAGATTTCAGGCGCGTGTAATTGGAGGACGTTAACGCCTTCCAATTTTCTTAATGCTTTTAGTTTTTTTGGCGGTTTTGAAAATAGAATAGGGTTCCCGTTCAAGCGGTGAGCAAAGACATAATCTTCAGGTTTTCCTGAAAGCGTAAAAAAAGCATAAGAGCGAGAAGCGCCAAAAAGTTTGGTCAATGAGGGATCGTTGATAGAAGGTAATAATTCAAATTGGCGATAACGTTTTAAATTATTTATCGTAAATTTCTGGTCGTCTTTTCTTTTGACAATGGCTCCGGAAAAGCCGTCAAGATAGATTTCGAAAGTCTCCTTTTTTATGTCAACCACTGCGATAGTGTCTGAAGAGAGCTGATCTTCAATCCAGCCCACTCTTTTGTGAATAAAATCAATCAAACCTTCTATCCAATTATCCGATAAGTAAAATGGAAAGTATTCTCTTGGGTTTCCGATTTTGCTTAAGTTAATATCCGTGCGAATATCGTCCCTGATTTTAAGCCAGTGAGACCTGATATAGCTTTCTGTATTTATGGACGACCCAAAAGAGTGGATAAGCTCATAAAGTCGGTTTATATAAAGAGCCAGATTTCTCGGGTCCATGAGCCAGGCGGTTATGTATCCGACATTTAGTTTTAGAATGGGTCTATGGAGGTTTTCTTCACTTGAAGCTTCCCAACTATAACCCGCCGGGTCCATTATGATAGGGACAAGCTTTCCAGAAACCGTGTCTAACCAAAGAGCGTTATTATGCAGTTCGTCAATGTGGTTTTCGCCGGCATGACAAAGCAGGGCGAGATATTTAGCAAAGCTGTCTTTATCCAAATATTGACTGAGGGTTTGCAGACTTAAGACGAGATTTTTTTTTGAAGTCCAATTCAAGACATTGACGCTGGCATTAACGAAGTTTTCTAATACTTTTAACCCTTTATCTTTTGGAACTCCAATCAGCTCCCAGCCAATTGGATGATTCCAGGAATAAATATAATCTTGTTTATGACTTTCCAGTCTGTAAAAAGGTCCGGGCAAACGGTTAGATTGTATGGCGAGCGATTCATCCAGCCTCGAAATTCTGTTATAGACTCCGAAATACTGGTTGTTGATAAATAAGCGCACAAATCGTTCGTCAACATTGAGCATATTCCAAAAACCGCTTAAATAATTGCTTACCCAATTACTAAAACCCAGAGCGTCCTGTGGAGCAATGAGAACGTGGTTCCTGTTGCCGTCAAGTAATTGGGATTTAGGAAACCGGATTCTAATTGAAGGTTTCCAAACCTGATGATGGTCTGGAAAAGTTCCTCTTAGATTGACCCTTACGGGTATTTGGTTTCCCGAGGCGGTTTCATACATGCCATTGACTCGCGGTTTTTTACTTAATTTACCCAAATGGAATTTCAAAATGTTTTCGTTGAGTTCTTCCAAATCGTTATTTTTTAATAAAAGCCTTATTGTTGGGATTTGGGAAACTTCTGGAGGAGAGGTTGCAAAAAGTACATTGTAAGCGGCGGAGAGATTGCTTCGAACCAAACCTGGATTAAATGTTTTTCTTAACCATGAATAACTTGGAATCCAAACCTTTTCAAATGCGTCTGTCCTGGGATTGTATTCCTTATAATTAATCCAATTAGTATAGGCGCTTAAACACCATAGAATGGTGAATATCAAGAAAAATGAGCCGCATAAAAGGGCGAATAGATAACCAATAGAAACTTGTTTTATTCGACCTGTATTATTAAGCCTAAAGCAGACGCTATTACGAATTGATGAAATCACAGCGCTTGAATGACATGGTAGTTTTTTAGATTTTTAATATAAAAATGGATGATCGAAGCGTTGGAGATAATAAATTAAGGAAACCTCTAAAAAATCAGATTTGCCAGGAGCCTGACCCTTAAATTCAAGAGTCAAGCGATAGCAAACCGGTAAAAGTTTCAATTATTAGTGGCCCTTCTAAAACTATTAATTGTTTTTGGCGCTGGAGATAAACTCTGCTTTATACAAATTAGTGGCTTCGTATAAAGATGAAAACCCATACTTTTTTATCATATTATTTAAACGCTCATCCATAGCATTCACTTTAAGAGCGAACCAACCGTTTGGATCGATCATTTTGGAATAGGCCACCCTTGCTTTAAGAGTATAAACTATCGCGGTTTTTTTATTATCCATAAAATCTCCCGCAAGTCCTGTGTGTGAGTAAGCTGAAGCCCTGTTAACAATCATATTTTCTTCTTGCGTCTCGTCGGCTTCTTTGGAGGCGGTTGGTTGTTTGATTTTTCTATTGAAAATTTTTATGGCGGTTTGGAAATGCCTGATGGCTTCTTTAAACAGTTTTTTCTTAAACAGGGCGTCGCCAAGATAAAAATGCGCGGTTGCGAAATTTGGATTTAGATTAATGGCTTTTTGATAATTAGAGATGGCTTGGTCAATTTGGTTTGATTTGGAATATACCAGGCCAAGGTTGAACTTTACTAGAAAAAGTTTGTCCGGAGCCAGTTGTGCGACCCGATCCAGGATAGCGATGGATTCTTCAATAAGACCATAACGGGGATCTGATAACTTTAAGCTGTTGCCGATCATTTTCTTTATTGTTTGATCAACTTCGCTGGCTTTGGTTTCCTGCGGAATGGAGGAATTGCATCCCAAAACAGAGATTAAAATTAACAGCTCTATAAGGATAAATTTACTTTTCCTCATTAATAAAACTCTTGAAAGATAATTAGAATGCATGAATTTAGAGAGGAATTAAACTTCCGCATTGGAGGCAGGTTTGAATCGCAGGCGTTTTGCGTCGTTGAAAAATTTTTTATAAGAATAGTTCATAACTTCAAGTTGTTTAGTCGCTATCATCTTTTTTGCAGTAAAACTTCTAAGTTTTTCTTCGCGTTTATGTGTCCTCTTTTCGCGGCTTCATAAAACCATTTGACCGCTTCATTAAAGTTTTGAGGGACGCCGAATCCCTGGGCGTAAAGCAGACCTAAATTGTATTGTGCATTTTCATTTCCTTGTTCCGCCGCTTTATTAGACCACTTAACGGCTTCTTTGTAGTTTTGGGCGACGCCATGGCCCTTTATATACATAAAGCCCAGGTTGTACTGCGCTTTTGCATTCCCTTTTTGGGCCGCTTTGCTAAGCCATTTGAATGCCTCTTTGTAGTTTCTCGGAGCCCCTTTTCCCTTTAAATACAGCAGGCCGAGATTGTATTGCGCCTTTACATGTTCTTTTTTGGCGGCTTTATCTAACCATTTTAAGGCTTCCTTATAATCTGGATCATACCCTTTTCCAGATGAGTAAAGCATCCCAAGGTTAAATTGTGCGTCTGTATTTTCCTGTTCCGCTGAGATTAGGTTAGCGATAAATTGAGCTTCCATATTGCCTTGTTTTGCCGCAAGTAAATAATAATCGAAGGCTTTTTCTAAATTTATAGGAATTCCAAGTCCCTGGAAATGCATCATTCCGAGGAAGCTTTGTGCTTCCACGTTTCCTTGTTGCGCTAACGGTTTAAATATTTTAAACGCTAATTTAAAATCTTCTTTTTTATATAACTCTATTCCGTCTTGCAATGTTTTTGCGCTTACGATTGAAGAAGATATGAAATTGATTCCAGCGACTAATATGAATGCGACCAGCTTTTTCATTAAATTATAAATCGTCTTTTTGAGGGAACCTCTAAAAATTCATATTTGCCAAGAGCCTGGCCCTTAAATTCAAGGGGCAGGCGATAGCAAACCAGTAAAAATACCAATTATTAGAGACCTCCTTGAATTTTTAAGAAAATAGGCGATGCGGTTCGGCCTCCAGGTTTAAAAAAATAAGTTCCTTTTTTGAAATTTTTTTTTACGACTTTGAAGTTAACGCAGGTTTGTCCGCCCATAGCCATAATAATGTCCGTTTTTTCCCAGGCGCCGAAGTCCTTGAGGTACTCATTGCAAACTGCCCGATAAACAGTTGTGTCTTTAGATAAGTTTAAAACGATATTAAACGATAGATGCCGGGGGATTTTAACCAAAAATAAACCGTTTAGTTTTTCATCTTTAATATGGTCATAGTAAGGGCGATCAGAAAATATCGGCTCCCCCGGCTCGTATCGCTTAATAGAAAATGGACTCATTTGATACGCCGCAGTTTTTTCGTCTTTAAAGCTGACCAAACTTTTATCGTCGCTGAAACCACATAAGAAAAAACTAAAAACGATAATCAAACCAAAAAAAATTTTGTTAAGATTTTTCTTCATTCTTGCTCACCCGCTAAAAGGAACATTATAAGGTAATTTTGAAACTAATTATGGTTGGAATGTCTTACCGTCAAGAAATTGAGAAAGGTAATTAACGAGTCTCTCTAATAATTCGGGGTTTTAATTTTTGGCGACTCGCCTGCCCTTTATAAACAACGACGGCTCGCGGCCAATATCGATTTTTGGAGGTTCCCTAATGTTACTTTTTTTCAGAAAAACCGGTTAATTGATACTGCATACACCCAGACACGTCTATAGCTTGCAGGGTTTGCCAATCGTAAAATAGATTCAGGTTTTCAAAGGCGCATGGAAGCTTGGATATTAAAGATTTGATTTGTTCCTCGGTATAATCTATTCGAGACAGAACCTTTTTTCCATGATTGATTTCGGTAATTTTGTTTAATACCGATTTAAGTTTATCGTCCATTTGGGGGGCTAAACGCTCAATATTCTCATCCAGGCTCGCTTCCACTAATTGATGTACCTTAAGTTGTTTTAAAAAGAACGTTGTGCGGTCTTCATCTTTAATGGAGGTCACAGTTAGCGTGTATGGTTCGTCTATGAAGCCAGCTTCGTAGGCTTTGAAGTTGTCTTCAAGTTGTACAGCGGAGCTAAAGGAGAACACCTTTCCAGTATTTTTGTCGACTATAGCGCCGCCTCCGCCAGCCGCATAAAATGCCTTGTTTCCGGTATCAACGTATTCTTTCGTATTGTAATCAAAATACCAACCGTAAGGTCTTTCAATGATAGAATTTTCTATAATCGCGCTATCTGGAGATAAGAACGCTTCGATTATTTTCCGCGCTTCATGAAGTGTCATAGGGCGCCAGTCAATGGGAGCAAAAAAAGACTCATTGAAATTATACTATAGCTTGACCTCCCAAAAGCTCACATTATGTAAGCTAGAAACTGATAATCACTGGTTATTTTGTCGATTAACCATTTTGATAGGTCTTAATTGGCGATGATTCAGTTAGCGAATCTTTAATTTTCTTTAGGAATAACTTGTTTTTATTGAAATAACTTTTTTCAGGTTTTTTGGGAGTGTTATTAGTTTTTCTAACAGAAAATATATTTTCTAATGGTTTATCATTTTCATATTTAAAATCGAAAACCATTTGAGCCGATTTATTTTCAGGAGTGGTTTTATTTAAATATTTGGGCATATATTTCTTAATAAACTTATAAATAGCGCTTATATTTACCATCTCAATATCGGCGATTTCTTGCCGCGTTAATCCTTGCGATATTAATTTCATAATCCTTTTTTTTCTATCTATTTTCTTACGAGTTGTGGTCGCTCTAACTCTTTTTTTCTTTAAATTATAAATATAGTCTTGATATCCATGTTCATTAAAGAATTCTTTTAAATTTGAAATGACTTGAATTTCTGGTTCTTTTTCCATGGCTGAAATCTTTTGGATAGGTATACCTTTTAAAACATATTGAGAGTATCTATCAGATTTATCAAAATAATTTAGTTTTGAATTAGATTTCATTTTTACACCTATAATTTAATTAGATAGGACTTTCAATTTCAAGGGAAAGGGTTAGAAGAAATTTATTGCTATCCATACTAATAAGGCTGAAAAAACCGATAGAGAAAAAATAATAACCAAGCTTAATAAGAAGTCATTATTTTTAGGGTTCATAAACTTACCTGTCTTCGGTTCATCGGTTAAAAGGCGCGTTGCATAAAATTATGACAAGCGGAAGAGTTTTATAAGGAGAATTTCATATTAATTCCACGAGGAATTAATACTAGAGCTTAGGTATTTCCCCCCCCAAATAAAATACCTAAGCGCTAGTAATAGTTTGTGACTCTAAGATTAATGGAGGATTAATAAAAAATTAATAAAGATTAATAATTCTTTTGAGATGATCTAAAAGATAATTTCTAAAGAAAAGGAAAAGAAGGAGAGTGGTAAAAATCAGGGAAGTTGGGGAGATTCTTGACGGGAAGTTTTTCTAAAAGTATCTTTAACCTTTTTAGCCCACACGGACTATTTTTGCTTGGCGAGGAATGCTTCTTTTAATTTCATCTAGCCGGTTCTCCCCAAAAAAAAACAGCCCATCAATTCTGAAAGTGGAATGATGGGCTGGGTTATGACCGCTGGATTATCTGGAAAAACTAGGGCTCGATTTCCTCTACCTGTAACATGAATGGCATATCGAAATTCCCTATACTGGTGGTTTGGAAGTTGCCGTTAAAATTTTCTTCATGGCTTAGAACCCGGAGACTGTAATTCCCCGCCGCAAGAAACGAAGCATTTGTGCCTAAAACCTGCGTATCCAAAACAAAATGTACCGTTTTGGGCTCCGCTGAAAAAGTGGAAAAGGAACTGCCGCTCAAATGCTGAACCATACGGCGAATAAAAGCAGGTTCTACAGGAAGAGCGATCTCCGTTCCACCGGTAAGGTCTGTCAAAATAAACTGAAGAGATAAAGTGGTGGTCGAACGCAGACCTTCCACCTTGATAAAATCGTAGTAGGTGAATCGCAATATGGAGGTACCGGATTGTTTGGTGTAGTTCAGCGTTCTTTCGGGAATATCTGCAAAGGTTCCGGTGTTTGCAGGAGGAATAAATATTTGATTAGGTTTCTTGGATAAATAAGTGAGCTTTGGCCCTCCTCCTCCCCCTGAGCCTGGCGGACCCTCTGGACCTTCAGGCCCTGGTGGGCCTTGTGGGCCTTCGGGGCCTGGGGGACCTTCAAGCCCATCCGCGCCTTGAGGACCCATGGGCCCTTGTAATCCTATTAGTCCTTGTGGACCAGGGGGACCTTGTGGGCCAGGGTTGCCTTGAGGTCCGGTAGCGCCGTCTAGTCCATCGGCTCCGGCGGGACCCTGCGGACCTATCGGGCCGATGGGTCCGGGATCGCCTTTCGGCCCCTGGGGGCCAGGGTTTTGTTCTAGTTCATTGATTTGGTTTTGTAAATCTCGTAATTTCTTTTTGATCTTTTTTATTTGAGAAGGAATGCCGCGGTCCTTGCGGTCATCGTCTTTCGCAAGAACCAGAGATGCAAAACAAACTGAAGTAATGAAGAAAAAAATTATGAATATGGAAATGAATCGACGCATGAGAAGTTTCCTCTATATGGACAAGCGGTAATCGCCAAGTATAAGCTCAAAAATAGTTTCAACGATTTTATGGATAGACCAAAATTCTGTAAATGTTTTGCCGCACTCTGTAGATCCCGTAAATACTTTGTGAATCGGGCCTCAAATTAATAGGACAAAATTCAAATCAAAGGTTCTTACATTTCAGAGTCTCAATTTCTACATGAATGACCTACCCTTATTCGCCATTAGCAATATGTGTACCTTTTAGTGTAAAAAGCTAAAAGGTACTTTCTGTTAAACTTTCTGATGGAAGGAGAGTTGTCATGAGGAAGGAAGTATCGAGCGTCAGACCCGGAAGCCGTGTTAATGGAATAAGAAACTAACTCTCCAATGTCACTCGACCTAAAAAAATTGCCACTCTGAGCGTATAACGAGCTTTACCAGTTAATTTAAAAAGGAACTGGAGTTTTAAAGTTCCCTCTCGCGTGTCATTCAGAACCGATATTTTAATATTGGTGAAGAATCTCGCCTCGATTCAATAAACCAAACTCCTTTTCCTTAGGAGGTTCTCGAAGGGGCAACCGCCTGTAGGACCATTGTTTCCTCATAGTTCTTAGGCATATAAGGCAATACAAATCGATTTTCTGTCGGGAAGTAACATTTTGATCCAAAAATCTCACTATGAAACAACCTAAAATTTCTTTTTGAGAAGGGCAAGCTATTACAATTTTTAATTGGATTATCGCTATTAAGGCAAGGCAGTGAAGCATCGACCCCACTCAATTAGAAGGGAATCCTTATGACCATTTTTAGGTTTTAAGGATACATTTTCGTGGAAAAAGTTTAGATGATAAATTCCATCAGGAGTGAATACGATATCGGGAACAAAAGAGGTATTTTTACATGAAATTTTAACGACCCAAGATTCATCCTTTTCCTTTACATAGCTCTCAATGCATTTCCCGCCAACCATAGAAGACTCTTCGCCAAATACAATGTGATTAATACATACTTCATGGGAACCTTGTATCGTTTCTTCGTCTTCAATGGATCTTTTATAAATATTCTTCGATATGAAATTTCGATCGGGATTTAAATCAAATCCTAAACAGCCTTTAGTCGGTTCTAATTTCTTTAGAACGTGTTTTATATTTTCAAAAGTTACTTTATGGTATTTACCATTTTGCCATTTAAAGCCCGACCTCATTTCTGATTTGCAAATAATTTCAGCTCCAACAGGAATCAAAGGCATACCAAGCGACATTGCTTTTTCAGTACTCCAATCATCTTTGGCGTAAGCATTACTAACCAGGAAACCAGCGATCAATAACGCAATGAATAGGAACTTTTTAGTCATTATTAATGTGTGGGGCTTCAAATGAATTTCTACCGAAGTTTTTTTAGCTAAGAGAAACTTATTAATATTCCTTTGATAATGATTTTACAAGTTTAATTTTAGCTTTAAAACGCATTGATTTTACGGAAGCCGACGAGCGGAATTGAAGCCTCGTTTAATATTGGTATGGTAGTTTTATCGTCAAAAGCCATTTTACATCCGCTGGTTGTTTTGTGGATTGTATTGGTAGTTGGTTCCGCTGGGCTGCGCGTTGTTTGATTGCGGGCTAAAAGAAGAGGGCGTACAATTAGCGTATGGCTAAAACCGTTAACAAAATTGAGTTGGAGCGTGCGCTTCGGGAAGAATGTGAGTTATCCGGTATGGACTACGATGAGCTTATGATTGAGACCTATAAGGGAGCTTTGGCCGGAATGCGATTTGAACGCCGCCGCAAGGCGATTCAACCCGCTGTAAAAGCGTCGGGTATGCCTGTGGGAGATGAATATCTCGAACAAAATTCGTGAGAATTTTGTTCGATACGAACATACTCGTAAGCGCGTATACCGATTCATATGGCAAAGGCGTTTGTTATAAATTAACGGATATTACTTTACGATCTCCCCGTCATTAGTTGGTTGTTGCAGACATTGTCCTCAAGGAATTTGAGCGGGTTATGTCTTCCAGCTTTAAAGTGGCCGTCGCCGATATAGAGGCGATCCTTTTTGACCTCAATGAAGAAGAAGTGGTACCCACTTCAAAGATGCCTGCCCCTGTATCTGTCCGCGATCCTGATGACGCGCTCGTGCTTGCTTCTGCGCTAGAAGCGCAGGCGGATATTCTCGTAACAGGCGACAAAGATCTGCTGACACTAGGGGATTTCCATTAAGCCTCTTTCCTTCAACCTAGATAAAATATTACCGGTTTAACGTATGGAATTTAAGGGAGCCTCTAAAATTCAGATTTGCCAGGAAACTGGCTCTTAAATTTAAGGACTGGGCAATAGCAGACCGGCAAAAATGCCAATTATTTGAAGACTCTTTTTGCCTCATTTTTTTTAGAGGGATTTTTTCCTAAGTATAGAGAAGAAAAGCTGATATAACTCATCCTAATAGTAATGGATAGTTTTTACCCCCTATTCCACTAACCAAAACATGGAATAACACCAATGGAATTTCCCGTAGGAGCGTCGGCCTTTTTATGGGGAATATTTAGTTCTATCTCTTTGCTGATAGGCGCGGCAATGGGTATATGGTTAAAGCCGGGTAGAAAAATTAACGCGGTATTCATGTCTTACGGCGCGGGCGCTCTTCTATTTGCGCTGACAATCGAATTATTCGGTCACGTTCCTCACCATGTCGATTCGCACGGTCAAGCCAGTCTGATTGCCGCCCTTATTGGCGCAATCGCCGGAGGACTGCTCTTCGATTTCCTCAATAACCTCCTAAATAATAAAGGGGCTTTTCTTCGCAACCTCTCCACCGCTCGACAATATATCAGCCTTTTAAGGTTTACCCGCAAGAGTAAATTGATCGAACAACTTTCAAAAATAGAGATATTCCGCTACGTTCCCCCAAAAAAAATTGCCACTCTGGTCAGCCGAATCAAAAAAGGCCGATACAAATCGGGCGAAATGATCTTTTCGCAGGGGGACGAACCAAAAGAACTCTATTTTGTTTGCGATGGCGAAGTGGATATTGTTTTACATAAAAATAAAAATGAAGAAAAAAAACATTGGCTACTTTGAAAGCTGGCGACACTTTTGGAGAAATCGGCGTACTTGGAAATTTTCCTCGCACTGCAGACGCGGTTGCCAATACCGACTTGCATGTTTACCGAATCAGCCGGGAAGACGTTCAAGAGATCATGAAAAATTGCATGGAACTCAAAACAGCGCTTGAAGAATTAAGCGCAGAGCGAATTGATTCCGATTTGATAAAGGATCCGGATATAAATCTCGAATGGAAAGATCAATCCCTGCGCCATCTTGAAGACACCTCGTCGTCGGTAAGTCTTGAGGAAATAAACGAAGAAACCAAAGGAGCCGTCGGCGGAGCCGGTTTAGCGATCTGGCTGGGTATTCTTCTTGACGGCATTCCGGAATCGCTGGTTATCGGAATGCTGGCGGCGAGCGAGTCTGGAATAAGCGTGGCGTTTGTCGCCGGAGTGTTCCTCGCAAATTTCCCGGAAGCGATGTCGAGCGCGTTGAGCATGAGATCGCAGGGGATGAAATTATTTAAAATCTACACGATGTGGTTTTCCATTGTTTTGGTAACGGGTATCGGAGCGTTTTTTGGAGCCACTTTATTCCCGCCCGAACCAACGGGAAATCTTTTCCT
>CAYFMN010000003.1:167370-168379 GCA_964344185.1 uncultured Nitrospinota bacterium
TATAGTAGGAATCGAAGCTCTAGCGGCTGGGGCGATGCTGACCATGATCGCCGAGACCATGTTGCCGGAAGCTTTTGAACAAGGCGGTTCCATTATCGGCCTTTCGACCCTTGGAGGCTTCCTCTCAGCCTTGGTAATCAAAGTAATCGGCTGATCTTCTTAACGCCAGTTTTTAGGGAAAACTGTTTTTTGTTATTATTCAGGTAGAAATATAGCGAGGCCAGTTTGAATTAAAATCTGGTTATTAAATTGAAAAATACTCTAAAGTCTTTATCGTTTTCAACCTCGACTCGTCTTCTCAAAGGTTTCGCCGCTTCAATTTTACCGGAAATCCAATCTCTAAAATTAAAAGAATGGGATAATGGATTGGAAGCGTTTATCACTGAATATCAAGAAGAGGGCGCCGTTCTTACGTTTTTTGATCCTCTCTATTTTAAAAATAAATCACGTTACAAAGTTGGGCGGGAATATGAGTTTTCTTTAGCGGGCCTTGGTTATCAAATAAACTCTGCTGAAGGTAAAACTATTGAGTTGCCAGAACGCGAGGATTCTAAATTCCTGAGAAAACAACTGGCAGGAAGCGAAGAAAAAGCTGAAAACTTTGAATCCATTAAGCTGAATCTGGAGGGAATGGCCGCGATATTCCCCACGGGCGAATCGGAGGACGAATATGGTTTTTCTGGTCCAGTTAAAGAGGTAGGCGCCTTCGAATTTAGAAATACTGAGTTCTATCGATTCAAAATAACCATTGCTCGAACAATGGACTCCGAACAGGATTTAGATATTAATGTCTATTTCAGAAAATCATTATTTGAAAATCGGGTTTTGCCTCAAAGAGGTGAAAATATTGAAGGAGCTATTTGGTTACAGGGTTATCTGGCAGATTAGAATGATGTATTAAAAAACGCTCAAATTGTAATTTTCTCTCGATTTGCTGACTGAGGTAGAGTAGCGAAGTTTATTATAGTATTAGTAGGTCCCATTTCACCGTAATTGATAAACGTCAGCT
>CAYFMN010000003.1:168389-195802 GCA_964344185.1 uncultured Nitrospinota bacterium
GAATATGTTCTTTTTATATTTTTTAAGTGGAGCCGACGGGCGGAATTGAACCGCCGACCTACTGATTACGAATCAAAAACGGCTTAATTTTATAACTTCTTGATGTATAGGTGGTTTCCTTCATCTGTTAATTTTTCAATGAGTTAATAGCATTTTATAAATTCCATTGATTCTATTAATTCTATTGTTGTGGTTAATTTCTATCAAGGTTTTATCAAGGTTATAATCGGAATTCCAAAAAATTTCTAAGCTAATCAAAGCTGAATTAAAAGGAATAAGTCCCCCTTACCTAGCTTTTGTTAGAAACCTCAACTGATACTTAGAATATACTAATTATGTTTAATCGAGACAATTGATCCACTAAGCAAAAATAGCGATTAAATAATTGAAACAAGTTCATACTAGAACGCATCCCACCAAATTGGAAAGACCTGAGATGTTTGACGAAATAAATACGAATCAGTGAGTGAGCAATAGCACTAATTTTCTCATGCAAAATATTTAATATAGACCTAGAATTGGGATAGTTTTCTAGAGAAATTATTAGAAATTACTATAAAACCCTATGGAACAAAGTTATTATTTAATAACCTTTGTTTTCGTAATTTCAAACAGTTTTTCAAGTCTTATTTGGTTTATAGAAAAATTATCCCCGTGCATAGTGATATTGATAAAGTTCGAGCTAGTAATGAAGGCCATGCTTTTCATGTTATTTGGACTGCAAGGAGATGTTTGCGATTAATACAACCACTTAATGACTTGGTTGCAGTTGTTGTTGAAGGTATTAGTCCTCTTGACACAGCTAAGTCAAAAGAAGGAATTCTCAAGGCAGATACTGCTGAATATTATGGGAGTGAAGACTTTAAAGATTCCAGAAAGTTTATTTTAGCTCAACTAAAATATTCGCCCAGTGCTTCCAATAACCCTTGGACGGCTAGTGGAGTTGAGGATACATTTAAAGCTTTTGCAAAAGATTTTAATAAGAAATGCAATAAATTTGGAGAAGCCCAAGTAAAAGCAAAAGCTCAGTACGTGTTTGTTACCAATCGCCCTGTTGCAGATAGTTTAAACAAAGCATTAGAAGCTGCCCGCACTAGTAGACCATTAAGCGGGCATGCAGAAAAGGCCTTGGTTAGATTAGAAAAAGCTGCTTCTTTATCTCAAGAGAGATTTAAACTTTTTAGTGAGTTGTTTGAAATATGGGCTAATGAAAAAGATCGACCTGAACAGGAGTACCAACTGACAAATGAAATTAGTCAGTACCTCCCAGGGCAAGATACCCTTGCTTCCAAAAGTCTTGAAGACTTTATTCGAAAAAAAGGACTACTTACCGATAACAGAGAACCAGTTCGTCGTCATGATATATTAAGGTTGCTTGGAATCCCTTCAGAAAGCGATTTACTTCCTGCCCAACCTTCTCCTGCCTTTCAACTACCGAAAAATTATGTTCCACGAATTCAGGAACAAGAAATAGTTAATAAAATCATTAATAAAGAAGGACCAATAATAATCCATGCATCTGGGGGAATGGGTAAATCAATATTAGCTTTACGGCTTCCTCATTTAATGCCAAATGGATCTGAATCAGTTGTATTTGATGGTTTTGCCGATGGTCTCTACCGAGATCCAAGTAAACCAAGACACAAATATGATCGGGGATTAATCCAAATTGCTAACGAGTTGGCTGTTAAAGGACTTTGTGATCCTTTTCTTCCTTCTTCCAATGCTGATAAAGGCAAGTATATCTCAGCTTTTCTCCATAGACTTTCTCAAGCTGTTCAATCTATAAAAAATAAAAATTCGAATGCAATTGTTTTAGTGGTAATAGATGCTGCTGACAATTTGCAAATGGGATCTGAATTAGAAGATCCAAATGCAAACTCATTTTCAAAAGATTTGTTAATAACAAAATTTCCACCTGATTGCAAATTAGTTGTTTTGGCAAGAAGTGAGCGAGTTGAGTCGCATCTATGTCCATTTTCATCCATCGAAAGAATTCAACTAAAACCATTTATGTTTGAGGAAACAGCGCAATTTCTGAAAAGCGCTTATCCCAAAGTCAATGATGAATCAGTTAGAGAATTTCATCGAATGACTAGCGCAAACCCCAGAGTACAATTCAACGCACTTAACCGAGATAAAGAATTTGAAGCTATGATGCGCCGTCTTGGTCCCAGCCCTCTTGGGATAAATGAAATGATTGCTCAACAACTTGAAAACGCTGTTTCCAAAGTTCGCGATAACGCAGCTTCAAAAGAACAAATTGATACTCTATGTATTGCATTAGCAGCTTTGCCACCTTTAGTCCCAATTTCTATTCTTTCAAAAGCTGCCAATGTTACTGAGGAATTGGTCTATAGCTTCATTTCTGACATCGGTCATTATCTAATGGAACTTGATGGAGCTCTTCATTTTCGAGATGAGCCTGTTGAAACGTGGTTTCGGAACAAATTTGCTCAACCTAATTACTACAATGAATTAATTTCTGCCTTACAACCTTTTCAAAATAATTCTTATGTAGCCTCTGCTTTTCCAAAACTATTATGGCAAGCGGGGCAAATGGATCAATTAATGAAACTTGCTTTAAGTGATGAAGGCCTTCCCTCTAACAACCACGTTGAGAAACGAAGAATTGTATTACGAAGAGTTCAATTTGCGCTCAAGGCTGCCATTCATAAAAAACGCTATTTGGATATTATTAAATTATCTATCCGGGCAGGTGAAGAGGTTGCCGGTAACGATAGGGAAGCTAACCTTTTGCTTGAGAATCATGATCTAGTTTCTGTTCTTTTTGGTGCAAAAAGGGCTCAAGAAATTGTTTTTCGTTTCCACTCTAAAGAATGGTTAGGGTCAGGGTTTGCTTATGGAGCAGCAATTTTAGCAGGAGAGTCTGCTTGCCAAGGAGAATCTCGCAACATGCTCCGTTGTGCTGAAGAATGGCTCAATCATTGGTCTAAGCTATCCCAAGAAGAAAGAGAAAAACAATCTGTAAATAACGATGATATTGCAGCAATGGCTATGGCTCATCTATTTCTCCATGGTCCCAGAGAAATGGTTAACCAATTAGGTCGTTGGAAGCCTTCTACCATATCATTTAGAGCAGGAAAGATTATTATAAGCCGACTTGTTGATGCAGGGAAATATGATTTAGTTAATCAAATAGCTAATTTTTCCAAAAAGAATCCTTTTTTAGTCTTAGCAATTACTAATGAAATGGCCAAAATTGGGAAAACTTTACCTAAAGAACCTATCCATGCTGCCATCAAATTGCTTCTAAGTGGAGACCCAGTTAAAGTCGATTTTTCGGATAGTTTTAATCCTGATGGGCTTTCAAATTCAATAATTAGCCTTGCTGAAGCTGGAGCTCAATTAAAAATTCCAAAAAGAACATTAATGCGATTTTTGAATAGATATATACCTGAGATTCCACAGACCAGACTTTCAGCTGATTACAATAAACAGCGAGATTCCATTCTTCGCTTTTATTGCCTTAAAACTGCTCTAAATGGAAAAGAAATTGAAATACTGGATTTAGCAACTAAAACAATTAAAGACACTATAACTAAAAATGGCGGTGAGCACGATCGAGAGGTCAGCGAGTTTAAAGAAGTGATAGGAGTTCTTTTGAGCTTGTATAAACTGCGAACAAAGATAATTTTAGGTACGCAGCGGATAAACATAAATAGCGAAATTGATGTAGTAAAAAACTCTACAAAAGAATTTTGGAGAAGTGATTCTCGAAAGTTTTTTATCGCAAATGAGATTGCTCCTCTTTGGCTAGATATTTTAATTCAATCAAAAAATGCCAATCAGAATTCTATCGGTCAACTGGAAGATTGGATGAAAGAACAAGCCGTTTTTTTTTATATTCCAGTAAGAATATCAATGATCAGGGTATTAGCGCGTTGTGATAGCGCTTGTGAAAAAGCCTATGATTTTGCTAAACGAGTTGCTGTGGATTGTGAGCAGGAGAAAACAGAAGCACAATTTAAAGCAGAAAATCTTGCTTCATTGGCTAGGTCAGTATTAACGCTGGGAATAAATGAAGCCAAAATTTATTTCAATAATGCGTTGGAAATCGTTAATCGTTTTGGCGATGAAATATGGGATCGATGGCAAGTATTATTGGCTCTTGCTTTTTCATCGGGATCTCCTGATTTCCCAAATCCTAAAATAGCTTATGAATTTTCGAGGATATCTGAAGTAATTAGTGACTATCTTACCAGACACTTTTCTTGGGAGGAGTCTATTTCAGCAATTTCTAAGTTATGCCCACCATCCGCTTTCTCCATATTGAGTAGATGGACCGATAGAGAGGTAGGCTATAGAGAAGGAATGATAATTTCTCTAACTATGTTCTTGCTGAAGGAAGACCTTTTATCTCCTAGTGTTGCATTCTCTTTAAATACGTTTAATTACGAACCAGATTTTCTAGAGTTTTTAGAAATATTTTTCCAAAAGGAAAAAGATCATGGTCGCCGTAGATTTGTTTTTAGCCAAGTCATTCGCCATTTACAAATCCAAGGTGAATGGGATAACTCAATAAAATATAAAAACCTATTTTCAAAATATGGGTTGTCTGATGATCGTTTAGAAGAGATGGTTAACTTTTCAAATAAAATTAAAATTACCACTACAAATAAGGCAAAGGATTATCCAAAATTAGGACAAAATCAGCAAGCAGAACGATTACCTAATTGGGATGAAATTATTAGCAACAGAACTTTTTTGACCTCAAATGAAATTGATGATGCATTTTTTATTCTTGAGAGCTTTAAGCCTAATTGGCCAATCGATGAACTTTTAAACCGAATGATTAATAATGTCACTCAAGGTAAAGAAACTGTTCACCTGAAAGCGTTACTCAATTCCTCTAGTTTACATTACCTCGACATAATCCATGCTTTGGAGAACGCAAAAGAGAAATGGAAAAGTAGAGTCGCAGTTCAGTCAGCTATAAGGGATTGTACTTCTGAATTTGTAGAGAAAAAAACATCCGAGCTTACTGGCGGAAGTTTAAACTATAAATTAGAAAAACTGGAAGCTTTAGGAGCCTTATCTAGAAACGAATTAGTATTTTCACTTCTAAAGGGAACGAGTGATTCGGTTGAAGAGATTAGTTCTTCTGGTTTTTTTTCTATAGCAAAGGAAGTTATACCCTTTTTAAACCAAAGGGATTCTATGAATGCTTTTCAATATGCGCTTGAAAGGAATGAAATAGAAATTAAAGAGGATGATGGTGATGGATCATGGAACCAAAATTTGATTCCTCCAGATAACATAGATAGTGCTGTTGCTGGTTTTATCTATACAGCTATGGCATCTCCCATTCCAGAGACTCGCTGGGAAGCTGCTCATTCCGTCGTTAAATTTTGCAACCTAAATGAAGAAAATATTGTTTTGGAACTTATTAACTGTCTTGATCAGGAAAACTTATCTGCTTTTACAGATAAAAAATTACCTTTTTATTCTTGGCACTCTAGGTTGTATTTGATGATCGCCTTTTCTCGGGCTGCCCAAGATGTACCAAATTTTTTCATAAATAAAATAGATACGCTATTAAATTGGGCGTTGGCTGAGCCCTCTCATGTTTTAATCCGTCATTTTGCTGCACAAACTGTTTTGACTGTAGAAAATAATTATCCAGGAACTATATCAAAAGAACAAAAAAATATTGTAAAGAATGTTAACGTTAGCTCTTTTGCTCCGAAATTACCTGATAAAGAAAAGTCTACAGGTTGGAATATGGGGGGTTGGAGTGGTGAAGAATTTTTAATTCCCTTTGATTTTGATAGGTATTGGGTTGGTCCTCTTTCTGAAATATTTGATTTGCAATATGAAGAGGTTGCTCGACCCATTTCGGAATGGGCTCTTAAAGAAGGTGCCGGAAAAACCGTCGGGAAATGGGATGATGATCCGAGGTCACAAAGCGGATATTACCAATCAAAATCTTCAATACCTAGATACGGTTCTTACCCAGAAGTAGATTCTTTATCGTTTTATCTTTGCTATCATGCTCTCTTTTTTGTCGCTGCGGATTTACTTTCCAAGGAACCGACGGTTAAATCCGGGAATTGGAAAAAAGATTGGAACGAATGGCTGCAAGAACATCTTTTGACTCGATCTGATGGCTTTTGGTTAGCAGATATTCGTGGACCAGTGCCTTTAGAGCAAAGACGCTGGCAAATGGAAGAACTCTCAAAAATTAATCCTGGCGATTGGAAATGGTCTGTCCTCTCAACTGATTTTGATGATGCTCTAATGATAAAAGATAAAAAAACAAAATGTATTGTGGTTCGAGGATATTGGAATTTTTCAGAAAATAATAGAAGAGAAAATATTCATATCCGATCAGCTCTGGTATCACAAGATAATTCATTTTCATTGTTAAAGGCATTACAAACAGTCGAAAGTTTCCATGATTTTTTGATTCCTGATAGTGGCAGTGATCTCGAAATTGATGAATCTGGCTTTCAGCTTCATGGGTGGACTTCCAATCCACACTCTGACCCTCGCTTGGATTCATTTGATCCTTTATCAGGGCAAACTCCCTGGCCTGTGCTTCAACCCTCAAAAAAAACATGTCGGTTATTAAAACTAGAGAGAGACAGCAGCAAACGAGTGTGGAGAAAAGATGGCGAACCCGTTATTTTTCTTGATATATGGGGGAATCGAAAAGAAGATAGGGATAATAGTGCTTCAAATTATGGAGAAAAATTAATAGCAGACCTGGATTTTGCATTAGACTCTTTAAACAAAATAAGAAGGGATTTAATTATTGAAGTAACAATTAAACGTGAAGATAGTTATGGACAAAAAACTGATTATGAAGACCAAGACTACAACCGATTATATCTCCTCAAAAGCAATGGACAAATCTGCACACTTTATGGAAGTCGTTTCCTTAGGAAAACTTCTAATAAAAGAACTTGATCTAAAATCTAGTACCGACACTTTGAGTAGATGGATGGCACATCATTTGGCTGGATTAATAAAGCAATCGGAAGATGCTAAAGGCTCAAAGAAAAAAGCTCTTGAAAAAGAGTGCTTTGATTTAATCTTAAAACTCTGGGAACATCGCTCGAATTATCCAGTAAGTAAACCATTAGAATCGTTTAAACCGATATTAATTTTGCTAGATTATTTACAAGGCGATAAAACCAAACAAAATTGGTATTTTCGACTTAAGGATATTGACGCTGATGAAGAAACTCGGGAATGGATTAACTTAGCCTCTGGTATAGATTATTCCGCAAGGTTATTAATCCGTTGGTGTATAGCTGGTGCGTCAACAACTGCTAGTCAAAAAGAAAGAAAATGGCTTGAGGCTGGAATTCCAATGATTTTATCAGATGCGGATGATTTAAAAGCGATCAAACTTTTAATAGATGATAGTAAATTTATTTTTGGCACTGATGACGAAACCTTGGAAAAAAGAAATAAGGAGCTTCATGATATTCGCGATAGACTAGATAGCTTTATTAAGTTAACTAACGAAATGAAAAATTCCATTGATGAGCAATTACCTTCAAAGTCATAATTTTTCTTTTTTAATATTTTGAATGAAGGGATATCTAAATAACGTTTCAAATAATTTTTGATTAAGGAGGTATATTTTAAAACTCGAAATTTGGACCTACTGATTCTATATCAGTAGCAACTCTAATTTGTAATTGCCTGGTTCTGAGATGGTTTCCCAAATCTGTCAGTATTTCAATTACTTAAAAGCTTTTAATTAATTCTAAGAATTAAATCAATTTCGGTTTTGGAGGGAACTTTTATCAAGATTTTATCAAAGTTGAAGGAAAATTACTTATAGCGAAGTTGTAAGTTGTTGATAAATGAAGCCGACGGGCGGAATTGAACCGCCGACCTACTGATTACGAATCAGTTGCTCTACCCCTGAGCTACGTCGGCCTAGGCTTTTGACAAGACGATCATTTAACCGTTTTTGACAAAAAAAATCAACGGTTTTTCTTCAAATTTTCATCGTCTCTATGATGCAATCTTCAAGGAAACTTAAAAGAGGAGGTCGTATTTTCCTTCGAGCGCCTTCTAAGGCACTAAGCTTTTGTTCATTAGGTCGAGGCTTTGAGAACCTCAGCCTGACAGTTGGATTTCGCTAAGTTCCTCAATTAATTTACGAAAGCTGGTGGGGCGTTCAGCCTTTCAAAAGTTAACGATACGCGTAGGGATTGCCATAGGACGGGCTGTAAATGAAGGAAGCGGTAATCACAAGTTTTTTGGTCGTTATAGTCGCCGGAAATGGATAGTAAGGCGCGGCCCCTTTCACCGCTTTGATCGCCGCTACGTCTAATATTTTTGTTCCAGAGCTCTCTATCATGCGGACGCTTAATAAATTCCCGTCTTTGGATAATTTAAACCTTAGCGTTATTTGACCGCTAATGCCCTTTCTTGCGGCCTGTTCCGGGTAAGTCCAGACTTTTTCTATTTGATGTTTTATCCGCGCCATATAATCGGCGTATTTGATTTCTGTCGTGTTGAGTGATACCTCTTCCTCGTCTCCGGACTCCTCTTCCTCTTCGGTTTCTATTGACGCATATTTTTCGGGATCAATCCCGTCTATCATTGCCAACAAACTTTGCGACTGTGGCAGCTCTGGCGATTTTATTTGTCGTCTGGGGCGTTGAGGAGGTTCGAAGGTCGGCTCTATCAACTTTTCTGCGAACTCCAATTTTTGTTTTGACTCTATTGCTTTTATTTTTCTTTTTGACTTAATCTTTTTTTCGAGAGGTTTAGGGACCTTTTTCTTTATTTCTTTTTTAGGCGGTTTCGGCGTTTTTTTAACAACTTTTTTAGGTTTCCTGGCTACTTTAGGTTTTTGAGGCGGCGTGGGCAATGGCGTTGGTTTTCTGGGAACCAGTTTAGGGAGGATCGTTTTCCGGCTTGTTAGTTTTGGGCTTTTGTGTATTTTTTCAGGAGAGTGCGCCTTGCTATTGTATTTTGATACGAGATCCGAGGTTTTTGGAGCTTCGGTCTTTTTAGGTTTTGACGTTTCGATAAAAGCCGGTATCTCCGGTTTTTTAGGAGGGGTGAACTTGACCTTTATGGGTTCTTTTTTCTCGACAGGCGGCGAAGCGTTTGGATAAAACTTGTGGGTTATCGCAATTAGTAAATGTATAAGAATAGATAGCAGAACAAAAGTTCTTAAAGTAGGACGTTGCTTCATCGCTGAATAAAATTTGAAACAGTATTGAAATTGGCGCTTAAAATCGCGCTATGTATATTGCAGGAGGCTTTTGGTTTTTTCGTTATACCAGTTAAAAGCCGCTTTGGTTTTTGTTTGCCCAGAGTTTCGGGGAATATACTTGCCAGATTCGTCGAAAGGTTGCCGGTCCATTTGGAGAGATTGGTACAGCGAGTTCATATAACTTGGAAAATCGCGATAAAGAGGAATTTGAGTTTTTAACTTAGGCATAACCTTTTCTTTAAACTGGTTGAGCGCCTGGCCATAGGGATGTACGGTCGATAGTCCGTCTTCTCCATGGCTGGTTTCGGCGTAAACGCAAAGTTCTTCGTAGTCTTCCCAGTCTTCCAGCGCGTCTACATCGGCTACAAACGCCGGGTCGTCGTGAAATTTGGACGTAACCTGCGTGTCGAGCAAAATAGAAGCCGCGCGATCAAACATATCCTTGTGCATTCCAAACTGGTAGTTATCGTCCTGACGATATCGAGCCGCCGACGATTTAAACGATAACGCCTCTTGCATGAATACGGGAAATATTTTCATAAAGCGGCTTGGGTGTTTCAGCGTTTTGCGCAATAGGGCCTGGAAAATTTTACCGTCTTTGCGCGTTTGATGTAAAAGATCGATAATATCAGGCTCAATCGCGCTGAAATTTATTGGATATATATTGGGTTCTTTAATATCAAATAATAAATCGGCTTCCTCGTCGATAGCCCTGTAATGATAGTTTCTAACAACAAACTCTGAATCGGGGTTTGTTGCAACTTCCGGAAACATCGTATTACGCGAGTTGAGCCATAAAATTAAATTGTGATCGGCGATGTCATTATCTTGTATAACCTTTTCTATGTCGTACATGAAGGGGAGATCGCCTGGCTGGAAGAGGATCAATTCGTCGGAATCTGCTTGGAGTGCGTTACGGCCCAACGTCATGGCGCTGACCAAACTAGGATTATCGTCTTCGTTAACGAAAACGACTTTCTTGCCTTGATCCCCTATGTTTTCCAGGTAGGAGTCCAGGACGGTTCGAATTTGAGGAGAGCCAATAACGGCAATTTCTTTTAAAGAAGAATTTAAGGCATTCGCTAACGCATAGCACATAATAGGAATGCCGCAAATTGGAAAAAGAAATTTGAGCCGGTCAATTTCCTCATTTTCGGCTCTTAAAATAAGGTGGCTGATTCCCTTTTTTCCCGAGGCAATTTCTCTTTTTGCCTTGTTGATGCTGATTTCGTCCACTTCTGCACGGGTTGGTAGTTTATCGTGACTGAAGCTGAGAACGCATTTTTCTATTTGTGGTTTGTTCCGAACGCTACTAGAGTCCATATAATCCGAGGGTCTTATTAGGTGTAAATCTTATAGATAAACTGTTACATCTCCATTTTTATCATGTAACCAACGCGTCTCGCAACAATTATCTAATTGTCTGATTTTGTCTTGGGTTTTTTGCGGTGTACAATAAAATGTATTGAAAAAAAAGAAACTTTTGGACTTTTGTTACAATTAGGTTCTAATACAAATGTCTTGACCTTTTATTTTTAATGGTCATAAAATGAAAACAATCCCAACGCGAAATAAGGAACTTTAATGGGTGATTCGACTCATATATTTGAATTAATTGAAAGAATACTGGAGGAGACCGAGGAACACCCCGAACTCCAGGCCAAGATTTTTGATTTGAGAGACGCTTTGCTTCATTCGCAACAAGAAGCTCAGCGGTTAACGTTGAAAATTAAAACGTTAGAAGAAACTATCGAAAAGCTCAAATCTCCCGCGCATAGAATTGGCGTTATCTTAGGTCCAGGAGAAGGAGAACTGCTCCGTTTATCCGTTGGAGGACAGGAGTATCAGGCGGCGGTTTCTCCTGAAATTGAAGAAGAAATGAAAGTTGGCGATTTGGTCGCCTTAAACGAAGGTTTTGCCATAATCTCGAAACTGACAATGCCAGAGCATGGGCCATTGTCCAGGCTTTCCTGCAAATTGGAAAACGGTCAATGGTTGGTTTCTTCAGGCACGGGTACCGCAGAGTCCATGGTGTACGTCAGAGACGGTTTGGAAGTTGATTCTTTTAAGGAAGGCGACGAAGTTTATTTAGATCCTTCGCAAAAAGTAATCATAGGCAAATTGCCTAAACGGCAATCAAGCAAACTAGTGGAAGACGATTTTAAACCGGTAGAATGGAACCGGGTAGGCGGTCAGGAAGAACCGGTTAATGAAGTTCGTAAGGTAATTGAGTATCCCATTTTGCACGGGGAAATTATTGAAAAAATGGAATACGAATTACCCAAAGGATTTCTTTTCTACGGCCCCCCAGGTTGCGGCAAAACTTTGGTTGGCAAGGCGATATTAACGGAAATCGTAAGCAAGCTTGGCGAAGACGGAGATCAAGATATTCAAGGTCGATTTATTCACGTAAAAGGCCCTGAGATATTGAATATGTGGTTAGGCGAATCGGAAAGGAAGGTTCGCGAAATTTTTCAAAAAGCCCGCGAGTATCGCGCCGAAGGGCAAATGCCGTTTATTTTTATCGACGAGGCCGAGTCTGTTTTAGGAACCCGGCAGGCTTGGCGCGGCAATAATATTTCAAATACGCTGGTCCCCATGTTTTGCGCCGAAATGGACGGCGTGCAATCGCTTCGCGACGCGGTGGTTATTTTAGCCACAAACAGGCCCGATTTAATCGATCCGGCGATTTTGAGGCCGGGTAGAATTGATCGAAAAATTAAAGTTTCCCGGCCAGATCGAAAAGGTTGCGAAGAGATACTTAAGATTTATTTATCCGAAAAACTTCCATTTGAAAAATCCAGCGTTGAAGAAATGATCGAACCGGCTTTAGACGCTCTTTTTTCCAAAGACTCCAAACAAAATGTTTTAACCCTTTCTTTAAAAAATGGCGATATGAAAAAACTCTACTGGTTTGATTTTATTTCCGGAGCCATTTTAGAAAATGTGGTTAAACGAGCCAAAGAAATCGCTATCGAACGAGCCATTTCAGGAGAAGAATTAACGATTAAACCGGAAGACCTGACATTAGCTATTGAAAAGGAATTTGTGGAAGGAAGCATTTTCCCGGCAGATCCAAATATGGAAGACTGGCTCCAACTTTTAGATTTCGATTCCCAAAGCGTAGCCCGAATTAGACGACCTAAAGAATCCGACGCGGCTACAGATCAGACCCTCACCCGCTCCATGATATGAATGATATTGTTCCCTTAATGGGAATTGAAACGGAATACGGGATTATTCGCGAGAATATTGAAAATTCCGATCCTGTAGAAGAGTCCATGGCGTTATTGAAACGCTGCGAACAAAAAAGCGTGTTCCAGCTTTGGGCTTATTTTAGAGAACGCACTCATACGGATCAGCGTGGGTTTTCTGTCGAGCGTTTAGCCCAGGACGAAGAAGAAGACGAATTTTGTAAAGAGGACCGCAAAAGGCCTTATACGTATTGGGATATGAAGTGCGACCGGGTTCTGGTTAATGGCGCTCGGTTTTATAACGATCACACGCATCCGGAATACAGCTCTCCAGAATGCGCGAATATTTTTGACCTGGTGGCGCACGATCAGGCTGGAGAGTACATTCTTGCGGAATGCGCTCGGTTGCGAAATAACGATTTAGGCGAAAACTCAGTACAACTATTTAAAAATAATACGGATTATATCGGTCATAGTTATGGAACGCACGATAATTATCTGATACCTCGCGCATTTCCTTTTCAACAGTGGGTTGACGGTTTAGTTCCGTTTTTAGTGACTCGCCAATTGTATGCGGGGGCGGGAAAAATTGGTACCGAGTGCAAAGAGTTGGCTCCTTTCGAAAGGTTACAGTTATCCCAAAGAGCCGATTTTATTGAATGCCTTTTGAGTATTGAAACAATGACTCAAAGGCCCATAGTGAATACCCGGGATGAACCGCATGCCGCTTCAGATAAATACCGGCGTCTTCATTTGATTTTAGGCGACGCCAATATGTCGCCATATGCAACGGCTTTAAAAGTAGGGACAACTCAATTAGTATTGACTCTCATCGGAGAAGAAAAGCTGGGCGCCGCTCCAGAATTAACTGAGCCGGTATGGGATATTAAGGAAGTTTCCAGGGACTTAACGGGCACTGTTTTATTAAAGCGAAAAAATGGCAAATCTATTTCTCCATTGGAGATCCAGGAGTTTTATTTGGAAAAAGCTCAAGCTAATTGTTCCGGAAAACGCGATGACTGGGATTGGGTATTAAAAGAGTGGGAGAGAACGTTAAACGATCTTAAAAAATCTCCCGAAAAACTTTCGGATCGTATAGACTGGGCCATCAAAAAAGAGCTTTTTTCTGAATTTATGGAGGCTGAGAATTTAGAATGGGACGATCCCTGGATGAAAAGCCTCGATTTGGAGTATCATAATATAGATAAGGAAAGGGGACTTTTTCGAGGATTAGAGCAAGAGGGTAGAATTGCTCAATTTTTCCCAGAAGAAAAAGTAACCCAGGCGATAGAAACGCCCCCAGATGGAACGCGCGCGATGATTCGGGGAAAGGCCGTAGAATATTGCGCAGATTCTATTAAAAATATTCACTGGACAGGCGTAGAATATAAAGACGGAAGTTATAGCGATTTAACTCGGGTAATCACTCCCGATGAAGTTTACGAAGCTTTAAAATCGGAAAAGGAGCGATTTGCATGAGCGATCCATTAAGAAGGGAAGAAAAAAAAGACGCGCCGCCGGAGCGACACGAGGACGGACCTAAAAAGCCCGACGTTTCGTCTCCAGGTAAAGACAATATCCTGAAACGGATGCGCAAAGTCGACCCTAAACAATCTGAAAAGTATAAGCAGCGGACGGGCGAGTGAAAATAACAGATTATCAGTTGTCGACGCCTGGAGATTTTATAGAGTTGTTACGGCGATCGGGATATTCCCTGCCGTCTAACAACCTAGAAAAGATAAATAAAATCGACTCCTCGGAATTAATTCACGGAACAACCGTTTTGGCGTTCCATTTTGAAGGAGGTGTCATCGTCGCTGGCGACCGAAGAGCTACAGCAGGCAACAGCATTATGTATGAACGTTGCGATAAGGTTATTCCTATAGACGACTATTCGGTGATGGCCATCGCAGGGGCTCCGGCAACCGCGTTTGAGATGGCTCGGGTATTGTCGCATAATTTTGAATATTATCGTCGTTCCCAACTACAGCCATTGAGCGCCGAGGGGAAAATCAGGGCGCTTTCTCGTTTATTAAAAGAAAACGTTGGAATGGCTATGCAGGGCGTTGGCGCCGTTAGCCCTATCTTTGCCCTATACGATCAAGACGAAGAAAAACCCTCCATCCATTTTTACGATCTTTTGGGCGCCGAATTTCAAATGACGACTCACACGGTGACCGGTTCCGGTTCTCCAATGGTCAAAGGCGTTTTGGAATACGAGGATATGTGGGGAGAAAAACGATTGGCCGAAAGAACCAGGGAGGAGGCCGCGGGATTAGCTATTAGACTTTTGCACACAGCGGCCCATTTCGATACCGCAACGGGAAAGGCCCGACCAGAAGACAAAATTTATCCTATCATTTCTATTATTTCATCCGACGGTTATCAGTTTATGGATGAAGAAGAGATCGCTGAAATTTTTGAAAAATCCATAAAGAGACGCGTTAATGTTTGACGAACCCTTTCGATGGACAGAGGCCGTTTCCGCCAGGCACGGTTATGTCCAGGAAAAATTAAAAAAAGCTTATCCCGTTTTGGCCGTTCCGTTCAATGAAGGAGCGTTCTTAATGGCTATTGGTCCGCAATCTGGAAAAATTTACGAAATTTACGACCGCATCGCAATGGGAGCTATGGGGCATCCTGCCGATATCGAAAAGATGAGGATGACCTTATTAGACATGTCTCACTTGGAAGGATTCAATCGGTCTGTTCAGGATGTTGTGCTTGGTAGATTGCTTCAATTTGGTTTGGCTCCCGCTTTAAAACAGAACTTTGAAGAAGTGATGAGAGCTCCATATTTGATTCAGATGGGACTGGTAGAAGTGGATAGAAAAGGGAAACCAAAGTTTTTTCGAGTCAACTACGATGGACATTGGGAAACGTTTAGTCGCGGCACGGTTATTTCCGGAGATTCTAAGTTAACGAAACTTGTAGAAAAACGATTAACTGAAATAGACTTCTCAAACCTTTCTTTGGATGACGCTTTGGTAGAAGCCTGCAAGCTTTGGAAAGAAGGAATGGATGAAGTTGAAAGCGAAGAAAATGGAGTTCCCAAAACCTTGAAAAAAGCCCTGGAAGATTGGACTTTAGAGACTGCCATTTTAAATTATAAAATATCTAGAAAATCTATAGTACGCACTTTAACGGAAGCCGAGATTGATCGATTAAAGACCGCCTGCGAGAATTTATGAAAAAACGTATTTTTGGAATAGAAACCGAATACGGTCTCCTTATAAAGGATAAAGACTTTAAATTTGGACCTGTCGATGTCGCTTTGCAATTAAAAGACTATATTTTCGACGTTGGCAGGAAAGGTTTGTTAGATCAGCATTACCGGGCCAATGACGAGCCTCCGGGAAATGGCGGTTTCCTGACTAACGGAGGACGGATTTATTTAGATATGGGACATTTGGAGTACGCTAGCCCCGAGTGTTCTAATTTGGTAGATCTTGTGACTTACGACCGAGGCGGCGATATGTTGGTGCAAGAAGCCGTTGAAAGCCTTGGCTGGGAAGATAAAGTCGCTATCATTAAGAATAACGTTGATCTGGAAACAAACGCCACATTTGGTTGTCACGAAAATTATCTGGTGAGTAGAGATTTTAAATTTGAAAACCGGGAAAACCTAAGATTACTTTCTTCCTTTTTGGTTACTCGCCAAATCTTTTGCGGCGCGGGTCGCATCGGCGCTTGTAATCCACATCCATTTAGGGACTGGGCGGACGTTGGAGTCGATGATAGTAAAGAAGAGCAAGTTGATTTTCAAATTTCGCAAAGAGCGGACCACATACCTAATGAGTTTTATCGCTGGGTTCAATACAATCGCGCCATTGTAAATACGAGAGACGAACCATTGTCTGACCCTGGGAGGTTCCGTCGGGTCCATTTATTGGTTGGAGATTCGAATATGAACGAATTTTCCAATGCCCTTAAAATGGGAACGACCATTTTAATGATGGACCTTATCGAAATTGGAGCTGGCGTTCGGAATGGATCTTAGAAGACGCCGTAGGAACCATGCGGAAAATTTCGCGTGATCCTGATTTTAAATGGGAAATTACATTGTCCAACGGTCAGCCCACCACCGCGTTGGATTTGCAATGGGAAATTATGGAAACGGCGAAAAAACATTTAGCCGGTTCTGGTTATGAAACCGATTGGATCTTAGCGGAATGGGAATCCGTCCTTAACGATCTTTCCAAAGGACCTGAAGCGGTTATAGATCGCGTTGACTGGGCCGCAAAGTATTGGATGCTCAATGAATTTAGAAAAGAAGAAGATCTTCCCTGGCATGACTCTTGGTTAAAAAGTTTGGACTTGGAGTATCATAACCTGAACAAAAATGACGGTCTGTTTTGGGGATTAGAAGAAAACGGAGACGCCCGCAGAAAAACAAGCGACGAGGCTATTGAGCGTTCTATGTTGTCGGCCCCAAGAGGCACAAGAGCTTCAGGTCGTGGTGAATTGGTAAAATCTCTTTTAGAATATCCCTCGGGTTACTTGATCGATTGGATTGGATTTAGATTGAATAAAGACGAACCTTTTTTAATGTTAGATCCTTTTGTTTCTTATAAAGAAGAAATTAAAGAAATAGTAGGTCGATTAAACATTCAGGAACCCGCCCACGGGGATGGATTAGAGCCATAAATCTTTCCTAAATAAGCAAATTTTTAATTAGAGTTATTGCTTCCAATATTCAATTAAATTGATAACTTTTTTCTCATTAATGTTTGATTGACGTTATTGGTCCAATTGATTAGGATGAGAATAGAGGGCAATTTTTTTGAGCCTAATCTTATTTGATGTTTTTATTCTCGAACCAATTTCTTGAGATTCTTTAAATAACTTGGTAATAGGCTATGGTAACGGCTAAATCACTTTATGAAAAATTGAAAAATGTTCGTGTCGTGAATCCAATTTGCGAATTCACTGAGGAACGGTGCGAAAAATTGATGCCAACCATAGAGCGGATTGAGAATTTGAAGAAAGAGTGTAACGCTATCATTCTTGCTCATAATTATGTCGCTCCAGAAATTTTATATGGAATTGCGGATTATACGGGAGATTCTTACGGACTCGCCAAGGCCGCTTTGCAATCAGATGCGGAGGTCATTGTGTTTGCCGCAGTGGATTTCATGTCGCAAACGGCAAAGATATTAAATCCTGAAAAAACGGTATTAAACCCCAATACAAATGGCGGTTGTTCTTTAGCGGAAAGCATAGAGGCGGGCGATGTCGTTAGACTTAAACGACAATATCCCGATTATACTTTTGTTTGTTATATAAATACGACAGCCGAGGTAAAAGCGGAGTGCGACGTTTGCGTAACGTCTTCCAATGTTTATAAAATTATTGAAAATATAGAAAACGAAAATATTTACTTTTTGCCAGACCGTCTTATGGGTGAAAACGTAAAGAAACACTTGGCTCAAAAAGGCGTCAAAAAGAATTTAAAAGTTTACGATGGCGTTTGCTACGTTCATGAGGAATACCAACCCGAAAGTATTGACTTAATACGTACAAGTCATCCTGAGACCGAAGTTTTGGTTCATCCAGAGTGTACTCCGGCAGTTGTTCAAAAGGCTGATTTTGTTGGCAGCACCACGATGATGTTAAATCGTGTTGCGGAGTCTGACGCTGAAAAGTTCTTTTTGCTCACCGAATGTGGATTGACGGATGTTTTGAGGGCGGAGCATCCTGATAAAACTTTTGTAGGATCTTGTGTTCTTTGTCGTTATATGAAATCCAATTCTCTTGATGATGTGTTAAGAGTCTTGGAGAATCCAAGGCCGCAAGACACCGTAGAAATTCCTTCCGATACGATTGATCGCGCCAAGCGATGTATAGATCAAATGTTCTATTACGCGGAAAAATGATCCACTTACTTTTTCTAAGCCTGTAAATTTTAATTTTATAATCAGATTCTAACTTCTTATCGTATAGACTAAGAGTTAGCAAGCGGATAGGTAACCGAAATTTTCGCTTCTTTACTTCCGTCCCAAAAATTCGTATATTCAACCCGTCGATTTAGAACTTCTTAGCGTGATAATTAAAAAAGAGCCAGGTTAGATGAAATTATTTACCGCTGTCTTTTGTTTATTTTTTATTTTTATTGGAAAAATTGAAGGTGTTTTTGCTAAACCTCTAATTCTTCAAGATTCCTCTGGGCAAGAGATAGGCAGATACGAAAAAAGCTCGGCGTTTGTTGTTTTGACAGGGCAATATAAATCGCCCTGGACTCCGGTGTCCGGTTTAGAAGAGTTTGAAAAGAATTTAACAAGCGCTCTTGAAGACCTTGGTTTTGAAGTGGTGACTTTGGTTAACCCAAAGGGTTATGAATTTCATCAAGCTTTTTTGAGTTTTTTCAACGATTACGGCAGGTATGTAAATAGCAGGGTGTTGGTTTATTTTGCCGGACATTGCGGTGGAATAAAAACAAAATATGGAATGAGTAACGCGGAATATCTTATTCCGGCCGATGCGCCCGATTTGGAAGAGAACCCCATCTGGTTTAGGGAGAATGCGCTTAGTTTGTATCGGTTAGATCATTATTTGAGGAAATTGGGAGCGAAACATGTGCTGTCGATTTTTGAAGGTTGTTCAAAAGGTTTTTCGCTGGAGAAAAATGTTCAATTTTATATGGAACCTTTAACGGCTAAAGAGTTTGAACCGAGTAGAGAAGTTATTTTTATTAATTCCTCCGACCGGGAAGATCATAGGATTCGAGAAGGTTTAATCGATGCGTTGAAAGGCGCTGCGGATATATGGGGGGACGGCGCGTTAACGGCAATGGAACTGGCCGCTCATTTAAATAGAGGTGTTTCCGCAGGACATTGGGGACAAATAAAGATGGTTTATGGAAAACTAGAAGGTTATGCCCTTAATCAGGGTACATTAGTTTTCCCATTGGTTTCTTTAAAAAAGAACGACTCTGAAGAAATGAAACCAGACTCACAAAAGAAATTGTCTGTTGAAGGACCAAAACGGAAATTAGAAAAGAGCGAGTTTTTTGCGGAAAGAGGAGAGACTATATTAAATTGGCCGGATGACTTAGAAAAAATCAGTTCGTCTTCGCCGATATTGGAACAGACTTTATCGGGGGCTAATGAAATAGTTACATACGAAGATCCAGAAACGCTTTACTAATCTTAGGTTATTTATGCCATCAATAGTTACATTGTTTTATATTGGCGTTGGGGGCTTTATTGGATCTGTTTTAAGGTATCTGATTAAAATATGGGTTCAAGAAATTGGCGGTTCTTTTCCTCTTGGGACATTGGTTGTAAATGTCACAGGTAGTTTTTTTTTAGGACTTATTGTTTCGGTGATGGAATATAAGGAGGTTTTAACCGAAGATACTCGATTGTTTCTGACGATTGGGTTGCTCGGCGGCTTTACCACCATGTCCACCTTCAGTTATGATTCTTACCGATTGTTAGAACGGAAAGATTTAGCGTTATTTTGTATGAACGTTGGAGGGACAATCGTTCTAACGTTACTCGCTGTTTTTTTAGGAATCAAGTTGGGGCTTATTCTTCTAAATAAATGAAGGTTTAACTTTTAAATTCCCTTTTAAAAGCGGCTGCAAAAACTTATAATGTGTTCAACAATATAGAGGTTTTTTGAGTGCGCCCGTAGCTCAGCCGGATAGAGCAACGGACTTCTAATCCGTAGGTCGATGGTTCGAATCCATTCGGGCGTGCCACTAAAATCAAGGGCTTACAAGATTTTACCTTGTAAGCCTTTTTTATTTTTCTGCCCTGGTCCCACTTTAGTCCCACCTTTCTGTTATCTGCCAGTTTTAACAGCAAACCCCATCCATTTTTTAGGTGCGAAAAAAAACTTTTCCAAAGCGTTACGATTCCTTCATTGGTAGCCTGATCCTCATATAGAATTTTCGCTTAATTTTCGCTATTATGGATCTATGCAATTATATTTGCCGATTGATTACAAGGGCCGCAGGCTCATCCCTGGGGCTTGCCTTCGTTATTATATTGGGGCTTATGTGACCGTCGCGGGGATGGTTACCAGCTATTCCAGACCGGACACCAAACACGGGCCAATGAAGATATTAGAATTAGAGGATTCCACGGCAACTTATACCGTGATGGTTTGGCCAAGAGTCTATAAACTTATCGGCTCCATTCTTTATGATCGAGGGCCGTTTCTTGTAAAAGGGAGAGTAACGAAGGAATTTGAAACTTCCCCGCCAATTGTTGAAGCTGGTTGGATTGAGAGAATAAAATAAATTTTCCCTTGCCAAACTTTATTATTTTTCCTATATTGCCCGAAATCGCCAACCTTAAGAAAAGAGCCATGAAAAAACTTATCGTTTTACTTATATTACTGTTTCCGGTTAATGCGCTTGCTCACTATAAAATAGCCACTTTCAACACGGAATTTTTGACAAAACCTAAAGTTCATATGAAATATGGCTTTGGCTTTGACATGCAGGAAAAATTTAAAAGACATTGGTCAAAGCCTGGATTTAGAAACGAAATGATGAAACGGGCCGTTAATGCCGTAGCCGATCACATAGCTAGCATTGACGCGGATATCATAGGCTTAACTGAAATTGGAAAACTTGAGGACGTTAACCAGCTAATTGAGGCGATCAAAGAGCGTGGGGTTTCCTATGATCATGTTTCTTTTTGCCGCTGTACGTCGGGGAGCACTTCTCAATATGTCGCCTTACTATCTAAGTTTCCATTGACGACAGTTAAAACAAAATTCCAGAGAAAAGTTGACGGTTTCCGCGTAACCAAAGGGTTAAAGGCTTCTGTTGATTTAGGCGGCGAAGAAGTCATAATTTATTTAACTCATTTGAAATCTAAGAGAGGCGGGGCCGCGGCCACCAGTCCACAAAGAGTGGCTCAAGCAACGGTCATTAGAGACGATTACCGCGACGATATCAACGCAGGAAAGCATGTAATTGTCATGGGCGATCTTAACGCCAGCCGGGGAGAGCCGGCCTTGAAGCGCATAAGAGGCTTACATGACGATAGTTCCTCTAACGTTGATTTGGATCAACCTGGAAAGGATGGAATCTTTACCTATCGCTACAGAGGCCAAAGAAACCAAATCGATCACATATTAACCTCTCCATCCATTGGCAAAAAATGGAATGTTTCTATTGAAGCGATTGAAACGCCAAACGAGTTTATAAGCGATCATAGAGCCTTGGCGATTACGTTAAATTAAACCTATCCCCTTCCGATTAAATGTAATTTTGTTAAAAAAATCCCCTCTACCCCTTGACAGATAGCCTTATGAGGCCTATATTCCATATTGTCAAAAACAACAGGGGCCAAGAGACCCCGCAGGCCTAATTGCGGGTTTTTTTGTGTCTAAAATTTGAGCGGGAAAAATTTTGGGTTCATAGTGTCCTCTCGTGGGTGACCCTTGAGGATAGCCCCTGTTGGCTATTGACAACACTATGGCCCTTTTTTTATGTCAAAAACAACAGGAGCAAAACATCATGAAAACCAAGGTAAGTAGTAATGGGGTAGGAACGAAGGAACACGTTATTAGAGGAGAGAAATTAGCGGAAAAATGGCGAAACTTAGAGAGAGCTGGATATTCCGGAGGCTTCGCCGTAACGTTTATGAATGCCTTTCGAACAGAATATATAGAGCCTTTAAAAGGGAAAGATTTAACCTCGGAAGAAATTAAAACGCTAATGCACTTCCTTGAGCTTTCTGACACGTCAATTACTTGCTTTGCGCAAGGCCTAGCAGAACTCGGATCTTCTGAGGAGCTTGGAGGCGGCGGACTTAAAGGATGTGGTTATTTTATTGCAGAAATAGCTAATATCTTAAGGGAACTTTCATGGATACATTACGATATCGCTTTTCTCTTGAAAGGACGATTAGACAGCCTTCCTGATGGAGAGGAGGTTGGCCATGAGTAAATCTCAAAACAACAATGGAGCCGCAGCGGCCAAGAAAAAAGATGTTGGAGGGGAAGTAAATAATTTAGCTTTGACCGAGCTTTGGGGCGTTTCCGACCGCCCTAGTCCTGGTTTGGCGAGTGGTTTTATAGCCAACTACGCCTACCTTATAACCGAAAACTTTAAAGGTAAAAGCCTTAACTCAGAAGAAGGTAAAACCTTGGAAGAAATTTCCGATCTGGTTAATACGTCGGCCCGGGTAATTTTTGACGGGCTTGCTTCCCTGGGAATCGTGATAGCGGAAAGCGAATGCAACGAACTTTATCTGCGAAAAGTTGGCTATCTTATTTCTGAAATTTCAGCGGTCGGCTTTGAGCTTGCTAACCTTGAAGAAATGATTGCGCTTCATTTTAAGAAAGGAGGCCAATCATGAATAAGAATAACGGAAGCGCTGTCACTGAAAACAAAGAACCTCTATTTGTATCGGCGTGGCCAAAAGGAGCAAGATCGGGGAGCATTGAAGAAATTATATATTTCCTTAGGGAAATATTACAGCAAGAACTCTTGAGTAATGGTTGTAACGAATCGGCCAAACGTGTTTTAAGCGAATTAGCAGAAACCGCAGAAACGGGAGTTTTTTCGCTGATGACTGGCATGGAAGCCCTTGGGTCTATGGTAGAGATCTACCCGCAAAGTCAATTTAGAGGCCTAGAATCTATTGGCGATTTAATTGGCGAGATGGCAAGAATAACAAAAGCGCTATCAGAGCTTCGGGTGCATATTTGCCCTAGTGAGATTGATGCTTTAATGGTCATTCGGGAAAGCGGGAAAAGGGGAAAGGGGGCTAATCATGAAAGCAGATCTTAAATTCAAAGTTATAGCCCTGCAAAACGATATTATTTCGGTCAATAATCGTTTAATAGAAACTATTAGGGCTAACGCTCGTTTAAAGCGGGAAAACGAACGCCTCCAAACCGCTTTGGATCAGCTTAAAAGGCAACAAGTCAAGACGGTTAGGAAACCCCTTAAGACTAATCCTTTCAAGCTTATACGGGGAGGGAAGGCTTAATTTATTAACTATGGCCGGGCTCTGGAAACGGGGTCCGGTTTTTTTTGTGCAAAAATTAATTAAATTAAAATAATATAGGTACAGAAAGCTAAAAGAATGTAATTAGTTGATGGAAAACCCAAGAAAAATTCTATATATGTTTTTGGACGAAGGGGGGAATTTTGATTTTTCTCCTACTGGAACTAAGTTTTTTACCTTGACCTGTGTTTCGATGATTCGCCCTTTTCACATGGCCGATCCTCTTGATAACTTAAAATATGATCTAATGGAATTGGGCTTGGATATTGAAAGGTTCCATGCAACAGAAGACAAGCAAGCCGTAAGAAATCAGGTTTTTTCTATAATTCAAAGGCACATAGAAAATTTACAAATCGACGCACTAATTGTAGAAAAAAGAAAAACTATAAGATCTCTTCAAGAAGAGTCACACTTTTATTTAAGGATGTTTGAATACCTTTTAAGATATCCTCTAACACGCCCTACCGTGAATGACGTTGACGTAAATGATTTAGACGAAGTAATAGTCATTACCGATAAAATCCCTGTCCAGAAGAAAAGAAAACATGTAGAAAAAGCCATTAAATTAAAGCTAAAAGATATCCTGCCGGATGTCCCTTCAAGGATAATGCATCATTCATCAAAATCAAGCATGGAACTACAAATAGCGGATTATTGTAATTGGGCTATATTTCGTAAGTGGGAAAGGGAGGATTCAAGATCTTATGATCTTATAAAAGAAGGAATTAAAAGCGAATTTGATATTTTTGAAACCGGAGGAAATTATTATTACTGAGTGACCTCCCTGGCTATCCACTGGAAGAGCCCCTTGGGCTCTTATCGCCAGGGAGGAACCTTTAAGCTGAAAATCTGAGCTGTATTTTTCAAATACCCTAGTTAGGAATAATATAATTCTCCCATGATATCATGTCAATTAAAATTAGATGTAATTCTTCATCGACAAACAAAAACCCTTTAGAGTTGGCTATTTAGCTGGAAATAACCTTGAAAACGCCTTGTTTCGTCGTCTAAGCCCTTCTTGACCATTTCTAGGAACGCATTTATATTTGAATCATGCCCAAACCAATCAAAAAAGATTATCTTCCTTACGATCAACCCGCCACGATTGAAATAATCGAAGAGCAAGAGGATTCTTTAGGTAAAAAAGTTTTATACGCTTTCTTAAGGGCAGCTTATATTGTTGTGTTTGTCCGGTTCGCTACTTGGCTAGTTGACTACTTCAGGGCTCAATTCCCATAAAACCTGTTTAACTGGCTGGCCATGCGTCCATAAATTTCATTGATCTCTTTCAAGGATTCAGGGGTCTTTTTGACTTGCTCCCGCCTAATAAGGGCCTGTAGGTTCTTAAGTCTCCCTTTAAACTGGTTCATCTGTTTAAGGCGTAGTATCTCCTGACCGCTTGCTTTTCTGGCGTTCTTCTTCTGCTGAAGGTTTCTAATTTCTGTATAGAATTGTTCCAGTTGCCTTGTCGGTCTATTTGGAAACTTTAAAAAGGTAACTGGGTTTGGATTCATTCTTTCTGCAGGGGGCTTGTCGCCAGATATCATATCGATAAATCCTGATCCTGTTGTATAAAGATTTCCTGTTAATTGCTTCAGGATATGATGGGTTTGAATAGGCGAAACCTCATAGCCTAGCATTCGAAATGCCTTGGATATTTCGCTTGATAATTCTGGCGTGTAATAACGTTTTCTATCTTCAATAGGTAATCCGGTTTTTTCGTCGCGCATCCATTCAGGCTCTATTGGATGGCCTAACCAATTGGAATTACCTAATACCTCAATAAACGGCTTGGCCAATGAAGGGGTTAAGCCTTCCAAGGTGAACGGTTGAACGGTCAACTTTTTAAGGGCTTTCATGGCTCCGTCTACCGCTTCTTTGTCTTTGTTTCGGGCTTCGTCTAGTCCGGCAACGACTAAACCGCCAAAGAGGATAAAAAGCTCATGCGCTCCAGGAATTCGGACTACTCGCCCGTCGTCTAATTCCGTCCACATATTTAGGTATTTCCATTCAGGAGGAATGTTTTTATACCATTCCTCATCCTTGACCTCATCCCACATAAGTAGAGCGGGAATCGTAACATACATAAATGATCTAAACAGCGTTCGTACTGGATTGGCTTTAAACGCCCTTAAAAGCTTGTTAGGGCTTTGTAGAGCGACGTTATAAAATGCGGTTATCTGGTTAATGGTTCGGCTTGTTCTGCCTGATTTCGTAAAGTTAACCGTCACGTCCTGCGCGTTGTTAAAGGCCTCGATAAAGGCCGCATCCTCGGACCATTCGGGATGCTCTTTTTGGATACGGTTGAACGTCTCAAGCTCTACAATCCTTGGAGCTAATTCGAAGAACTGGAAAAAACCGCGTACCTTGTCCAAAGCGGTTGTGGTTAAATTGTACGGGCTTAAATGCAACGTTTTGCCGAAAGCTCCTAATTGCCTTCTGACTAGATCGTCATACATTTTGGTTGTAGCCTTCCGGTCAAAGCCCATCATGGTTGCCATTTGCAAGCCGGAATTTAACGCTCTATCTGTAATGGAATTTGGCGGCGCCGTTATTTCCTTTACCGCTCCCCTTAGAGTATTCATTATTGGCAATTGGAACCGCTTTTTAGTCAGAACAGCCGCCCACGCCGCATCCCTTATGGGGTTGGTGAAGAAGGAAAAGGAATAGCTTAAGCCCGTAAAACCAAGGCGCATCAATCGAGCGACGGAAGCGAACACCGATAATATTTTTGAATTAATTAAGGGTGGGTCCGTTTCCTTAAGAGCTTGGTATAGGTCTTTATGCACTTCGAACAATTCCAGTTTTCCATTTCTCCAAATAGCGATAACGTTGTCTTTCCCATAATAATTAGAGTCTCTATACCAAAGCTCGACAACTTCGTTTAAGTCAATGTCTCCTGGGTTGTTCTCTTGATATTCGGTCAAGGCTTCTTGCAATTTCCTTGATCTTTGGGCCACATCAGCCACATTTACTTTTTGAGCCTTTGGAGCAAGCGGAACCTTAACAACAAGATCGCCTAAACCTTTTTCGTTTCCAAGTTCAACCACGGCCCTTGCAATGCGGGTTTTGGTCGATCTTGAGACAACAGCCGCCGCCGATTCAATAAAGCTTTTCATTGGGTTTTTAAACGGTCTAGTTGATCCTTTTTGCCTCTTAACCGCCGAACCCTTTTGCTCAAATCCTCCGTTAATGCTGGAAGTATCCATAGACTCCCTGAACACCCGCATAAACGGCAAGTAAATCGGGTTAAGATCTCTAAATAAGGCTTTGGTTTCCGCGCTTAAGTCGCCGCTCCAAACATACCAATCAAGGAGTTGGTCGGCCCACGTTGAAACGTTCTTAGCGGCTTCATTCCAGCCTTTACGCTCTCCAAATACTTCAATTACATGCTGAATGTCAACGCCTTCAAAACCGCTTTCAATTCCTCTCGTATGGTTGTTTTTTGCTCTTAAGGCCATAGCGTAGGTTATCCAGTCGGTCATGTCTTTTTCGTTTTTAATAGCGGCGGGTTTGATCGCATCGACTAAGGAAAGGCCAACACGACGGCCAAACGGATCGACCATCGCCTTCCTAACCATCGTTTCGGCGATAGAAAGCGTTTTCCCTTTGTAGAATGTCGCCAATTTAAACGGGTCTTGATCGGGGGCGATATCCTTTCCGGTTCGCTCCTTTACTTCGCTTGTTACTTCCTCGAAAATAAAGTTGCTATCATAAAGCTCTTTCATGACAAGCTTATAAGCCGCCCTTGGGCCTGAATCCTGAAAGCTCTTTTCCTGTTTGCCGTCAAAGTCGATCTGTGAGCGCATACGATTGATCGAACCTTGTTTATACCAAACCTCCATTGATTTCTTTAGCTTAGCGATAGGACCGGATAAAGGAATGTAACCTTTAGGAATATCAACTTTGCCAGATATAAATGGAATTATTGATTTAGATTTCTGCGGTAACAGCATTTTGCCGTCATTGCCTATGACCGCTTGCTTTAGAAAAGTGATCTTCCCCGGAATAAGTGGACAGGTAGTTAAGCGG
>CAYFMN010000004.1:0-50716 GCA_964344185.1 uncultured Nitrospinota bacterium
GAATGACACGCAAAGTAAATCACGAAATCCTAGTCGTTAATCAATCAACGCGTAAAACGAGTCATGCGCTCTAAATGGCATTTTTACTGGTTTGCAATCGCCTAGCCCTTGAATTTAAGGACCAGGCCTGCAAATCTGAATTTTTGAAGGTTCCCTAATTATAAATTCTTCAAATAAAATAAATTCACTAATGGTAAGCGATATTCCCTCAACCATTAACGAAAAAATTAACGAATTGTCATTGAACAAAACTACTTGTTACCATTACCTAACTTATAAAAGCTAACAACACCTTTAAGATCCGAAACCATTTGAGCTAAAGCTCCAGAAGCATCGTTAGTTTGCGAAGCCCCTACGGAAGTATCTTCTGCGGCTTGCGCGACTCCCGAAATGTTTTCGTTAATCTCTATAGTCTTATTAGACGCTTCAAGAATATTGCGTTCAATCTCTGAAGTTGTCGCCGTTTGTTCTTCAACCGCGCTTGCAATTGTTCCCGAAATATCGTCAATCCGTTTTATGACCTCCGTAATCTCATCAATAGCGCTAACAGCTTGATCCGTGTCTTGTTGAATTGACTCAATTCTTTGCGCAATATCTTCCGTGGCCTTGCTGGTTTCTTTGGCTAAATCCTTAACTTCATTAGCGACAACCGCAAAACCTTTCCCCGCCTCTCCCGCTCTAGCCGCTTCGATTGTGGCATTTAGGGCCAACAGATTTGTTTGTTCGGCAATAGAATTAATAACTTTGATTACTTGTCCAATTTCTCCGCTGCTATCACCCAACTTCTGAACTATTTTATTTGTAGATTCAACAATATCCACCGCTTTTTGGGAAACCTGAGCTGCGTCGCTTGCCGCTTTAGAGATTTCTCGTATGCTAGCGCTCATCTCCGTAGCCCCTGCGGAAACAGTCTCAACGCTAGCAGAAACCTGTCCAGAAGCCTGCGATACAATTGTCGACTGCTTGGAAGTTTCATGAGCGTTTGAAGCCAATTGGTGACTGATGGAAGTCATATGTTGCGAGGAACCATCCAAGTGCTCCGTATTTTCTACAATTTTTGTTATTCCAACTCTCAATTTATTAATAAACTCAGCCAAAGCTTCGCCCATTTTTCCAATTGCGTCATTGCCAGAAACACCTACTTCACACGTTAAATCGCCATGAGCGGCCGCATCCACCGATACCAATATTTTATCCACCTTGTTTTGCAACTCTTTAGCGCTTCTTCGTTCTCTCTCTTGCATTTCAATCTTTTCAGTCACAACCGTCCAGGCCGCCATGGGTCCTAAATATTCTCCATCCTTGTTCCTTACTGCGTTAACCAATAAATCAATAGTTTCATTCCCTAATTTGATCAGCGATTGAATTGGCAGATTATTAGGGTTTTCCAATAATTGGCGTTGTTTTTTAGGATCTTTATGAAAAACGTCAATAGTTTCCCCCACTAAGTTTTCGGCGCTAACAGGAATTAAGTCTTGTAAGGATCTTAAAGTCTTTCGCGTTTCCGGATTCACATATTGAATTTGGAGATTCTTATCGGCCAGCATAACATTAATGGGTAAATTTTCCACAACCGACTTAATTTTATCGGATTCAGCCCAAGCGCGATTTAATTTACGCAAAACAAGAGAGGTTATTAACCAAGCGACAAAAATTGATAAACCAGTGCCAAAAATCAAAGACGTCCAAAGAGCCGAACTAAAACGTTCGCTGTCAGACTTTGCAATGGCCATATCTTTACCTAATAAAGTATTTTGGCTATTCAACATGGAGTCCAGACCTTGTTTAATACGAAAAGCCGTCGGAGCCGCTTTAGTTCTCAACCACGTATTCGCCAAGTTCCATCCTTCTCCTCCACGAATCCCTATCATTTTAGGGGGAAGGGGCGCAAATAACTCTCTAGCCTTTCCCAACCTTTCAAAAGCGGCTTTTTGATCAGGCGTTAATAAGTGGACTTTCGTGATTAACAAAGAATAACGAACGTTGTTTTTTTGCCACATGGCTTCAAAGTTGCTTTTAAACTTTTGATCGCCAGAAAGTAAAAATGCTCGAATATTTGCCAATACCATCCCCATGCTACCTCGAATATCGGCCATAACCCCTAACAATTCTTTTCGTTCTGGAGTGGCTTCCAATTTGGCCTCAAGATCAATCATCTCTGTAATGGCAGAAATTATTACCGCCGCTTGAGGGGCTGCATCTTTAAATAAGATTTTGTTAGCGGGCGTATTTTCTACAGTTTGTGCGATATCTTCAATTTCTTTCTGGAATTGTTTAAATTTTTCCAAATCAAGTTTAATTCGTTCCAAAGTTTTTACGTTATCAGGATCAGTCCAATTTTTGGATAAGGATTCCATTTCCTTAAAAGCAGGTTCAATTTCCAATCCCCACGCTGTCGCTCTTTCTTCTTTAAAGTTATCTTTCCCCAATATCATCCACCCTCTTAATGCCGCCAAAGAATGGTTTACCCCATTTAGCATTTTCAAAGTATTTTTTGCTGTTGGCATTCTAAGTTGAACCAATCTTTCGAAAGACTCTTTTCCCTTTTGACTTTCAACTATAGAAAACGAAACCGTTCCAATCAAAACCAACACTACTATCGCAAATCCGATACTAATTTGCGTCCTTACTTTTAAATGGTCAAACCAAGTAAACATAACTATTCTCCTGTAGGCTTTGCCTTATAAATGGAAAATTCGTTTTATATATTTTGTCAAACGGTTAGAAAACAGTCTCACAAATAAAACTACACTTTCCTCAACTGTTTTAGTTAGTTGAAAAATTTTTTTTTGCTTTTCAAATTTTTATACGAAGATTCGATATCTTAAACCAGAAAATTAATCGAATCAACATATTTTTGGAATTCCAAATCAAAAAAAATCTATAACTATAATTAAATAAATCAATTATACATTTAAAAAAAAGTGACAAAAATGTAATAAATAAAAGCTCATCGACTTTATAAAAATTGAAAAAGTTAAGAACGCAAAAAAATAAATGATAACAAAAATCAAAAACCATGAAACTTACTAATTAATAAGGATAAATAGAAATAAATATTTCCATAAAAAAACAATAAAAAGTTATCCCCATAAAAATAATTCAAGTAGCCACACATTTTATTCAAATTTATTCTACATGCAGTTTTACAAATATGCTAAATATGCTTTAACTATTTAAAAGTAAAAAAGTAATAAGGTTTTTATTTGATTTTTAAATTTTAAAACTATCGACTGTAGAGTTTTTTTCAAATCAAATTATTTCATATTTCGGGAATTTTATATTCTGGAATCGGAATTTTTCATAAAAATAATTGGAATTCCTAATACTGACTTACTGTTTATATTATTTTAATAACCTTCCAAAAAAATTTTCAGTAAAGCCCTATCAATATTAAGAAATCTATTATATTTTTGCTATCAATGGGTACTCAATAAAACCGGGAAGGAAAACTAGAAGTAATATATTTTTTGTCTACTATAAAAAATTTAGCTCTAGAGGGAACGGGTAGATATCAATCGCCTGACCAATTCAATAAATAATCTTTGATTCTGAAAATATATCTAGAAAGCTTCTTATTTTCTCGCATTAAGGTTTGATCAATACGGTTTACCAGCCAAACATTTTCAATTCGCGCATAATAGTAGCGCGTTTTCTCCATATAAGACTGATTACCTAAATTGAAGCGAGCAACGCTTTCGGAAACTAACCAACGGTTATTTTTTTTTACGTATTTGAACGCGCCGGAAATTTTTGTAGGAGCTTCTATCCTGTCAATTACCATCCTGGATACGTTACCCAACTTACCGTTTATAAAGAGAGAATATCTCGACATTCCTTCCTGAAAATCGTTAATTTCGAATTCTAATCGAGTTCCGTATTTACCCTGAGAAACTTTTCCCGAATACCGAGAAAACTTTTGAACTAACGTTTGAGGAAGAAGAACTTCTTTGTAGTTAGAAAAAAATTGTAATAAACTTTTTTGCTCCTGCTCAGAAACATTTAAAGATTCGTCTACAACTCTAAAAGTTCTTTTGTCAGACACGCTATTCCATGCAAACTTGACTGGCGGACTTTTTTTAAGCGTATTGTCGCTAGAAAGTTTTGTTTCTAAAACAACAGTCGCAACCAGACCTGTTAAACCATTTTTTTGCGGATAATAATAAAAAGAATCTAATTTTTTAAGAAGATGGTTGGATACATTTTGTGAGAAAACAGAGGCGGGAAAACAACAAAACAAGAAGCTCCCCCAGAAAAGAAAAAAACACTTAAATCTTTTCATAGGGGAAGATCAACTTAATCAACAACAGGGTTTAGAGCCTTACTCAGCTTAACGTTTCTAAATATATCTAAAAGAGCTTTTTTTGAAGCCATATGATCCCAAGCTCTAGCGCCGGAAATAAACCCTCTCAAATCTCCAGCAGAATCGATTAGATAACTTGTCGGCAACCCTCTAATAAAATAACCTCTACGAGCTTTTTGCTGAGGATCTAACAATATTGGAAAATCGATTCCATAGGTTTTAACAAATTCTTCTATTCGATCTCGATTTCTTCTATCAACAGAAACTGCGATAATTTCAAATCCATCGCCTTTAAGTTGAGAGTACAAACGTTGCATAGCGGGAAATTCTTTTTTACACGCTTCGCACCAGGTTGCCCAAAAATTTAATAAAACAGGTTTTCCTTTGAAATCGCTCAATTTCACTATTTGACCATCCAAAGTTTTTAAAGCAAAATCAGGGGCCTGTTTAATCGTTCTCGGTTCGACTATTCCTAAATTCGCTGAAAGTTCCGATTGCGCCCAAATTAAACCAGGCATTAAAACCGCACAAATCGCGATGAAGATGACGCTTAATCTCGATAACCACGGATTTTTCATGACGTTGCTCCTTTGGCGAAACGATGTAAATAAGTTCTTATAGTCCTAATTTCCTCAGCGCTATACGAAATGCCTTTTTTATCCATGTTACTTTTCATTAGCTCCAAATAATGATCCCACTCCACTCTAGAATGCCTTGAAGGATGGGGAAGGCCATGACACATAGAACATTTTTTTGAGAAAACACGAGCTCCTGGCGACTCTGGATCAGGCAATTGCATTCCCGCACAGGAAAAAGAGACCAAGGCAGCGACCAGGCTGCCCACCAGGAGGAGTGTTTTTTGCGGTCTCTGTTTTTCCAAAAAAGTCGTCATGTTAGAATCCCAACTCTTTTGGAGCTTTGGTTCCAACATAACGGCGGCTCTTCTTTGTTGGAATTTCAATATAATAGTTAAACATTATTCTCCAGTCTTCCGCTAATTGAGGACCATGGAGGTTTTGAATAATTGGCGTTGAAACAAGCAACTCAACAATTTGTAAGTCAAATGGCTGATACTGAAAGCCGCCTGTAATATTTAATTTAGTTCCGCCATAAAAATCGGGGTTGAATAACGGACTTGTAAAAGGAGCGGCAGGATTAAAACCAACGTGACCGGCGCCTTCAAATTTTTGCGCATCGGGTTCGTCGCTGTATTGCCCTTCATGATGGAAATTTAACTGAACTTCCACCAATGCTTTTGGGTGAAATTGATACATGGTATAAGCATCGACCCTAACCTCTTGTCCCTGATGGTACCCCTGTTCATTATCCATCCATCTGCCTGTATAAATGGCGTTAAGACCAAACCAATAAGGATCTTTGGCTGTTTGATAGGTCAACCCTAAAATAGGATCGTAGGTTCCACTTCCCTGCTGCATTCGAAAGGGTTGAAGAGTATCGTTAATCCCTGGAATTGGATTATTTCTAAAACGCGAATCGACTTCGCCAGTAGGAAAAGATAATCCAACAACAGCGGATAACTGATTTGCAGGCGCTAAATCGTCGTCAGCATACAAACGATATTTTCCCATTACTTTAACGTCTGTCATGCCGTCGGCTTTCATCGTAAACCCATTACTACCGGTAGCCGCATTGGCGACCGCGTTAAATTCCATATCCATTTCGCTATATCTATAGCCAGTCATTGCCATGAGGGCAAAATTATCGGTAAATGAATAAGCAACGCTCGCCATCGTCATCCACATACGCATTTCGGATGGGGCAACGACAAATTTACCGTCTTGCGCTGGGTTTCCTAATAATGAAGTCGTACTGATATCATTTGTGCCGCTTCTAAACGGCCCCATTCTCATATAATTCTGGCCAACTTTTACTCGAAATTCATGAGTCTCTGGAATACCGCCGCCTGGGATATTCATAGGCATATTCCCGCCGCAGTGCGCACAACATAAACCGACATAAGCTTCAACTGACGACTGAATAAACCAAACCGCTAAATTCAAGACTAAAAAGAATATTGAAAAAATACGTTTCATTAAACACTCCTCCATACTCTGAATCAGAAACTATTAACCTGAGTTCAACAACGTAAGGTCTTTTAACTCTGGTTTTATTTCAAAATATAAAATTAGGAAATAACAACGCTACCATGAACTAGTAGCGACTTGCTCTTAAACTTTTTAGAAAATAAATTTAAGAAAGGCGCGGAGGAGGAATCGGCGGCGTCCCTAAAATGGAACGATAAGATTGGAAGTCTAATACAAAACTTTGAGGAGAATCATTAGGTTTGGGCAATTTAGAATTCTCAAAAAATATTTGGGCAAAGTTTTTCTGAAAATTCGTTTGTTGCGCTCCTTTAGAAAAAGGAGAATTACCACAATACGAATGCAAAGAAGGGGTATTTTGGGACCCCTTTTTTAACAAACAATGCAGAAAATGATGACTCTTGTTTAGCAAGCAGTGAGCTTTTTTCCCATCCAAATCGCTGTCAAATGGCGAAATACGGGATTTGTGATTATGATGCACATCCCTATTAGCAAAAGCAGAGTCAGCCAATACAAAACCTAAAAAAATCGAAAGAAAAATTAAAATTTTGATTTTCATTATAATCTTATTTCAAAATAACGGTTTTTTAGGGATTTAAAAATATATTTGTTAAGGCTTTATTCAGTAAAATCAGGCAATCGTCATAATTCCTGAACCAAAGAAATTAAGCTGATTTTGCTTTCGCCTTTGCTTTTCCTTTTGACTTGGCTTTTGTTTTTTTCTTACCTGTTCCCGGTTTCCTCAACTCTTTTAAGCGAGCCGCTTTACCACGCAAGTTTCTAAGATAATATAACTTAGCTCTTCTTACCTTAGCTCGTTTCACAATATCAATTTTTTCTACACGTGGCGAATGAATTGGGAAAATACGCTCCACTCCAATACCGAAAGAAACCTTTCGAACTGTCAAGGTTTTTCGAATACCGCCGCCGTGCATCCGTATTACAACGCCTTCGATTACCTGAATTCTTTCCTTTTCCCCCTCAACAATTCTCATATGGACTTTTACTGTATCGCCGATATGGACCTCTGGAGGACTTTCTTTTAATTGTTCCGCTTCGACAGCGTCGATCAAGTTCATTGACTACAACTCCTTTTTCTATATTTTTGGCAACATCTTTATCGAAACTCTTTAAATAGTCCTAAAGGAGAGTTTCGGTATTAACTGTTATAAAAGCGCGAATCTAAAATATCTTGTTAAACTCTATTCTTGAATTTATGTAGCGAATGACTCGCAATTTTTTTTTATAAAACAACTCTTTATTTTTCAGACAAAAGGCGATCTAGAATAATAGCAATTGCGGCGCGAACTGGCAAATGATTATATTCGCCTTTTCCTTTAATTGGTTCCAAAATAAAATCGGAATTTTCCGATACAGTTTTAGCTAACCCCCAACCAGTGCCAAAAATAAGCAAAATATTTCCTGAGTTAGCTAATTCTTTGCCAAACTCTTCAAAGCTAACGCATTGGCCCGAATTTTTTGCTCCTGTAGCTACTGTTTTAGGTTTTTCTCCAAATTCCTCTTCAAGGCTATCAATTGCGTCTTCTAAAGAACGTTTAACAACTGTTTTTAATAACGCTTGTTTACGACTCGGGTTGTATTCAGCCCCGTAACCCGTTTGCCAATGTCCAATCATCCTATTGACCAACTCCTGTTGGGCTTTTAAAGGGGTTATAACAAAAAAGTTAGAGACATTATAGGTCCTGCAAATACGAGAAATATCGTGAATATCCAAAGTGGTTATCGAAGAAACCACTTTTTCTCCTCTTTTGTTATATACCGGGTAGTGAACTAAAGCTAAATGAACGTCAGCCACAATTTTTAACCTAAAAAACCCATATCAGAAAAATTCTTTAAAAATAAGGTAGCTATTTACCTCCTTATTAATTATTTTTAACTCCCCAAAGTTATATTAAAAACTAAAGCTTTTAGTGAATGATCGTTTTAGTTTTTCTTTATTTCAATTTTATCCAAAAGGTCGGGTCTACGGCGCGCTGTTTTTTCTAAAGCGTGGCGTTTTTGCCATTCCTTGATTTCTTTATGATTTCCAGAAAATAGAACTTCAGGAGCTTTATAGCCCCGAAACTCCCTTGGCCTCGTGTATTGAGGGTATTCTAATAATTCTTGTTCGAAAGATTCTTCTTCCGAAGACCTTGGATCCCCCAAAGCTCCAGGTATTAGCCGAGTCACAGCATCGACTAAAACCATGGCTGGAATTTCGCCGCCTGATAAAATATAGTCTCCTATGGAAATTTCCTCGTCTACATAATGTAAAGCGACTCTCTCGTCTACCCCTTCGTACCTTCCACAAATTAAAATAATCTTTTTATACTTTGTTAATTCTCTCGCTTTTTTTTGATTTAATCGGTTTCCAGATGGGGACATCAAAACTGTATATGTTGGAGAATCGTCTTTTTTTAACGCGTCTAAAGCTAAAGCGATAGGTTCAACTCCCATCACCATGCCGACTCCTCCGCCAAATGGATAATCGTCTACTTTTTTATGTTTGTTTTGACTATAATCTCTTAAGTTGTGAATTAGAATATCAACTAATCCTTTTTCCCTAGCTCGCGCAATTATGCTTTCTCGGAAAACGGACTCAAACATTTCTGGAAAGATCGATAAGATATCAAATTGCATCGCCTAGCCCAAGCCTTCGATAAACTCAAAAGTCAAGCGATTACCCTCCAAATCAACCTTTTTTACGACCCAATCTATAGCGGGCAATAGCAATTCTTTTTTCCCATTGCGGACTACATAAACATCGTTGCTTCCCGTTTCCATGACCTCTTCTACTCGGCCATGGTAAATCCCCTGGGTATCGTATACATCCAACCCTTCAATTTCGAACCAATAATACCGACCATCAGGCAAACTCTGAAATTGATCACGAGGAGCTAAAAGAATTTTTCCTCGAAGTTCGCTTGAGCTATCAATCGAATCGCATCCCTTTAGTTTGATAATGAAAGGGAGTTTAGCCCCTCGGAGCGATTCAATTTGAATTTCCCGTATAGGGTTTTGGCCATCAAAAGCAACGGTCTTTACGTTCTTATAGAGGTCTGGATTAGAAACAAAGGGATAAAATTTTAATTCCCCTTTTAAACCATGCGGTTTGGCAATTTTGCCAAATGGCGCCCAATCCTTCATTCAATAATTTCCAAAACTGCCCTTTTTTTCAGTTTTGTAGCGGTCGCATTAAGAATCGTTCTCATAGCTCGGGCAGTCTTACCTTGTTTGCCTATCACTTTTCCTAAATCGTCTTTCGCAACACGCAATTCTAAAACTGTGGTTTTTTCTCCTTCAACTTCTTTTAAATCAACTTCTTCCGGTTTATCCACTAACGACTTCGCAATCAACAATATTAGATCTTTCATAACTTGCTCCCCGACCGTAAAATAATTTACGATCTCCAGTTAGAGATAACAGCTACTCAGATTCGAGTTAACGCACAGCCTATTTAAAAACCAAGAAGCGCTTTAAGAATAACCAGGAAATTTAGTTCTCCGTAACAATTCCAGCTTTTTTAATTAAAGCCGCAACCGTTTGGGAAGGTTTCGCCCCGTTTTTCAACCAAGACTGAGTTTTTTCGGGGTTCATCTTCAAGCCATCTTCTTCCTTTAAAGGATCAAACGTACCTAATACTTCAATAAATTTTCCGTCGCGAGGGCACCGCTTATCAGCGGCTACAATTCTGTAAAAGGGTTTTTTCTTCGCCCCACGCCGACTCAATCGAATTACTACAGCCAAATTAGCCTCCTGCTAAAAAAAAATTAGTAAAATTTAAGTTTACTTCCCAACCTTCTTGCAAACACCCTTTGGTTCTTAAATAAACAAAATTAAAAAACTTTCCTATTTATAATTAAAATGGACTAAATCCTCGACCGCCCATCAAATTATTCATATTCATTCCGCCCTTCATTTTACCGCCAGAGAATTTTTTCATCATTTTTTGCATTTGAGCAAATTGTTTTAATAGCTTATTCACGTCGTTGACCGTAGTTCCGCTGCCAGTTGCAATCCTCCGCTTCCGACTGCTATTAATTATTTTATGACTTTCCCGTTCTTTTTGCGTCATGGAATTAATAATAGCTTCTACTTTTACTAAAGCATTATCGTCAACATCCATGTTCTTTAATTTTTGCGCACCTGGAATCATTCCCATCAATTGACGTATAGACCCCATTTTTTTTATTTGTTGTAGTTGATCCTGAAAATCTTCGAGCGTGAAGCTATTCTTTTTTAGTTTTTTCTGAAGTTTGGATTTTTGTTCCTGGTCGTATGCTTCCTCGGCTTTATCAATTAAAGTTAAAACATCGCCCATTCCTAAAATACGGGAAATAACTCTTTCGGGATAAAACGGCTCAAGAGCGTCTAACTTCTCCCCGGTACCAATAAATTTAATGGGTTTACCGGTTACTTTTTTAATGGATAATGCGGCTCCGCCTCTTGCGTCGCCATCCATTTTTGTCAAAACAATTCCGTCCACCCCTATCGCGTCATGGAAAGATTTAGCGACATTAACGGCTTCCTGTCCCATCATTGAATCGGCAACTAACAAAGTTTCATTTGGATTCACTTTGCTTTTAATACGACGCAACTCTTCCATTAGGTCTTCGTCAATTTGCAGTCTACCCGCTGTATCAAGAATAACGACATGAGCCAGCGATTTTTTAGCCTGCAAAACGGCTTTTTCACAAATTTCTACTGGATCTTTAGAATCTCCCGGAGAAAAAACATCTACCCCTAAATCATTACCTAATATTGTAAGTTGCTCGGTCGCCGCAGGACGATAAACGTCGGCAGGCACCAACAAACACTTTTTACCTTCTTTTTTTAATTTTTTAGCTAATTTACCGGACGAAGTGGTTTTACCAGATCCCTGCAAACCCGCCATAAGAACAATAGTCGGAGGATTTGCGGAGAACTCAAGGTTTGAAACGGTTCCTCCTAATAATTCCGTTAATTCGTCATTGACGATTTTCACCATTTGGTGACCAGGCGTTAAGCTGGCAAGAACTTCTTGACCAATAGCTTTTTCGCGAATATCAGCCAAAAATTCTTTTGCGACAGAAAGGCTAACGTCCGCCTCTAACAAAGCGACACGAATTTCGCGTAACGCCTCGTCAACGTCCGCTTCTTTTAACTTGCCTCGGCCTTTTAATTTTTTGTATATAGCCTCTAGGCGATCTGATAAATTATCAAACATAAATAAAAACGAAGAAGAGTCCTGCTTGGATTAAAACTTGTAATTATATAATAGCAAAGAACCTTGTCAAGGTTCACTAAATTCTTTTTAAAAGCCAAAAACACAGATATTTTTCCATGAATCACAAAGCCGTCATTTTATTAAGCGGAGGATTAGACTCTGCAACCGTTCTTGCTATCGCTAAAAAAGATGGATTCCAAATATTTGCCTTAAGTTTTGATTATGAACAGCGGCATTCATTGGAACTAGAAAAAGCCAAGGCGCTTGCAAAAAATTTCAACGTAGAAAACCACAGAATCGTCAAACTAGACCTTTTTGGCGGATCGGCTCTCAACGACAATATTCCAGTGCCTAAAAACCGTAATGAAAATGAAATTTCCTCTGGTATTCCCATCACATACGTACCCGCGCGAAATACTATTTTTTTAGCCAACGCGTTAGCTTTCGCAGAAGTGAATAAATGCGACAATATTTTTGTTGGGGTGAATGCCGTTGACTACAGCGGTTACCCGGATTGCCGGCCAGAATATATATCCGCCTTTGAGAAATTAGCCAACCTTGCCACTAAAGCCGGAACCGAAGATGAAACTAAAATTAAAATTCATGCGCCTCTTATTCGACTATCCAAGGCTGAAATTATTCGGAAAGGTTTAGAATTCGGAGTCGACTACAAATTAACGCATAGCTGTTACGATCCTAATATCGAAGGACTCTCCTGCGGCGTATGCGATAGCTGTGTTTTAAGGTTAAAAGGATTTCAAGAAGCCGGGGAAATAGATCCAATCGATTATGCCGAAAAACGCTAATAATTAGCCGTTTCCACCATAAGCTTAAATCTTTTTTGACGCACTGCCATCTAAAAAAACAATCAAGCCCCTATATATTTATCAAATCATTTGGTTTAAAAATTCATGGAAACCCTTGACCCCAGTTTCAATATCCAAGGCTCTTTAAAAGAAAAAGAGGCTTTTTTTAGCAAAATTGTCGAACTTGCCGCAGATTCTATTTTAACTATCGATGAAGATCTTAAATTGGTTTTCTTTAATAAAGAAGCCGAAAAAACCTTTGGTTATCAATCAAAAGAAATTATTGGACAGCATATCAACAAATTAATTCCTCCCGAATATCATGAAAAACATAACGACCACATAAAAAGCTTCTTATCCGGTAAGGTTGTTTCAAGATTAATGAACATGAGGAGTAATATTGAAGTCAAAGGGTTAAAAAAAGACGGTACTATTTTTTTCTGCGAAGTTTCTATAATAAAAGTGGGAATGCAAGCAAACGTTTATTTAACAGCAATTCTTAGGGATATTACTGATAGCAAAGAAATTGAAAAAAAACTTAAAAACCTCGCGGAAGTCGACGCTTTGACTGGAATTATGAACCGTGGAACCATTGAAAACCTTTTAAAGCGAGAAATTGAACGTGCGTCAAGATACGATAAAAATCTAGCTTTTTTGATGATAGATATCGACCATTTTAAAAAGGTTAACGATACTTATGGGCACGAGGTGGGCGACATAACCCTCAAGCATTTGGCGCAAATTTGCCGCAACAATATTCGAGAAGTTGATTTTATAGGAAGATGGGGCGGGGAAGAATTCGCTATTTTAATGCCAGAAATTGATTCGAAAGGCGTTTTTGTCGTCGCAGAAAAACTTAGAATGTCTATTGAAAATCAACCCGTTGACCTCCAAACAAACAACAAAATTAAAATCACGATCAGTATCGGCGGAGCTCTTTTTAAGAAATCTAACCCCAAGTGGGAATTTCTTTACAAGGAAGCGGACGCTGCCCTGTATAAGGCCAAAGAGCAAGGAAGAAACCGGTTTTGTATGGCGGCAGACTAACTTTTAACAGCTTTCTTATAAATCTCCACCGTATTTTTGGCGGCAATTTCCCAAGAAAACCTTTTCTTAGCTCTTTCACAACCTAATTGGGCCATTTCATTGGATCGTTTTTTATTTTCCAATGCTTCTAAAATTGCATTCGCTAAAGCTTCTGACGATTGACAAGGAACAACTCTACCCGTTACCCCATGTTCAACGATTTCCGGAAGCGCTCCCGCTTTGGTGCATATAACTGGAAGATTTGCGGCTTGAGCTTCGGCGACGGCTAATCCAAAGCTCTCTATTCGCGATGGAAATACTCCCAACGCGCTTTTACCGGCCAATTCTTGAATTTCACTCTGTGTTTTCCACCCCAAAAAATTAACGTTTAGCCCTAATTCTTTTATTAAATTTCTATAGGAACTCTCTTTATTACCTTCTCCAATTAGATTGAGCTGGACAGACTCTCGACGTTTTTTGACTAGTTGCATGGCTTTTAAAAGTTCTGGAATACCTTTTTCATCTTCCAGTCGTCCCCAAAAGACAACGCCCTCAGAGACATCCGATTTTCTAATAACATCAAACCAAGAAAGGTCTATTCCAGGAGACACTACTTGAATACGGTCTAAACTCGCTTCGCCTAAACCGTCTGCGATTAAATTGCGGGAGAATTGGCTAAACGCAATTAACCGATCCGCGTTAGCGGCGGCTTGCCTTAGCAAATAAAAATTAATGTTTTTAATGAAAAATATGGGAGAAAAAAGCGCTTTTAATATACCCGTTTTGGGAATAAAAGGCGCATGAGAAGTAAAAACTTGAACGGTTGAGTCGTCGCAAACCGCCCAGCGAAAAAAACAAGCTTCTTCCGCATTACCGTGAAAAACATCAAATTTATGTTTTCTAGCCAATCGCCACGCTTTCAACCCAAATGAAAAAATATTCAGGTTAATCGTCGCGACATTGAAGTGCCTAACCCAATGTATATGGTAGTCAACAGACGCTTCGACTTTCTCTCCAGGCTGTTTTGAATATATTACATGAACTTCATGTCCCCGCTTAGATAACGCAGAAGCCAAAAAATGAACGGCGATTTGTCCGCCGCCTTTAAACCTGGACCAGGGGGAAGAATTTACCGAAAGACAAATTTTCAAAACGTAACTATTCAGGGAATACAAAGTCAGAGGATAAAAGCTAAAAGAACCTCTAACAATTGGTATTTTTTATTAATGGCGTTTTTTTGATTTTTTACAACTTGCGTCATGCTGATTTGCGAAATTCAGTTCTGAGTAGCGCTTTCATCGTTTGAATCTTCGAAGTCTGAGGGTTCATAATCGTATTCTTCATACAATTCGTTCAAATATTCCTCTACTTCAGCTATTGCCTCTTTAGAATCCATTTCTTCTTCCATTAAAGCCCTGGCAATTCTTAAATGCAAAATAGCGTTGAAACCATCCTGGTTAGCGTCATAGGCTAAAGCTAAATTATGATGAGCCTCTAAATAATCAGGCTCTAACTTAATTGCATCCTTATATTTTTGAATAGCAGGTTCGATACGATCTAATTTGGCGTAGATGGAGCCTAATCCAAAGTTGGCCTCGGCGTCTTCCGGGTCTAGTTTTACCGCTTTTTCACAAGCTTCGGCGGCTTCGTCCAGACTTTCCATGCCATCATAGATAGCGGCAAGGAGGAGATGAAATTCAGGTTCTTCAGAATTAAGTTTAACAGCTTCCTTACAAGCGACCAGCGCTTCTTCCAAGCTATCAATTTTACCTAAAATTTTAGCTAAACTAAAATGGGCTACCGAATGTTCCGGGCACAATTTAATGACTTCGCGATACATTTTTTCAGCCTCGGAAAAATTATCGCCTTCTTCATATATTGAACCTAAAATAAATCGAGATTCAGCGTCCTTGGGATCCGCTTTTATTCTAGCCTCAAAATCCTCGATTATCTTAAAATAGCCTTGTTGCAGGTTTTCTTCGCGATCTTCGCCTTCCATGAATTTTCCTCTAATGTAAAACCTATAATAAGAAACGCATAATTGGTGATTCCAATATAAGCTGATTTTCTATAACCGGCTTTTTTCATCCGTCAAGATAGTTTTATGTTATACTCCACCGGTTAAATATCCTCAATCTTTTTAAGTGTTAAGGACAATTCACAAAAACCTCCATTCCTTAATAGTTTGAGAAAAAATTTAAGGAACCTCAAAAATTTACTTAACATTTTCTTTGAATTTGTAGCGAATCTTCTCGGCTCTTTCTTTTTCCTGGCATATGGCCCTAAATTCCAAAACTATTCTAATTACCGGCGGCGCTGGATTTATTGGCAGTAATTTCGTCAATCATATTTTTCGTAAATATCCAAATTACAAAATTATTCTTCTAGATGCGTTAACTTATGCAGGTAATTTGGATAATTTAGCTCCAGAAATGAAACGCGATGATCGCTTTCGATTTTATCATGGAAATATAACGCGAGCCGATATCGTTAACGCTTTAGTCGAACAAAGCGACGTAGTCGTTCATTTCGCGGCGGAATCTCACGTTACCCGCTCTATATACGATAACACCATATTCTTTACAACCGACGTTCTAGGCACTCAAATCTTAGCTAATGCGGTAGTCAATCACCCAGTTGAGCGTTTTATTCACATCTCGTCTTCGGAAGTCTACGGAACAGCATTATCAGACGCGATGGATGAGGATCATCCCCTTAATCCACTAAGCCCTTACGCGGCAGCAAAAGCGGGAGCTGATCGTTTGGTTTATTCTTATATGCACACATATGGAATACCTGCCGTCATTGTTCGTCCTTTCAACAATTATGGGCCTTACCAACATATAGAAAAAGCCATACCAAACTTTATAGTCAGCGCATTACAAGGCGAACCCTTGACTATCCATGGGCAAGGCCTTAGTTCCAGGGATTGGACATTTGTGTCGGACACGTGCAATGGAGTCGATAAAATTCTCCACGCGGATCTAAAAACAGTAAAAAGTCAAACAATCAATTTAGGTTCCGGAGAGGACGTCAACGTTTTAGATATTGCCAAAAAGATTTTGAAAATAATGAATAAGCCAGAAAGCTTGTTAGATTATATTGAAGACCGCCCTGGTCAGGTTTCCCGCCATATTGCTTCCGCTCAAAAAGCAAAAAAACTAGTTGATTGGGAAGCCACTATCAAATTAGACGAAGGTCTGGAAAAAACTGTCGAATTTTACCGGAATAATCCAAAGTGGTGGGAACGTTACCTTTGGATGAAGGAACTTTGGGAAAAAAACTGACCAAATCAATAAGTATCCAGAACTTCTCCCTATTATAATGGGCTTTAAATTTTCCCGAACTTAAACCCATGCGTATAGCCATCCTACAACCTTCTTATTTACCTTGGATTGGATATTTCGATCAAATTGCAAAAGTTGATCGATTTATATACCTCGACGACATTCAATTCACTCGACGCGACTGGAGAAATAGAAATAAAATTCGAACAGCAGAAGGCTGGTCCTGGTTAACGGTTCCCGTTATTCAAAAAAATCGATATACGCAAACTCTTCTGGAAACTCAAATAGATTCCTCATCTAATTGGCAAATAAAACACCTTAACGCTATTCGCCATAATTATATTAAAACGAAATTTTTTGACCTTTATTTTCCTAAAATCGAGACGATAATAAATAAAGATTGGGATCTACTGGTAGATCTATGTCTAGATCTCACAGAAAATTTAAAAACCTGGTTAGGCATATCAACGCCTACAATAAGGTCGTCCGATCTATGCGTTACCGAAAAAAAAAGCGATAAAATTTTAGCGTTATGCCGCAAGCTAGAGGCAACTCATTATTTAACAGGCGATTTAGCTAAAGACTATCTGAACGAATCTGAATTTTTGAGCTATAATATTCGACTGGAATATCACAATTATAAACATCCTCCTTATCTACAAAGATATCCGGGATTCGTTCCGTACATGTCAATTATCGACTTATTATTTAACCAGGGCGAAAAAAGCCTCGAAATTTTGAAACAATCCTAAAAGTCTTATTAAGCTTAGAAGGCTGAAATTACTCAAAAAACGCATGGGAAACCCATTTACAATCAAAAATCTTCAAAAACAATTGCCTCGGTTATATTCAACCATCCCATTTTATTTATGGTCTAAATATGCTTTTCCTCCGTTGCACGTTTATTTTGAAGTAACCTATCGATGCAATTTGCGTTGCGACATGTGCCATTTTCTGGAAATTATCGAAGATACAGAAAAAAACAAAACTTATAAAAATGAACTTAGTACGGAAACAATAAAAGACACTATTACTAAAATTCCCCGATATGCAGTAATTACTTTCACTGGAGGGGAAGCCTTCATGAAAAAAGATTTTCTCGACATTATGGAATTTGCGGCCGCTCGCAATAAAGTCCATATCATAACCAACGGCACCTCCCTAAACGAAGCTGTCGTAGACAAAATTCTAGAAAACAGATTGAAGTCTTTTTGGGGGTCTGGATTATTTTTTTTAGGGGTTTCCTTAGAAGGAAAAGAAGAATTCCACGATCATTGCACTCAAATACCCGGGTCGTTTCGAAAAACGACGAAAGGTTTGGAAAGATTGGTTGAAACAAAAAAACGACTGGGTTCTCGTTATCCTATGCTTCATTTGACTTGCGTCATTGGTAAAAACAACGTAAATGATTTAGCTTATCTATATGATTATGCAGAAGAACTTGGCGTGGACGTTTGTAATTTTGTTTTAAGCAATCCAGCCGAATATTGGCACGGCAAAGGCTATAATCAAGCTGAGCTATTGCGTTCGAAACCTCAATTGGTAGAAGAAATAGATTCCAAGACTCTTGCCGAACAATTAGACTCTTTAGAAGCTAAAAGTAAAAACTTTAAAACTCAATTAAGATTTTCTCCAAACGGAATCAATAAGGAAGAAATTCTTAGATATTATTCGAACGAAAGTTCTTACAAAGACTATCGTTGTTTTTCTCCTTGGGCCAAGGTAGGCGTTTCAGCTTATGGCGACGTATTTAGCTGTCCTCATTACAGACTTGGAAATATATTGGAATCAAATAACGAAATAAATTGGAACTCCAAAGACCATCAGATGTTTCGACAATCTCTGAAAAATGAATCGATTTTTCCAGGTTGTCTAGGTTGTTGTCAATCCGAGTATATTGGAAACTAAAATTTTGGAGCGTCTTTAGGAATTGCCGCTTTTATTATTTTTAGGAGACCTCTAATAATTGACGTTTTTACTGGTTTGCTATTTCCTATCCCTTGAGTTTAAGGGCCAGGCTCCTGGCAAATCTGAATTTTAAAGGTTTCCTTTAATCGTCCGATTTTTCATTTGAATGTCGGTATTTGAAAAACCTTAGTTTTTACGCATAACCAAGTTTCAGAAAATGTTACGACCATCATCAGCTTTTCCCGTCCAAAAAAAAATTCAAGAAACTTTTCTTGCCCGTATTTGGAATTCTTTCCGAGCTTTATTTGGCTTTAAAAAAACGGAAAAAGTAGCGCAAACCCCCATCCCAAGCCCAGAAAAACTAAAAGAGATGGTGGAAAAATTCAAAGAAAAAATTAAGAAAAACCCGCATGACAGTTCCTCTTATTTTAAACTTGGCGAATGTCTGATACATTTAAAACAAACCCGAGACGCCATAGAACCTTTGACTGAAGCCACGAGGATTGACCCTAACTTTTACGAAGCTTTCTTCCATCTAGGACAAGCTTATGCGAGCTTAGGGCGCGACGAAGAAGCCATTTCTCCCCTGGAAAAAGCAATTGAACTTAAGCCTGATAGCGAAGTCGTTAAAAAAGTTCTGGCTGGGGTTTATAAAGAACAATGTGAGTATTTTGGAAAAGCAAAGAGGTATGACCTCGCGCAAGAAGCTTTTGAAAAAGCTATAAAGGTGATTCCAAAATTTGGTCCAGCTTATCTATCAATAGGAATTTCTTTTTCTCAACAGGGGAAGTACGAAGAGGCCTTTAAGAAAATTGATCTGGCCCTAAAATATGATAAAAATCTAACAGTCGACGCTTATTATCAACTAGGACAGATTCACGAGAAATTAGGCGACATTAAAAAGGCGATGAAAGATTATAAAAACGCCATTTCTGCAAGTCCAAGGGAAGCATTGCCTCAGTTGGCGTTGGGTTTACTCTATGCAAAGCAGGATAAGTTTTCCGACGCGGCCAAGCATCTGCAAGCGGCGGTAACTTATAATCCCCGAATTGCTTCCGAAGGATTTTTTCAGTTGGGTAGGGCATTACTAAAATTGGGCCGACATAAAGAAGCTGTGGTCCCTTTTAAAGAAGCGGTAAAAAGATTTCCAAATAATAAAACCGTTAAAGACGGTTTTGCGGAGTCGCTATACCGGGTTAGCGAAAATTTGGCTAAAGAAAATAGAATTCGAGACCAAATAAAAATTTTAGAAGAGGCCGTTAAAGTCAACCCTCACTATGGGAAATGTCAATTCTCTTTGGCCAAAGTTTACGACGAAGGCAAAGATGGAATTAACGCAGTAATCCATATGACTCTGGCTCGGGAAGCATTTATGAAGAGTAAAGAAAAACAACCTGAAGCCCTAGCTTTAAAAACCCTGATGTCTTATTTCAAAAAATACGACCTGAATCCTCGAAATTACTCTGCGATAAAACTTCCGCCCACTTATTAATATGGAAGGCCAGGATAATATTTCACAAAATTGCGAAGATGGAGAGTTTCAAAGAGGTATTCGCCTTTCTCATTTCACTATAGAACATTCTCCGGACTCAATTATCTGGGTGGATCAATATGCCCGCATTCAACGCGCCAATCCAGCCGCTTGCAAAACATACGGCTATTCCGCCAAGGAAATGACTTCCATAAGCATTCACGATTTAGACCCCAGCTATCCCAGGGAATCATGGGAAGAAACCTGGAAAGAATTCAAATCCGAAAAATATTTGCAATTGGAAACGGTTGGGGTCACTAAGACTGGACGCAATTTTCCAGTGGAAATTCACGCGTATTATTTTGAATTCGAAGGCGAAGAATACGCCTGCGTCTACTCCAGAGATATAACGCAACGAACTTTAGCGGAAGCCAACGCCCGTTTTTCCCACTTTACGATTGAACACGCTCCCGATCTTATATTTTGGTGCGATAGAAACGCCTTAATTCAACACGCCAACAAAACGGCATGCCAAGTATATGGTTACTCTTTTCAAGAAATGACTGCAATGTCAATTTTTGATTTAGATCCCACCGTAACTCCAGAAAGCTGGGAGGCTAATTGGGAAGCGATTAAATCCGAAGGGGCAAGCTCGATTGAATCTGAAGGCAGAACTAAAGATGGAAGGGTTTTCCCAATTGAAGTAAAAGCTCATTTTTTAGAATTTGAAGGCACAGAGTTTTTATGTTCCTTTGTTCGTGATATTAGCAAAAGGAAAGCGAGAGAAGAAAATGCTCGTTTCTCTCACTTTACGATTGAGCACGCTCCAGATTTAATATTCTGGTCGGACCGGAACGCAAACATCAAACATGCAAATGAAGCTGCCTGCGAAACTTATGGGTACTCATCCGAAGAACTAACCCAAATGAAAGTATTTGATCTAAATCCGAATATGGAGCCGGAAAATTGGGAATCCTTTTGGGAAACCCTGAAAAAAAAAGAAACCATGGTCGTCGAATCCAAAGGAAAAACAAAGAACGGTAAAGTTTTTCCAACCGAGGTAAAGGCCCATTATCTAGAATTTGAAGGCGAAGAGTTTGCTTGCGCTTTTATTTTTGACATAACAAACCGAATAAAAGAACAGGAAGAGCGAAAGCGATTGGCGACTGAAAAAGAAAGATTTGAAAGCGAACTAAAAATTGCCACATTGGTGCAAAACGATTTCCTGCCGGAAAAACCCCCCGAAAGATTTGATATCGATTTTGCGGCTAAAACCATTCCAGCTAAATTCGTTGGCGGCGATTTTTACGATTTCATTCCTTTAGGCGGCGACCTTTTAGCGATCGTTTTGGGCGACGTAGCCGGCAAAGGGGTTTCGGCGGCTTTATATATGGCGAGACTGTTGAGCGATTTTCGCCACGTTGCTCCGATGATGTTAGCCCCAGCTCAAACGCTCACAGAAGTAAATAGGATATTGGCTGAACGTTCGCGAAGAGGAATGTTCGCAACGACCTTATTTCTTTTTTTAGATTTGGAAACAAAGTGTCTTACCGTTTCAAATGCAGGCCACCATCCCTTAATTATTAAAAAAAAAGATAAAGTAGCGGTAAATTGGGGCAACGCAAGCGGCGCTCCTATTGGAATTATTCCATGCGTTGATTATCAGCAAGAGGAAATACAATTAGAAAGCGGCGATCTAGTATTTGCCTATACTGACGGCGCGTCCGAACCTATGAATGCCGATGGGGAACAGTTTGGGATCACGAGGATTAAAGAGCGAATAGCTAATTTTTCTGGTTCGGCTCAAGAGCTAATCAATCAATTAGAAAAAGACATTATTCAATTTGTTGGGGATAAACCCGCGCACGACGACCTTACCTTCATTGCTTTTCAGGTAAAGTAAATTTTTCTAAAGATCATATAAAACTACGTTTTCCTGCTCGTTTGCGTCATTACGAGAAACAATAGCTAGGGCCGGTTCCGTTTTGCTCAAATTAAAGGGTTGATGCGGAACGCCTGGCGGTATAAAAACAAAATCTCCCTTTCGATTGATCATTGTTTCCTTCAAACCCTCTCCATAACGCGTCTCAACTTCGCCTTCTAAAATATAAATAGCGGTTTCAAAATCTTTATGATAATGCGGTTCAGGCGAGGCTCCTGGAGGAATCACCACAAGATTCATCGATATCCCCTGCGCTCCTACAGTGTCTTTAGATACTCCTACAAAATAGGGCAATCGTTGTTTTGTCATGACTTCGGCGTCGGGCCGAACGCATTTAACGGTTAATTTATCCATCCGTCACTCACTCCTATAAATATCTTGTTTATGGTCAATCATACTAAAGTAATTTATGATTAGACAAGTTAAGAAAGTCTGTAAAAATAACAATTTAATATACAAATTTATCATTTAAAACCAGTTCTCTTCTAAGGAATTACCTTGAATTCAAGAGGAAACAACGCTCCTGCGGACCATTGCCCCTTCGAGAACCTCAGACAATTTTATTTTGGTCGATGACGTTAGGGAGTTAGTTTCTTTACCAATAAACGCCTAGGGCGAGTCAGGCGCTCTTGAGAAAAACGATTTTATGAACTTTTCAATTTTACATTTTTTTTCCTCCAAGAAAAAAGAGATGGCGATTATGTCTATCAGTTTACTCTTTAGCTTAACTTTAGCCATCGCAGGCTTGGAGTTATATTTCCAAAAAAAATACTGGCACAGTTCAGGAACTCAATTTGACCCAGAGTTGGGGTGGTCGGCTATCGCCAATAAAACGAGCGAGGAGGAAGGAATTATATACACTACAAACTCTTTTGGATTCCGATCAGAAGCGGTAGACGCCTCCAAAAAACAAATACTGGTTCTCGGAGATTCGGTGGTTTGGGGGCAAGGAGTTCAAGATAATGAAACGGTTACTGCATACTTAAAAAACCACTTTCCAGAATACCAAACGCTAAACATGGGGGTTTCGGGATATGGAATAGACCAATATTATTTACAATTGAAACGACATATTAATAAGTTAAACCCTAATATAATCATCGTCGTTATTTTTACAGGAAACGATTGGGGCGACTTCACAAGCGACACTCATTACGGAAAAAGTAAGCCTCTTTTTAAAACTGACGGTTCTATATCTAATAATGATTTTGAAAATAGCGCTTCATTCCAAGTCGATCTGAATAAATTAATACTAACTAACAGTCCTGTTTCCCAGTATTCATGCGCAAACCTAATTTCGCGAAGCTGGACTTTAAGCTTACCTTTATTTCGACCCATTCGCGATTCTATGTGTCAAATCAATCAACTAAATACGAGGGAAGGTATTTATGTCGCTATTGGTCTTCTACTAAAAATCGGCGGTTTAGCGGCGGAAAAAAAATCAAAACTACTTTTTGTACTGTCTCCTTCCAAAAGCGATTTCAACTACGATTTAAAAAATCAGAATTACGATGAACTTTTCAAAAAGTATGAATCAAATAAACCAAAATCATATAACAAACTAAGCCAAGCGTTATTGCAAAATATTTTCAAACAAACGCAATTCCCTTATATAGATTTTTATAAAGTCGTCAAAAAACAAGGTTGGAAAATAGAAAATCTATACTTACCAGAAGATAACGACCATCTATCGCCCATGGGCTTAAAATATATGGCAAAAACCATTCACAACTATTTTTCAAATCGTTCAAACGATTAAACGAATAGTTTCTGAATGACCGTTTTACTTTCTCCAACCTTCATATATAATTCACCTCTATGTCTAAGAAACATCCGCCATCCATACCAGTAACTCAATACCTCGTTGTTTCCTTTTTCGCCGGCTTTGCCGTCTTATCGTTGGAAATGCTTGGTTTTAGATTTTTGGCTCCCTATTTTGGTTATTCCACTTATGTGTGGGGGGGATTGCTTGGATCTATTATGGCCGCTCTTTCGGGAGGTTATTACTTAGGAGGAGTTCTTGCGGATAGAAAACCGGAGGGACGGTTAGCTTATCAATTGATTCTATACGCCGCCATTTATTTGTTGGGTATTTTACTTTTTTACAAATCAATTTTAAGTATCCTAGCGAGCGGCGGTATTATTTGGGGCTCCTTAGCCGCTTCGGTTTTTTTGTTTGGGCCGCCGATGCTGTTGTTAGGGATGTTGTCTCCTTTCTTAATTAAAATTATCGCTAAAAAAGACGCCGTTGGCCTGGCTTCGGGAAAAGTGTTTGCCATTTCGACTTGGGGTTCTTTAGCCGGGGTATTTTTTACGTCATTTTACCTGATCCCGGAATGGGGCAGTTTTCGAACTCTAACCTTTATTGTGATTTTATTAGCCATTCTTTACATTTCCGGAAATTGCAATAGCTGGTTAAAAACAGGCGGAGGAGCGGCAATAATTGCTTTCACAATTATCTTTCCTAATACAACCGTATCAAGCGATGTCGTTTATCAAACGGAATCGGCTTATAACCTAATTCAGATAAAAAAAAGTTTTGACGGCTATTCATTACATCTTAACGATGGCCGATGGACTCATTCCAGTTATCAAAAGGGCTTTATATCTACCGGAAATTATTATGACTTTATGCTTTTGGGCACGTTGTTAACACCATTTAATGATGTCTTAATTCTTGGAACTGGAGCGGGCACTTCTATCCGGCAGTTTTTGTTTTTTAAACCGGAGGTACGTATTGACGCCGTTGAATTAGATCCTAAAGTTGTTGAAGCTGGAAAAAACTTTTTTGATCTTCCCGATCACCCGAATCTCAAAATTTATGTGGAAGACGCCAGACCTTTTTTATCAAGAATCAAAAGGGAATATGACGTAATAGAAATGGATGTCTTTGCTGGGGGGCCTTTTGTTCCGTTTTATCTTTCGACACAAGAATATTTCAAATTAATTAACGCAAAACTAAAACCTGAAGGTTTATTATTAATGAATGCGCTTAGGATTGGTCAAAACGACGTTTTCGCAAATCGGCTCGGGCAAACCATATTGAAGGAATTCCCTTCGTTATTTAAAATAAATCTGCACGATAATGTCCTGTTACTTGCGACTAAAAAAGAGACTTCACTGGAAAAAATAAAAGAAATTTTGACAAACCAAGATAACGCCAAAATAAAACCTATTGTGGAATACGCCCTTAAAAATATTCAAAAATTTTCAAACGACGAAAAGAGCGCTATTTTTACGGACGATCAAGCTCCCACGGAAAGACTTGTATACGAAATGGTGAAGGACAGCTATAATTAAAGCGATTGCCAACTTCCACCCCGCAACGTTATAAATAGTTTATTTGCAATGGTTTGACAGGTTTCTGGATTTATGTTAGTTATGATAAATTCAATTTTAATGAATCAAAACTCGTCGCCTATTTTAATTTTTTCATTTGGTTTTCCCCCAACTTACCTTCGGAAAGTAAATCGGAATCCTTTTCTAAGTATTGGAATCTAATATAGAAAACCAAAATTAACTTATAGAAGATAGAACTTATGACTATTCCATTTACTAAAATGAACGGCGCTGGCAACGATTTTGTCGTGATTGATAACCGCAAATCTATAGTCCCGGACGAAGCAAAAGAAAAGTTTGTAGAAAAGGTTTGTAATCGAAGATTTTCGGTAGGAGCCGATGGGGTTATTTTTATTGAAAACTCAGATTCTGATAAAGTGGATTTCCGATGGGATTTTTATAACTCTGACGGCAGTACCGCAGAAATGTGTGGGAATGGAGCGCGTTGCGCAGCTCGCTATGCCGTTGACAACAATATCGCCCAGGCTCCCAACTTATCGTTTGAAACGATTGCGGGAATTATAAACGCCGAGGTTGGGGACGAAACCATCAAAGTTAAACTGACCCAGCCGCATGATTTTGAACAAGGCAGAAAAGTCGATTTGGATTCCGCTAGTCATACTATAGACTCTATCAATACCGGCGTTCCTCATGCGGTTCTTTTTTCCGATAAAATAGACGATATTAAAACTATTAAGCCTATTGGATCCGCAATTCGATTTCACAAAGAATTTGCTCCGGCTGGAACAAACGTAAATCTTGTTGAAATAACGGGTAAAGATTCCATAAAAATTCGCACTTACGAGCGGGGAGTTGAAGACGAAACGCTTGCCTGCGGAACAGGCGCTACCGCCGCCGCTATTTTAGCGGCGAAACGCGAAAAAGTAGCGGCTCCGGTAAAAGTAAAAATTGCAAGCGGCTGCGAATTAAAAATTCATTTTAATCCTTCTTTGGATAATGGTTTTGGAGAGGTTATTTTGGAAGGACCGGCGGAAGTAAACTTTCAAGGAACTCTAAACGGTAATTTAATATAAAAACGCAATTCATATTTGAGGCTCACGAATGTTTGAAGGATCTTTTGTAGCGATCGTTACTCCCTTTAAAAATGGAAAAGTGGACGAAGAGGGTTTACGAAATTTAATAGAATTTCAAATCAACAATGGCACAAATGGTATTGTGCCATGCGGCACCACTGGCGAATCGGCCACTTTGGATCATGACGAACATTCGCAAGTTATTTCTATAACCGTCGACGCTTGTAAAGGTAGAGTTCCAGTGCTCGCAGGCACCGGTTCAAACTCTACTAAAGAGGCTATTAAATTGACCCAAGAAGCCGAAAAGGCAAAGGCTGACGGGGCTCTTTTAATAACTCCTTATTACAACAAGCCGACTCAAGACGGCCTTTATCGCCATTTTGAAGCGATCGCAAAAGAAACCAGCCTACCTATCGTTTTATATAACGTTCCAGGTAGAACATCGGTAAACATGTTGTCTAATACCGTAAAGCGATTATCAGAAATAAAAAATTGCGTTGGCATTAAAGAAGCTTCTGGTTCCCTGCAACAAATGAGTGAAATTGTGGATCAATGTGGAGAAAATTTTTCTCTTATTTCCGGCGACGATCCGCTTTTGTTGCCAATTTTATCTATTGGAGGTAAAGGAGTCATTTCCGTAACGGCTAACGTTGTCCCCGATAAAGTTTCGAAGCTTTGCGCTCACGCCGCAAAGAACGAAATGGGAGAAGCAAGAAAGCTTCATTTTGAACTGATGGAATTAAATAACGCGATGTTTATCGAAACTAATCCGATTCCAGTTAAAACTGCTCTTGGATTAATGGGAAAGATTGACTCTGAGCTACGACCGCCACTTTCTCCTATGTCCGCAGAAAATTTAGACTCGCTAAAAACCATTTTACAAAAATATTCTTTAATTGATTAAACCCACTTTAGATCCTGAAAATGGCGTCCTTTCCCTGCAACTAAAACATCCATCCATTTTTATCGGGAACAACTTTTATCGTTTATAAGGAGAAACAAGTGATCAAAACGTTAGTCATTGGAGTGGCTGGACGAATGGGAAAAACTATCGCTTCCTGCCTGGAAGACACAGATGGAATCGAATTTGCCGGAGGAACAGAGGCTCCTGGAAGTCCTAATATTGGTAAAGATGCGGGAGAGTTGGCGGGCATCGGCAAAAAAAATATTATTATCGATTCTGATTTGGATAAACTTGTTCCCGCCTGCGACGCCATCATTGATTTTACAACTCCGGAATCTACTATGACGACGTTGCAATTTGCGGCAAAATATAACAAAGCTCTCGTCATTGGAACAACAGGGCTTAACTCGGATCAAAAGCAAACGCTTAAAGAAAAATCCGCAATCATTCGATGCGTCTTTGCGCCGAATATGAGCATTGGAGTAAACGTTCTTTTTAAAACGGTAAAAGATCTTGCAAAAACTATGGGCGACGCCTATGACGTAGAAATTGTAGAAGCTCATCATAAATTCAAGAAAGACGCTCCTAGCGGTACAGCGGTTAGGCTATCGGAAATCGCAGCAGAAGCTCTTGGACGCAACCTCGAAACAGACGGCGTTTACGGTCGTAAGGGCATGAGTTCTGGACGCGGCGCTAAAGAAATTGGCATTCATACAGTCCGCGCAGGCGATATAGTTGGAGAACACAGGGTGATGTTTGGAGGCATGGGGGAAACTCTAGAAATTTCACATCGCGCTCAAAGTAGAGACACTTTTGCCAGAGGGTCTATCGCGGCGGCTAAATGGGTCGTAAAACAACCTCCTGGACTATACGACATGCAAGACGTTCTTGGACTGACTAATTAATAGCGGTATAATAAAAAACACTTTTAACATGCTGGGCGAATTGCCATGGATCACCCTATAGAAAAATCCATAGCCAGTCGCAGAAATTTTCTCCGCGCTCTTCCGGCATTTTTTGCGGGGATTTTTGGTTATTTTTTAAAAGATTCCGCTTGGGCTGTTCCCGATCATCGAAACAACAAAAACATTCCCAAAAATTATATTCAAAATCGCGATATTCCAGGTTTTCATATTCGGAGCGCAAATCCCTTTCTGGGAGTCGCAGTAAAAGATTGGGGATTAGCCATTGGAGGTTTGGTAAAAAAATCCCTCGCGTTATCTTATGAAGATCTATTCGAATTTAAGACCATAAAACAAGTCTCGAGACTTAAGTGCGTTGAGTGCTGGTCTGCAAAAGCGGAATGGGAGGGTTTTCCTTTTGAAGAAATTGTCAGACGAGTCCAGCCATCTCCCGAAGCAAAGTATGTATATTTCCAATCCGCCGATTCTTATTACGAAAGTTATCCACTTGAAGAACTTTTAAGGCCAAGAGTCTTGATGGTTTTAAAAATGAACGGGCGCGCGCTAAGTAAGGATCACGGATTTCCGATAAGACTTATAGCTCCATTTAAATATGGATATAAGAATATAAAATACATCACTCGAATCGATTTCCGAAAAGAACGCAGTCGCAATTATTGGGCGGACAACGGGCCTTACTCTATCGACGGAACAATCCAGCCTGGCATCGACCATCCGTTAGATTTCAAGAAAAAACCGCTCCCAATCAATGGCGGCGAAGTATTTCATTTTTTCGACAAACCTCCATCATGAAATGGTTTTGCGCCTGTCGTAACTGTTTTACTATTTTCTACCTCCAAAATTTTGCCTTTGTTTTCGTTAAAAAAACGCAAATTAACGTATTTGTTTTTTTTATTTTCTTCTTAGTTATTTCTTGTTCGAAAGATTCCGTCGAACAAATTGAAGTAAAAATTCCTCCTGGTATTGTCGTGCCCGAAAAAATGGTTTTTATTCCTGAGGGAGAATTCATAATGGGTGAGAAAGGCGAAAAGCGAACGGCTCAAGGAAAAAAGATATTTTTATCAGCATACTTAATTGACCGTTTTGAAACTTCAAGAAACGAATACGCTGAATTTAATCCAAATTATCATTTCGCAGACAACAAAGGGGATTTTCCCGCAACTCAACTCAATTACTTTGACGCCGAATCCTATTGCCAATTCAGAGGCAAACGTTTGCCAACGGAAGCTGAGTGGGAAAAGGCGGCAAGAGGAACAGACGGAAGAAAATGGCCCTGGTTAGTTTATTATAAACATCCAAACGACGGGTTTTCCGGTTTTATACCTGAGCCAATAGCTAAAAGGGAAGATTGGATTGGCCCATATGGTCTTTATGGAGCCGGTCATAACGTTTGGGAATGGACTTCAGATTGGTACGTTTATCTAGGAATGCCTAAAGAAAAACGCAAAAAACAAAAAGTAATTCGCGGAGGATTGTTACAAACCCATACTATGATTCGATTCTCCCCAACGTGGTATAGAAATTTTCAACATCCAAATAATCGGTTCAATTTTTTAGGCGTAAGATGCGCCCAGGATATTAAATCGAAATGAGCTTAACCTTTTTTACTGCTAATAAATTTCGCAAATTTTTGACACATCTCTGTTTAATTTTAAATCCTTTTATGCTTCAATGCCGCAGTCGTTAAATCCTCTGATTTTTTGTAATCCTATGTTACTGGCTTTTGATTAGATCGTTTTTATGGAAAAAGGCAAAATTTTAATCGCGGAAGACGATATTTTTAGCTTTGGAGTTTTCAAAAACTATTTGATCCAAAGCGGCTATCAAGCCACTAACGTAAAAAATGGCCGCGACGCTTTAAATACTTTACGCAATGAAACTTTCAATGTTGTAGTACTTGACTTAGAATTGCCTTCTATCAACGGCATGGATTTGGCTAATCGCATTAGAACAGAAATATTTCCACATCCAACTTTAATCTTAACAATGAGTAAGGAACGAAAAGCCATCAAATATGAGGCGTTAGATCAAGGAGTCAATCAGGTTATATTCAAACCAATTGACCTAAGACAATTATATAATGCCGTATTAGACGGAATAAAAAAAATAAGTTCAAATCCACCTGCCAATTCGCATTTTTTTCCGACTAAAAAAGAAACTTTTATTACGCCTCCTTTTCCGATCGTCGTTATTGCGGCAAGCACTGGCGGCCCGCAAATACTCGAAAAATTCTTAAAATGCACAACACTTCCACTAAAAGCGCCAATAGTTATTGTCTTACATGGCGCAGACTGGAGTCTACAATATTGGGCGGAATATATGGACGAAGAACTGGACGTTAAGTTTCAATTAGCCGAAGATGGTATGAAGCTACAACCTGGAGAAATTTACCTCGCTCCAGGGGAGAAACATTTAATAATAAACGAAAACTATAATCTTTCGCTGGACGACGGACCTAAAGAATGTTTTGTTAAACCTTCTGCAAATCCGCTATTCAGGACTGCCGCGTCTATTTTTGGAAAATTTTGCCTTGGTATTGTCTTTACGGGGCTAGGCGACGATGGAGCCGCAGGCTCAAAAAAAATCGCCGAATTAGGGGGAAGCGTTATTGTTCAAGATCCGGACACGGCTCCAGCTCCTTTTATGCCAAAGGCTACGATTGAAAAAGCTCCGAGTTGTCTGGTTGATTCTTTAGAAAACATAGGAACCCAGTTGCCTAGTAAAATCGAATTATTAAAAAACCAAATTAAATTAGGAAAATAAACTAAGAGATAAAACTATTTCCAGAAATTTTTCTGTCATCAAATCGGTTTGTTTTAACTAAAATATTATTTATGGAAATAACGCCTCAAAAACTAATAGAATTGGATGACAAAATCGCTACATTGCCTGCGGTTTTTTACCAAATCTTAGACGCGGTTCAAAGCCCTGATAGCTCGTTTGAAGATATCGGTCAGTTGATCGTCAGCGATGTCTCTCTTTCCGCTCAACTACTCAAGTTGGTGAATAGTTCTTTTTACGGGTTTACCGAAAAGGTAGATTCTATCTCTCACGCGTTAAATATTGTAGGAACCGAACAACTATGCTGCCTGGTAATGGCTACGGCAGTCGTATCGCGTTTTGATGGAATTCCAGAAGAGTTTGTAACCATGGAGTCTTTTTGGCATCATAGCGTCGCTTGCGGGTTAGCCGCCAGGGCAATAGCAAAACACAAGCAGTTTTCCAACTCTGAAAGTCTGTATGTCGCGGGAATGCTCCACGATATTGGAAGCCTGGTCATCTATAAGCAAATTCCCGATCAAGCCCTTCAAGCTTTAAACCGTTGCAATCAATGGGGGATACCGCTTACTCAGGCAGAAAAAGAAGTGTTCGGTTTTGATCATACCTTGGTGGGAAAACTATTGATCGAACTGTGGAAATTGCCGGAATCCTGGTCGGAGATTGCTCAATTTCATCATCAACCGCAAAAATCGATGGAATACGCAGAACAAACCGCTATTATTCACCTAGCGGATCACATTGCCCACAATAGTCGACTTGGAAGCGCAGGACACTCTGGAACTAAATCGCTGAACGAAAGCGTTTGGCAAACGTTAAACATCGATCCGTCAATAAAAGGACTGGTATTTAGAGAAATGTTAAAATTATTTGGCGAAACTGTAGAAATGTTTATACCTTCGTAATGAAACCTTTTTAAATAAATTAGTTCTTCATTTACCTAGAGATTAGAAAATGTCCGTATCAAAAAAAATTCAAAACTTTATGGAAAGTTCTTCCTGGATTAGAAAAATGTTTGAGGAGGGAATCAGGCTAAAAAAAGAATTCGGAGAAGATAATGTCTTTGACTTGTCTTTGGGTAACCCAGTTATGGAACCTCCGCGAGAACTAATCGATAAACTTAAAGCCAATATTGAAGACGAAAAACCTGGAACTCATCGCTATATGCCCAACTCAGGTTTTCCAGATACGCGACGCGCTATTGCCAATTCTCTAAAAGCTGAATGTGGCATCCCATTTAACGAAAATCATATTGTTATGGTTTGTGGCGCTGCTGGTGGGTTAAATATAACTCTTAAAACTCTTCTAGATCCCGATGACGAAGTGATTATTTTCGCGCCTTTTTTTGTCGAATACGTCTTTTATGCGGATAACCATGGCGGAAAAACAGTAACCGTTCCAACCCTAAACGATTTTACACCCGATTTTAAAGCCTTTCAAAAAGCCATTAACAATAAAACAAAGGCCGTAATAATTAACTCCCCTAATAATCCGACAGGGGTTGTTTATCCGCGCAAAACTTTTGAAGAAATGGCCAATATTTTACGTAAAAAGTCTCAGGAAATTGGACATCCAATCTATCTAATTTCGGATGATCCATATAAAAAAATCGTTTTCGACGGAGTCGAAGCGCCCAATATTTGCGAGTTCTACAAAAACAGCGTTTATATAACTTCCCATTCTAAAGATTTAGCCGTGCCAGGAGAACGAATAGGTTTTGTAGCCCTTCACCCAGAATGCGAAAATGCCTCTCAGGTGATGGAGGGATTAGTTTTTTGCAACCGAGTGCTTGGCTTCGTTAACGCTCCTGCATTGATGCAAAGAACGATAATGGATCTACAATCTGTTCAGATAGACGTCGAGCAATACAAAAACAAAAGGGATTTTCTACTAAAAGAGTTAACAAAAATTGGTTACAAGATAGTTAAACCGCAGGGAGCATTTTATATGTTTCCCGAATCTCCGCTAAAAGACGATACGGAGTTTTGCAAATTATTGGCCTCTAAAAAAGTTTTGACCGTTCCAGGCAAAGGGTTTGGACAACCGGGTTATTTTCGACTTTCGTATTGCTTCCCCGATTTTGTGTTAGAAGGTTCAATTTCTGGATTCGAAGCCGCATTTAAAGAATCCTCAATTCATTAGCGTCGTTAAACAAACCGTTCGCCAGCCCCGCACAAACAACTGAAAACATTAACCTTTAGGACTAACATCCTCAAAAAATTATCAATTTTCCAATAATTACTAAATACTGATTTAATATATTTCTTTGGACGCTTGAAACCATTTTGATAGAATAGGCGTCTAAACTTAAAATTGAATGAAACGAACTATTTGAAGAGAAGGCATTATGAGTTTATCTCAAGATCAAATTAGCCGGTATAGTCGGCATTTACTTTTGCCCGAAGTGGGTGTTGAAGGGCAAGAAAAGATTTGTAATTCAAAGATTCTTTGCATAGGAACCGGAGGCTTAGGCTCTCCAGTGTCGCTTTATTTAGCTGCGGCTGGCGTTGGTAAATTAGGATTAATTGACTTTGACGTTGTGGATAAAAGCAATCTTCAAAGGCAAATTGCTCATGGAGAATCTACTGTTGGGAAACTTAAAGTTGAGTCTGCCAAAGATAAAATTGGCGACTTAAACTCAGACGTCGAAGTGGTTACATATAACGAGCGGCTTAGCTCTAAAAACGCTTTAGAAATTTTCAAAGATTATGACGTGATTGTCGATGGCACTGATAACTTTCCAACACGTTATTTAGCAAACGACGCTTGCGTTTTGCTTAAAAAACCCTATGTCTATGGATGTATTCTTAAATTCGATGGTCAGGTTTCTGTTTTCGATTCGCGGACAGGCCCTTGTTATCGCTGTCTATATCCTGAGCCTCCTCCTCCAGGCCTAGTTCCTAGTTGTGCAGAAGGCGGAGTTTTAGGAGTCCTATGCGGCGTTATAGGAACGCTTCAAGCAACTGAAGCCATTAAACTTGTTCTAGGACAAGGAAATACTTTAAACGGCAGACTTATGCTCTACGATGCCTTGGGTATGAAATTCCGCGAAATGAAGCTTCGCAAAGATAAAAACTGCACCATTTGTTCCGATAATCCCACTATTACGGAATTGATCGACTACGAACAGTTCTGTGGAATTTTACCGCAAGAAGAAAAAACTGTTCCTGCCGATATGGAAATCGAACCCACTGCCGTAAAAACTATGATGGATAATAAAAAGTCCTTCAAATTAGTCGATGTTCGAGAACCAAGCGAGTATGGAATCTGCAAAATAGACGGCTCAATTCTTATTCCTTTGGGCGACGTAAAAGCACGCGACCGAGCTTTGCTTAACGGTTTAGACCCTTCAGACGAAATCATCACCCATTGTCATCATGGAGTGAGAAGTTTGACCGCCGCTGAAATCTTAAAAGAAATGGGCTTTAATAACGTCAAAAGTATGAGCGGCGGTATAGACGAATGGTCTATTCAAATCGACGAAACTGTCGCCAGGTACTAATAATAAATAAAAAGTATCCAAAATACGGAAAACTCCCGAAAGGGAGTTTTCTTAATTTACCTAAACTATCTTGACTCTAAAGACGGCAAGGTTTATTTTTAATAATACAGTGTATTTCTTATCAATCGATTCCATTGAGGTATCCCAGTGACAGATCCTTCCGGACCAGAACGCGACTTCGAAAAACTTTCTAAAGCCATTACAGAAGCGGTAGTTAGTTCTCCAAAGGTAAAAAAAATCGTGGAAGAAATTTTGAAAAAGGATAAGATCTGCGCAAAAAGCTTTATGGTTTTAGTTCTTAAAATCCAAGCTCTCGCTGATGTTCTTGAAGAAGGCGAAGGCAGCATCGATCATGATAGCGAAGAAAGTATAGAAACAAGCGAATTAGAGTCTCAAGAAGATCGAAAACCTGAAGGAAACTTACCTAAAAACCCCGCTCAACAAATTGACGGTCGAATTTTAAGCGAAAAGGAAGCCGCATTTGAAAAATTCGCCAGCGAAAAATTCGACACAGAAGCCTGGCTTAAAAAGTTGGGCCTTATCTTTTAAAGCTTTTTTAATAGCCATCGCTTCCGTGTTTCCAGCCTGTTGGGAAACCAAAGTAGACGCCCCGGCGGATTATGAAAAACAACGGCGAAGTATGGCAACGCATGACATCAAAGAGCGAGGAATTTCAGATCCTGCCGTTTTAAGGGCTATGGAAACAGTTCCTAGGCATCTTTTTGTCAATCCTTCCGACCTTCCTCACGCATACTCTGACACTGCCTTAGCGATAAAAGAAAATCAAACCATTTCGCAGCCTTTTGTTGTCGCTTTAATGACTGAAGCCGCGCAATTAAAGCCGAATTATAGAGTGTTAGAAATTGGAACAGGATCTGGTTACCAAGCGGCCGTACTTTCGGAAATTGTTGCGGAAGTTTATACTATAGAAATTGTGAAGTCCTTAGCTGAAAGCGCCGCCAAACGATTTGAAGAACTTGGATATAATAATATTCGATCTAAATGTGGGGACGGCTATGCCGGTTGGCCAGAAGCATCCCCATTTGACGCTATAATAATCACGGCAGCCGCCCCAAAAATTCCCAGACCCCTTATTAGACAACTTAAAAATGGAGGGAAAATCATATTGCCTCTAGGGACCTCCCCAAGATCGCAAGATTTAATCGTACTTACCAAAAAGGACGATACTTTGAAGCGGACTAAATTAGGCTCTGTTGTTTTTGTTCCAATGACCGGAGAAGTGAGAAAATAACTTTTCTTAAACCATATTGACACAGCTCATCAATTTAAAAACTTATGCAGACCATTTCAAAAACTTTAGACTTCATATTAGTTGGCCTTTTTATTTTTATACTTATTCCTATGACAACATTTGGAGAAACACAACCGATCATCCTGGCGTTCGGAGATAGTTTAACCGCCGGCTTTGGAGTTGGAATAAAAGAAAGCTATCCCTCCCGCCTACAAAATTTACTAAAGAAAAACGGATTCCCTCATAAAGTAATTAACGCAGGAGTTAGCGGAGATACTACAGCCGGGGGACTTCGCCGTATCAATTGGCTTATGAAACAAAAGCCTCAAATTGTTATTTTAGAACTGGGAGCAAACGACGCGTTACGCGGATTGCCTATAGAGGAAATGGAAGCGAATTTAAGCCAAATTATCCAAATATGCAAAAAACAAAACTCAAATATATTGTTGGTGGGAATGAAAGCGCCGCCAAACTATGGGGAGGAATATGCCTCCCAGTTTGAAGAAGCTTTTTACAAATTGGCAAAAAAATTCGAAACTCCTCTAGTTCCCTTTTTATTAGAGGGCGTTGCGGCAAAAAAAGAGTACAACCAAGGAGATGGAATTCACCCTACAGCCGAAGGATATAAGATCGTAGTCAAAACTGTTTGGGAACATCTTGAGCCGATGCTTTAATATACTATTTTTTAAAAAATTTAAGATCCATCTTTGGCGAAATCTATGAATCTTGTGAGACTCTTCATACATCGTCCAGACGCCAAAACATCCTTGGCCGCCTCATAACCTTCTTCCCAACCGTTAAACAATCCAAACAATTTTCCTATAGATCCCGCTTGCCAAGCTATCATAGGCGCCGCTGGGCCGCTTGCGTCTTCCAATGCTGACAATCCTAAAGAGACTATTGTTTTAACGTCGGAAGTTCGACTTTTTAAAGTCAAAAAACTATCTTCCATTTCTTTTCCAAGTTTATCGGGCAACACAGAGGTAGCCTCCAATTTAATTTCTTCCAATTCTTGGCCTTGAGTCGCGCGGAAAACTTTTGCGGCTTTATGAACGCCATATAAGGACGTTCCTTCCATTCCATTCCCAATAACTACAGTTTGGAACGGACTCTCCTTAGCCGCAGCCGCCATCGGAATCTCATAACCACGATGAAAATATGTTGTGGCCAAATAATTTTTTCCAGACTCTGTCTCTAAAGGACATAGCATTTTTTCAAAAGTAGCCAAAGTTGATCTCTTCACCATTTCCGCTCTTAAGTCCCTCAAGCCTTCTAATTTTGGATGAGTTTGACTTAAATCAAGATAACAAAAACCCTCTTCTTGCAGGAACCAAGCGCAAGCTTCTATAGAACTTCCAAGGCGTAATCCGTAATATCGATTCAGAATTTCTGAGAAGGTTATTCCCCTTTTTGGCGGCATTGCCAAGGTTGAGTGTCCATAACAAGGGAGCCCTAACGCAGCAATAACCGGAACAGCAAAAAAACCAAAATAAGGCGTTCTTTCAAAACCGTCAAAAGCGTCTGCAATCTGTAGAACTTGATCTAAAGATATTTTTCTTTTAACAGAACTTTTATTCAATGCTCGCCAAAATCCTATATTTTCTTCTGGAGTTTCCAATTTCATGCGGGAAGCAATCAAAAATACAGCCGATCTAACAGGAGAAATTTCTCCATTTAAAATAAGGCTTAACGCATCTTCAGCTTCGCTTTCCGTCAAATTTTTACTTAGATGGGGTCCTGAAGCAATTTTTCCTACATATTCTCGCATCCGACCTTCTGCATCGTTTTCTCTTAGTTTCGATATGGACATTTTATATTTTTAAATGTAATTATCTCTCCGTTAAGGTACTATGTTTATCTATAATTTTAAACTTGGCGAACTTATTTTTGGAAAAATTGCCGTATTTATGGCAACCAAATTTTTTATTGCACTTAATGAATGTAGTTTCTACTGAAATACAAAAAAACTTTTCGGGTTCTTATCCTAAAAACTTAAAAGTTCTCTTGGTCTATCCTAACACTTGGGACGTAGCGATAGCTAATTTGGGTTTTCAAAGAGTTCATTCCATTTTAAATCGAATTGACGGCATTCAATGCGATATTTTAAGCTTGCCGAACAATTGGAAACCCGAAACTCAAAATCTCCATAGCGACGATCTTCGCTCGCGGGAAATGAACTTAGAACCGCAAGATTTTGATATGATCGCTTTTTCCATTTCGTTCGAACCAGATTATCTAAACGCAGTCCTTCAACTTAAATATTTTAATATTCCTCTTGAACGAGATAAAAGAGATAATTCTTATCCGTTAATTTTAGCCGGCGGTTCTGCAATATTTATAAATCCCGAACCTATGGCTCAAATCGTAGACGCTTTTTTTATTGGGGAAGCCGAAGGCCTCGCAGAAAAATTCTTTAACTTATTTATTCAAAGCGATTTTGACGAACCAAGAGATTTACTTCCTAAGGCCTCAAAAATAAAAGGGATGTACATTCCTCATCTCTATGATGGATTGTATGAAAAAGGTACCCCTCAAAAACAAATGTCGTCTCTTGCCCACAAGTTTCCGCTGGTCGAACGTTATTGGGTAGAAGATGAGCTGTCTTTGAAAACACATTCAGAAATGCATACAGAAACGTCGGTTTTTAAAGATATGTCGTTACTGGAAGTCACTAGAGGTTGTATATGGGCTTGCCGCTTTTGCACAGCAGGTTTTATCTATCGTCCCCCTCGACTTCCAGATTTAAACAAAACTTATAACTCTCTAAGAGAAACTTTAGAAAAACAGGGAAAGGAAACTAAGACCATTGGATTAGTAGGACCATCAGTTACAGACCATCCTCAATTAGTGTCTTTAACAAAAAGGCTAGTCGAAGAAGGAAAAGCCTTATCGTTTTCCTCGCTTAGAATGGAGACACTCACGAATGAATTAGTCGATCTCATGAAACAAAGCGGCCAAAAAACAATTACAGTAGCGATGGACGCGCCATCTGAAAGAATGCGTAATGCCGTTAACAAGGCGGCGACAGACCAATTCATTATTGATAAATGCCAATTTCTAGCTGAAAAAGGCATCTTACATTTAAAATTATATTCGATAATCGGATTGCCAAACGAAACTGAAAACGATATAGATCAATTTATACAAGTCATTGGGGACGTACAAAAGGCATACCTGGAAGCCTCTAAAAAGCATGGCCGAATTGGAAACTTAACAATAGGTTTAAGTCCTTTTGTTCCAAAGCCTGGCACTCCCTTTCAGTGGCATCCTATGGAAAAAGTCTCGGTTTTAAAAAAGCGATTCATGAAAATACGCAAAAGTTTATCCAAGCTGCCAAACGTAAAACTAAGTTTCGGCTCTCCAAATGAGGCGTACCTTCAAACTTATCTTTCAAAAGGCGGAAGGGAATTAATCAACTTTTTTAATAGTTATTTAAATTCGGGGCATGATGAAAAAAAAGCTCTTAATAACTGCCTTCCTAAGCCCGACGAAATCGTTTACAGGCAGTACCAACAAAATGATTTTTTACCTTGGGATATCATCGATCACGGTTACAGAGACAACTTCCTTTGGAACGACTATCAACGCGGCCTAATGGAAACCCAAACCCCAGCCTGTGATACAGCTACCTGCCATATCTGTGGTATTTGCTAGACGGTTAATTAAAAACCCCCACAACTTTTGACTCTTTTAAAGTGGAATCATACAAAGAATATGTCCTAGACCAATTAAGCGGTTTAAACGGCATCTGTTGCAAAAAAATGTTTGGAGGGTATGGGATTTATTATCAGGATTTATTTTTTGCCATTATTAGCAATAGTCGATTGTATTTCAAAACTAACCCTACAATCGCAAAACAATACCAAGACTATGGAATGGAACCATTTCAACCTAATCCCAAACAGAAATTAAAAAATTACTACGAAGTTCCCGAGGAAATTCTAGAGGATAAAAGAAAATTAATTCAATGGGCTAGAAGGTCGGTAGAATATAGCGAAACTAAACCTAAAAACACAAAAAGAAATAAATAAAATTATAAAAAACCTTTCTGAAACTCCAAGCGATTTAAATATAATAATAGAATTGCTCCTATTCCAGGGGAAAAAACAATAAAGGAAGTCCCAAAAGTTGTAAACCCGACAAAAAACCCGATAATCCCCAGTAAAAAGCCATTATTTTCATAGAAAAACATTTTATCGGGACTTTGAAATCGAGATTGCATAACGACAAAAAAACGTCCCGCCCAAATAGCGGCTATGGAAATACCCGCCGCCGATATTACTAAAGCCGTATAAGAAAATGGGGAAAAAATTAATAAAATATGAACAAAATAAAACGCGACCGCGCCTAAAACTATCCCCATCCAAGGAGTGAGTCGTTTCATCCACATTCCCATTACGCTTCCTACCATCCAGGCAAAAGCAACCGTCATATAAGTTAAGTAAGCGGAAGAAACGTTGATCTGTAAAATCGTCAAAAAACAAAATTGTAAAATCGAAAACTGAAGCCCTGTGACAAAGGCTAAGGTAGCTCGTCTAATCATAGTCAAAATAACGATCCGTAAACCGTTCCCAACCTCTAAGTAAAACTAAATCTAATTCATTAATTGATAACGGAACAGCCTTCTTCAAATATTGGCGAACCTTTTCTGAAGTTATAACCTTTAATCTCGGCTCAAACATCCTAGTTAATTTTCTTATATCATCTTTTTTAAAGGGTAATTTTTGAGAAGCATAAGCAAAACTTCTATCTGCCTTAGAACTTTTTATAACAATTACTTCTTCAAAAACTTCCGCTAAGGCGGCTGTCACTCGAGCCGGAGTTCGGTTATTTTTTTGCAGAGGCCCGCTAAGTTGCACGGCTAAAACCCCGCTTTCCGTCAAACGTTTCCTGGCAAGACTATAAAATTCCTTCGTATGCAAAACCGCTTCCTGGATAGTCAATGGGGAGGGGATATCCATAATGATCAAATCATAAGACTCGTTTTGAGTCCATAAAAAATGTTTGCCGTCATCCTCAAATAACCTCCAGTTTTCTAAAGGAGTTAATTTATCTTGAGAGGTAAAAAAACGTTTTCCTGCGGCAAGAACACCTGGGTCCAATTCAACAGAAGTTAAACGTTTTGAGAATGGATATACTACAGGGGCGGAAGAAAGCGTTCCATTACCAACTATTAAAGCGTTATTTGGACGAATTAATTCGGCTGGTACCTGGGCAATATAAAAATTCAAATACTTTAAATCGCTTTCGTTAAGATTTAACAGTCCGTCCAAATATAGATATTTCTCACTTTTATAATCTTCTATAACTTCGACTTTTTGATAAGGAGAATTAACCGAATACAATACTCTGGCCCCGTGCTTACCATGCTTTTTTTCATACAAATACGCCGAGCTGGCTTTGTCTAAATCGTCCAGATAAAAACTAACCACTAATGCGGCGACTAAATAACCTACGGTCCAATTTCTTTTTTCAGTCGCCAAAAAAAGAACTATTCCTAAAACAAACCAATATAGAAAAAGAATCGCTGACACAGGTTTGTTCATGCTCCAACCAACCGCAACAAACCCCGCGCAAAACCCTAAAAGTTCCAACGTATAAAATATTTTCAAACGTAATTCAGGAGACCATTCATTGTCATGAGAAATTAGCCGGGGTAAAAAAGCGGCAAAAAGAGAGGAAAAAATAAGGGCATAAACAAACAAAAGCAGTAGTAAAACTCCTCCCTGTCGGTCTCCTAAAGCGTCTACCCAAACGGCTAAATATCTATATGAGAAGGGAAAAGTTAGATGAAGGAAACCCAGAGCTATAGCAAAAGCTTTAAAAAAGCTTTGGGAAAACTTTAAAGAAAAAAGATATCCGATTGATAAACCAGAAAAAAATGCGGTGGTTACCAAAATTATGGCAACTTCTTCTCCATAAATGATAGTCACGAAATCTCTGACCATCACAAACTGCGTAACGCTTAAACAAAATCCTACTAGAAATATTAAAATTCCATTTTTTAAACTATTTATCGTTTGGCCAGGCTCCAAAACGTTATCCATTAACCTAATTAAGGCGGGCGTTAAAGGACTCGGGAGCGCTTTGCGAGAATTTTAAAATTCTTAATTTGATGTCCAGCTCCGTTAAAACAAAATTTGCTCTCTTGACAACATCGATTTCTTCTAATATAGATTGCTTTTGTTCCGTTTTTAAATCCATCCCATAAACCACTTTATCTATCACTTCGCTTAGAGCGTTAGCCTGCTCAATCAACTTAAGCGGATTATTTGGCGAACTTTTGATTTTGGGATGAATGCTAAGCCATTCCGAAAACTGAGCCTTAGCTTTTTTGGCCAATTCATCATCTGACTTGCCGTCGTTGATTTCGGTTAAAAAATCCACATTAGCTTGACGGTAAGGTTCTCCCTTTATTTCTTTTAAAATTTTAAAACGACTTAAACCCATTAATTCAATGTTAAACTTACCGTCCGGAAGAGTCGTGATTTTATCCATTCGTCCGACGCAACCTATTTGAATTATTTCCGGATTTTCATAATATGAATTTTCCCAACCAGGTGCGAGTAGAACCATTCCAATTAATTTATTCCCCGCTTGAACGTCGCTAACCATTTTCCTATATCGGGGTTCAAAAATATGAAGCGGCAAAACTGTTTTCGGGAAAAACACCGTCGACGGTAACGGAAAAATAGCTATAGGATTTGATAAATCTTTAGTTTCCATGGATACATCTCTTAAAAATTTTTAATTCCACGTGGATTTTAACGCTCTTTTTATAGGCAACATGCATATCACTGTCTGGCATACGGTAGAATTGTGCATTTTTCGCCAAAGATTATACTTAAACTTTTAATGATCGTCGAATTCGTTGACAATTGGTTAGAAGTTGCTTAACCTTTTTTTATAATGTTGACCTCTCCTGAAGAATTTTGCCTTAAAGTTCGAACTTCTTTAATTCAGTCTGGAATTTTTTCAGAAAATGGGAACGAAAGAAGTTGGCGAATTTCACCGAAGCCTTTTGAATTATCGCAAGAAGATAGCTCGTTTTTTGTCGATCTTGGCAATCAGTTATTACACTTTTATAAAACTCTCAACAGTTTTTATTTTGAAAGTTTAAAAGATCGTTTCCCTCCCTGGTTCGCCCAATATCTTAATAATGGAAAACCGTCCGGTTTGCTAGATTTTAGTCAAATGAAGCGATTTAAATCACATTTGCCAGGAATTATCCGTCCAGACGTTATTGTAACAGAAGATGGGTTTATTGTTACCGAGCTAGATTCAGTTCCTGGAGGTTTTGGTTCTTTAGCCCAATTGATGGAATTATATCAGGAGCCTTTTAACTCCCTTATAGGAATGGAAAATGGCGGAATTTTGCCTTTGTTCTCCTCTATGATCAGAGAAATTGCGGAAAAAGAAAACCCTACCCTGGCTATAACAGTTTCAGACGAAGCTAAGGATTATTTAGAAGAAATGAAGTTCTTAGGAAATCGATTAAATGAAAAAGGTCTAAAAACTTATGTTATACACCCTAAAGATGTTATTTTTGAGGAAGATGGGGTATTCGTCCAAGACTCTCACGAAAAAAATAGGATTGACATACTTTATCGCTTTTTCGAGCTTTTTGACCTAAAAAATATACCAAAATCAGAATTATTGATGTACAGCACAAAAAAAGGGAAAGTAAAAACGACTCCCCCTTATAAGCCATTTCTTGAAGAAAAGCTTAGTTTTGCGCTATTTAAGCATCCTGCGCTCAGAAGTTTTTGGGAAAAAGCTCTGGGATTTGAAACCTTTCAAAAATTATCACATCTAATTCCTAACACCTGGATTCTGGATAATCAAAAATTGCCTCCACATTCAACAATTCCAGGTTTAGAAATAAAAGGAAACCAGATTCAAAACTGGAATGAATTATTTTGCTTAACTCAAAAGGAAAGAGAGTTTGCAGTCAAAGTTTCAGGTTTTTCCCCAAAATCATGGGGAGGCAGGGGAGTTACGATAGGCCACGATGTGGCAAGCCAAGTTTGGGAGCAAACTATAAAAGATTCTTTAAAGAATTTTTGTAAAGAAACGACTATTTTACAAAAATTTCATAAAGGTAAACGCTTTCGTACATCATTCCTTGGCTCTGACGGCAATATTAAAGAAATGGAAAACCGCGTAAGATTGACTCCTTATTATTTTGTTGTTGGCGGCCAAGCAAAGTTAGGCGGCATACTGGCTACCTTATGCCATAAGGATAAAAAAAAGATCCATGGAATGACAGATGCTATTATGGTTCCCTGCTCTGTAACTCAATAAGAGGCATTTGGAAACGGCTTAACCATTCATTTTTGGAAATCCCTAATACAATTAAATCTCAACAACGTTTTTAAAGAAAACAAACCTTATGCTAAAACTTTATAACATTGACGGTTGTGGATATTGCGCTATGGTCCGCGACGTATTGGCAAAAATGGAACTTGAATACGAAAAGATCGACGTTGCATGGCCATTTTCTGAGCGAAAAGAAGTTTTTGAAGTTTCTGGGCAACATACTGTGCCGGTATTAGTTGACGGAGACACCGTTCTTGCCGACGAGTACGAAATTATCGACTATCTCAAGTTAAATTACTCGCAAACTTCGACAAAATAAAAGGAATTTCATGGAAATCTGGCAAAAACAGTTAAGCCAAAGCGTAACTAAAGTTAGGGACTTGCCTTTCCTATCCAATATTTCCGAAGAATATAAAGAAAAATTGGAGCAAGTTACCAAAAAATTTCCAATAAGAATTAACTCTTATTTTTTAGAACAAGTTAAAGACAAGGACGATCCTTTGTGGAAACAGGTTGTTCCTACTCTTGAGGAAATGGACGACTGGCTTGACGATGAAGACCTTCAAGAAAGCGACCCGCTAAACGAAGAAGGCGATATGCCTGTTCCCGAATTGGTTCATAGATATCCTGACAGGGTATTATTAATGCTTAATAATCAATGCCCTATTATTTGCCGATTCTGCACTCGAAAACGAAAAATAGGATTCCCCGGGATTGTAACCAGAGACACGCTTCGTCAAGGTATTGAGTACATTGCAAATCACCCTGAGGTAAGAGACGTAATTATGTCCGGAGGAGATCCTCTTCTTGTTCCAGACAAAGAGTTAGAGAGAATATTAGGCGAGTTACGCTCTATCCCTCATTTGGATATTATCCGCATTGGCACTAGAGTACCTGGAACATTGCCGGAACGGGTTACGGAAAAATTATGCGCGATGTTAAAAAACTTCCATCCTCTTTATGCAAATTTGCATTTCAATCATCCTGCGGAAATTACTCCTGAAGTAGAAACGGCATGTAATCGACTTGCCGACACAGGCATTCCATTAGGGAGCCAAACTGTTCTTTTAAAAGGAGTCAACGACGATCCTAAAGTCATGAAAGAACTTGTTCACAAACTTCTAAAGATTCGCGTAAAACCTTACTATATTTACCAAGCTGATATCACGGCAGGAGCGACCCATTTTCGAACCGCTGTCGAAAAAGGATTAGATATTATCAGAGAGCTAATGGGGCATACTTCTGGGATGGCTGTGCCTTATTTTGTCATTGACGCTCCTGGTGGAGGCGGAAAAATCAGACTACTTCCTAATTCAGTTATTGAGCATAACGAAAACGAAGTGATCGTAAAAAACTACGAAGGAAAAATTTATCGTTACCCACAACCCCGCCAAAAAGAAAAAGTTTCCGCCCACTCTGGAAACGGAAACCACGCGTCTATGTGTGAAATCGCTTAACCAATACCTTACTAAACTTAACTAATAAATTATCAATTCAAATTTACTGAAACAATTTTGGAGACGCCGCGTTCTTCCATCGTAACGCCATATAAAATATTAGCAAAAGACATAGTTCGCTGATTATGGGTAATTAGGATGAATTGAGTTTTTCCAGTCAATTCCTGCAACATAGTTTGAAACCTAACTACATTTGGCTCATCCAATGGAGCGTCCACTTCGTCAAGAAAACAAAACGGAGTGGGTCTTATTTTTAACAGAGCGAATATGAGGGAGAGAGCTGTCATCGCTTTTTCTCCGCCAGACAGCAAACCTAAGTTTTGCATCTTTTTGCCTTGAGGTTGAGCAAAAATTTCAACTCCAGATTCTAATGGATTACTTTCGTCGCATAAATTCAAATGGGCTTTCCCGCCTTGGAATAGCCGAGCATATATTTTAGAAAACTGCTCGTTGACCTTCTCAAATGTATCCGTAAATCTTTCTAAAGTAGTTTGATTTATTTTGTCAATAGCCTGCGACAAAGTCTCCATTGATTCCGTTAAATCTTGCTGCTGCCTATAAAGGAAAGTATAGCGTTCGTTAGCTTGTTCGTATTCTGAAAGCGCCGCAAGATTGACTTCGCCCATCCTTTCAATCTTGCGCCGTAACTCGCGTAAATGCTCTTCTATTTCAGTTTCATCGTCGATTTTTTCATTGTAGTTTTCTAAAATTTCTTCCAGAGTTACATTAAAGTCATTATACGCTTGTTCTTGAAAATGCGCTGATTGAATTTTAATTTCAGATCTCCTCAGTTCATGACGAGATAAAATCTCCGCATTTTCTTGAAACTCTTTAAATAACGACTTAGATTCTCTTTCTGCATTGTCTAGATTGGTTTCTTTATCGCGGTATATTTCTTCTATTTCAACTAAAGCTTCGCTTGATTCATCTTTCTCACGCGCTTTGACGAGAATTCCCTTTTCTATTTCTTCTATCTCTTCCTTAAACTTAGCAATTTTTTCTACATTATCTTTGGTGTCTTTTTCTCTTTTTTCAACGCGAGTTTCGTAACTTTCTTTTTGAGCAATCAAACGCTTAATATCAGACAAAATAATATCGCGCTTACCTTTCAACGAAGCGATCAAAACCTTCTGGGCATTCAAATCGGAACTGTTTTTTTCAAGTTCTTCTCTAATAGTTTCTAAATTTGATTTAGCTTGCTCCACTTCTCCTTCTATCTGTTTTTTTCCCAATTCTAATTCGGACAAAGACGACCTCATGGATTCTCTTTCCTTGGTCAATTCCTCTAATTCCATCTCTCCAGAAGAACGCTCATAATCTAAAGCAGAAAGTTTACGGTCCAACCTTTCTAATTCTTTTTTAACTTGTTCAAGGTCTTTACGCTGCCCTTCTTTCTCAACTTCAATATCATGTAATTGAGGACGAATCTCGGATAATCTAACTTCTAATTCCACTAAGGATTCAGCGACCGCTTCTTTAGCCCCTTTGGCTGATTCCATCTTAGTCCGCAAAATTTCAATTTCTTCTTTTAACTCTTCTAATTCTCTTTTTTGGGTTAATAATCCTGAAGAGTTTCCCTTACCTGCGCCTCCAGAGACAACGCCTTGTGAGTCAAAAATTTCTCCAGCCTGCGTTACTACGACGCCTTGGAAATCAGGTTTTGTATACAACCCTAACGCCGTTTCCAGGTCTTCAACAAGAACAACATCCCCTAAAAGATGATCGACTATGGATTTGTATTCCGGCGAACATTCAATCATATCTTTTAGCTTACCCCTAACAGCGGGATTTCCATTTAAGACTATAGGAGGCTTTTCAAAAGATCGAGGAATTTTAGGAATAAAAGATCCTCTGCCTGATTGGTTGGTCTTTAAATAATTGATCGCCTGGAGACTATCAGTATAAGAATCAACAATAACGCTTTGCAAACGGTTTCCCAAAACCGCCTCTAAAGCAGGTTCGATTTCCTCTGGAGCTTTCAATACATCCACCATTATTTCCAATAAACCCGGCAACCTATCTCCATTAGTATTCGACATTAAAACTTTTACGCCTTCGTCAAAACCTTCAAACTTTTGACGGAGAGCTTTTAACGAATCGAAATAAGAATTGCGGGCATAATATTTTTCCCGAATCTTTTCATATTCTTCTTCGCGAACTTGTAGCTGGTTTTTACAATTCTGAATATTTTCTTTAATTTCTTCTTCGCTCGATTTTAAATCTTCCAAAGCTTGACACTTTTCTTCAAATAAAGCCTCGGAGCTTTTCGCCAAAATTTCTGTTTCTTCCTTTTCCTCTAACGCTTCTTGCCGCTCGCGTGTTAACTTCTCCGCCCGCGCTTCAATATTTTCAATTCTAGTGTCCAAAATAGAACATGCGTTGTTCTTTTGAGATAATTCAGCATAAATTTCGCGACTTTTATTTTCTTTATTTCTTAATAGATTTTCTTCTTCTCGCAGAGCTTCCTTTTTCCCCTCAGTTTTTTTAGCCAATTCTTCGCAAGTAACTTCTTGCGAATCTATTTCTTCTGAAACTTTTCCTAATTCAGCGCGTTGAGTAACCGTTCCTGACTCAAGTTCTTGGATCTCCCTTTTCATTTCAGAGATTTCTCCTTCAGCAGAACTCGAATCTTTTTCTGCCACATCAACCTGAGTTTGCTTTAACTCAATGCTATGCTCATCTTTAGAAATTTGATTAGCAAGGCTTTGAACGGTTTCTTTTTTATAATCAATTTGTATTTGTAATTCGCTAATTTCTTCTTTTAACTCTTCGATTTTATTCTCAATCGTAGAAGACGACGAAGTTAACCGAACCTTTTTATCTTCAATAACCGCTAATTCTTCTTCCAATTTTTCCAATTCTTTTTGAAATTGCCGAATCTTTTGCGAAAAAAGATTTAAGGAGAAGTTCTTTAGTTCGGTTCGATATCGTTTATAACGTTCTGCTTTATCGGCTTGCCTTCTCAAAGAATCTGTTTGGCGGGAAAGTTCTTGGACAATATCAGTTATTCTCAGCAAATTTTGTCTAGATGCATTGAGTTTAAGCTCCGCTTCGTGTTTACGGTGCTTAAATTTTAAAATTCCAGCCGCTTCCTCAATTAAGTAACGACGTTGTTCTGGTTTTGCAGAAATAATCTCTTGAACGTGGTTTTGTTCAACAATCGTCATTGATCTCGAACTTACGCCCAAATCCAGAAATAAATCTATGATATCTTTTAAACGACAGGGGACCTGATTAATAAAATATTCGCTATCTCCAGACCTATGATAACAACGAGTGACCTTAACCTCGGTTCCCGCTAAAGGAACGTTAGCAACTCTCAACCCTGTTGGTATATCTTCTAAAACCAAGGAAATTTCCGCCCGGTTCAACGCTTTTCTAGAAGCGCTGCCATTAAAAATTAAATCTGTTAACTTTTGTCCTCGGAGAGCCCGGGAGTTTTGCTCTCCAATAACCCAGCGAATTGCGTCGGAGATATTACTTTTACCACATCCATTTGGGCCTACAATTGCCGTAAAACCCTGGGTAAAATCTAATTTGGCATTTTCTCCAAAGGATTTAAAGCCAATTAACTCTAAACTTTTTAACTTCATAGCTTTATTGACAGGTTAGTTTCTCATTTAGTTGGGAAGCGTAATACCGGAACTTTATATTAATCGATTCCGATTGTAAAGTAGATTATACCACTGCTAGTGTATTTTTTCTATCATATACACTATATATTGTATCAATTGAATACGCTCTGTTGGAGCCCTTTTTTCAATCATTTCTACCACATAAAAAAAATTTTTAGTTAAACATTCCACTCTTTAAACTAAGTTCAAGCCAATCGCAAATGACAAACATTTAGATTCAATTTAATATACAATCAGAAATATCTAAATATCGGAACCTTGGCAGGAGACAAAATAATGATTCATCTTTATCAATACAACAAATGCGGCACTTGTAGAAAAGCTAAAAAGTTTTTGGAAGACCGCGGAATCAAATATAAAGATACCGATATCACATTAACTCCTCCGCCAAAAAAAGTATTGAAGCTAGCTATTAAAAAATATGGAATCAAAAAAGTATTCAACACAAGCGGAGTCGAATATCGGGAAAAGAAAATAAAAGATAAAATTAAAGATATGACTGAAAAAGAAGCCATCGACCTTCTTGCGGAAAACGGTAGATTAGTTAAAAGACCTATTGCTTATGTAGGAGAAAAAATCACTGTAGGATATAACGAGGAAGAGTTTTCGAATTGGGCTTAATAAACCTCGTATGATCTTACTTGTTAATCGCATTAAACAAGAGTTTCCCGTTTTTAAAGGGGAACCTCCAACCGATGATATGACGGCGGCGGTGATGGTTGTTCTTTATTTAAAAGAAGGAAACCCTCACATTATTTTGATTCGTCGTTCGCGCGACTTGCGTCGGCATCCTGGCGAGATCGGTTTTCCTGGAGGCGTCTTCGAGGAAGAGGACGAAAATCTTCTTGTAACAGCCCAACGTGAAACATTTGAAGAGATCAACTTGTGGGTAGAAGAGGCTTTAGTTATTGGGCGTTTAGATAAAGTTGAAACTTTAACCGGATTTGAGATCACTCCCTTTATAGCTCTAATCGACCACGTTCCAATTTATGAACCTAACTTTGACGAGGTAGAGCACGTTTTTGATATCCCTTTATTTCCGCTACTCACAACACAACATCCGGACACCGGCTTCAAAAATTCAATGAAAATGATTGCTTTCTGGCATAAAGAAAATAGAATTTGGGGAGCCACCGCCAAAATTCTCCGTCAATTAGCGCGCCTAAAAGGCTTTTAAAAAAAATAACCCTGGTTGCAATAATAAATCTAAATGAAAAAAATTAATTTATTATTTCTCGCTCCAAATTGGCGAGTGAGCCTTCTACGCGCCTTCCAAGAGGCTTTAAGCTCATTTCCGCTTGGCAATACCATCGCCGGGGCAGATAGCGACAATTATTCTCCAGCTTTAAAAGCGCTAGACGTCAAGCTAACTATCCCCAGGTTCGACGATCCTGATTGCCTTGAAAGCCTTTTGAGCTTTTGTCGAGAAAAATCAATAAACGCTATTATCCCATTAACAAATCGAGCAGTTGAATATCTAGATCAAAATAGAAAAAACTTTACCGATCTAAGCGTTCGTCTCTATATAAACGATTCAGAAATAATTTCTATTTGCCACGAC
>CAYFMN010000004.1:50726-57054 GCA_964344185.1 uncultured Nitrospinota bacterium
CGACAAAGAAAAACTTTCAAATTTTCTTATAGAAAAGGGGATTCCTACTCCCGATCCATTTGTACCTTCATCTCCTAATTTCCCTCTAATATCAAAACCCAGAAAAGGGGAAGGCGGCGGTTGCGTTATAATCAACGATCAAACAGATCTTGATTACTACAGTTCTAAACTTTCAGATCAAGTTCTTCAACGCTTTGTCAAAGGAGACGAATACACAATAGATTGGTTTTCAGATAAAAATGGACTTCCTTTAGTTATCGCTCCTCGAAAAAGAATTGAAACCAGAGCGGGAGAAGTTACTCTCAGCCAAATCGACATGGATGAAAAAATAATCGAACAAGCAAAAAAGGCGGCTAAACTTTTAGGACTTAAAGGACCTTGCAATATACAGGGCTTTAAAGAAGCATCGGGTCGATTTTTATTTACAGATATCAACTTAAGGTTTGGAAGCGGTTCGATTCATTCAATTACGAAAGGAGCCAGTATTCCCAACCTAATCTTTAAAGAAATTGCAGGAGAAAAACTAGAGTTCAATCAAAATTCAATTAAAAATGGATCTATTATGTCTAGATATAACGACGGTTTTTTCTTCTAGGATTCTTGCGAAGGATTGAGATGATCTTCAAATAAATATCTTAATTCTTCCACCCCATTTTCGAGAGTAAAACCCGTAATCTTCGCAAAACCATCAAGGATCAATAAACTATTAATATTAGCGTCACCTGAAGACATATTTTTTATCCTACCAGCCAGACCAAGATTAACTATACTAACTTGCTCCAACTCATCAGCCAGTTCTTGCCAATCAATTTTTGGCAAAACATTCTGATTTTTACTTTTTAAATATTTTTTTAGCAAAAAAACAGACGCGGATCGAAACGTTGTTTCCTCGGCTGAAGCAAAAGGAAGATGGTATCTAACCATTGGTCTTAGCGTTGATAAAACTGGACAACCACTGGTAACGTTTACTATTCCAATCATGCTTGAAATTCCCGACTGTAAGCTTGTTTCCTTGTAATAAACCCGCTCGGGAACCTTTGCGATAACTTTTACTTCTTCAAAAGAAAAACTTGCTTTAAAGCTATCCAATATATAATAGTATTCTTTTGCAACAGGGCAAAACGGACTATCTTCTGATTTCAAAGTACAATTAGAACATTTATGATTGTCGAGCCGAGTCCACTCAGGAAGCTTGCTAGTATCAACCTTTGATTTTAAAGCTAAACTCTCTTTATCTAGCTGAAAGAGAAAATCCCTAGTAGAATTGTCAGGAAATCGAAACTGATATCGTATTTCGAAATCATCAGAGGACATGAAGCGGCTTTCTCTTTATCAATCGGATAGCTTTTCCCAATAGCGCACTCAATCAGAATCGGCGGGACACAAATAAGCGGCTAAGAAAAAAGGAATCAAAGTTGAATTAAACACCCGTAAACTAAAGAAAAATCGTTTTTAGGGCTTAGGCTTTATCTATATTATCAGAGTTTTAGGATCAAAAAAACAAACAAAATTTAAGGCAATAACTCAAATTGACGCAAGCTAAAGAAAGATTAATATTCGCTCTTGATGTACCTAATATAAATGAGGCTGTGCGGTTAACCAAGATTTTAGACGGTCAAGTTGGTTGTTTCAAAATAGGCTTAGAATTATTTGTGGCCGAAGGCCCTTCTGTCATTCAAGCAGTTACAGAAAATAGTTCAGCGGGAATTTTCTTAGATTTAAAGTTACATGACATTCCCGCTACTGTATCGGGAGCTTTAAGGTCGGCTTCTAAGTATCCTGTTCGCTTTGTAACAGTGCATTGCGATCACCCTAATTTGTTGCAAAACAAAGAACCTTTTCGAGAAGGCATGAATATTTTAGGAATCACCATTTTGACAAGCACATCGCCAGACCACCTGTCACTCCTGGGTTTTTCTCAAAACACCAGTCTTCCACAGCTGGCCATTGAAAGAGCTGAAATAGCGCAAAGAGCGGGATGTTCTGGAGCTGTTTGTTCCGCTCAAGAAGTTGGGAAAATTCGCCAGGCGTGCGGTCCCAAATTTCTATTAATTGTTCCAGGGATAAGACCTCAATGGCAAGGGATGTCCACAGACGACCAATCGCGTGTTTCCACTCCCGAACAAGCTATAAAAGATGGAGCTGATTACATTGTCGTTGGAAGGCCGATCCGTAACGCTAAAAACCCAGTAGAAGCCGCCCAAAAAATTGTTAAAGAAATCGAACAAGGGTTAGCCCAAAGAAACTAAAAGTTAATTAAGAGGACCTCTAATAATTGGCATTTTTACCAGTTCGCTATCGCATGGCCCTTGTGATTTTAAGGACCAAGCTCCTGATTACGCCTTCTATTAATAGCGGTAATTTAACAAATTTGATATGATAATCTTGTTTAATAAAATCTCCTTGTTTCTACAACTCCTTTTAAGAACCAACTAAATTCTTCAATAATCAAATTAAAATCAAAAAACTTAAGCAATTAAAATGGCTTTTAATTTAATTTACCTTCTATCCCTGGTCGTTTGGATTGGTTCTATAGTCTTTTTTTCATTCTTTGCGGCCCCAGCAATATTTAAAACTCTGGAACGCGAAAAAGCTGGAGAAGTTGTGGGAGTAATTTTTCCAAGATATTACTTAATTGGTTATATTTCAGGCGCTATTGCCTTGACCATTTTATTGATCAATTCTCAGTCCTTTACCGACGCTAAAATCATCCTAATTTTTATTATGTTATGCTGTTCTGCCTTTGCCGGCCAAATAGTCGGTCCCAAGGCAAGAGGTTTAAAACCTCTGATTAAAAATGAAGAAAACCAAGATAAATTAAACGAACTTAAGTCTCAGTTTGATCGACTACACTCATTATCCGTCAAGTTAAATGGAACAGTCCTCATTCTCGGTCTAATATTATTAGGCTACACCTCTAAAGGATTATCTTTAAGTTAATTTTAAAGCGATCATTATGAACATTTTAGGAATTTCAGCTTTTTACCACGATTCAGCGGCCTGTCTAGTCCAGGATGGAGAAATAACAGCCGCCGCGCAAGAAGAACGATTTACTCGCAAAAAACACGACGCTTCTTTTCCCCATAAAGCGGTCGAATATTGTCTCCAAGAAGCCGGTATTGGCGTGGAAGATTTAGATTATGTCGGTTTCTATGATAAACCTTTTATAAAGTTCGAAAGAATTTTAGAAACCTATCTAAGCGTCGCTCCCTTTGGATTAAAGTCATGCCTTAAAGCTGTTCCCCTGTGGTTAAAAGAAAAACTTTGGACTCGTCAAAATGTTCGAAATAATTTGAATTATTCAGGTCCCGTTTTGTTCGCCGAACATCACGAATCCCACGCGGCAAGCGCATTCTTCCCGTCTCCTTTTGAAGAAGCTGCCGTATTGACTATGGACGGCGTTGGAGAATGGGCCACAAGCAGCATTAGCGTCGGTAAAGGAAATAAAATTGAACTTATAAAAGAATTGCAATTTCCCCATTCCCTTGGATTACTTTATTCGGCGTTTACCTATTACTTAGGTTTTAAAGTCAATAGCGGAGAATACAAAGTAATGGGGTTGGCTCCTTATGGAACCCCTAAATACGTCGACCTCATAAGAGAAAGCTTGATAGATCTAAAAGACGACGGTTCTTTCCGAATGGATATGTCATATTTTAATTATCTCGCCGGCCTCACAATGACCAACCAAAAATTTGACAAACTATTTGGAGGACCGGCCCGCAAAGGAGAATCTAGATTAACGCAAAGGGAAATGGATATCGCAGCGTCGTTACAAGTAATCACTGAAGAAATCATGATAAAAATGTCGCGCTATGTCCGTAAACTCACAGGAATGAAAAATCTTTGCCTTGCGGGCGGGGTGGCGCTTAACTGCGTGGGTAATGGGAAAATACTTCGGGAAAAGGTTTTCGACGATATTTGGATTCAACCTGCCGCAGGCGACGCTGGGGGAGCTTTGGGTATAGCTCTTTATATCTGGCACCAAGCTTTGAATAGTTCACGAAAAGTAAATGGCAGCGATTCAATGAAAGGTTCATATTTAGGTCCCAAGTTTGATACTGAAACAATTCGAACCTATTTGCAAAAAAATGAAATTCCTTTTAGAGAATACGGGGACAATGAATTAGTAGAAACAGTCGCGAAATATTTAAAAGATGAAAAGGTAATTGGTTGGTTTCAAGGACGAATGGAATTTGGACCAAGGGCTCTTGGCGGCAGGAGCGTCATTGGAGACGCAAGAAGTAAAAAAATGCAATCTGTAATGAATTTAAAAATCAAATATCGAGAATCATTTCGCCCTTTTGCGCCATCTGTTTTGCGAGAAAAAGTAAGCGAATGGTTCGAGATGGATACGTCCAGCCCCTATATGTTGCTAGTCGCGCCAGTGAAGGAATCTCGAAAAATTGAAATGACGGAAGAACAAAAAGAGCTATTTGGAATTGATTTGTTAAATATTCCTCGCTCTGATATTCCAGCCGTAACTCATGTAGATTATACGGCCCGTATTCAAACTCTTGAAAAAACCACCCACCCTCGTTACCACGCCCTTTTAGAAAGTTTTGAAAAGCAAACTGGATGCCCCATTATCGTCAACACTTCTTTTAACGTGCGGGGCGAACCCATTGTTTGCACTCCAGAGGATGCTTTTCGCTGTTTTATGCGAACGGAAATGGATTATCTAGTTTTGGGAAATTGCATTCTCGACAAGCGAGATCAAAAACCTCTCGAAAACGATTCGGACTGGAAAAACGAATTTGAACTGGATTGATTTTTAGATCAATCGACTCTTATATCTTGCATTAGATCGGTAATTCCTTTAGATTAAAAGCTTTACAAACAACCAGCAAAATAGAATAAGCTCTTAGATATCCCATGAAATACGTCTATATGGAAACGTTTGGATGCCAGATGAATGTGGCAGACACAGACCGAATGGAACAACTGTTGTTCCAATCGGGCTATTTGAGAACTCCTGCAAAAGAAGACGCCGATTTAATTTTGGTCAATACTTGCTCCATAAGAGACAAAGCTGAACAAAAAATCTATTCATTAGTTGGAGCCATTCAACCGCTTAAAAAAGCTAACCCGGATATGACCCTCGCATTATCGGGTTGTTTAGCTCAACAAGAGGGCGAAGCTTTAGTAAAAAAGTTTCCTTATCTTGATATGGTTTTGGGACCAGACGCTGTGGAACGAGTTGTGGAAGCGGTCGATTACGTAAAAACTCAAAACAAACCTCTAGTTTTGACAGAGTTTGATAAGGAAAAAAAATATTCTATTCCCATTAGCGACGAACCTGCGGCAAAAGTCACCGGTCCAAGCGCTTTTGTAAACATTATTAAAGGGTGCGATAAATTTTGCTCCTTTTGTATAGTTCCTTTCACTCGAGGCCGAGAAAAATCGCGCGAAGCCTACGAAATTTATGAAGAAGTAAAACAATTAGTCGACCGGGGAGCTAATGAGATTATTTTATTGGGGCAAAATGTAAATTCTTACGGGAAACGTGATTTGCGACGCCCAACTCCATTTCACGAATTGCTTTATGGCGTCGCTGAAATACCGGGAGTAGAAAGACTTCGATTTACAACAAGTCACCCAAAAGATTTTACAAAAGAAGCGGCTCGCGCATTTAGGGACTTAGACATTTTGGTCAACCACCTACACCTACCGGTCCAAAGCGGCAATAATAGGGTTTTAGAAAGAATGCGTCGCGGTTACACTGTTGACGAGTACAAAACCCTGGTTGATCTATTAAAATCAGAAGCTCCTGATATCGCATTTTCAACTGACATAATAGTTGGGTTTCCTGGAGAAACCGATCAGGAGTTTGAAGATACTTTGGATCTGATGGAATGGGTGGGTTATGACAGCAGTTACATGTTTTCTTATAGTCCTCGACCCGGAACTCCAGCAACCGAAATGGAGGATTCTGTTCCTATCGAAACCAAAAAAGAACGCTTACAAAAGACGATAGACCTCCAAAGATCTTTGTCTGACCGCAACGGGAAAAAATACCTGGGCCAAGAGGTAGAAGTTCTTATAGAAAGTGAAACCATCCATAAAGATCATGATTTTAAAGGAAGATCTCCACATTATTGGATGGTTAACTTCTCTGGCGGTAAAGATGTTTTAAAACCAGGAGATTTAGTGAAAGTTTATATAGAAGCGGCTTCCGGTCATGCTTTAAAAGGAACTTACCGCTCATCAAACTAGATTTCCTAATTTTTATCCCTTTTTTATTTTCATTAAAACTTTTTTCAAAAAAATTTAATTTTTTATTAAAAAATAAAATCAAAGCAAAGAAAAAGATTAGCCAAATAGCAAA
>CAYFMN010000004.1:57064-99665 GCA_964344185.1 uncultured Nitrospinota bacterium
AATTTTTTATTAAAGTTTTAAAATCAGCTGCCGATACGTGAGTTAGGGACACTGTTCCCTATTTTTCCGGAACCTGATTTCTTCCGGAAAAACTATAGTAACCCGTTTTACCAGGAAAGGAAACGCCATGGAAACTAACGCGGTTGATCCATTAGGCCCTGCAGGAAGAAAACCGTCTGCAAACAAGCCGTCCGCGAATCCTAGGCCATCACAAACGTCCGAACAAGGAAAGACGAATTCTGGCGAGGATTCGGTAACGCTTTCGAGCGCGTCTCGGGCAGCAGCTTTAGCGCAAAAACTTCAAAATAGTGGGGAAGAAGAGGTTCGACGCGAAAACTCATCGTCGAATAATGAAAACCAGTCTCGCCCAGCAAATTTGAGGAAATTATCGATCACTGAAAACCAACAGGTAGTGTTAAAAATCATAGATCCTTCTACGAGGGACGTGGTTAAACAACTCCCAACAGAAGAGCTGATCCGATTACGCGAAGCGGTACGTAGCGCAAACGAAAGCGCCGTTCAAATTCAAGAGACTGAATAAAAAAATAAAGGAGGGAACATGGCAATCGACGGAGTAGGTACCGCAACGTTATTAACTCGACCAAACGCTGCATCAACTACAAATTCATCCGATAATCGAGAAACGTCTTCGGCAAATGCAGGCGGAACAACGCCTACAACAACTGCAGAATCAACAGTGGAAATTCCACCTACGCCAACCGAAGGCGCTACACAAGAAGGAAACTCTGAAGGGACTTCTAACTTCAATTCTTCGGCGAACGCTTCAGCGGATTCTGAAATAGAAGTTAACGAAGATGGAAACTCTCAACAAAGAGTCGATTTGACTATATAGATTTAATTAGCTTGAAGCGGCGGTCATAAACCGCCGCTTTATTTCCTCTGGAGTATGGGTAACGCGCCCCGTATTGTGATGGTCAAAATCAGGTTTGACCTTAACCAAAATGAAAGTAGGGCCTTCAGAATCCAAAGCGTTTCTAAACTCTCTCTTTAACTCCTCTAGTTCCCTAACAATCAAAGAGTTCCGATAACCAGAACTTTCCGCAATTTTATGCAGTTCAATCGTGCTGGATAAAGTTTTTTGATTCCCAGTAGACTCGTAAACTTCGTTATCAATAGCAACATGTACAAGGTTTTTGGGGGCGGCGGCGGCAATCATCGCCAGAGTTCCCATAGCCATTAATACGTTCCCATCTCCATCCAAAACGATTACTTTTTTATCCGGTTGCACAAGCGCAACTCCCAAGCCCATCGACGAAGCCAAACCCATAGAACCAATCATATAAAAATTTCCCTCGCGGTCTTTTGCGTTAAAAGCTTCTCTTCCTATAAAGCCATTGGCGTTTACTACTGGTTGATCGTCAAGTTCAGCCATTACGGCGGCTATCGCTTCACTTCCTTTCATCAAAAAATCCTTTTTTTACTAAAATTGTGTAAGGTAACTCCTCATCCACTATAGTTTGACGAGCCTTGGCTAGCGTTTCGTCCAAATTATCTTGCGTCAAAATAGAATGCTTCATACCTGAAGTTTCCAAAAGTTTTTCGTTTATGTCACCCATAATAATGTGTTCAGGCGCGTCTTTGCCTCCGAAACCTCTCCAACTCATAATAACTAACGTTGGAATTTTATAGATCAAGTTTAGAGAAGTAAAAGCGTTTAAACTATATCCCAAACCGGAATTTTGCATTAATAGTACGGGTAGTTTCCCTCCCATATACGCTCCAGAACATAATCCAACGGCCGCATCTTCTCGAACGGAAGGGAGATAAGTAAATTCATCTTGATTCTCTAAAATGGAAAATAATCCTGCCAAAAGCGAACAGGGAACTCCGGTATAAAAATTAAAACCTTCTTGTTTCAGTCGATCAAAAAAAATCTGAGAATTTATCGCCATAAAATTTTAAATAAAAAAGATTACCAGTTATCTACGGAACGTTCTCCGCCATATTGCACTTGAAGCTGATGAATCAATTTAATGTACTCTTTAATCCCTTCTAATCCTTTGAACTCAACGCCTAGCTCTTTGGCTGCTTCAGAACTCATTGGAACGCCTTCCTGACCTTTAACGCCTTGAGCTTCGCCGAATGAATCTACAATATCAACAATCATTTGACCTAAATCCAAATTATGTATATGACCGTCAACGAGGTGATAAACAGACTTAGCTTCCGTCTTCCCTATAACTTGTTGGATCGCCTGACACACAGCGTCTACAGAAACGTATTTTGTACTTCCTTTCAAATCAACGTTGTAATTAGTCGCCAGGTAATCGACTGTTTGGAACCATTCGGATTTATCTATCTCTGGCTTCACTCCATAGATTGTTACTGGTCGAAAAATCGTTAAATCAAACGCACGCGCCTTATGATAAGAAAAACAAAAAGCTTCGATCGCAGATTTAATAGCTCCGAATAAACCTGCGGGGCGAACTGGATGATTTTCGTCTAATGGATTTTCTGCCGAAACCGACGGTAATATGTCTCCAAAAATAGCGCATGCACTCATAAAAATAAACTGCTTAACTTTTGCTTTTTTTGCCGCTTCCAATAATTCATAACTGCCATTGACGTTTGTTTTCACAAGTTCATCGGCGGTTTGAACAGGACCGGGAAAATGAGCCAAGTGAATCACTGTATCCGCATCCGCCACCAGTTTGGCCAAAGCATCTTTGTCGGTTAAGTCGCCAATTACATAATCAATATCTTCAAATGGTTTTAGATGCTCAACAACGCTTGATTCGCGAATCAAGGCGCGAATATTATATTTTGAACCTTCCGGGTTTTCCTTATCCAATCTTCGAACAAGGTGGGACCCGACCATCCCTGTAATTCCTGTTAAAGCAATATTCATCACAACCTCCGGTAAACTTCGGATTGCATTATAAATTTAAAAAGATCGGGAAAACTTGGTCAAAAATTAGACATGAGGGAAAAGCTTAAAACAAACCAAAAGCTTTGAAGAAGCTACTACCCAGTTTTCTTCCCAATTTGTAAATAGGTCATTATGGGAAGAGACCTTAGGGAAGTCAACCGGTTTTTAATGTAGGAAAATGTTTGGGGGAAATTAGCCTGTTAAAACCTGGAATTTATTACAAAGCCGTAATCGTAACATTATCAAATCTGTTTACCGAAGTTCTAGTCGCCACTCCCACTCTACCGGAAGAAAAGGTGGAATCCGAAACCGTCAAATTCCAGTCGTTCGGTTCTGACGATCCAGTTACCCAAAATTTTGCCTGAATACTCTCTCCCTGAGCTCTTACCTTAAGATAGTGGGTTGTATTTTGCAAAGAATCAAGTTCAACATCAAGCGTAGCTTCAGGACTCAAAGTAGTCTCTGTACCGTCCTCGACTTTAACGACTTGCAGTTTAAGTTCTTCAACTGCATTATTTCCATTACCGGTGACACTGGAATAGATTTGGACTCTATAATAGTTCTGATCGTCTGCACCCTGGTGTCGAATCACCAAACCAGAGTAATCTCCGTCCGACATTCCAGATCCATTTTTTCCGACTAAATCTACTTGAGCGTCATAATCTGCAGATAAGCAGCCGCCATCGTATACAGCTATACCAGACCCATTCGCAGCGCTATGATAAACATTAGATCCTGATGTGCTAATATTCCAATTAGTCTGACCGTATTCCGTCCAATTTGGAATCGTGTTTCCTTGAGCGTTTTCAAAATCTTCTGTAGCAATATTATCGCCAGCCGAAATACCATTCGTAAATGCAATTGGAATTGAATTGTAAATAGGTCGACTTTCACCGTCGACCGTCACCATAGTATTTGCAGAAAACGTAATAGTTTTGGAAGAATCACTAAAATCATAAGTTAACGAAGTTTCTGCAGAACCGCTTGTACTAGTGGTTGAGGATGCGGCAGAAAGCGAGCCGCCATTTGCCGTGAAGGTTAAAGTTTCTCCGGACATAGCCTGTCCTTGATTATCTACTAAACTCGCCGTAATTGTTGTAGAAGTAGTTGGACAAGTTACGCTAGAGGGACTAGCCGCTAAAGAAATAGATCCCCAGGGAGATAACGATAAGTTCCTGGGAGAAATTTTCGCAGTAAAACTTTTCCTATGATAACCGTCATTATAATTGGAAGAACCTCCATAAGTGGCTACGCTATTGGTTGTATAAGTTCCACTGGATAAGTATTCCGGTTTAGAATCTGGATTTTTACTTCGAACCAAAAGCTCCATATCTACACGCCGAATATCGTTTAATTGAGATTGCACATTGGAAAAGTTATATGGCATTGTGGGATCGACGTTTGGGTTGTTCGCATCGCGAGGCAACAATTCCAAGTTTTTATTGTAATACGATAAAACCAAGTTATCGACATTTCGAGCAACAACCGATTTGGAGTAACCGCTATCTCCATTATTAAGAGTGTACTTATACAAATTGTAAGGAGGATTGTTCAATATCAGTTCAATACTATATGTTCGGAGTTCATCGCTAGCGACATTGCCATCGTCATTCTGATCAAAATAAGCGTCTATAGAGAAAGACTCTGTCACAGTTCCCGACGCTTCGGAAACTGCATAAACGAATACTTCATCGTTCTGGATGGTCCCATCGTTATCTTCATCATAAACAACGCTAAGATAATGATCGGAAGCGGCTAAAAAACGTCTGCCTCTAAATACGTTATAACCCGAATTCATTACTGATTTTGATATAAATTCTTTTGTCGCAATGCCTGCGGTCTCTAATTCTGAGTCTTGAGTCTGGCGTTCAAAAGTAATTCGCTCGTTTTGAAGTATTCCAACCATAAGCGCGATTATCAGAAGCGTCAGGCCCGCCGCCATAACAAGTTCTACCATTGAAAAACCGTCTTGGTTTTCCCAATAAAACGTAGTTTGATCGTCAGATTTTAAATATCGCTTCATTCTATTTGTCCCACCCTTTCAACGCTATAAATGGAAGGAATAAACGGAGGCCAATATGAAGGGTTTTGAAAATTCACATCCCATCCCCAAGTCCGAGTTGGGGCGTTATAAACTGGACAACCATAGCTCCAACTACCCGTTGCTTGTGTGCTCGACCATAAATTGATAAACGCTCCGTTGATATACGCCGTTTTTCCCGACCAATTCTCATGCATTCTTGGATAATTTTCCAAACCACCGCTATATGTTCCGCCTCCCTCTGGCGTAGGTACATTCCCTCCGAAAAAAGCGGCGTTATAAGTCGTATTAGAAGATGAATTGCATCCTCCAGGGTCCGACCAACTATTAGATAAAATATTTATAGCGTCTCCTATTAACGCTACTCCACGGGTTGATATTGTATTAAAATCGCCCTGGATATAAATCGCGTTATCTGAAGCTACTGTCGTTTCGTCTAACAATTGCGGCGTAACGCTTTTCACCAAACGAATAGCTTCCATTGGGTCGGAATCATTTGTCGAATTGGCGTCTTGCGACCTTGAAGCGTACACTAATATTCCACCGCCTCCATCGCTGTCGGAAGCCGATTTCAAGCTTAACCCCTGATTATTCAAATATTCTACGTACCATTGCTCGAGTAAGTTTAAATCAATATCGGTAAAACTAACAGCTCTACCTTCCCGATTATCTGTAAATGCGCTGGTAGACTCATATATTGGCGGAGAATCGACAGTCGTGCTAGCAACTCCTTCCGATATACTAGGAGGATTTGTAGCTAATAAACTCGTAACATCCGTGTTTGCATTTGGCTGAGAAACGGTTACGGTAATGCCGTTTCCAACTCCACCTGTTCCCACAATTTTAATACCATCAACGTTTGAAGCTTGAGGGTCGCCCGCGCGGACTTCATAAAAACCGCCACGATTGAAAGCCGTTTTATTTGTAGCGGTTAAAATATCTTCGTTAACTAAAACATAATTATTAAACCGCGCTTCTTCAGACTCTTCATTGTCTTTCGTAATATCTCCGGTAAAAACTGCAGTAGGAGAAAAACTAGTTCCTGAGCTTGAGGTTTTTACAACAACATGATCTCCTGAAAAAGTTGATCCGTTATCTTTTCTTTTTAAATAAATATCGCCAGTCGCCGTCATAGCGTGTGGGGAGACAATGTCTGATTCATCATAATTTCGCAGATTAAAATAGTTGTTGGTTCCAACATAAATATCGCCGTTAGAATGAATCCTTCCCCAACTATTTAAAGTTGGACCCGGGAGAATCTCCAAATCAGCCGCGTTGCCGCTTCCTCCATAAAAGATAAAAAATTGGACTAATGGGGTTTCTAATATTCTAACTGTCTCCTTTAGATCGTTTCTAGAACTATCGGAATTAGAAACTGATTTAGCCTCAATCTCATACGTGTGGGCGTAGTGGTTGATTAAATTATTTCCACTAACGGTTTGATAAACAAACTTAGCCGAAGGATTGGTTACCTTATAGGAAACTGTATAATTATTAAACGTTCTAGAAATAAACCCATCGCCATCAGCGCCAGCGTAATCTGCAGACTCTGTATATGCGCTCAGGTTTTCGAATTCTGTAATAATAGCGTCTACCGCTAAATCCAACCCAACTTCAGCAGAATAGAAAGCCCTTTTTATCTTCTTATGCGAATCTGAACTTAAAACATTTAAATTAGCTGATTGCAACGCTCCTAAAGCTAAAACAGCTAATAGAGAAACAATAGCCAAAAACATAATGAGAGATATTCCGTTCTCATTGGCTAAAACTGACCGCCACAATTTTTCTTGTTTTGATTTGATATTCACCTCAACACCTATTTTATTTTTAGATAAATTGTCTACGGTGTAAAAGCGTTGCCAGTTGAACGCTTTTTGATTGTCCTTTTGAATCAGTCCAGGTTACTTCTACTGTTGATTGTATAACGCGTATCTGATCGGGAGTGTCGAATGATACGTCGCCATTCGCAACGGCGTTCGTCGAAGTATCATAAACCTCTAAAGTTAGAGCTATCGTGTATATATCGTTTGTCTCGCTGCTTGAATATTTATAAGCGCTATTGCGTGTCATGGAAGCAAGTAAACCCGTTTGGGAAGTTACGTAAGAAAACCCATAATCACTTCCAGTAGCTTCATTTGTGGATATACGTTTAATTTCTTCCATTTTATTACTGGCTAGCTGGGTCGCTTTATTTTCTTGCTCTGCTCTTTGATTGAAATAAGACACGTTACCAGCGGATGAAAGGAATGCCACCAGGGCCACCGCTAAGATAAGAAGACCAATGGCCACTTCCAACATAGACAATCCACTTTGGTTCTTTATTACTTGCGTAATACGATCTGGAAAAAGTTTTTTTGTCATTTTTTGTTTAAAAATTATTAAGCCCATGGTCCTGGCGAAGCTCCAGAAGAATATTTCCAGTACTCGACGGCGCCCGTTGCCTGAACAACGCTAACCGCTCTCATAAGATCGTTTTTAACCGATAAATCCTCAGATGGCAGCACATAAACAGAGCCGCTTTCACCGGCGCTACCCCTTGAATTAAAGGTAATTTTTTTATCGCCGCCCATTGAAACTCCAGAACTTAAAGCATTTCCATCAATATCCAAAACTCCACTATTAACGCCAAAAACAATACCGTCCTTCAAAGTTACAGTAGTGATTTCTTCTCCAGCGTCTTGTACACCATCGTCATTAGAATCGATATGAATTGTGTATTGATGAGAGCCAGTATTTTGAAAGGTAACAATTGCATCATTATGATTCCTTATCGCTTTCGATCTGGCTAACTGCAAATCAAAATAGATTTGCCGGGCAACCGCCTCTACACGATTTCTTTCTATCCATTGATTCAAATTGGGAATAGCAAATACCATCACGATTCCGGCTATAGCTAAAACACCTAGCATTTCAAACATCGTAAACCCATGGCATTCTAGAATAGCGTTTTGTTCCGATTTTATGGTTTTTAGTTTTTTTAATTTCATGGTTTTCGGATTGGAAAAATTTTCTTTATCGTTAATAAAGCAATTTGGATGCCAATCTCAATTGAAGCCTCATAAGGCTTAATTTATCAAGGGATTTCTTTTTTTAATTATATCCCGATTTGAAATATCAGCAAAGAAATTTAATAAAAAACTGTGTTTTTTATTAACCATTGTTCAAAATTTTATACACTCTTTTTCAAGCGTTAAAACTAATGTAAATAGCTAGCAAAAAACTCCAACTCTATGTTTTTACTTACTAATTTGAACTTACTGCCAGGCTACGACTAAGAAGACTAAAAGCAACCATTGCTGTCAGCATGGTTGGAGCAATATGAGCGGGGAAATAAATAAGTGAAAAAGCGACAAACATTCCTAACGAACTACTCAGAATTAAAGTATCTTTGTCAAAGGTTCTTATTTTTCTAAAAGGATTAAGAATTGCGCCTATTAATAAAATAAATCCTGCCAAACCCGTTTCATATAGAAATTGCAATCCATCATTGTGAGCGTAGGTAAAAATACCAAAAGTTTTAAACTTTTGTTTTGGAGGAAATTTGATTTTATAGGTTCCTAAGCCGTGACCTAAAAACCACCGTTCTTTATATTGATCAAAAATTTCTTTATAAACTTGCAGACGGATGCTTATCGATGGCCCAATACCGGCCGATAAATTTTTGTCTTTTGAAGGATTATATTTTAAGGCCAAAACAGTAGATATCATAAAGACTAATAAAGCCACTAGCCAGGGAATCTGCTTCGGTTTTAAAAAACAAAATACAAAAGGAAATGACACCAAAATATAACCAAGCCAATCGTTAGGGTTCCCAAACATTCCATTAATGCGCAATAATTGTCCCCCCTTTGTCGGCAGCATCCATTCTAAATGAGTAATCATTACGTTTCCCGATCTCTTATAAACAATGGCTTTTAAGTAATCTCTTCCTTCTATTTCAAACCTACCTTCCTTTAACTGCCCTTTTTCAGACAATTTCTTGGTAAACTTTTTAGCAAAAAGTTCTCCCTCCCACTTTATAGCGTAATTAACTACCGATAATATGGGATGAAAATTAAATAATTGCAAAATTCCATAGAAAAATACGATGCCAAAAGAAGCGGCAATCGCTTTTTTTAACCATAAAAAGTCGTCATTAATACGTTGAATCATTAAATAAAAACAGGAATAAGCCAATACAACAATAAAAGCGTTAAAAGAAACTTCATTATCTCGAAACATGGAAAAAAGGTTTAAATAAACCAGAAGACTGGTTAACCATTTATTATGAACCCAAATGAAGTAGGCTGGCAGCAAAGCTAAAAATGAAAGTAGCGTTCTCTCTTTTATTTCGCGCGCCCAATCGTCTTCGGGCGGCAAAGAAAACACCCAGGGAATTAATAGAATAGCCGCTGAAAGTATGTATTTATAGCGCATGAACCGCGCCTTTTGGGAAGGAATTAAATTAACAAGTCTTTTAAAGCTTTAGTTTCCAGTGATTGGCGAAGTGGTATTTGCTATTACATCGACTATTATCGACGCAATAGTATCAAGAGATTGAGCCGTAAATACCGCAGAGCCTGGATTTGCTCCCGTCATTGTAACGGTAAAATTTATAACGCTTGCGGTCGATCCAGGGACTACCGAAGTTGGAGGAGAAGCAGTGGAATCTGCTCGCGTCCCGGCGGCCAGAGTAAACGTATCTGTAGTTTGGGAAATTGTCGCTTCGTTGGTCGTGGCATAGTTAGTGATTATATTTACATCGCTTTGTGTGGCTCCATCGGCAGTTTGAAATTCCGTCGGAAGAGCCGCAAAAACTAAATTACCGCCGCTATTAATAATACAATCGGAGCTAAGCGATGAGCTACAAGACACTCTAACTGTTACTAAAGCTTGGTCGCCAACTTTGATAGTGTTTCTGTTACTAGTAACATTCAGCGTCCTATTAGTACCCACCACAGTGGTACCGCCTACTGTAGTGGAAATACTTCCATCGCCTCCATTAGCTTCGTTACTTGCAGAACCACAACCATAATAAAAGCCAGCCGAAGCGGCTAACAATATTATTAAAAGCCATCTAAAGATTTCGGCTTTCTGTTTCATGAAAACCCATTAAACCTTCTCTAAATACTAAGATCGATTGGATTATTATTTTCAACTATTTACAAAAAATTAGCAAGAGTCTTTTTTAATGTAACTTCTGGAACTTCGTCGATTATTTCAACTTCCCCAATTTTCTTAGCAAGAATGAATTTTATCTTTTTTGCAGTGGCTTTTTTATCATGGTACATAGACTCAATTATGTCATCTGGATTCAATTTTGGAGACTTAACCGGTAAATTTAATTTAGTTAATAGCTTTTCGACGCGCTCGCCAACCAAAGATGAACATTTATCCATTTCATTTGACAGGCGAGAGGCAAACGCCATACCAATTGCCACTGCCTCTCCATGTTTATACTGAACATACTTTGTCAAAGCTTCTACCGCATGACCAAAAGTATGACCAAAGTTTAAAATCATTCGCTGCCGACTTTCTCTTTCATCACTTGCGACAACTTGCGCTTTGATTGCGCAAGAAGTTTCAATAATTTTGCTCAGACATTCTGGATCTAACTTCAAAATCTTCTCTGCGTTTTCGCCTAGATAATCAAATAATTCAGGGTCAGCTATAACGCCATATTTAACAACCTCGGCTAAGCCGGCTCTAAATTCATCAGAAGGCAACGTTGATAAAGTTTCCAAGTCTATTAAAACAACTTTTGGCTGATAAAAAGCCCCAATCATATTTTTGCCGCGCGGATGATTCACCGCTGTTTTACCGCCAACGCTACTGTCTACTTGTGACAAAAGGGTTGTAGGGATTTGAACAAAAGGAACTCCACGCATATAGGTTGCGGCGACAAATCCCGTCAAGTCTCCAATTACTCCTCCACCCAAAGCGACCAGCATAGTATTTCGATCACAATTAAATTCCATTAAACAGTCATATGCTTTATTGGCCGAGTCCAAAGATTTATGCTCTTCTCCTTCGGGGATTTGAATTGTCTCTACCTGAAACCCAGCTTGCGTTATACTTGCCCTTGTTCTATCGCCATATAATTTATCTATCTCTGGATTGGTTACGATTATGGCACGTATTCCGCCGCCAATTTTTCCTAGAATCGATCCGATTTCTTCTAAAATCCCAGTACCAATAAGAATATCGTAACTTCTTGGCCCTAAATCTACAGTCAAACGCTTCATTCAGAATTTGCCTCAAAATCTTGCACTACAACTGGAGTAATAAAAATCAAAAGTTCTTCTATTAAATCCGTATCAAGCCTTTTTTGAAATAAGTTTCCTAGAATAGGTATGTCGCCTAGACCCGGCACCTGATTACGATTTTCGTTAATCGTGCTTTCGTACAGGCCCCCCAAAACGGTTGTATCCCCATTTCTAACTAACACTTCAGTCGAAGCTTCTTTTTTTGTGATGGAAGGAACGCCATTAACGCTATTGCCAAAATCAGCGGCATTTTTTTTCGCCAGAATTTTCATGTAAATATTCCCATCAGCGGTAATATGAGGAGTCACCGTTAAACTCAAAGAAGCGTCCACAAATTGGACCGATGTTCCATCCTGGGAAACGGTTTGATACGGAATGCTTCGTCCGCTTTCGATCTTTGCTTCTCTATTATCTAAAGTAGTTACTTTAGGATTTGAAATAACTTTACCGCGCCCTTGTGACTCAAGGGCCGCCAACTGGATATCTAATCTAGTATCTCCAACTAAACTTCCTAACGTAAGACCGATTCCTCCTGCAGGCGCGTTGGTGGTAGGCAAATCAACAATAAAACCGCTAGTGGTCAAGGTGCTCGGCCCAACCGTAATTTCATTTGGAAACTCTTTATTCGTTATCCTAGAAATTGTTCCTCCCCATTGGATTCCAAGATCTTTAGTAGCATTTTTGTTTAATTCCACAATTCGCGCCTCGATCATTACCTGAGGAGGCATAATATCCAACGTCTTAACTAAATTGATCATTTCATTCAAACTTGTCCGGATATCCGTTAATACCAACGTGTTTGTTCTGGAATCAGTGGTAATTCTACCTCTTTCAGTTCGTAATCCTTCTAAATTTTGAGTCAGAGTGGTTATGTCCGCATAACTAACTCTAATAACCTCAGTGAATAGTTCTGCGGCCCGTTTTTTCGCTTCATTCGCTAAAATTTCATTTTGTTTTACTTGTCTGCGCCCCTCGGCTTCCTGGGCTAATTGCCCTTGGGTGGCGATTCTCATAATGTCGTCGAAACACTCGCGGCCTAATCCGTTATTTTTAAGAATAATATTCAGGGCTGTATTCCAAGGGATATCAACAAGCCGCGTAGTGACGGTGCCTGAAACCTCTGGGGAAACCACAATATTAAACTTACCTGTTTCTGAAATGATTCTGAGTATATTGCGCAATTCTGCCCTTTGAAAATCAAAGGATATTTTTTTCTTTTCTCCCGCTAAAAGAGAATCGCAGGAATCGCCTTTAGCGCCTTTTTTTGTTTTGGCGACTTTATCTGCGGCGGATTCTAGTAAACCCTGCGATGTATTGGCTAATGATTCTAGATCTTTACTAAACTTAGAAGGCCCAGCTTCAGAAACTTTTTCTTCAATTTTTTGAGGTTCTAACTCAGCAATACTCTCTTGCTCGACTTGTATTTTATCGTTTTGGACGTCGACAACTTCGCTAGGCTCTGTCTCGTCAACCTCGTTTTGAGCGACTTTTATTCTAAGAGTTCCATCCTGGTTTTCTCTCTTTACGCTATAATCAATATTGGAACTTTGAAGGACCATCTCCAGCCTCAATACCCTGGACTCATCAAAATACAGCGGACGGATTGTAGAAATGACTCCTTTATTTACTTCAATAATCGGCGCAAGTTTCGTTTTATCAACACGGGGAATATCCATAATCAAACGATCAGGATTTGCCAGCTTAAAAATTGTGTATTGAATTGGAATTGTCGACTGTATTTGGACAACAACCCCTGACGTATTTTCGGAAACAGATATCCCTGTAATTTCGGGCAAAGGTTCTTTGGAGTCAGCCTTTTGAGCAACGATAAAACTTTCATCCGAAAAACTTTTAGACTTACTAGGGTCAACCCAGCCAATCGATTTATCTTGGGCTGAAAACCCTATTACCGGGATGAAAAAAGAAATCGCAATAGCAAAAACAATTCTCAACGGTAACTTTTTTAAACGTATTAGTATCAACGGTTCTCCAAGCTTTGAGCCGGTTGATTATTGAGAGTTGAAACGTCAATAAACGTTAGATCTTTAAACGTCGATTCTATTTTTCCATCGTATAATTGAACTCTTTCTACAACAACAATCTTATCTGGCAATATTTCTTTTACAACGCCAAAATTAGGGCCCACCAGTTCGCCCGCTTTAACGGTATGTCCCTTATTATCCGCAGTTTCCACTAAAGCTATAATATCTTCCCCTGACATTATGGTTCCCACAAAACGAACTTGAGCATAATCTACCTGGAGCGGAGTTTTGAGGGTCAAACTTTCATATTCAAGTCCTTTGTCAATTAACTGTTTATAGAAACGAACAACGCTAAGATATGCTCCTATTTCCATCCTCTCCAGTTCAGTTTTTTCTCGAAATAAACCGGCATAATGCTCTAAATCTTGATACAAAGAAGAATCATCGGCTTTGATTTTTTTGAGAAGCTCCAGAGGAATTGGTTTCAATGTATCCAGTTCTTCCGCTCCAAACTTTTCATCAATGTCGGTAAATTTTTTGGCTTGAGCAGCTAGTAATTTACTATTTCTAATTTTTGCGTTTCTTAAAGCTATAAGGTCGCTATCAAAGTCAAATTTATCAATTGAAAATATCCGAATGATATTACCAACACATTCTTGACCTAAAAAATAATTAGTTAACAAAGCGTTCAAAGCAATATTCCAGGGAACTTCATTCAGCTTCATTATCACTTTTCCCTGAACATCTGGAGAAATCACCATATTCAAATTGCCAATTTCCGCAACAAATCTCAGTACATTTCGTAGATCGCCATTTTCAAAATCGAAAGATATTTTCTTTTTCTCGCCTAATATAATTTCATCACAGGAATTATCTTTTAGTCGCTTTTCTCTAAAAATTCGAGCATTGGGAAACCTTGCTTCATTAACTAATTGGTCTAAACTGGCTACTCGAATAATGTCATTGAAACATTGGGCTCCCAACCCATACCCTCTTATCAAAATCTTTAGGGCCTTATTCCATGGGACGTTAGTCACTCTTAAAGTTGCCGTCCCCTTAACATCTGCCGAAACAATCAAATTCGTTTTTGAAATTTCAGATAAAGATTTCAAAATTCTTCTTATAGGCGCATTTTCATAATTAAAAGAAACTTTCTCTTTAACCTCTTGAGACAATATATCCTGGCAAGTTTCTTCCGCATAAAAATCATCCGGAAGATCCATGCTATCCCCTCCGCCCTCCTTTGGAGCTTCCTTTTTCATCAACATCACTGAGTCTGTTTTTTTAAACTTAGGAGAAACGTCAGATTCTTGTATTTCTTCCTCTACCACCTTTTCGATATTTTCTTCCGTACTACCAGGCTGTCCAAGAGAGAGATCCGTTATCCCTAAGGAAATCGCCAGAAAAATTCCAATAAACTTTAAAATAAGAGTCGACTTCAATGTGATGTCCTTTTCAAATAAAGACGTTTCCAAAAATCAAATTCAAACCAAATATTATTCTACCGCATGAACCTTATAAAAATATTTGTCTCATTTTAATTTAAGAGTTTTGCTTCAATCTAATTTCATCAATCTTCGAAGAAATTTTTCCGTCAAAATTTCTCTTTTTTTCCAAAATCACAATTTTGTCCGATTCAATATCTTTTACTACGCCAAAGTTTGCTCCAATAAGGCTGCCGGGTCTTACCGAATGGCCTTTTGCGTTTGGAGTTTCCACCAACGCCCTTTTATTATTTTCTTCCCAAATAATTCCGACTAGCTTAAGTTTTTTTACAGGCGTTTGAAGCGGAGTCTTTGGGCTTTCTTTTGCTTTCTTATTCGCAAATTTAATCAATTCACGATAGCGATTTACAATCCCAAAATATTTATTTTTGCCTACTTTTCTTAAATAACTTTTCTCTCGAAATAATTTTCCATATTTATTTAAATTTAAATATAAGCCTGGATCAAGCTTCTCAATCCTCTTAAAAAATTCATAAGGAATAGGCTTTAACTTTTTGAGTTCTTTTCCAAATCGTTTGAATGTATCTTTTTTTGTTTCCTTACCGCTTTTGTATGGATATTGCGTTCCAGCAAAATTTACGTCTGATATACCTTTGGCTTTCGACAATAAAGGGATAAAAGGATCCCTCTTATCCGGAAATAAATAATCAGGATTCAAAAAATAACTTTTTGCCCGCGCTTCAATCGATTTAGGAAACTCCTTTTTCTTTTTTTTGGGCTTCTCGGGTTTATTTTTTGATTCATTTTTATTTATTCCAGAATTTAAATTAGAACTTAAAGCCTGAGCTAAGTTCTTTTCCGATTGCCCCCAAGAAATTCCTCCAGTAAGCAATATTGCAAGAAAAGCTGCTATAATTTTTTTAATAAAATATCTTATTTTCGACATTAGTTAATTTAAGTATTCTTTGGAGGCTTATCTTCCGCGCCTTCTATATAGCTAAAAGTAACCGCCATAGAGCTAGTCTCAAGCTTTCTCGCTTGAACTCTTCTATTTCCAACTTTAATTGAAATAATTTTCGGCTCTAATTTAAGATCATTGATATTCACAATCCTCAATAAGTTTTGAATGGATTCAAAAAAACCTATTGTTTGATAAAATCCTCCCGATACTCGAATCTCGATTTTAATTTCTTTATAAAAATCAACTTCCTTTTCTGGCTTTGACTCAATCAATAATATTTCGAGACCCATTATCTCGCCAATTTCAGCAATCTGTTTAATGAAAGCCAATACTTCTCTCCTTCTTGGCATTTGGCTTTTTATTAAAGTCAGTTTGCTAGTAGCTTCGGATAGGCCTGATTTAATTATGTCTTTTTGTTTAATGAGATTTTTATAGCGCTTTAATTTACTCTCCGTTTGTTTTTTTTTTGTTTGAAGAGCGGTCATTTCCCCTTCTTGAAAACTATATAAAGAAAAGTAATAACCAACAAAGAGAAAAACACCAAACGTCGCCGATGCGATAAGCATCTGGACTAAATTATAATTTCGTAATTTGTCATAAGGTAATTTGTCAAATAAAGCGTCCATCTATTTCTTTTTTTTCTTTTTCGGTTTATCGTTTGGCCCGGCTTTTTTATGGCATAAAATAATAAATCCCCAAACTGGATCTCCTTCCAAAAAAGTCTTTTCAATTTTATACATAACAACAGACTTAAAATATTCTATACGCTGCAAATATTGCGAATATTCTAAAATAACCGATTCTTTTAAAGCCATCCCTTCAATCACAATTATCTCTTCCGAACCTTCTTCAAAAACTATTTTAATGTTTTTTTGCTTTAAATATTTTTTATCAACTTGGCGAATTGCATCCAACCAAAGATCTTTAGGAATTTTTTCGGAAAGATCTTCTAACATTTTAGAAGGGCTGGTTTGATCTTTCCGTAATTTTTCAATACCTGCAATAATTTGATCCGCCCGTCTTTTCCTAACTTTCATTTTGCGGATAACTCTTACCTGAGGTTCTAAAGCGTTAACTTTTTCTTGCACTGCCATTGCTTCTTCTTGCACAGTCATAATTTGACTTTGCTTCTGAACCCACACAATCAAAATCAATAAGATAAACCCGCTAATCACTCCTAAACACGCTACCGCCTTTTTTTGGATGGCGACTCTTTCCAACTCCTCTCTATAATCAAGGAGATTTATGCGAATCATGTGTAATCGAACTTTCTAGCGGCTAATCCCAAAGCCACTGTCGATAAAGGAGCAAGCTCAGCGACGCATTCTGCGTCAAATTTTTTCAGATCGACTTTTATATTTCTGAATGGATTAAATATTTCCGTGGCAATGCCTAATCGGTCAGCAAAAAGGCGATCAACTCCGCTTAACAAAGCTCCTCCTCCAGTTAAAATAGCTTGGTCAACTGAGCAATTTTCAGAGTTTTCAAATCCTCCGATTGAATTTTGAATTTCTTCAATAATGGGATCAAAAGACTCTAGCACGATTTTTTTTACTATTTCTTCGTCAATGGAATCAGGAATATTTCCACGTTTAAGATCTTCCGCTTCTTGCGGAGAAATCTTAAATTCAGTTTGAAGCTTTCCAGTACATTGCAGTCCTCCGAAACGAAAATCTCGAGTAAAGTGAGTAAACCCGTTATTGACAATATTTATATTTGTAAACGAAGATCCAAGATCTATTAAAACAACACAACCTAAATGTTCTAGATTTTCCGCCATGTTGACCGCATTCATCATAGCAAAAACATCCAAATCCATAATTACGGGTTTTAATCCAGCCCCTTCTAATATCTCCATCCGCGCTTCGATTATTTCTCTTTGTACAGCAACTAAAAGAACTTCCATCTTATTTTCAGAAGCTGGGTCGTCCTTGGAGCCGGGTATCTGACCAGCTTGCCGAAGTATTTGGAAATCCATAGTCACATCGTCTATATCAAAAGGAATATACTCTTCCGCTTCTTCTTGAATTTTTTCAGATAACTCCTCTTTTGACATTGTAGGCATTTTTATCTTCTTGATAATTACAGCCTCTCCTGAAACCGAAGCAATCGCATAACGAGACTTAACGCCTTCTGCTTTTACTAAGCTATTCAATGTTTCTGTAACTTGGTCAATATCTTTGATAGAACCGTCAACAATTGTATCCGGTTCTAATGGCATTATTCCAAAGCTAACTAATTCATAACGATCACGGGAAAAACGCAACTGGGCAAGTTTTATGGAGTGAGAGCCTATATCTACTGCGACTAAAGGTAATTTGGAAGTAAGAAACATTGAAAAATTTTCGTTCCTTGACAAACTGGAACCAAATCTTTCCCGAAAACTAAGGTGGGCAGGAAAAATTCTAAATGTTCCAAGTCGGGATGTAACCCAAATGGCTTTTAACGGTTATAATTATACACTTTACCGTTACCAATCATTGAAAAATTTACCTTTTTATTTATGGTTAAGGTTTTCTTATAGTATTCCTTTATTCCCTCAAAAAATTAGGCAACTAACGCTAGTCCAAAAATTTATATTTTTAAAAATACAATCGAAAACTTAAAAACAAATCCCAATACTATTTTAGGGTACATACTTTCTAAATCAGAAAAAATTCTTAACCAACCTATTTCTTCTTTTTTAAGACATTTTCTTCAAATTCATCTTCATCATCTTCAACGAAAATCTTTGTGCGCTCTGTTAATTTATAGCCTAAAGCGGTAATAATTTTTCTTTTAGTGTCTAATCGACAATCATTACCTTTTTCGATCCTGTCAATGGTTTGGACAGTAACATTAGCCTTACGAGCCAACTCTGCCTTACTCATCATTTTGGATTCTCTAATTTTTTTTACACTGTTTATAGCCACTATTTCGGCCCTCCCCTAAAAATGGATGCAAATGGGACGTATTTCCGATTACGTAAATTTTTTGGAATAGGACGATCATATCGGAAACATCATCCTTTGTCAACAAAATCTCTCTAAAAATACTAAATATAATTAAATTTTATGTAAATTTGATATAATTATCGCATTATTTTTCGGATTTTTTTGCAAAATTCTTAACAAAAATTTGAACCGCTTTAATCAAAGTTTTTGGTTTTTTATTAAAGTTTGATTTTTTTTATAAAAATAAATAAAAAATAAGTTCATTAAAAACAAATAGTTAATAAAAAAGGCTATTGGTTGTGAATTTCCATTAATATCTCTAAAAAAGATTTATTTATGATGAAAAAGACAAAAGGAGGGGTTAAAACACAAAAAATACAGACAAAAACTTTTAGTAAAAAAAAATTTAAAAAAATACCTTAAAAGTTGTTCAATTTAAGAGCTTCAATAAGCTAATTTTTTACTTTATTTTCAGATTTAAAAAAAAACCGTAAAAATTTATTTTTTCTCAAGATAAAGAATCGACAATACGTTTATTTGCAGCCGGGAAAGGAAATTTCGACAACAAAGTTGGATCTACCCATTTCCATTGTTGGCAACTAACGGCTTTAATCTTCCCTTTTAATAGTTGGCATCTATATACATGGAGAGTCACTCGGAATTGAGTGTAAGAGTGTTTAATAGTCATTAATTTATCCTGAATTTGAACTTCGACTCCAAGCTCTTCAAGAATTTCTCTAGTTAAACATTCCTCAGGAGATTCTCCAGATTCAATTTTTCCACCAGGAAACTCCCATAAATCAGCCATCAACCCATCTTTCAATCTTTGTTGAATATATATTTTTCCTCCACGCCAAATTACTCCCGCACTGACTTCAATTTTTTTAGATGGAGCTTTAGGCTTGGCGGGAGGATAAAGATGCTGTTCACTATTTATCTTTGCCTGACAATACGTTTGAAGAGGACAAAATAAGCAACTCGGTTTAGAGGGTAAACAAACCGTAGCTCCAAGCTCCATTAAGGCTTGATTAAAATCTCCAATTCTTTTTTCGGGAAGAATTTCTTCGGCAACTTTCCAAAGAAGCCGCTGAGAAGGCGTTGAAACGCCATTTTCCCTTAACCGAAATAAACGAGAAAGAATACGTTTAACATTCCCATCTAAAACGGGAACTTTTTTTTCATATGCAATGCTCAATATTGCGCCTGCTGTATAACGCCCAACTCCAGGAAGAACCATTATGTCTTTTACTGTATCGGGGACTTTACCGCTAAACTGATCAACAACCAATTGAGCGGATTTACGCAAATTTCTCGCCCGAGAATAATACCCCAAGCCTTCCCATAATTTTAAGACTTTAGATTCGGAAGCCTTAGCCAATGACTGAATTGTCGGAAACTCTCTAACCCAACGTTTAAAATATGGGATTACGGTTTTAACTTGGGTTTGCTGCAACATTATTTCGGAAATCCAAATTAAATACGGGTCTCTCGTTTTTCTCCATGGCATCTCTCTTTTCGCAAGATCGTACCATTTCAACAATGCGACTTGCAGATTTTTTGGTTTCTTGGCGGGGTTCATACAAGGCAAACTAAACGCCCGTGGCGTGTTTATCCCAAATATGCTTATGTAATTGAGTTTGTAAGCGAACAGGCAAATTATCTTTTAATATCCATTCAGCAAGCGAACGCAAATCCAAAACTTCAAAAATTGGGGAGAATAAAACATTTGCCTTATCTTCCAATTCATACCGTTTCAAAATGTCTCGACTCCATTCGTAATCGCTACGATCTCCAATGACAAACTTTATTTCATCATGTGGAGCTAATAACGGTAGATTATTAAAATCATTTTTATCCATTTCACCGCTACTAGGACATTTCAGATCGATAATTTTAACAACTTCTCTTGGTACATCGTGAATAGACAGAGAACCTCCTGTCTCTAGCATCACCTTGTAATTCAAATTTAAAAGTCGCTTCATCAAGTCAATAGACTCGATTTGCAAAAGAGGTTCTCCACCGGTTATCTCAACCAATTTAAGACCAAACTTTCCAATCTCTTCAACCGTTTCGCTAACCGTCATATCTTTTCCGTCATGAAAAGCATATTCAGTATCGCAATAGCGGCATCGCAAATTACAACCTGTCAATCTAACAAACACGCAAGGTAAACCAGCGTATGACGACTCTCCTTGTACGCTTTTAAATATTTCCGTAATTTGAATCATAGAACAAATTTAATAATTATGAGTAACTAAAAAAACTTAAAAATATTCAATCAACCATTAACTGCGCGAGCTTTCTCAAGTTTTCCAGAAATCTCAAGCTCCTTGCCATCCCGGATTATTGTTAAGCTAATTTTTCTTCCCGGTCCAAGACCTAATAATTTTCTCCTAAAATGAAAAAAACCTTTTAGCTTTTCTCCATTCAATTTAATAACCACATCTCCTTTAAGCAGTCCTGCGCGTTGAGCTGGGCTTTCAGAAACAACCTTATCGGTTAAAACTCCCCCTAACTCTGGGTAACCAGATTTAACCGCTTCTTCCAAACTCAATGGTTTTACTGAAGCTCCAAACCAACCCCTTTCTGTCTTTCCTAAGATTAAAAGGGGAATTATTTCTTTTACAGTATTAATTGGAACGGAAAAACCAATATTCTGAGCTCTTGAAATAATAGCCGTATTTATCCCAACTGTTTCACCGTATAAGTTGATTAGGGGGCCTCCGCTGTTTCCCGGATTAATTGCAGAATCAGTCTGAATAAAATCTAACAATTTATTATCCTCTCCCGGAAAAACTCTTTCCTTTGCGCTCACTAATCCCGACGTAACGGAATGACGCAGTCCAAGGGGATTGCCGACAGCCAATACCATTTCTCCAACTTTTAATTCGTCCGAATCTCCAAGTAATATCGGTTCAAATTTTTGGGAAGATTCAATCTTTATCAAAGCAACATCGGTTAACCTGTCCACACCTACAATTTTCCCTGGGAACTCTCTTTTCCCCCCCGAAAGCGCTACTCTAATATCAACGGCGTTTGACACAACATGAGCGTTGGTTAAGACATATCCCTGACTATTGACTATAAATCCAGAACCAAGACTCAAACCTTCAGTTCTAAAAGGCACTGGAACCTGAAATGGAATAAAATCTAAAATTGTAGAAACTAAAGGAATTTGAAAAGGAAGCAAATCATTAGGAGAGATTCCAAAACGAGCTTGCCGTTCTTCAACTTTTTTTGCATAGAGATTAACTACGCCATTTCTTATAGTTTCCGCAGTCTCAGCGAAAGTCGAATTGGTAATAACGATTGGTTCTTTTTTTAGAGAAGAGTCGGGTTCTTTCCAAAAATTTTTTATTTGAAGCTGTTCGGGATCTAAACCTTGAAAACTTTTATCAAAAATCGGATTATCCCTAGTTACAATTTGCTTGGGAAAACCTTGAGGACTTTTAGAAATAGAACAAGAGATAATAAAAGAAATGGAAGTTATAAAAACAATAAGTCGTGAAGCGATGAATTTAATTTTCAGATAACGCACTATCAATTTAAAAACCCAATTCTAATTTGTTAAACGTTTTTAGCTGATAAATTTAGCTTAGCAACAAATATGATTCGGTAAGAAATAAATAAGAAAAGTTATTGTAACGATTCTTTCAGATTGTATCCAACAAAAGACCGCCATCAATGGTAAAATTAGTGGCAGTTATCCAACTCGCCAAATCTGAAGCTAAAAATAAAACCAACCCGGCAACATCTTGCGGGGCTCCCATTCGCTTTAATAAAACTGTTTGCGCTGTTTCTTTGCGAATTTCTTCCTCCACATGCGAAGAAGATTTACCGCTACTTTTAGCTTTTGCTTGAGCCTCTTTCTCCCACGACCCACTCCAAACAGGGCCGGGCGAAACGGCGTTAACTCTAATTTTATCTACAGCGAAAGTTTGGGCCAAGGAACAAGTTAAATTAGAAAAAGCCGCTTTCATCGCAGAGTAGTGAGGAAATACTTCGGTTGGTTTAATGGCCGCTATTGAAGAAATATTTATAATGCTAGGAGATTTTGAAACTTTAAGATTTGGGAAAAAAAGACGAGTCAATCTAACGGAGGACATTAGATTTAGATCAAACGATTGGATCCAGTCTTCATCTTCAAGATCGTGAAAACCCGCTAGCTTACAAATTCCACCCAAATTATTGACTAACACATCCAGGCCGTCAAAAACTTGCAGGGTTTTCTTATAAAACAAATTTAAATCGCTTTTGTCGGTTAAATCACAGGAAACAAAAACATGACCGTTTCCAGTAATTTCACTTTCCAAACTTTTAAGCTTTTCTTTACTTCGCGCACAAACAGAAACAAGCGCGCCTTCGGCTGCAAACTTTAAGGCCAGCTCTCTGCCTATGCCAACTCCAGCTCCGGTTATAACTACTTTTTTACCTTCAAGCTTCAAATCCACAGAAATTCCAACCTTCAATGCAAAAAGAGAATCTGTGGTAAATAAAACTCAAAAATGATTTTAAAAAACTTTTTATCAACCAATAGATTCGTCTTTAAAACTGGTCGAAATAACTTTAGGATTTAAAAATGCCTTAACATTTCGACCGCAAACTTTGTTCGATTAAGAGGTTCTGAAGCCGATGCTATCACTTCACCCGTTATAATATCAATCAAAACAAGTTGTATATCTAAATTAGTGCCCAGGTCGGTTATTTTTCCATTAATTATGGCTTCCGCGTTTAATATTTCACCCATTTTTTGAGTAACATCACGGGTGTAATATAAAGAAGGAGAGACCTCTAATTGACTTAACGCTTCTTCTATTTCCCCTTTTTGCGCCACTCGAAAGACTTTTCGCTGGGTAATATCTTCAACAATCCGCGAAGATAAGTATTCGCCTAAAATTGGCACTCTACCTTCCTCGTCTACTAAATCGATAACCGCTACTTTATTAATTTCATACTCGCTCACATTTTTGGTCAAATTTTTAATTAATTTGTGGGCTTTATCACGGTAGTATCCTGAATCGCTCTGAGTCTTAAGAGCCTTTGATAAAAAATCAGAAGGAGCTATGTGCAATTCACATCCTGCCATAAATACGACGATAATTAAGAAAACCGAAAGCTGTTTTTTCATGGGTAGAAACTCGATAAAGTTAAAATTAGTCTTTATCGAACAAATGCAAATTCGATGCCTGAATACCCTTAACTAATATTTTTAGAAAAAAAATGGATTCCAAACGTGAGGAAAGCCCTATTTAATCGCTTAAACAGGTAGGTAGACATAGGTGGAAAAAAATTTAATCGGCAAAAATTTCCGAATATCAAGCCAATTTTTTGACTGTTACTTATTAAATACCGTCTTCTTCAATATTATCAGCAGTCTCTTTCGGAGGATTAACGGGTAAATTAATTATAAAAACAGATCCTTTACTTGGCTCGCTTTGAACCTGAATGCTTCCGCCATGTTTTTCCACTATTGCATGGCAAACAGACAATCCTAAACCAGTTCCTTTACCTTCGGGTTTGGTCGTAAAAAGAGGCTCAAATATTTTATCCATAGCGTCTTTAGGAATTCCCACTCCAGTGTCCGCAAATTCTATTTTTACATGTGGAAACTCAACTAACTTGTCGTTTATATAATCCGCTCGATTATGCCTTCTCTCGTTTTTTTCCTTTAAATTATTTTCTGGATATTGCGCTAAACTCGTACGAACAATCAAAGCGCCGCCATCTGGCATTGCATGTGTCGCGTTATTAAATATATTTAAAAAAACTTGCCGCATTCGATCACAATCTATATTCAGTTTTGGTAATTTTGGATCAAAGTCTCGAACGACTGAAATATTTTGTAAGTTCATTTCTTTCTCTACTATAGTCAAAACAGATTCTAACTCTTGATGAACACAAGCCTCTGTTAAATCCATTTGGCCTTTTCGAGAAAATTTGAGTAATCCATTTACAATTTTCTCTATACGCAAAATTTCCTCGTTAATGGAGGATAAGTCTTGTAACAAATCTTTTTCTTCCGCTCTTTCCATCTTTAACACTTGCACATGACCGGAAATAATATTTAATGGGTTTAAAATTTCATGGCAAATAGCGGCCGCTAATCGTCCAATACTAGCCATTTTTTCCGATACAACAATTCGATTTTGAACTGTCTGGAGCTTTGACATAGACTTTTTTAACTCTTCATGCGCTTGGATTAATTCGTCATGCGAACGTTTTAACTTTTTTTCCGCATGTCGTCGTTGTCCCTCTTCTTTACTTAAATTCAGGGAATAACAAACTGAATGGAATAATTGCTCCGACGAAAGACTAGATTTTGCAAGATAATCTGTAGCTCCCAACCTGAAAGCTTGAACGGCAATTTCCTGATCGCCGCGACCTGTTAAAAAAATAACAGGCGTAATCACGTCCTGCTCTCTCATTTTTTTTAACAAATCCAATCCATGAAGAGACCCTAATCGGTAATCAAAAATGCAAATATCGTTGTTCTTGGCCGCTTCGAGCAAATGGGATAAAGGTTCGGGACTATAAACATGTTCGATAGACATGTTTATATTCAAAAATTTTTCCTTCAATAGCTCCTTAATTAAGAAAACATCATCTTCATCGTCTTCCACTATCAGGACTCTAATTGAATCGACATCTGGATCTAAAGGATACATTTTTTATGAAAGTATAAAAGAGTAATTACCCAGTCATTTACTATTTGGAAAAACATTATTATGACAGAAATTAGGGCGCCCTTAAATAAATTTTATCCTATTTAACATAATTTTGAAAAATCTCTATCAAGCAATACAAAAGTGGCGAATCTTTTATTAAGGGAAAATATTTAATAGTAGGATTCTTTAATTATAGTCAACATTAAGCGCTAGGAGCTTTGCCATGAGCGTCACTATTTCTAAAAGTTTTGAAAGTTTTCAAAATACGCTAGAAAAAAAAATCCACTGCCATCCGGTCATCATAAATAATCCTTACTGCAAATGGTTCAAACAAGGAAACGCGAATAAAGACCAATTAATAGATCTATTTGAACAATTTGCAGTATTTTCCAAGTGGTTTCTTTTAGCGCAATTAATGAGAATGTTAAACGCTCCGGACGTAGAATCAGAAACTCATTCCAGGTACATTCTTGCTAACGAATTGGGTGTTGGGATAAATTCAAACGGTTCATCAGAAAACCAACCTTTTAAAACCAGGTGGGCTCACATAAATTGGTTGAGGGAAACCTCAAAACCCCTAGATATAAAACTCGATACTCTTGGCAGTTGGAATACTGCTTCTACTTCCACTAAAAAGTTTATCTCTGAACTTGAAGCAACTTACGGTAATAAAGATGGAGAAATCGGAAGAGGCGCAAGTTACGCAATTGAAACATGGGCTGCCTGGGGAATCGGGCAAGGAAAAAACGCCGAAGTTAATAATTTTTGGAGCGAGTTGATTTCCGGACTTGAGATTTATAACTCTAAATGTAATTCCAATTCATCGAACATAATCCCTCTGGATTTCTTTCAATTTCACTTTGAAAGCGAAAAAAGTCATGGAGACAATGTTTTAGAAGAAATAGAAAGTTCTTTTTACTCGCCAGAATTTGAGGAGGAAAAATTTTTCACTGGAGCTCAAAGAGCCTTAGACGCTATTTTTATATTCTGGAAGGGATTGGATGAAAACAGAAAAAAGTTATCAAATAAAAAATAAACCGTTTCAACCTAAAATCTTAACTCTAAACCTCTTATAAGATTTCAGCATAACTCTCGTCGAAACCTTAAAGAAATAACTCTAAAACTCGCTTGTAATTCCTATAAGAAAATATTATGTTGAGATCTCTACGGAATTTTCCTTTCAGGGGGCGTTCAGTAATTACAAGAATAAAGAAATTCCCAAAAAATTACCTTTAATAAACAACGGTGTATTTTTTTCGAATTTCAATAAATTTCTATTGCGTGACCGCTCCTTTCAAAGATTCTTACCTTTGTTTTAATAATGATATTATCCCAAAAATTAAATCGTCAGCAACTGGAAGCGGTTCAATACTCAGAAGGTCCCCTTATGGTCGTTGCGGGAGCCGGCTCTGGTAAAACCCGCGTAATTGCTAATAGAATTGCTTATCTAATCCAAGAAAAAGAAATATCCCCTGAAAATATTTTGGCGATAACCTTTACGAATAAAGCCGCTGGAGAAATGTTAGAAAGGGTTCGCGATATGTTGGATCCTTCTTATTCATTTTGGATTAGCACATTTCATTCATTTTGTTTAAAAATTTTGAGATTACATATATCGTCTTTAGGATTCAAAAATGACTTTGTGATTTATGATCGCCAAGATCAGCTTTCTGTCGTTAAACAATGTATGAAAAACTTAAAATTTAGCGAGGAAGTTTTCCCGCCTAAAACAATGATTGGGCATATTGGGGAATTTAAGAACAAATTTTTATTACCGGAAGATATAAACCTGGACGGCTTCTCCTATGACATCAAACTAAAAGCGGGAGAATTGTACCCTCACTATCAAGAAACGTTGAAAAAAAATAACGCTTTAGACTTTGACGATTTACTAATACTCACAGTGCAACTATTTGAAAAAGACCAATCTGTTAGAGAATATTATAATAATCGATTTACCCATATATTAGTGGACGAGTTTCAGGACACTAACGCCGCGCAATATAGGTTGGTAAAAATATTAACGAAAAAACATCAAAACGTTTGCGTTGTTGGCGATGACGATCAAAGTATATATAGATGGCGTGGGGCTAACATTGAAAATATTTTTAATTTCGAAAAAGACTTTCCCGGAACAAAAATCATCAAACTTGAAGAAAATTATCGGTCCACTAAAACTATTCTGAAGGCCGCAGGAGAAGTCGTTAAGGAAAATCTGCATAGAAAACCTAAAACGCTTTGGACTCAAAACGAAACTGGAGAACCCATCCAATACATACGATCCGAAGATGAAACAGACGAGGCGCAAACCGTTTGTGATTTTTTAAGAAAACTTAACGAAGAGGATGGAGTTTCTTTAAATAATATTGCAATTTTATACCGAACCAACGCTCAATCGCGCGCTGTTGAAGACGTTTTACGAAAACTCCGGCTGCCATATCAAGTTGTTGGAGGTTTGAAGTTTTACGAAAGAAGAGAGATAAAAGATATCCTAGCCTACCTAAGGCTCATCATAAACCCAGACGATTCTGTCTCCCTTAAGCGCATTATCAATGTGCCTGCCAGAGGAATTGGTAAAACTTCCTTAGAAAAAATAGACGCTTGGAGCGTTCAAAAAGGCATACCTTTTTTGGAAGGATTGAGAAGCGTACAAAGAGAAAAAATAATTTCTACAGGGGTTGCTAAAAAAATTACCCAATTTATCTCTATGATTGAACGCTTGACCACAATATACAAAGAGGCTACTGGAGGAGATTTTTTGCGAGCGGTTATTGAGGAGACAGGATACGTGGCCATGCTGGAAAAGGAAGCCACTCCCGAAAATAAAAGTCGTTTAGAAAATTTAAAAGAACTTTGTTCTGCTGTGGATCTCTTTATTGAAAAAGAAAGGAACGGAACACTCAAAGATTTTTTGGATGAAACTTCCTTATCGGCAGATATAGATAATTACGATGACGAACGTGGCTGCGTTCACCTCATGACTTTACATACCTGTAAAGGCTTGGAGTTTGAATATGTTTTTATTGTAGGAATGGAAAATCGACTTTTACCTCATGTCAATTCCATGGGAAGTTCTGAAGAATACGAAGAAGAACGGCGGCTTTGCTATGTGGGATTTACCAGGGCGCGTAAAAAGTTATGGATTAGCAACGCAAAGAAACGCCGACTGTTTGGAGGGATATCAAGTAATCAGCCTTCTGAGTTTATCGATTCCATACCTCATGACCTTATTAAAAAGGTTCCAGGATTGGCCAGCACTCATTCTTCCTGGAATTCGTTTGAAAGCTCTTCGCAAACTCAATCCGACCAATTTGAGCCTAAGGACGTTAAGAAAACCAGCAAACCCTATCCCATTGGAGCAAAAGTCATTCATCCCAAGTTTGGCCCAGGCGTCATTATAAAAAGAGAAGGTAACGAAGATAATTTAAATGTGGTTATCTTCTTTAGCAAAGGCTCTGGCAAAAAAACGCTCTCCGTTAACCACGCCAATCTAATTGTCGTTTAAAAAAATATCGGAATACGACTTTTACTTAGAAGAATTTTTCTCGTTAACAAGAGTAAGTTCTTCTTGTAATTTGGCTAAAATACCTTCTTTTATTGGTAACTGGCTTTTAAGCCTTCCTATGGTTTTTCTAATATTAGTCTTCAAAAAAGATTTAGCTTCCTGAATCGCTGGAGTATCTTCTTCCAAATAACGCTTGATACAGTTCTTTTTTCGGACCAACGCCCGAAGTTAATTGGGAGTTTATTTTTTTTCCATTAACGCTATTGGGAAAATAACTAGAAAGTTGTTTGTCCCTTTCTATCTCTGATGAGAAAAGACTGATAGAACGCTCTAGAATTTTTGGATCAACATCCAGAGCATTAGCTTCTTCAGGTTTTTTTTCATTTTCTTTAGAATCTGAAGAACTTTTGTCCTTTTTAATTTCTTTTTTAACGCTGCCATAAACAGCGCGAATTCTCAAATCGGGTCTGGCCCGTTCCTGTTGGAGGAACCAGCTCTAAACTATCCGTATAGTGGTAAATTCCCTTTTCATCTTTCCATTTAAAAATTTGGGCGTGAGAATCGTCATAAAGACTTAATACCTAGAAAATTGTAAAGTAAGCTATGAACACAACAAAAATCTCTTTTCACAAATTTAAAAACGCCATACAATTACAACGTCATTTTAAAGGTAATTTCCATTTCGAATCTGATTTTTAAAATCTAATTATTAGATATTAAATTAACCATGGTTGATTCCAAGAAAAAAACTTTCGTAAAACTTTTAATCGCTAATTTTATAACCCTTTTAGCGGTCTTTACGGTAATTGAAGGCGCAGGACAAATTTACGCATATTTCCACCGCTCTTACAAAATATTACCTTTTATCCCTGATCCAGTTTTTGGTTGGAGGTTTATACCAAATTCCGAACATATTATGACAGGCCGCCATTGGTATGCGAGAGAATTTAACGCCAAAGTAAAAATTAACTCGCATGGGTTTAGAGACTTTGAAAGATCTATAAAGAAAGAAAAAAATAAAATAAGAATTGCTATTTTAGGAAACTCAATGGTCGCTGCTAGACAACTTGAGTTTGATAAAACAGCAGGTCAATTGCTGGAAAAAAAACTCAATAAATTAATTAGTCCTAATACCGGCAAGAAATACGAAGTTCTAAATTTTGGAGTCCCAGGATATGGCATAGACCAAATGCATCTCAATTGGACTCAACACGTTTCTAAATTCAACCCAAATTATGTTTTTATATACATATTTGAAAAAAATTATTTGAGAACTATTTCATCAGTATGGTGTCAGAGAGGTTTTTTAGGAGTAGATAGTTTTGAAAAAGATGAGTGTCTAAATATACGACCTCTTCCTTCTATCGCTACCCAATATCCTTTAATTTTGGATGAAAAAAACTGGTCCCAAATTGATGCATTAGCAACTTCTGGTAATCTCAAAGGCGCTTTAAATTTTATAGAAAAATTACCTTTGCATATTAATCTGCCAACAGATTATGAAAAATTTATTCAGCAACAAAACAAATATATAAAAAATGAATTAAACGGAACGCGAATTCAACTAATCCCAAAAAAAATATTTCTATTAGATATTTTTTCAGATCTCAAAAAAAGGATAAAATCTTTTAATTCCAATCCTGAAGAAGATAAATTGCGGCAGTTGTATTATAGCGGTAAGACAAAACACTTTCCCTCTTGGAATAAAACAAACATTGCTAACATAAAATTACTTCAGCATCTTGGAAAATTAGTAAAAAACTATGGGCAACTAATAATTATTGATTCCTTCCAATTTCATAATTCAATTAATCCCTCTACCCAGTATTCATCTATGTGGCTAAAAACCCTTTCTAATCGCTATAACTTCGGATACATAGCCCTTTATGAAAAATTAAATCAATCCATAAAAGAAGGGAAAACTCCAAAATGGAAATACGACAGCCACTTGAACGAAATTGGAAACCAAATATTAGCCGATTCCATGTTTGACTATTTAAAAAGTAAATCGGATTTTCATAATTACTATTCTTAATATTTAGGCTGAATAATGGCAAATTTATATTTCTAGAAAAAAATAGGACAAAAAAATTTGCGTTCTCATTTACCTTTGTCATTTAATAGAGAAAATAATAAAATGAAAATTCAATCTATAAGTGATATTAACGAATATTATTTTGAAGATTAATATTCTGTTCAAAGAAAGTTCTATGTCGGAAATTCGACTGAAGTATGCTACTCAAAACCTTTTTTTAATAGATAAGGAAGAGCATATTATTGGAGATTATCTATACGATAAAGACAAAGAGCTAATCGGGAAAATAGAAGGGCTTGGTTGAACTTCCAAAATACAACATCAAGTTTTTAGCGATTACCCAAGGAGGCTTCCTCAATATTCAGGGGAAAAAATTTTAGCGCCCAGGCAAGCCTACGAAATAAAAGATATTGGGAGAGTAGTTGTTTCTTTCTCTAAACAAACCATACAAGACACTCCTAGCCCTCATGATTTGTTTAATCTTAAAAAATCCGAAGAGCTTTTCATCCTAGATTATTTTGGTTGTTAAACGGACTTGAAAAACTTGGATCTTTTTCTAACAATAAACTCAATTTTGGATTTGCATCTTGCAAATTTTTGGAGTCAATCATAAAAACTGTGTAAATGGGATTTTTGTTTTATTTTGATTCCCTTTGGTGAGTCCTTGAAAAATATTTCATGAATGCGGCAGCCTTTCAGGGAATAAAATTGCGAACTGATTTAACGCCAGTTTCCATTGTTTAACGGGCATCGTATTTCTTGGCGATATTTTTAAAACCAAATATAACAGTTTAAACATGGAGTCGTCAGTCGGAAACGATCCTCTATTTTTCGTTATTTTTCTCAAGGATCAATTGAAAGACTCAATCGCGTTGGTTGTAAAATAACCTTTCTTATATAGTCTGGGTAGGCTAGGAAGGGAATAATTCCCTGCCAGTTTCTTTTCCAAGAATCGGTAATTGTCGGGTATTTGTCGTCCCATTTGTTTTTGAGTTCTTCCAGTTTTTTCCGCATCTTGCGCTTGACCGCCCTATAAACGAGCTTCAAGTCGGAAGCGGCCGATTTACGATCTTTGTACGGAACGTACTAAGCAAATTCCGAACCATATGGACAATACAAAGCTGAATCAGGGTTTCGGGATAAACCGACTTGATCGCTTCAGGAAATCCTTCAATCCATCCACGCAAGTGATAAACATATCGCTAACGCCATGGTTTTAAGCCCGGTGACGACTTTCAACCAAAACTTCGCTCCTTCGTCTTTAGCTATCCAAGGCCCTGAAATCTATTTGTGTCCCTCCAGATTAATTCCTAAAGCCTAATAAACCGCTTTTTTAATATGACCGTTTCCCAACTTCACTCGAATTGTGTCCATAAATACGATTGGGTAAACCGTATCCAGGGGACGATTTTGCCAAGCTTTGAACTCCTCTAACACCGAATCGGTTACGTTCGATACCAGATCCCGAGATACGTCCGCACCGTATAACTCTTCAAGATGCCCCTGAATCTCACGCACAGTCATACCACGTGCATACATTAAAAGTATCTTTTCGTCAAAACCTTCAAATCGAGTCTGACGTTTCTTCACCAACTGGGGAGCAAAATCGCTCTTGCAGTCACGAGAATCTGGATATCTATGGGACCCTGATCGGTCGTTAAATGCTTGCCGCTATGACCATTACGACTATTCCCATTCTTGGAACCTTGAGACGAAGCATTTTTCGCATAACTCAAATAATGATGCGTCATCTCACCTTCTAGAGCACGCTCAACTAACGTCCTCGCCAATTCCTCAAGTAATCCGTTTTTACTGATCAAATCCTCGGGATTCTTATATTCAGATAACAGCTCGTCTAATAACTCAGGACGTATTACCATTTTCTGCGTCTCCTAAATAAGCAATTATAAGTTCTAATATACCCATTTACACAGATTATAGGGCAATCTCGTTGTTTAAAAAAATATCCGAACACAACTCTTATTTAGAAGAATTTTTCTCGTTAACAAGAGTAAGCTCTTCTTGTAATTTAGCTAATATACCTTCTTTTATTGGCAATTGGCTTTTAAGCCTTCCTATGGTTTTTCTGATATTAGTCTTAAAGCGAGGTCCCAATGTGCTTATGCTTTGATCTTCCTCAATATTAGTCTTCAAAAAAGATTTAGCTTCCTGAATCGCTGGAGTATCTTCTTCCAAATAACGCTTGATACAGTTCTTTTTTCGGACCAACGCCCGAAGTTAATTGGGAGTTTATTTTTTTTCCATTAACGCTATTGGGAAAATAACTAGAAAGTTGTTTGTCCCTTTCTATCTCTGATGAGAAAAGACTGATAGAACGCTCTAGAATTTTTGGATCAACATCCAGAGCATTAGCTTCTTCAGGTTTTTTTTCATTTTCTTTAGAATCTGAAGAACTTTTGTCCTTTTTAATTTCTTTTTTAACGCTGCCATAAACAGCGCGAATTCTCAAATCGGGTCTGGCCCGTTCCTGTTGGAGGAACCAGCTCTAAACTATCCGTATAGTGGTAAATTCCCTTTTCATCTTTCCATTTAAAAATTTGGGCGTGAGAATCGTCATAAAGACTTAAGCTCCAAAGCATGACAAAAAAGAAAAACAAGAAAATATATCTTTTTCCTGGATTTATAATCGTTGTATTAAAGAATCTCATTTAAGTTTCGAAAATTGATAAAAATCAATTATAGCAAGGGCCTTGCACCCCTGCCATAATTGAAAGTTATTACAACACAAAAATACTCTGGAAATTTAAGATTTTGCCTGCAATCCCCATGAGTGAATATACTGATCTTTTCCTTGGGAAGTTTGGTAACGGCAACGTAAATCCTGAGCGGCAGTTTGCGAGCTAATATCTACCGTTCCACGAAAAATGCGAATATCTCCACTTAATGGAAAACCTTGCTGAACCATAGGAACAGTTGTCCATTCGGTTCCTCCGTTACGACTTATAAAAAAGGTACCGGCGCCATCACTGTCGGAATGTTCCACTCGCGCCCACAAATAAGCTTCACTAGGCACAAACCCCGGATCATATGTTTTACTTTTTAGATCCATCGCGCTACGCTGACTATCGTACATAATTTGTGTTTGATCAACTTCTGGGATATTAGTATCAGCGGTCGAATATAAAACTATGCCCGTTCCGCGCTTTTTTGAAGTATCAAGTAGAGTCGCAGTGTCGGGAGTCGCCGCTCTATCAACCCCTGTCATTTTATTTACGGATACTCCCATGGCGTCAATGATGGCTTGATTCATGGAATTCACCGTCGCGTTAACCCATGTAGAAGATCCAAAAGTCGCATCAGAATTGTATTCCCAGGTACCCGCGTTATTTTGAACGATAGGACGGATATTGCCGCCAGCGCCATCAGTTATTTTTAAAATGGTATCTGCCCCGTAGTTAGTCGTTGCGAAGATTTCAAAATACCAGACGCTAGCGGAGTTCAATGTTTCTGTTTGAGACATTGAGTTTTCATCCAACCAAGCGGTTGAATCGATTAAGCTTTCATATTTTGGATAAACAGGAACGATTTCATTTATAACGTTACCGCTATTTTCAAAATACAGTTTACTTTTGTGTTCGTAGGTAGTGTTCTGATTCCACGCGCCATTACTATAGAATATATCTGTACCATTAGCATAGGTGCTGTTATTGATTCCATCTATCCAATAATAATTTGTACTATCTAAGCCGCCCGATCTTGCAGCAATAGCCGCATACCTTGTACCAGCTGTCAGTGTTATGCGATTAGCTCCTGAAAAATTGAACTTGATCGTTGTAAAAGATGCTGTTAACGAAGAACCAGATATAACGTCCGATGTTGCCAAAAGCGTATTTGGCAATCCTCCAGATGTAGACCATATTTCGACAAATATATTATCTGTTGGGGTTCCTTCTTTTTTAACGTCAAATTCCCAAGAATCTAGAATTCCAGTAGAATTAGGCTCGAATGATTGTCCAGAAAAAACTTCAGATGTATGAAACCCAACATATCTTGGGCCTGCTGATCCAATCCCTCCAGATCCTAAAATCGTCAAATCAGGTCCAACACCGCTTAGTTTAACAGCTCCAGAATCGAATTTGTGAAAACGGATTTCGCAGGCGACATTGGTTCCCGATAAAGAGTGGCCCGATTCTACAGTGAATTGTGTATCAGAATCTCTACTTAGAATATTTATTTCGTTAGCGCCAATTATTGCTCTTCCATGAACTATATTTTGACCTAAAGTTCCTGAATTGAGAGTGACCACATCGCCGGAAACACTGACATCTGACAACGACTCTTTATGAAACTCGTAATCGTCTTCTGTCGTAAAATTTTGATCGAAACTAAGCCCCGTCACAGGGTCTATTCCTTTATAAATCTTATTAGCGAGATCGTGTTGATAGCCCGCCGAGTTAGCCTCGTCCGCTCCCTGTTCGTTGGAGTTTGAAAACGAATCGGACCAACCCGCTTCCATAAGTAAAGCTCCACCATGGTTTTCTTGAATTTCTTCGAAAACGCGAAAGATATTACCCGCGTTTAATTCGGTTTGTTCGAAATCTGGCACAGAGTTGGATAATTGAAAATTCACCCCGTCATAAATCAGGGTAACTAAGCTATTTAATGGAATATCGCCCGGTTTTAAATCGCTCCCGTCAATTCTTTTGATTGACTGCGCTCCTAATGAATTAACGTTCAAAGCAGCGCTTCCCGTGTTCTCCAAATGAGCCTTCATACGGACACATAAACCTGGAGTGAGAACGGTTGGACTGGGAGTTAAAGTTACTTCATAAACCGTTGCTGTACCCGCCGACAGACTATACCAGTAGGCCCCTGACTGGGCGTTTCCTTCTATTACTGAAGTCGTACTAATTAAATCATCAATATCCGTATCGATACTTTCAAAAGAGTCTTTAATTCTTGTAACGTCTTCCTCCAACATATTATCTGGATGGGGCAGAGGGTAATTCCTGTTAGTTGTTTTTAGATCTATCATCTTTTTCCTTTTTTTACATGATTAATAATTGGCGGATTAAATAAGTTTTTTTAAAACTTTTGGAATGTACGTAACGATTAAAAAGTTTCAAAAAAAAACATTTTCGAAAATCAATTTACTTATCCTTAGGAAATTAAAAAAAGAATCGTCTTCCAACAATTTTTTCCAAATATCAGACGTCATAAAAATTTAACCCCTTACTATTAGCGCTTTATCCAGGTATAGAATTTTATTTTTGAAATGAAATCAATAACTTAAATCAAAAAAAAGATAGGGTAGTGAGAAAGTTGAGGCAGGCAAAATTCGCTTATGACTTATACAGGCGTAGCGTAAATTTGGGCCGAATAAATTAAAGTTTGCTTATTTACCGTCATGTATCCGACTCTTGATTTAAATCAGTTTTGACTAAATCATGATTACTTCTCGGGGTCGAAAAATTATTAGAGGTCTTCTTAACGTATTATATTGCCCAACAATTTTGGAATCGCTATCGAAATAAAAAACTCATAATTTAATTTTTTAATTAGAATTGACTTTTAATTAGCGTTAAGAAAAATAATTTGCTTCGCCATTAAGCAAATTATTTATTATATAATTCAGCTATTTTCCAGAGTTTAACTAATAAAAACATTTTAGTAATTTTTCATTTATTGACTCATGACAAACGAATCTCAAAACACATCAAATGAAACAACAGTTTCTTCGTATTCAAAAAGCAATTCTAGAGAATACGAAGATCCAATGAACAAAAACTTTCTTTATGGCGAAATCACTTCAAAGTTTTTGCAAAAAATCAAATTTCGGGAACAAGACAAGTTTTTACTCGATATTGGTTGCGGCACTGGATTTGTGTTTGACGAACTGTATTCAAGTTTAGCAAGCAAACAGATTTCAGCTTTGGGTATAGAACCTGCCGTAGGAATGTTAGATATCGCTAAAAACAAATATAAAGATAAATCCATAATATCCTTTGAAGAAGGATCTTTTGAAAACATACCACGACCAGACAGCTCAGTTGATCGAATTATTTCAACATTGGCGTTGCATTGGGTGAAAAATTTAGACTTAGCTATCAAAGAAATGAAAAGGGTTCTGAAAGAATCAGGCGAGATTGATATTTTAATGATTGCCAAGGACGATGGAGACAAATTCCGGAAAGGAATTGTTGAGGCTATGCGCAAACACATGACTTTTTCGCAAATAATGGAATCGGCTACTTTAGCCCAAAGAGTCTCTGCCGTTCAAGCAAAGGATGCTTTTTCAGTCCACTTCAACTCGTATGAAATTGTTGTAGAAAAACAGACAGATATCATTTATGGTACTTTCGAAGAGCATATGAAATGGTGGAAAGCCCGTTCCGCCCAAATCATTTCTAAAGTAAAAAATAAAGATCAGTTTCTCGAAGATTTACGCGAAGAATTTAAAAAAATGACCATAGATAAAGGCATTCCTTTTGACAATGCATACCTTGAAATAAAAGTGAGGCCCAAATGACTTTAGATAAGCAAGAAATAATTCAGAAGATAAAGAAAATTATCGAAGATGAAAAAGAAATAAATATAGAAAGCTCCGATCAACAGCTAGATATTGATTCCTTCACAATGATGCTGATTATTATGTTCGTAAAAGATGATCTAGAAATACAGCTGGACATGGAAAAATTAGATTTCGACGCGTTTCTATCGTTAGATTCCATCGCGGATTTAGTTTTAGCAACGGCCAATGCATAAATTATCTAAGTAACACCACTTCCTTATACTATTTTTTTCCTGATATCCTCTAAATAAGCTTGGTTTCTAAAGGTCAAAATTATTTTAATGCCAAGCATTTTTGATTCATTTTTCTTATGAGTCATTTTTTTCAATTCTAATTCCCTGTGCTATTCCATACTTGGGAGTTCATTGGCTTTTATATAGTAGTTTACTCCATATATCTCATGTATCCCATAAACTACAAAATAGGATGTTTTTAGTCGTCAGCTAAATATATTTTATAGCGGTTGGAATTGGCGTTATCTGTCTTTGCTTTCAACTACAGTCGATTATTTTTGTGGGCTAAAATCCAAAACACTGATTAAAAAATGGATTCTATCTATTTATCTGGTTTTTTTTCTTGAAAGTTTTTATCGCCGATAATTTATCCAAAATAGCCGGTCCGATTTTTGGAGACGGTGGCATATTTCACTATCCAGTCGGTTTAGAGATTATATGTTTTCTCCCTTTTATATTTACTTGAGCGGTTAAAAATTTTTAAAAACTGAGCTCAAAGGCGAGACACGGAATAATTTTTTTTGTTGCATTGTTAACTACCGAGTATTTACTTGAGATGTGGCACGGAGCGGGCTAGAATTTCGGATTTTTCGGGATTTACCATGGCTTTATGATAGAGGCATATTATTGGATCAGTCGCTATTGGGATAAATTAAACAATATTCTTCAAATCTTTCTGACATTTCAGGTTGCAGCTTTAGGTTGGCTAATTTTTTGCTCTAATTCTCTAGAACAAGCTTTCGATATGTTTCTAAGTCTGGTAAATAATTTTGGCTCTTTTGACGTTACGAGCTTAAATTACCTAATCAAAGTTTTAGTTTTCTCATTAATTCTATTTCTTGTTCAAATTTTCCAAGAAACAAAAAACGATACGCTTATTATTCTACGACTGCCATTAATTCCAAGATATATTTTTCTAAACAGCTTACTTTTATTAACGGCAATGTTTGGAAATTTTGGATGACAACCTTTTATCTATTTCCAATTTTGGACTCATTTTAGATAAGACATATAATAGCTAAACACATATTCTCCCCACTCGTATCGCTTGTAGTGGTTATAGGAGATTCTATTTTTATGGGATTGGGAGTCGAATATAACGAGTTATTTTCTAAAAACCTTGAAGATCTTTTAAACGAGAAATCCATTGGAAAACGCTTTGAAGTAATAAACTTTTCTGGCGTCGCTTGGTCGGCAATACAATTTTTTATCTTCTTAAAAAATGAGGGTCATAAATATCAACCTGATTTAGTAATAATTAGCCAAGGTGAAAATGATTTTTAGAGTTGAATATAATAAACTAATCCAAATCGATAAAATGGAAAAAGAAAAACTTCCAAAAGGACCCGACATAAGTCCACTGCTTAATAATTCAATTTCAATAAGTTGGGAGGTGATTAGAAAATTACCGTACTATTTGGAAATATCAAAATATTCTCAATTAATGTATCGAATACGATCAAAAGTTAATAATTTGTGGTACAGAAAATACCCAATAATCCCTAAATCAAAACAATTATGAAATTATTTAGAAACTAATGATATAAAAATAACAAAAAACTCAATAGTTTCACTCAATTCAGAAAACTTCTCAGTAACCCCTGAAGGTCATAGCATCTCTTATTTTGAAAATCATACAATCATAACCCTTACGACGCTCAAGCCAATATTATTCTTCACTCAGTCGCACAAGTAAAACTTTCTCAATTCTTAAGTTCTTTGAATAGCAAATTTGCTGTTGTGGATATGCCTGCTTGGCAGGTAGTTTCAAGTATTATTGATCCACTGAAAATAAGAAAATTAAACTCAAATTTAAAAAATAACTACTATCTCAATCCAACCAAGACACTCAAAAAGTTTCAGGCAAACAACATTGAAATTCCTCTATATTTTTACAACAATAATCATCTTTCGCCTGCCGGTCATCGTTTAATCACCATCCTGGCGTATAATTTTTTAACGAAAAACAACTTAGTTCCGTTTCAAGATTCATGGTAATTAATCGACCCTTTTAATACCCAAGTAAAGCAATGGATAAAAAACGCTAATAATAGAATTTCAAGTTACATAAAAAACGATAAACGTTCATACAAATTTCAGGGATTATTTTATTACTCTATTGGCAATTTAATTTCAGCAAAAGAAAACTTAATCCAATACTTAAAATTGGAGGGAAAAGACTATGAAGCTTATTACGTATCAGGAAAAGTTTTCTTTTATTTAAAGGAATTTTCTTCGGCTCTTGACTCATTCAAAAAATCATTGAAAGGACATCCACTAGAAAGAACTAGCCCACATATTGCATGATGGGCCTTATTTTTTCGGGCAGATCTATATCCGAAATAGGAAGTTGTTTTTTTTGTTAGTTTCGCGCTGTTTTTTTATTTTTCAGACAGACTCCCCCCTTTCCCCCATTTTAGATCGACACGCCGGGGTCAGCGCTCCCTGGCGATTATCCTGTAGCGAGGTTTTGTATAGCTTGTTTGAAAAGGGCCTGATGTGGATAGGCCGACGAGAAGAAGAACTTAACCCTTCTTGTGTTATGATAACGGCTCCGATTTTAAGGAGCCTTAAACGGATCGTAGAACACCGAGCTTTTGCGAGTTTGGTGTTTTTTAGGGCGAGTCTTCGGATGGTCTCTATTAATGTGTATACCAGGGAAGCAAGCGTTAATCGAAATTGGTTGGCGTCCCATTGATGGCAACTGGTGCGGTCAGCGAACAAGTCGAGTTGTTGTTCCTTGATACGGTTTTCCATATCGCCCCTGGCACAGTAAACTTTGTCGTATAAGGTTTTAGGATTGCCTTCGATATGGGTGATGATATAACGCGGGTTTGGACCTTTTTCGGTATGTTCGGCCTTGACGATCACGCGTCGCTGTTGGCTCCAGGTTTTAGCTGCATAGTAAAAATCATCAAACAGCCGTTGTTTCTTTCCCGTTTGTTTAAATAGTTGCCCGGCTTGCTTGCAAAGTTCCTGGCTCGACGTTTGCAAGCGGTTATTACGAGCGATACCAACAATGAATTCGACTCCCTGGCGTTCGCACCAACTCAACATTCGATAACGACAAAAACCGCTGTCTCCACGAAACACAAGGCGAACTTTCGGCCAGACTTTGCGCAAACGTTTGACCAACAAGGCAAGAATGGCCCAAGCGTGTTTAGCTCCGTCAATCTTGCTCGGACGCAGATAACTCACCAACAACTGTTGACCGCAAACTCGTACAAAGGCAAAAAACAATACGAACCGTAATAACCGTGAAAAAAACGGCCTTCCTGGTTCTCATGAACCGGATCGTCGGTCGCGTCAAAGTCGAGGATCAGCTTTCGAGGAGCTCGTTTGTACGACTCAACAAACTTGTTAAATAACACCTCGTGAATCGACCTGGAGGTTGTACGCACAGAACGGTTCTCCAAACGACACAAGATCGAAGAACTCGCCAACTCATGCTCCCGGTTCAACGACGTTTGAAATCCCAAATCCAAACGTAATGCGTCGTGATCGTTTAAATCTTCGTAACCTAATGCCAAACCGTAAACGCGTTGCCGTAAAAGAGAAAGTAAACTATGAGAACAACGCTTCGGATCGCGCGTATCATCCAAACAACGACTCACGCTCTTTAATAAACCGATACGGCTATCTGCTTCGCGTAGCAATAAGCTGCCGCCATCGCTCGTTATATCGCCACCCGTAAAAGATACTTCTATTTTACGGCGGTTAAACCCTGGTATTTCCACTTCCAGAGGAGTACAATTTGACACGGTGGATTCCTTTCTTTGAATTGGCGTTCAGCCTTATTTTAAAGGTCTGAAAGGAATTCGTCACCTCTTTCTTATGCAATATGAGGGCTAGCTTTGTTTTTATCAAGTTCCGATTAAGATGAACAAAATAATATCTTCCTTAAATATCAGGAATACTTAATACAGATCAAAGTAAAACAAGCAGGTAATCTTGAGAAGAAATCAGAATTAAATTCAAAAACTTTAAGACTTTTTCTTTTTAATTTCAGATTTAGGAGATTTTAATTCAATCAAATAGGAATGTTTTGTAGAACCGTATACACGAAGGCGATCTTCTTCAGCGGTTATTTCATAGCCAAGATCAATATAAAATCTATCTTTCTGCAAATTTAGATTCTCCGGCAATATAGTTTCCTTTCTCCAAACTTGATTGTACGACCAATGGCCCCAACTTGCTAAATGATTAGGAGAAGCCAATAAAGATGCCCTTGGAATAATAGTACTTTTAATGGAATTTTTATTATAAGCTCGAGCAAGAGGTCTCCATGAATCCGTCGATGGTAAATTAGGGTCCACATTAAGTATACGTAACTTTAAATAATCTATTCTAAAATTACGTTGTCCCCAAAAATAATAAGACTCTATCTCAGTATTTAAATGATATTTTCCATCTTTTCTGAATACAAAAACTGAAAGTTTGAAAGGAGTCTGAGTCTCACTATTTTTGACGACATACTTACCGTCAAGTTTGGTCAATTGGCCTGTATGGTCATAAACTTCTTGAAAGTAAATTTTATTATATGGCTTTTTACCTCCATGCTTTGCTTGAATAAGTAAATCTCGTATGGATTTTGTCGTAACAAACGGGTTAAAAGAATTTGCGTAACAGCTTTGTTTTTGTTTTGGAATATATGGAATTATGGAATAAACAATCGGAAAACGATATTTTCCAAAAGACAAATCAAAACTTTCGAGTCTATTAATTGTTGAATCTTCAAGAAATAAATTTCGTCTAATACTCGCAAGACTATAGCTGGTTGCATTTTTAAATTTTCTTGATCCTGTTCCTTGTAATAACAACCCATTAATGTCGGCGACAAAAAAACACTCATTTTTCGATGTATTTTTTTTAGAATTATCTAAATTTTCTTTAGACCTTAGATATGCAAACTCTAATCTCTTTAAAGACGAAGGATGGAAATCTAAAAAATAAACTCGATCAAATACTTCTTGCGGCGTAAGATTGAGCTTCGCCATCAATTCGGACAGAAAAAGCTTCGAATTCTGGTATGTTCCCCAAGTAAGATCTTTCTCCAATTTTATTTTTTTTTGCATTTTTCTCTTGTATTTTATTTTTTCCGGCGCTTCGCGGAAGAAATTTTGATATTTTTGTA
>CAYFMN010000004.1:99675-105800 GCA_964344185.1 uncultured Nitrospinota bacterium
TACTTGCTTATACGTATAAGCAGAATGTATTCCAAGTATAATTGTAAACGCTAAAACAATAATAGTCCCAAGCCATTTAAACCGAATAGATGTTATTGCTTTTTCTGAAAAAGAAGCGAGTAACAATACGGTAGGCAATATAAATACATAGTTATACCAGTAGTGATCTCTAAATGGATTTACTATTTCGTATATTCCAACGGGAATTATAAAAAAAATTAGAATAGAAACTTCTTTTCGATACGGTCCCCAGCCATTTTTTCTTATCTGCAACACAGTCCAAAAAACAAAAGAATAAAAAATAACGGATAATAATATTTGTCGGGTCAGATGTAAGCCTTTATCTTCTTTGCCTCCAAATGGCCGCGTTTGCGTAATGCGTTCCAGAGTATTTTGGAATGAGATCGTCTTAATAAATTGAACCGTCGTCAAATTAAGTCTTCGAAAAGTAGAAGCACTACCGTCATTACCGGGCTCATAAATCTGTTTTTTAAACAACATGAAGGGCGTAAAAACTAAAATAGCAACTATAAAGCTTTTAATAAGAGTATTTTTTGACGGTTTCAACTTATAAAGTAAGGCGGCACTAACTGGAACCAATGCATAAACAGCCATGGAATAGTGAAATTGAACCGCTAAAGAAAGAGTTAATACAATCCACGGAAACATCTTTGGTTTTTCACTAAGTATTAGCTCTAAGTAAAACCCAATAAAAATTGTGATGAATGGAAAAACAAAAGCTGGGTTTATAGGATGGTTAACCGCAGAAATATGGTGAGCGCTAACGCTAAGCATTGTTGATGCGAAAGCAGCAAAACGTAAATTAAAATATTTTTTCAGAATAAAAAATAATCCGATTATAGAACCAATATTTAATATAAAATTGAAATTAAAAATAGATTCATAGGAATAATGAAATAGTAGAGGGATCGCTAACCAAAAGTACATAAAAGGACCAGGAAGTCTACCGCCAGCATTTGTTTCAGGTCCAGCCAATGGGATATAAGTTCCATCAACAATATTGAAAGCCCTATCGAAATCACGGGTTATCCATTCATGTCCCCCAATTGTAGCCGATTGAAGCGCTTGCATTCTTATATAAAAACCAAGGCCAAAAAATATCAACAAAAGTAAATAACAAAATAATTTTTCAATTAAATTCAAGTTCTTTAGAGTCATAGAATTATTTTTCATTATTTAAATGTAATAACTAAAAAACCGTTTTACTATACCCCATTCTGTTTTTCCATTTGTTATAAATTAGAGGAAATAATAAAATTTAACCTGAAAACAAAATCCTTAACAAAATTTGATTTTTAGAAAATATCCTACAGGAATTTTTGGTTTTAGAGATTCTCTTATTTTGCCAACAAGGCACTAACGATAAGCTAAGAAAGGTTTTATGCCAGAAAACATTTTAAAATACGCAACTCAAAACCTTTTTTTAATCGATAAAGAAGAGCATATTATTGGAGATTATTTGTACGATAAAAACAAGGAATTACTCGGTAAGATAGAAGGATTAGTGGTTGAACTTCCAAAATACGACATTAAGTTTTTAGCAATCACTCAGGGAGGCTTTCTCAATATTCAAGGTAAAAAAATTTTAGTTCCCCGGCAAGCCTGTGAGATAAAAGATATTGGAAAAGTAATCGTTTCCTTCTCTAAACAAACTATTCAAGACGCCCCTAGCCCACACGATTTGTTTAATCTTAAAAGGTCAGAAGAACTCCTCATCATGGATTATTTTGGTTATTGAGTTTCCTGGAAAATTCAAGATCCCTTTCCAGCAAAACATTCAACTTAGAATTTGCTTCTTTAAGATTTTTGAGCCGTTCAAATAATCCATTGTTCAAATAAAACCTAGCAACCGCTTTTAAGGCAGCTATTGAAGGTTTTTCTCTTTCGATTTCTAAACTCAAAGCTAAAGCGTACTTTTTCCAATTCCACTTTCCAAAACCAATCCCCTTGTAAAAAAAATCCAAGGAATCATAAATTGTTTCTTCCGCTTTCGGCCCTGATTTATTTTTTTCAATTTCGAACAAACTTTTTTCTATTACCTTTGGGTCCTTAAATAAAATTTCATCCGTTATTTTTAAACCTAAACGTTGTCGTTTTTTTTCATGCTCTAATTTAAAAACTGAACTGCCAATCTTTTCTCCATTCGAAAAAACTGAAAAAATTGATCGATCTTCAAATATATTTAATATTTCGTGCCTGACGAGTTTATTATCTTCATCAAAATCTTTTGAGTTTAATTGAACTAATCTTCCATTTTCGTTCAATGAGGCAAGCGACTCATACTTAACCTTTTTAGAATTTGCATCAATTTTCCACTCTTTTATCTCAAGATTATTATTGGGTAGCCTTTTTAATTTCCAATTCCTATCTTTCACTTGAGCGTACATGGGCTTTTCTGCTTCATTAAGTTGCTCAAATTTACTATCCACTTCTGCAACAATATTATTTCCAGACTGTAGTAAGTCTTTTAAGGAAAAACCTCTATGATATTTAGACAAGTTTTTATATTCGGCAAGTTTCCCTAATTTCGCAAATAGACCATCGGAAACCATTCCAGTAGCTTTAGCGTTTAAATGACGATCATACTTTGAAACAATCAATGAAGAAGCGTCGGCTCCTTTAAAGGTCGTTTTGAATAAGTCCAGGCATTCAATATTTTCTCCAGAACAGTAACGATTTAACTTGGCATGTATTTTTTTAAAAGGAAAATTATCGTCCAAACTAAACATCACCGGTATAAGCGATATCATGAAATGGATTCGCTTTACCTGGGTAGCCATTAAAATAAAATCTAAATAAACTTTTTCCATTTCCCAAGCGCGCGAATCGTAAACCAGATTAAAACACTCAGGGACGGAAATTTTATCGCTAAACTTCTCAAGCAGTCGTTCTTTTCTAAACTTAAAAAACTTTATCGCCCTTGACCTAAAAACTATATCGCCCCAAATGGATATCCCTGGCGCATAAAAAATATCTTTTCCCGAACATCTAATCTCATGAGGCCAAGGAATATCATTTAAATAATAAGCTAAAACAATTAAATCTGGATCCAATCTGAGCCCATATTGCAAAAGCCTATATAATTGGGTATCGGTATTCCAACCTGAGTCGGAAACGTTGATAACTTCAAAATTAATATTTGAAGATTTTTGGTTGAGTTTTTTTTCCAACCTTTTTGGATATGTATCTTCTAATCGATCAATACCATGCCCAAGCGTTTGAGAATCTCCTAAGATCAAAATCCTGAAAGTATTGTGGAGTTTATTAAATGAAAACTCTCGATCTCTTAAACCTAAAGAATTAAATTGGACGTTTTTTTTGAACCACTTTTTGTCTATGACTTTCACATCTGATTCGACAATTCGCACAAAAACCTCGGCAAAACAAAAGCATAAAAAAACTGATCCGATTAAAATCAGAGAATTCTTCAGAAGGTTTTTTAAGAGCAAAATAAAATTAGCTTTCTGTAATTTCTAAAAAGGAATTATTGAACATAAAAAAACTAAGCTTTAATTTTCTCATACTCTTTAAATATTATAGGCAGAGCAAGAAGGGCAAAATCCGAATCATAATCTAAGAAAAATTTTACCGCGCGTTTTATTAAATCCCAATTAGGCGTCGGCTTAATAAATTCTAACTCAAGACGGGCTAATTCGCTTTCAATCTCCTTAAATTCTCTTGAGGAGAATTGCATCTCTTTGGCTTTTTTCAAAAGCCCTGAAAATTTTTCTCCGGAAGAGATTTCTGAAAAACTTTCACTTGATTTCTTTTCTTTATTTTCATGAACGGAAAGCGCTCGTTTCCGAGCTTCTTCTTTTGCAAGCGCTTCAATAATTCCATTAAAAAGCTTTTCAACCAAATTAAAATCATCAACTAAGGCTATACGGTCGTTTATTTCGAGGCGTTCTTCAATAGGCTTGGAAAGATAAAAATCTGAAGCAAAAAGAATTTCATTAAATGCGGGTAACTTTACCGGGGCAAATTGTTCTACGGCTTGCCTTGCTTTTTCATGCCAATTCGAAAATTCTGGATGGTCGCGATTCCAGGCTTCTTGTTTTAACGGTTGGATCTCATCTATCAATTCTCCAAATAATTTCTTATTGTCTTCAAGCATAGTTTGGGATTATCGGACCTTGCTCAATATCGGGCTAAAAATACTCCGAAAAAAATAGCGGTTGCTAACGTCCATAAAACAATATTTCCAATATTAGCCATGCTATTTAACGTATCCGGAACTTGCTTTTTATTTTCAGGTCTTAAGTCTAAATCTGAAATTCTTGCGCGCAGTCCAAATGTTTGATAGACCGATAAGCCAAGCGTTGCAATAGCAAACAGCATTTTCATTCCAAAAATATTGTAGTACCCTTCTTTCAGGTTCACTTGGTCAGTATAGTTAACCAACAAATAATAAACACCCGTTACAATAAGTACAAAAACACAAGCTAAAACTGTTGGAGCCAAACGATCCATTAATTTAAGTTCTAAGGAATCCTCCTCGGGAACTTTCTCTTCACTTTTTTTAATCACCGGCCCAATTATGAACGCGCCAAAAACAAGAGCTCCTAAAGCGATCGCCGCCGCGCTTAAATGTAAAAACATCAAAATAATATTTTGCATAATAAAAATGATATTTCTTTGAGCGGTAAATTTTTGCTTTATTTAGCGCTCTTCAATAAAAAATTAAAAATAACGAAACTAAAGACCATTTTAGCTTTTGCATATTTGACAAAATATTTTCTAACTCACTAAACAATTTTGTCTTTTAGGTATTGAAACATTTGGTCGGCATATATTTTATTGCCTAATTGGTTTAAATGTGGATCATATTTCCATACTGGTGATTGACCATTTTGTTTTGATTGGTTTAATTTTTTAAAAATCGGTATGTAACCGAAATTATTAAATTCACATAATCTTTTTAGCATCATTGAGGAAAAGATATTAGGGGGATTAGCAGGTTCATGAAATTTTAAAGAATCTAGAATAATGAAATTCGCGCTTAACTTATTTATTTTCTTTCCTAATAATTGTAAGAGCTTTAAATTAATATGATTTACAACATTCCAGGAAGGGAAGTGGATGGTTTTCCCACCAAAGAGTTTGATGCGATCTCCTATTTCTTTTTTTGAAATGCCTTGATCTAACTTTTTAAACTGGTTTATTTGTTTTTTTAATTCAATCGCAAAACTCAAAACAAAGGATTGACGATCTTGTTTTTTAATCCTTTTGCCGTTAAATTCTCTTTCAATAAATGTTTTTTGCTTTTCAATAAACTTTTCATATTCTGAAGGTAGAAACAAATTTAATTTGTTTTTCTCTAAAACATTAAAATATTCTTTGAATTTAGATCCACTTACTAATTTGTCCAGTTTGCTTCTCAATAAATCATCTATTGGCAAATTGATTTGACTTGTAAAGTTAACTGTGGGTCTAACTCCTAAACATCCTTTTGAGATTTCTCCATTAGGATTATCTATACCCAAAAAGCCCTTCTGGCACCAAATAAAGCTAACAGTTCGCAAAAAGTTTCTTTCAAAAAGATTAATAAACACAAAATCGGGTTTAAACTTATAAGCATCCTCATCCCAAACCAAATACATTTGATCAATACCATAACCTGGAACGCCAAAATTTAAAACTTCAAACTTTTTATTAGTTAAGGCTCCGAGGTTTTCATTTAATTTTTTTCTAATAATTGCGACGCTATATTTTTAAAATCTACCTCTCGAGCTGATATCATTGAATTTCCTAGTATAGCGATTCGGACAACTTTCTCTTTTTTATCTTTTATTCTTTCTAAATCTCTATACCCTAATGAGTTTGTTTCAACTTCCACGCTAAATTCTCTCGCATACCAATGATTGCCAGTAATTGTGTATTTGAAATTGGGTATAAATCTCCAACCTAGAATTGGATCAGGTATAAAAGGCAACGATTTAAATGAAGGATGTAAAAAAACATAAATCTGACCTCCGACTTCAACAATTAAACCAATAAATATTATTGTCAGCAGTTGTCCAAAAAGTAGATAAACTGATTTAGACTTAAAAAAAAACCATAAAAAGGCAATGTAGACAAGTATGACACTGACCAATAAGAACATA
>CAYFMN010000004.1:105810-124152 GCA_964344185.1 uncultured Nitrospinota bacterium
ATGGATTACAAAAAAGGTAAGGAAACCTAGTAGAAACTAAACTTTAATTAAAAGTGAACGCTTTAAAAAAAGGAAAAAAGATTTGAAAAATAAAGCTCTTGAATCTCCCACTAAATTCCTTTTTCCACTAGATCAAGTAACAGACGAACGCCAACTCCAGAAGCTCCCTTTGGTATATATGCTTTTCCTTCTCCCCAGGCCGTTCCGGCAATATCCAAGTGAGCCCAGGGACAATCTCCAATAAACGATTTTAAGAAGGCTCCTCCCGTAATGGTTCCAGCGCCAACCGCCGGTCCCGCTATATTTTTCAAATCCGCCACCCCGCTCTTCATAGCTTTTTCATACTCTTCTATAAGAGGCAATTGCCAAACTCTTTCTCCAGTATCGGTTCCACTTTGTTTCAAGCGAGATACAAGATCGTCGTTATTTGATACTACAGCAGATATGTGGTGACCTAAGGCATGAATTACGGCTCCAGTCAAAGTCGCTAAATCGATAATCGCTTTTGGTTTATATCGCAACGCATAAGAAAGAGCATCGGCCAAAATAAGACGGCCTTCTGCGTCCGTGTTAAGAACTTCAATGGTTTTACCGCTCATGCTTTTTAATACATCGCCTGGCTTAATTGCCGAACCTCCTGGCATATTTTCTGTCGCTGGAACGATTCCCACAACATTGACCCTGAGTTTCAATGAAGCGATAGCTTGTATAGCGCCAATGGTAGCGGCCGCTCCCGACATATCCATTTTCATCTCATCCATATTCGCTGGCGGCTTTAGTGAAATTCCCCCAGTATCGAAGGTGACGCCCTTACCAACTATAGCAATCGGATTCTTTTTGTTTTTCCCTTTAAAATATTCCATTAAAATCAATTTAGGCGGTTCGTGACTACCCTTAGCTACTCCAAGCAGAGATCCCATTCCTAATCGTTTCATCTCTGTTTCTCCCAAAACTTTGAATGTAATTCCAAGCTTTCGGGACATTTTTCTAGCGGTATCGGCAAGATAAGTTGGCGTAGCTGTATTGCTTGGGTGATTACTCAAATCTCTCGCCAAAAAAGTCGCATCGGCAATTTTGCGGGCTTTATCTGTGGCTTTTTTTAAAGATTGAAGATTGTCTTTTTTGCTTGCGAGAAAAACAATTTCCCCGATTTTGCTATCTTCCGGGTTTTCGGACTTATAAGAATCAAATCTATAAAGAGCTAAAAAAGCGCCTTCCGCATAGTAGAATATTTCTGAGCCTTGATTTTTAGAGGAATCATTCAAATCCAACTTACCGTCTGCATTTGATACAACAAAAGAAACTTTTTTAAATCCATTTTTTTCGGCAAGCTTTACGGCTGTTCCAGCGGCTTGGCGTAGCTTTTCTCCAGAAACTTCTTCGGTCTTTCCGATCCCAACCAGCAAAATATTTTGAGCTTTGACTAATCCTAGTGAATTTAATAACAGAGTTTGATTTGCCTTACCTTCAAACCTTTTTTCTTTGAACGCAGTGGATACGACCCCTTTTAATTTTCCGTCTAGCTCTTTGGAATAACCTGTTGGTTTAGCCGATTCTGCGCATGGAACTATCAAACAAGAAGTGATATGAGAAGTGGTGTTTTCCGATTTAAAATTTATTTTCATCATAATCCATTATTAGTTAGCGTTTAGAATTTAAGGAGTTGCTTAGGATAGTTTCAAATTTTATTCGAGTCGTAATTATCAAACAAGAAAAAAGGCCGAAGTACATAATGTAAAATTCAAAATTGGTTAACGGCGCTTCTCGGCTTTTTACCGTCTAATACATCTAGAACATTATGAGCGACCAAAACAGCCATGCGATCGCGAGTTTCATGGCTAGCGCTTCCAATATGGGGTAAAACCAGGATATTCTCTTCTTTTAAGAGACCTTCAACAATTTCTGGTTCATTTTCGTACACATCTAAAGCGGCTGCGGCGATCTCTTTGTTCCTAATCGCTTCTAATAAAGCTTTATCATCGACTACCTTTCCGCGAGCGGCATTTACAAAAGCTGAGGTCGGTTTCATTGCTCGAAACTCATCAGGCCCAAATAAATAACGGCTAGCTTCGTTTAGAGGTAAATGTAGCGTTATAAAGTCAGATTGTTCAACCAACTTATTAAATGAAACATACTCTAAATTTAGAGACTCTTCTTTATATTTTTCTAGTCGGTTCCTTTGATAATATAAAACCCGCATTCCGAATCCCAGCGCTCTTCTTGCCACAGCTCGACCAATTTCTCCACAACCAACAATGCCTAAAGTTTTTCCATAAATGTCATATCCTAAAAATAAATCCGCCTCCCAACCGCGAAATTTATCTTCGCGGGTAAATCGATCAGCGGGAACAATACGCCTAGCGGCGGCTAACATCATAGCCCAGGTTAGGTCTGCAGTGGTTTCATGCAATACTCCTGGAGTGTTTGTCACCCATATACCTTTTTTAGCCGCGTGATTATAATCAACATTGTTAAATCCAGCGGCATAATTACTAATAACTTTTAAATTTTTTCCGGTATCTATAACGTTTGCGTCGATTTTGTCCGAAAGGTAGGTTATCATGGCAGCGCTCAACTCCGCCATTGATTTAAGTTTTTCCTGGTTGGGCGGCAACCCCGATTCGTTCAAGCGCAGTTCACAATATGGCCGTAATACCTCTAGGCCCGCATCCGGAAATTTATTTGTTACCGAAACGATTGGTTTCATAATTTACTGAATAATTTAACGATTTATAAATATAAAAGCCGACTTGGGCGCAACAAAACTTCGAAAATACTCATTTTTAGAATTTTCCTTTAATGTTAAACTGTTAATTAAATTAGATTCTAAAAACTAACCGTATCATATGAAAATTTTATTCCTAGTTCCACCCGAAACCATAACCATTGAATCCTCTGTTCCAAAGATGCTTGAAGGGGGAAAAGGCTTTTATCCTAAACTTGGTTTAATGTACGTCGCATCCTATTATGAAAAAGCGACAGGCAATACTCCAGTTTTTATTGATTGCCCTCCAGAAAAATACTCTATGGAAGAAATGATGCAGAAAATTCAGGAAATCAAACCCGATTTAATCGGAATGAGCATCATGACTTTCAATTTACTAGACGCCATGGAAGCGGCTAAAGAAATAAAGAAAAAACATCCAAATATAAAAATTTGCCTTGGGGGGCCGCACGTCAATTTATATCCAAAAGAAACGCTTGGATTACCAGAAATTGACTATGTTGTATTCGGAGAAGGCGAACCTATTTTTACCAAATTGGCGACAACCCTTGAGTCGGAAGGCCCAAATTCAGATAAGCTATCAAATATTAACGGACTTGGGTGGAAACAGGGTGGAGAAATCACTGTTAATCCAGCTTCGACTGATTTATTAGATTTAAATGAGTTACCTTTTCCCGCCCGCCATCTAGTAGACGTCTCTCGTTATGAACACATAATTGGAGAGGGCCAACAGTTTTTTACAATTCAAGCGACCAGAGGCTGCCCAGCCGCTTGCACCTTCTGCGATATTAGAAAAACAAAATTTAGGGAACGTTCTCCTGAAAATGTGGTTAGGGAGATAGAAGAAATTGTCGATATGGGGGTCGATGATTTATTTTTTGTTGACGACACCATCACCATAAACAAGAAAAACTTGATCGAAACTTGTAATTTGATGGTAAAGAGGGGCCTTAAAGTAAATTATAAAATTTCGGCTAGAGTCGATACTGTTAGTCCGGAATTACTGGCCGCTCTTAAACGTTCTGGCTGTTATCGCATTCATTATGGAATCGAATCAGCTAACGAGCGACACTTAAAGTATCTTGAAAAAGGCCAAACTTCTGAAAAGGTATTACGAGCTTGTAAATGGACACGTGAAGCTGGAATCGGTTATTTCGCTTATATGATGATAGGCATACCAACCGAAACTAAGGAAGAAATGTTTCAAACAGTAGATTTTGCAAAAAAACTAAGACCTGACTATGCTCAGTTTTCAATCTGCACCCCATATCCTAAAACGGAGCTTTATTTTAGAATGCTTAAAGACGGCATTTTACCGAGCGACCATTGGCAAGATTTTGCGGAAAATCCTCGCGCTGACTTTAAAATTCAATTTTTTAATAAAGATTTTACCGATGAAGAACTTAGAGAACTTCAAGACGAATGCCACGCGCGTTTTTACCGTAGCCCTACTTACCTGATGAAACAGGTTTTTAAAGTGAAGTCATGGGCGGATTTTACAGCAAAGGCAAGGATGGGAACTAAGATATTAGCGGCAAGAATGAGGGCATAATTGCTAATTGGGCGTCAACTCAAACGGCTTACCATTTAGCTTTAAGACTCCTTTCTCCCATTCCAGTTGACTTACATAACGATTGCCTTCTTTAGAAATAAATCCCTTTTTCTCAAAATCTTTCACCGGTATTTGCATCGTTACTTCGCTGCCGTTTTCCGAAGTCTTAAACTCTTGACCTAAATATACGGCAGGCAACCCGAGTTTTCCTTTTACTCCAATTCCATTGAGCAACATTAGAAAATTAAAACCTGTAGAAGGAATATCAACTCCTTTATAATCTATCAGCAACGACCCATCTATTTTACCTTTGGGAGTGTTAAGTTCTATTTTAGAGATTTCAAACTGAGGCGGTTTATTTTCTAAACCGTTCAATAAATTTTTAATATTGGAAATAGTTTGGCTGTCTTTGCCCTCAGTTTTTGCAAGTATAAAAGCTTGTTCGCGAAGATTTTTCATAATTATAGGATTTAAATTCCTAAACTGCATTGCAATCGTAGCGGGTCCATATTTTTCTTCTCCATCCTCATACTCTTCCATAATACTTGTCAGGGTAATACTTTGATCAAAACCGCTTTCTATCGAATTACCCATAAAATCTAAATTACGAAAAGAAGCAACTTGATCTTTTTCACGATAAGAAATCCTATCAATGCCCAGCGAATAAGCTAAGATTTTTTGAACTCCAACTTTTTCTTGGAAATTAAATTCCCCTCGCACTTGATTGATTAAAAAAACATTTTCTCCATCTCTAACCAAAAGAGGAAGAGAACTAGCTTTTATCAAAATATTTTTAAAATCGGGAGAAATAAGAGAGGTCCCCTTTAAGCCTTGCCAACTAAGGAAAAAAGGTTGTCCCGGAGGGTTTTTATAAATAGGAACATTAAATTCTCCAGAAATCGAACCGTCTAACCTAACCCTATTTTTAATATTTAAAGGCGAAAAGTTAGGTAATTTCTTCGATTGATTTACAAAAACAACCTTAGAATTCAAAACTCCTTGTCCTAAATATGGCTCAATTTTACCGTCAAGAACTCTGACAATGTTTCGTTTATAGTCTCCTCTTAATATTTCACTAAATAATAAGAACCCATGAGATATTTTATGAGTCATCTTAAAAGTCAAATCATGTTTAGGAAACTTTAAAATATTCTCAGCTTCTGATTCAAACCATTTACGATCAAAACGAGTATTAATCCATACCATATCTCCACTTTTGGCAACTTGCATAGGCAATTGATTAAATTTAATCTCAATTTGCATACCTAACCAATAAGGCATCGCGCCCAACGCTAAAAACAAAATTATTAGAAAAACCATAAACAACTGGGCAACAGGAGAAGTTCTTACAATTTCTTTTGGTTTCTTTTCTTCTTCGGCTTGATAACCACGTTTATAAGGAGGAGGTTCTTCAACTTGAGTTGGAGCGGAAACAGTTTCTTCTTTAAACTTTGCTTGGGATCGCATGCCGCTCAGTTTTGAAAACAATGACGGCTTAGTCACCGCTTCTTTTTTTTCGGTTTCTTGTTCAGGAATAATCGAACCTTGAGAGGCCTCAGGGGAGCTTTCTGGCTGAGGAGAACCCGATTGGATTTCCGATTTTTTCTGTCTCCCGAGCCATGCGGGTTTAGAAAAAAAAGATTTTTTTGATTTCTTTTCTGTGAAAGCCGCGTCGGGAGAAGAAACAACATTTCCAGACAGGTTTTCTTCTTTAGGACCTCCCATCGATTTTAATTTCGAAAATAGCGACCCTTTGCTTTCTTGCTCAACAGGCGCAGGAGGTAGTTGACTAGTTGGCGGTTGCGGCGGTGGAACTTCTTTTGGAGATTCTAAAACATCTTCTTTTTGAACAGGAAATATCTCTACTTCAAATCCCAAGCGACTTAAATAAGTTTGAGCTTGAGTCGCCTGACTATCAGAAATTGTTTTTTCAAATTTCCAAGCGACGCCCTTGGCGACGTCTTCCATAACATTAGCCGCGCGGTTTGGCGACATCCGAAAAACCTTAGCCATCTTCGGAGTTGTGGAGCTAATATCGTCTCCAGACCAATTAACTAAAACAATATAATGACTCATAAAATAAATTTAAGAAAAACTTCAAAAATCCTTTTGAGCTTTGAACAATTGAAAGTTATAAAAATAGTCTGCGTCCAAGTTTGTTAGACCTTTTAATTCGCCGTTCTCGTTACACGGTTCGTTTAATATTTTATATGGATCTTCAGCCATCGGGGAAGAATGTAACTCCAACATTTTTTCAGTAACTCTTTCATGCCGTAAGCAAGATATAGTAGCAGGTTCCAACGAAAATTTTTGAGCCACTTTTTCTAACGCATCCGCCGGGTTGTTGCCATCGTTCATCAATTCTCTAATCGTATCTTCAACCGGCCTATTTTTAGCCAATAACCGCTCGTGAGAATAATCCGGCTTTGACATAATCATAAAATCTAATTTTATCCAGTAATTGTTGATAAAGTCGCCAAACTTGATAGGAATCTTTTGGCTTAATTTAATATCAGTCGCTCTGTCTGGAGAAAAAGTCAATAAATCATTATAAAAGTTTATCGCATTATGGACGACATCGTACAAAACCATCCAATGATATGCATTCAAAAATTCGTAGCTTCTAAAGGACTCCATCCCATTTATCAAAACAACTAACACAGAGTGTACTGCGTCTTTGTTAAGAAAAGCGCTTGACCATGGGTATTGTTGTTTAAACCAATCATCTACGTTTTCTGGAAATTCTTTTCTTGGAGAGTCTGTGGGCGGTTTATAACCATTATCAACATAATTTAATATGTCGTCCAACTCTTTATAAGCTAAATCTAAACCTGCTCGGAAAATAGTATATGGAAACAACTTGCGTTGATAGTCCATATAATTTTTTAATTCAGAATTAGAATCTTCTAGAGCGTGATTATAATTTTTTAGATTAATATCTTTAGCAAAAACCAACATTGAGTAAAACTTAACCTAACAAACATTTTTAAATTTTTACAAACGGAATAGCGTAAAAACTTTATCTATTTAGGTCTTTATAAGACTGAAAATTAAGCTATTTATTCATATTCTGAAAGTTTTTAGCCAATTCCATTATTTTTACTTTTTCTTCTTCGCTAAGGTTTTCCATCATTTGTCGAATTTGATTAATTTGCTCAGGACCCATCTTCGACAAACAATCTTGCCCTAAGGCGCCCAAGTTCGACAGGTCTGGAATACCTTGGGAATTCTGAAAAGGATTTTGAGGAGGCTTATCTTGTGAAATTTCCGGTTCAATGCGTTTATTGGGAGAACGGAAAAGTATATAATCGCCTTGAATTTCACCTATTATATCTTCTTGCCCTAACCGGTTTAAAACTTCACGCAAACTGATACCAGAATTTTTACAACTATCGTAAACTGGTTTGAATGGTAACCTTACAATTTTTTCAGGAAATCCATTTTTTTTAATGGTTTGTATAACGCTAATTTCAACAGAGCTAGCTTCCATTTTATTTTCATCTTTCAGAGAACAAATTAAGAACTTATTATTGGATTTTTAATGAAATTTAAGGTTTAACCTAATTGTATTATAATTCAGCCATTTGTCACGCAAAATCATGCATATTTCTGGCGGCAAAAACCATGCAAATTAAAAGAAAAACTCCCGACAATCGAAAAAATTCAGTGAAATCGTATCAAACAAAATCTATTCGTATTTGCCTTGCTCAAATTAATTGTAAGGTGGGGGATTTCAAGGGTAATTCAAAAAAAATTAACGATTTTTTAAAAATATCTCAAAAATACCAATCAGATGTCGTTTTGTTTCCTGAACTGGCTCTAACGGGATACCCTCCGGAAGACTTACTATTAAAAAAAGGCTTTATCGCTGCAAACCTAAAAACATTAAAGAAATTAGCTCCAAATACAAAAAACACAATATCGCTAGTCGGTTATCCTGAATATAGCAAAGGAAAATTATTTAATTCTGCCGCAATCTTCGCTAACGGAAAATTACGCTCATCGTATAGAAAAACTTGTTTGCCAAATTATGGAGTATTTGACGAAAAAAGATACTTTCATGAAGGTAACTCCCCCATAAAGTTTGAAGTCAATGGAATTAAATGCGGCGTAACTGTATGCGAGGATATTTGGGATGAAAATGGGCCTGGAAAATATCTGGCTTCACAAGGGGGGGTCGATATTCTGTTAAATTTATCATCTTCGCCCTTTTATTCAGATAAGCGCAAAATTCGCGAAAAACTTATTCAAAAAAGAGCTAAACAATATAAAACTACCATTGCCTACGTTAATTTAGTGGGAGGACAAGACGAACTAATCTTTGACGGAGGCAGTCTAGTTGTTGATGAAAAAGGCAAAACAATAATTCGAGGTAAATCTTTTGAAGAAGACCTTATCTTTTTTGATTTTAAAATTTTCATCTCAAAGCAATCTCGAAAGTCACCTTCGTCAAAAAATATTAAAAATTTAAAGCTAGCGCTTCCCAAGAGGCCTCAAAAAAAACCGCTACCACTCAGTAAGCCCATTGCTGTCTTAGAAGAAACAGCGGAGATTTATAGAGCTCTTACTTTAGGAACCCAAGATTACTTTAAGAAAAACGGATTTAAAACAGCCGTACTTGGGCTAAGCGGAGGTATAGACTCAGCTCTCACTGCAGCAATTGCCGTTGACGCTTTAGGTTCGGAAAATGTAATTGGAATTTTGATGCCTTCGCCATATTCATCAAAAGGAAGCGTAAAAGACTCTCTAACCTTAGCAAAAAACTTAAATATTAAAACCCATACAATTGAAATTGCTGCAGCCATGAAGGCTTTTCAAGGAATGCTACAACCATTTTTCAAAAAAACTTCCTCTGGAGTTGCCGAAGAGAATTTACAAGCAAGAATCCGTGGAAATATAGTAATGGCTTTTTCAAACAAATTTGGTTGGCTGGCGCTCACAACCGGCAATAAAAGCGAAACGAGCGTTGGCTACTGCACTCTTTATGGAGATATGGCAGGCGGTTTTGCGTTAATCAAAGACGTTTCTAAAATATGGGTTTATAAACTGGCAAATTATTACAACAAAATAAAAAACCAAGAAGTCATTCCAAAAGCGATTATTAAAAAAGCCCCCTCGGCAGAGTTGCGGCCAAATCAAAAAGATACAGACTCTCTCCCCGATTACGATCTGTTGGACGCAATGTTATTAAATTATGTCGAAAAAGATTGCGGCTTAAAAGATTTGATCGCCCTGGGATTTCCCAAGAAGGATGCACAACGAGTTATAAAGCTTGTTAACCTCAGCGAATACAAGCGTCGTCAGGGACCCCCAGGAATCAAGATCACCTCCAAATCATTTGGAAAAGACCGCAGGCTACCTATCACAAATGGTTTTATTGAAGAAAAATAACTTTCTAATAATTAGCATTTTTATTAGTTTGCTATCGCCTGGCTCTTGAATTTAAGGGCCAAGCTCCTGACAAGATTTTTAGAGGTTCCTTCAAGTTAAACGCTTATTTTGACGACTTGGCGCAACGAACTCCCTGCCAAACTTTTAAAGACTCAGGAATATCATTATATCGATAAACAGCTCTTAAATAGTACGCTTTGTAGTACCAATTACCACCGCGTAATACTTTCGTTTCCCCATTATCAGGTCCTTGCGGATCATTCTCTGGAGAATATTCGTAGTAAATGTCTTCATACCAATCTGCCACCCACTCCCAAATATTTCCCGCCATGTGGTAAACCCCATAGGGAGATTGTCCTTTTTCCATTTCATCAACTGGAGAAAATACTTTAAAACCTAATTTGGAAAACTTGCGTCTAAACGTAACCCATTCGGGATTAGGAAAACTGTTTCCCCAGGGGAATATTCTTTGATCAGTCCCTCTAGCCGCCTTTTCCCACTCAGCTTCTGTTGGTAATCGTTTCTTTATCGCGCGACAATATGCGTCCGCTCCATACCAAGAAATTCCATTAGCCGGAAGTTTTTCCATCCCTGATCGAGGACTGTATTTACCGTTTACGAACTCAATAGTAGTCGCTTTGCCAAAACGAAAATATTGATCGGCTTTATTTAAATCTTCATTCAAGAACTGGGAAAAATCTAACGCCGTAGTTTCATATTTATCTATCCAATAAGAACTCAAAAAAACTTCATGCACCGGCTCTTCGTCTCTATCTCCCCAATCGTCATCGTCAACAGGCTTGTAGCCCATCGTAAACTTACCGGCGGGGATTAAAATCATATTATCCCTAAAATCCAAAGTTTCTTTAGGAACGGATTGGCAAGCCGAAAAAGCTATAACTAAAATAAAGAATCTAAAAAACTTAAAAAATTTTTGACTTATTTCCAATGTATCCTCAATTATTAATCAAATAAAAAGCTTATGATTCGTATATTGACAGTTGTAAGAAGACAACCTAAATTATTACTAGGACAGAATAAATAATTCAAATTAATACTCTCTACAATAAACTAAAAGTATTAAAAATAATGGCCTAACTCCTTTAAATATAACATTAAGGAGATTTATTTATTACCTGTTCCCCCATTTTCCGCCACTACGTTAATTTGAGGACTTCTTACATTTTGTAATTATTTATTTTCTCGAATGATTAACTTCGAGTTTTATATAAACGATCTACAAAAAAGTTATCTAAATAGTCCTTAACGCCTAAGAATAAATCTATCATGCCAAATTTAAAATAGGAAAATTGCTATGTCTTCTCCACTTCCTAAAGACAAACTGCCACAGTCAATACAAGGATTAATCTCTAAAATTGAATCCGAAAAAGAAATCAGCCCACGACGAGCGCGGGAAATATTGCAAAACGCCAATATTGTTGAAAATGATATCAAACCGTGGGCTGACTTCGACCATTCGGTAACCGATAGCTATGGAAGAAAATTAGTCTATGACGGGGGTTACTTTGAAATAATGGCAATGTCCTGGGTTCCTGGAGATTATTCAGCTATCCACGACCACGGTTATACTCAATGGGGAGCCGTTCAAATTTTTGGCCCCGCTGAACATGCATCATTCCTAGCCCAAGATGGAGAAATACACACTCTTAACCGTTCCAGAGTTCAACCAGGCGTTGTATTAGGAGTTGGACATCAACTGGTCCATCAAATGGGAAATTCATCCGACAAACGTTTTATGTCTCTGCACATGTATGGATCATATGATCGTGATTCGGATATTACGGCGAATGCCAGAGTTTTTGATTTAAATGAAAATACAGTTCAGTTCACAAGCGGCGGCGTATTCTTTGGGCTTCCTGAGGACGCCATAAATGGGAGAGAAAAAGGACCCGATCCAGATTTTTTGACTTGGTTACGAAATACTGTCGAGCAATTATACCGATTGGAAAAAATAGAATCGGAATCCGAAATATCAGATTTGCCTATGCGCAAAAAGAGTTTGGCAAATAGCCTTTTTTCAAGAGATAACTGGGATTGGCTCGAAAAAGACTTAAGCGAACGTCTGGATCCAGTCACTCAACATATGGAAGATCTAGGTTATTGGAAACTGATCCGACAAGAATTAATAGCCACAGCGTTTCTAGAAAAAAAATTACTTCATTTTGAAGAAGAGGAAGATCCCTTCTACACTTATGCAGAGTTATACGACGACGTCATTGGCCGTCCTTGCCTAGAAGAATTTATAACTAAATATCTCGATTTCTTTTTTGAAACTCGATCTATCGATCCAAAAACGATCAGATTGATATCTCTCGGTTGTGGAACTGGAGTTGTTGAATCTCATATGATCAGAGATATAGGAATAAAATACGAAAATTTGTTGGGCATAGATTTATCTGAAGCCATGGTTCGCGTCGCACAACGTAATATAAAAGCTCAAGCGGCGGATATCTTATCGCTTGAAACCCCAGAGAAGCCTTGGGATATTGCTTTTTCTGGACTTAATGTATTCCAATATCTACCTGCCGAAAACCTCGAACCGGCTATTAACAAAGCAGTCGAATTGATCCGAGACGGAGGATATTTTATAGGCGATTTTATAACGCCCGATCATCTTCGATACTATCCCCATGTCGTAAAATCAAAAAGTGGAAAAGTATTATCGCTTAGAAAACCTGTTCTAGTCGAACAAGATCATCGAACTTTTCAGCAAAGTGAAATAATAAACATCAATCGCAACACGGACAAAATGATTGTCACATATGAAGGTAAACATATGAGATATTTACCCGCTTTATGGAGATTGCGACAAGCTTTTGAAAAAGCTTTTAACGGAAAAGTTGAAGTTTACGACGCCGTATCATTAACTCCAATTGAAAATCACGCCGATACTTGTCCCTCAACGCGCTATTTGGTTATTGCGCAAAAAGGTAAAAAATAAACAGATCAAAAAATCTTTATTCACCAAACTTTAAAAATAATCAAAATTTTTATATTTCAAGCCATTCCGGTAATAAGATCTTCTAATATCCTATTAGGTCTCTTCTTTTTATTTTGCCGCCGGACGATAAATAGTCATAATACAACTTGATTATGCCTTTAGTCCAAAAACAGGACTAATTAATAATAATTTCACAAAATTATTAAATAATTTAGCTCACACAAAAACTAATAATTAATGCTTTCGGAAATTTTTTCCAGGATTGATAATTCTTCCCCAATTATGTGGGCTATCTGGGCGATTGGTTTCCATATAATCAATACTGCGCTTGGGATTTATATGACGCTTACGGGTAGGAGAAAGTGGGCTAAAACGGCCCACAGAGCGTTATTTGTATCAATAATCGTTTGTTTGCTAGCTTTTATCGTCTTTTATTACTTCGAGCACAGAGTAGGAATTATGGATTATGCAGTTATAATCTATTTCATTGCAGCTATTCCAGCGAGCAAACGACAACCACCAATGATCCATGCATTTGTAGCGACTGTGGGGTTGACGCTACTACCTCTATTAATTTTGCTAAAATTTATCTAACAGAGGTTTTGAAGGAATTTTTTGTGGAAGTGATTTAACTAATCAATCTTTAATGGCAGCTTTAATAACTATATCGCCATAAACTTTTGTCCTACAACCCAACTTTTGGTTAGGGCCTACTTTTTGAAGTTTTTCAAAAAAGGATTGAGGATCTACATTTTCCATTGGCTCAACTTCAATCAAACAAGTGCCACAAAGCCCCAGACCTCTACAGTTCATCATGGCATTTAGGCCTTTGTAAATTTCCAAATCTTTATATTGGACAGCCTGACGCAAATTAGCGCCATAACCTACTTTTATTGTATTTGACTCGCCGGTTTCGGCATTTTCAACCGTAATTTTTGGCATCGCGCAGACAACTCCTCATGTTATTGGATCGACCCGGATTTTAAGGGGAAAGAATACTCAAATCGGAGTCTCTTTGCAACCTAGTTGACCAAAAAATCGAAATATTTTTATAACGCCTAAATTGAATAATTATGACCGGTTAATATCTTTTTTTCTTTCAAATAATCGTAAATCTTATTTACCGCTTCTTTTTCGTTTTCCACGTCGCTTGTAGTTAAAAACATTCCTTCAAAAGCGCTTTTTGGCTCTTCTTTTCCAACGTGAATTTCAATTAAAGGACAAGGGTCTATAATTAATTCTATATCTGAATGATCTTCTTGATTGAAAACATTAGTCGTTGAAATAATAATATGCCCCGCATCCAAGAAAAGTCGAGCCACTTCCCCAAATCGGCGTAACGGTTCGCCTGCAGAGTTTTGAGCCTCGCTTTCCAAATCAGCGCCAACACCTAAACGAACATTTCGACCATCCAAAAGATAACTCTGAAAATTATTCTTAAAAATCTTTTCCTCCAGGGATTTCGCAAGTTTAGCTTTGCCAACGCCAGACTCGCCAACAAACAATACTAACGCCGCTTGATGCCCATTTCTATAGGCTCTCTCAGCAGCCCCAATATTGCTTTTAACCCAATTAAAATCTCGATTTCTAACTTCGCTACGTAGTTTATCTTTATCGGTGGAAGCTGAATAGGTCGTAACAATACCGCCTCCGCATACATCGTACTCGTCTACAATCACAAACCGACCCGTTTCCGGAATCGACCCAAAAAGATCAAAAGCAATTGGCCGTTTGGTTTTTAAAGTAACTTCCGCAACATCGTTTTTTACAAGATAATCCTGGCCTTCTAGCGGCTCCAGAGTGGATGCGTCAATAACCTTTTTAAATTCAACAATTTCACATTCAACTTCTTCAGTGGTTAATTTTATCTTATACTCTCTTCCTTTTTCGAAATGCCTTGATCCCATCCAAAATACGTTCACGTCAAAAGTTGTCGAAACAATAGGGCTTTCATCGGGAAGACTGGCCACTTCGCCACGTTCTACAAAAATCTGCTCATCGAGAGTAACGCCAATGGACTGTGTAGCCGTCGCGATTTTCGGTTGTTCGGGAACACTCCAAGCTTCAATTGTTTTAACGCGAGCTCTCTTTAAAGAAGGAGAAAATACCAGCTCGTCTCCAATATTTAAGGTCCCAGACTCAACTCTACCTGCAATAATTCGACGTTGATCAAACTTGTAAACATCTTGAACCGGCAATCGAAATGGCAAATTATCTTTTGGTTTTTGCTTTTCAAATTGATCCAGCATTTCTAAGACTGTCGGACCTTCATGCCATTTCATATTTTCGCTTGAAGTGGCGATATTATCCCCTACTTTTGCGGCAACAGGAATGAACATCTTTGGTTCAATGCCCATAGAGGTTAAAAACTCTGTATAAGCGGTTTTAATCTTATAAAAAACTTCAGGATCATAATCGACAAGATCCATTTTATTGACCACCACCGCTACTTGAGTTAGCCCCAACAACTTTAAGATATAACCATGCCGTCGGCTCTGCTCTTGAACGCCTTCATAAGCGTCGATCAATAATAAAGCGCCCTCGGCGCTGGCCGCTCCCGTAACCATATTTTTCAGGAATTCTTTATGTCCTGGAGCGTCGATAATTACATAATGCCGTTTTTGTGTATTAAAAAATATTTGCGAGGTATCAATTGTAATTCCTTGGTCTTGTTCTTCCTCTAAAGCGTCTAAAAGAAAAGCAAACTCAAAAACTTTTCCTTGTCGGTCGCAAATATCTTTTGTAAATTGAAGCTTACCTTCAGGTAAACTGCCGGTATCCGCTAAAAGTCTTCCCACCAAAGTGGATTTTCCATGATCGACGTGGCCAACGATGACCAGTCGCATTAACTCTCGGGAAGGTCCCCCGCCGTTCGATTCCATCTACATGTATCCCTTCGCTCTTAATTTTTGCATCGCATACGTATCTTCTTGATCTTGAGCTCGCCCCGATCTTTCTGAAGTCGCAACGTTTTTCAATTCTTCAATAATTTCAGGAACCGTCTTCGCAGTTGATTCAATAGATCCTGTGCAAGGCGCACAACCTAAAGATCGAAATCGTTTACCCTCTCCCTTATCAAAATAGAGATCAATAATTGGAATTTTCTCACGTTCAATATACTCCCAAACGTTCAATTCCGTCCAATGCAATAGTGGATGAACACGAATGTGAGTCCCTTCCGCAAAAGTCGTTTTGAACTGATCCCACAACTCAGGCGGTTGATCTTTAAAATTCCATTCGAAGTTTTTATCCCTTGGAGAAAAATACCGTTCTTTGGCTCGGGTACCTTCCTCATCGCGACGAATTCCCAAAATTAACCCTGTATAGTTTTTTTCTTCCATAACGGCCGTTAGCCCATTGGTTTTCAAAGCTTCGCAACAAACTATTCGGCCCATCTCATGGTTCATGCCTTCTTCCAAGGCCTTTTTATTCTGACCAACCACCAGGTTCAATCCCCATTCTTTAGCCTTCTTATCTCTATATTCGATCATCTGCGGAATTTTATAACTGGTATCAATATGAACAAGAGGTATCGGAACGTGACCAAAAAAAGCTTTACGGGCTAACCACAACATTACGGTCGAATCTTTGCCTATAGACCACAGCATGGCCAAGTTTTTAAAATTCTTATAAGCTTCTCTAAGTATGAAAATACTTTGATTTTCTAATGCGTCTAAATGATCTGCCATTGTATTATTTTAAAAAAATTTAAGAAAAATGACGTTTCACCACGTCTGGGAAACGACATTGTGAGCAGTTATTTTTATTCTGAGCGCAATAATCTTGAAACACTTGCATCAAACCTTGCGTTTGTTTATCGGTTTTTAACAAACCCAACAAACGTTTATCCTCGCCCAAAACAAACCGTTTCATAAATCTTATAGACTTATTGTCTACCGGTTTATTTCCAGATTCATAAAGAATTTTTAACGCGTACTCTAAAACTTCTGACTTACTTGCGCGGGCGTATATCAAACCTAATGGAATCGCTATATTGACGGTAATTTCCCTGGAACGCGCAACACCAATCGGTTTTTGAGCGGAAGTTAGCTCCTTACCCCCCGGCGTATAATGCAACTCCCAATATCCCGGCGAATCAACGCAGAAAAACTCAAAAAAAGGTTTGAAAAGTCGATTATTATACCCTTTTTTTTCTCCCTTTGAAATCGCGGATTTAAATAAGGTTAAAAAATCCTCAAACATCCCGCTCTCAAAATGACCAACTATTAAATTGGCCAAAGCCGCAATTCGTCTGTAAGGATAATTTGCAGGGCGGTTTCCTTTAAATTTCCAAATTTCTTTAGACAAGGGTGAAGTTTCAATTTTCTTCTCATATTTTCTCCACAAATCGAACAATTTTTCAAAATATTTCCTATCTTTTTGAGAAATTTCCTCCTTCTTTATGGAATTAAATGGAAATAACCCCGAAACTCCAAAAAGAATTGCCTGAACGTGAACACTTTTTTCAGCTTGATCAACTTCTTCAGGTAAAAGTTCCTTTAACTTTGCTAAAGTAACGGTTGAAGCGAGGGTTTGAAAAGGCTTTTTGTTGCTTGGATAACCTAAAGCCTCAGCAACGCCCTCATAAAAAGTTTGCTCATAACCATCGATTATAACTCGATCATGGAATCGATCCATCTTAGACAAAATACGAGCTTCGCCTGCAGAATCTAATAAATGGGAAAGTTTTTCTTCGGAAAGGCTATTAATAGGCTCGTGGCACAAACCAAAATTAAATTCATTAAAAATGGGATAACTATCAAAATCAAGACTTTCAGTTAACTCAAGAATGCCCTTTTCTAAATAGTTTTTTAACTCCAACTCGTAAACCGGTTTGGTTGCTTTGGAGTTAACCTTTTTGCCCGACTCTTTGCTTTTCCACATAAAAACATGCAAAATCACATTATTGTAATCGGGATTTTTACCATGCCGATGTCGATCCCAATCAACGGAATGGACATGGAGCTCCACATCGCCAGTTAACAAATTACCGTTAATTCGAATTCGAGCGGAAGAAAAATCAGGCCCGGAACTCCCGAAGTTCCAAAATCCTGGAGACTCAATTTCTATCTTTTCGCCAGTTACGGTATAGAGAGGGGCAGGTTTAAAAAGCTGGTCATTCCAAATACAACGAATGACTTTCTCAGGAACCCTGATCTTATTTTCTTCCTCACGGACTTCAAGTTTCGAAAACGAACCCGCGACCTTCAGGTAATAATCTGTGAATAGAGCTTCTTCAACCTTTATCATTTAACCTTCCAGACAGTTCCATCGGGAGTGTCTTCTATTGTCACGCCCATCGCAATCAGAGCATCTCTTGAAGCGTCAGCCTTAGCCCAATCCTTTGCGGCCCTCGCAGCGTTACGCTCTGCAATTAGCGATTCAATCTTTTTCGTATCGAGAGCTAAATCGTCTATCTTTTTCTTTTGAGATCGCGTTTTAAAATCGGATGGCAAAGCTGAAAATAAACCCAAAGTTTCTATAGCTAGTCTAAAAGCCTTTAATCTCCCCACAAATTCGCTCACTGCGGCTTCTTTAGAGTTTATCGCCAAATTAGTCAAAGATTTGTTTAGGGTTGTATTAACTACAGGAACTATATCATCGATAACAGTTATTATAGTATCATTAGTTCTGGTATTACCAGAAGTATCATTTACCCAAGCAGTGAAGTTAATTACACAACCAGCAGCACAACTAACTGTTATATTTTGG
>CAYFMN010000004.1:124162-173187 GCA_964344185.1 uncultured Nitrospinota bacterium
AGCCGTATTGAAATCGTCGTCCATGGCCGCTTCAAATTTTTCTAAAAACGAACTTTCTTTCCAATTGTCTGGAATTCCAGCGTCAGACTGTGATTCCCAAGCTTCAGCTGCTTCCAGAAAATCGTAAAATCGATGAACCGTTTTCCCTGTTTCCTCTAAAATTTGGTCAGTAAAATCAATAGGACTCCTATAATGAGCAGAAAGCAGAAAAAATCGTAACACCTCCGGATCGCATTGTTCGTAAATATCTCTTAATGTGAAAAAGTTACCTAGAGATTTAGACATCTTCTCCTGATTCACATTTACAAATCCATTGTGCATCCAATATTTGACGGGAGCGCATCCCGTAGCTCCATGAGATTGCGCGATTTCGTTTTCATGATGGGGAAAAACCAAATCTTTTCCGCCGCCATGTATATCAAAAGTTTCTCCCAAATACCGACGATGCATCGCTGAACATTCTATATGCCATCCAGGCCGACCTTGTCCCCAAGGGCTTTCCCAGAATGGTTCTCCAGGCTTACTCTTTTTCCAAAGCGCAAAATCCATCGGGTTTCGTTTACGCTCGTCAACCTCAACACGAGCCCCCGCCTCCAAATCTTCTATCTTTTTTCTCGAAAGCTGCCCGTAATCTTTGAAAGATTCGATAGCGTAATAAACATCGCCATCTAATTCATAAGCCATATCTTTTTCAATCAGGCTTTCAATCAAGTCAAACATCTGTTGGATATTTTCAGTAGCTTTAGGTTCTTCTGTGGGGAGAGCAATATTGAGCTTGCCTAAATCTTCGTAAAAGGCCTTTATATATGTTTCCGTAATTTCCGTCCATGGAACATTACGTTCATTAGCGCGATTGATTATTTTATCGTCGATATCAGTGAAGTTCCTGACATAAGTAACCTCAAAATCTTTATATTTTAAATATCTATACACGACATCAAAAGCAACTGCCGAGCGACCGTGACCGACATGACAATAGTCGTAAACTGTTACGCCACAGACATACATCCCCACTTTACCTTCGTGGACTGGAACAAATTCCTCTTTTTGACCTGACAGGGTGTTATAAACTCTTAAACTCATGAACCTCTAATAATTACTTCTTACTTAAAGCTTTTTTTGAGAAACAACTTCAATCTATTTACGCTTTAAAAATAATAATATCAAATTAGCATCCTATATGAATCCAGTCAAAAAAAGCTAAGATATTATAAGAGAGCTTTAAATAGTTTTAAGCTAGGAAATAGCTAGAATGCTAATAAAGAAAAACAGGAGGGAGAGAAAGGCCCCGGATTACGAGGCCAAAATAGCGTCTACTTTTTTGCAGGTGTTTTCTACGTCTTGGGCGGATTTGTTAAGAGCGTCCATTTCCTCATCGGTCAGCTTTAATTCGATGATGGAATCAATACCAGTGGTGCATAATTTAACTGGAACGCCAAAAAAGATGTCTTTCCAACCATACTCTCCCTCCAAATAAGCGGTACAAGGCAAAATTCGTCGTTTATCGCGGAGGATAGCTTCTATCATTCGAACAACAGAAGCTCCAGGAGCCATAAATGCGCTACCGGTTTTTAATAACTGAACTATTTCCGCGCCGCCTTTTCGAGTTCGGTCAACCACTCGCTCGATCTGTTCTTCCGTCATTAACTCGGTAATAGAAATACCTGAAACCGTCGTGTACCTGGGTAAAGGAACCATTGAATCGCCATGTCCGCCAAGAACCATCGCGTCAACATCCACTAATGAGCAATTGAGTTCGAGCGATACAAAGGTACGCAAGCGAGCAGAATCCAAAACTCCTGCCATCCCAAAAATCCGGTTTTTTGGCAACCCTGAGACTTTTTTGGCCATATAAACCATAGCGTCCAAAGGATTGGAAACGACAATTATTATTGGTTCTTTGGAGTGCTCCATTATTTGCTCGGTAACGGATCTCACAATTTTGGCGTTGATAGCGACTAAATCGTCGCGGCTTTGCCCTGGTTTCCTTGGCAATCCGGCAGTGATAACCACTATATCTGAGTTCGCCGTATCCTTATAATCATTAGTTCCCGTAACCAGACTATCAAAAACTTGAATACAACCTGATTCTTGCAAATCAAGCGCTTTTCCCTGAGGAAGCCCTTCGACGATATCGATAATCGTCACATTACCCAAATTTTTATAAGCAAGTAATTGGGCAACTGTAGTTCCTACTTGACCTGCACCCACAACGGTAATTTTTGGACGAACATTTAAACAATTAGAATTCATAAGCCAATACCTTAATGTCACCTTATTTAGGTTCCCGCGCTCTCAATAATTTAATAATAGATTGTTGAGAGCGCGTGGAAATTCAAAAATGCGACCTATCTATAAACATTGGCCGCACCTAATACGGACAATTAATTATTCAAACTGTCTAAAATACCGTTGAAAGTAGCGCTTGGACGCATAGCGGCCGCAACCTTTGCTGGATCGGGGTGGTAGTAACCGCCCAAATCAATAGCTTTTCCTTTAGCGGAGTTTAGCTCTTCAAAGATTGTATCCAGCTTTTCCTCCAGCTGCTTTGCAACGGGAGTAAAACGGTCCTTCAGTTCTTGATCGTCATTTTGAGCCGCCAACTCCTGCGCCCAGTAAAGGGTTTCGTAAACATGTGTTCCAGCATTATCCAACTGACCTAACTCGCGACCTGGAGACTTCTTGTTCTCCATCAGTTTACCCGTAGCGCGGTCCAAAGTTTCGGCCAACACTTTCGCTTTTGCGTTATTTTTAACTCTGCTTAAATGCGCAAACGACTCAGACAACGCTAAAAACTCGCCCAAAGATTCCCATCTTAAATGACCTTCTTTCATAAACTGCTGAACATGCTTTGGAGCGGAACCGCCAGCTCCCGTCTCAAAAAGACCACCGCCGTTAATTAACGGAACGATCGAAAGCATTTTAGCGCTGGTGCCAAGTTCTAGGATCGGAAATAAATCGGTGAGATAATCCCGCAAAACATTACCAGTTGCCGAAATAGTATCTTTACCTTCTTTAGCTCTTTTTAACGAATGATCCATTGCGTCTTTTGGGGCCATTATTTGAATATCCAATCCATTCCTATCATGGTCCTTTAAATAAACATCTAATTTTTTTATTAACTCAGCGTCGTGCGCCCTATCTTTATTCAACCAAAAAACAACCGGTGTATTAGATAAACGAGCTCTATTGACTGCAAGCTTAACCCAGTCTTGAATAGGTATATCCTTTACAATACAACTGCGGAAGAGATCTCCCTTTTCAACAGCAAACTCGTGCAAAGTACCGCCTGCGCCGTCAATCAGGCGAATTGTACCGTTATCAGCCGCTTCAAAGGTCTTATCATGAGAACCATATTCTTCAGCTTTTTGCGCCATGAGGCCAACATTAGGAACGGTACCCATCGTCGTTGGGTCAAAAGCTCCATTTTCTCTACAAAAATCAATTGCAGACTGGTAAATCCCTGCATAGCTGTTGTCAGGAATTATGGCTATCGTGTCGTGCTCTTTGCCATCTGGTCCCCACATTTTGCCAGAAGTCCGAATAGCCGCAGCCATGGAAGCGTCGATAATGATATCGCTTGGAACATGAAAGTTGGTGATCCCTTTATCGGAATCTACCATTGCAAGCTCAGGTCCATTCTTAATGCAAGTTTGAATGTCTGCCTCAATTTCTTTTTGCTTATCTTCCGGCAAACTTTTGATTTTTGCATAAACGTCGCCTAATCCATTATTGGCGTTTACGCCTAATTCTTTAAAAGTGGTTTCATGTTTCGTAAAAACGTCCTCAAAGAAAACTTTAACGCCATGACCAAATATAATTGGATCGGAAACTTTCATCATAGTGGCTTTCATATGCATGGACAACAAAACGCCTTGATCTTTTGCTTCCTGTATAGCGTCTTTGATGCATTGCCTTAAGGAACTGACGCTCATCTTGGAAGCGTCTACAACGGCTCCCTCATCCAGAGGAACATTATCTTTTAAAACAGTTACGCTTCCATCTCCTGCGACAAATTCGATTCTACCTTTGCCGGCATTCTGTGCAGTTATGGTTGTTGATTTCTCATTCGAGAAAAAATCTCCGTCCTTCATAGAAGCTACATTGGTCTTTGAATCTTTAGACCAAGCGCCCATTTTATGAGGGTTACTCTTAGCATAGTTCTTAACCGAAGCCGCAGCTCGACGGTCGGAATTTCCTTGCCTCAAAACAGGATTCACCGCACTTCCCTTACAAACATCGTATTTCGCTTTAATTTCTTTTTCTTCGTCGGTTTGAGGATCTTCTGGATAATCTGGAAGATTATAACCTTGAGCTCTCAACTCCTCAATCACGCCTTTAATTTGGGGAACAGACGCGCTAATGTTTGGAAGCTTAATGACATTCGCATTTGGGTCTAATACAATTTCACCCAATAAAGACAAATCATCAGGTTGCTTTTGATTGTCATTTAGCCTGTCGGGAAACTGCGAAATAATTCTACCTGCAAGAGAAATATCTTTGGTGCCAACATCAACGCCTGCTACTTTGGCAAAAGACTTAATGATAGGAAGAAAAGAACCGCTCGCCAATTCGGGAGCTTCGTCAACCTTGGTGTAAATGATATCTGGTTCTGACATTTTTTTACCTTTTTTGATAGCGCTTATTTATAGCTGGTTTAAAAATTTGTAGTTATTATGGGTTGCTCCGATATGAAAATCGGTCAAATTATTGTAGTAATATTCAGGAATGAAATCGCAAAGTTAAAATATCCAGACGTCTTTGTCAAGAGTTAATCATTTGCTTTAGAACGTTTATTAAATTAAATAAATAACTGTTTATTCGGCAATTCCTATACATATATTCGCTTTTTCCAAACAGAAAAAAAACAACTAAACTTTTCATGTATTTAATCATTTACAAAATCCTTTCATTTGTAATTTTCCCTTTGTTTTTTCCCTTGTTTTTAATTTCTACATTTGCCTTTGGGAAAAAGAAAAAGGGGTTTTACCACCACTTAGGTTGGGCGCCGTTTCCAAATGACAAAGGGCTGTCGTTTTCTAAAACTATCTGGGTTTTTGCTTTGTCGGTTGGGGAATTAGGTTCAATAGTTCCTCTTTTAAAAACTTTGCGCGAGCGACAACCGAATATTCGAATTGTTGTTTCGGTAACCACAGAAGCAGGGTTTGAAGCGGCTAAAAACTCTTTAAACTTTGTAGAAAATATTTTCTTTCATCCCCTGGATTTTTGGCCGGTTTGGGAAAGAGCCCTTCGACGAGTCCGACCTGACGCTTTCATCTTGACCGAAACTGGGTTCTGGCCTGGACAATTATTATTGATGAAGGACCTAAAAATACCTTTATTTTTAGTTCAAGGAAGGATTTCAGAAAAATCAGCAAATACTTATAAAAATTTTTCCTCTCTATCAAAAGAAATATTCAATTGCTTTAAAACTCTCTGTGTTCAAAGCAAAGATGGAGAGTCCAAATTAAAAATGTTAGGAGTGTCGGAAGAAAAAATCAGGGTATTAGGCAATTCAAAGTTCGATGGTTTAGAAGCCGTTTCAGACGAACGCCGGAAAGAATTGCTTTCCCAGTTAAAAATAAATTCATCAGCTCCCGTTTGGGTGGCTGGCAGCACTCACGAAGGAGAGGAAGCCGCTATTTTAGAAGTTTTCTCCGAACTCAGACAAAAATTTCCCGACTTGACTCTGATTTTGGCGCCGAGACGTCTAGAACGACTAAAAGAAGTAACTTCTGAAATCGAATCAAGAAACTTAAAATATATCCAAAGGTCTTTAATGCTCAATCAAGATAGCGAACCTATTATCGTATTAGACACCATGGGAGAGTTAGCTGATATATATTCGATTGCTACGGTGGCGTTTGTAGGAAAAAGTTTGTTTGAACCCGGCGGAGGTCATAGTCTGGCCGAACCCGCAGCTCAAGGAGTCCCTACCTGTCACGGTCCTTTTGTAGAATATCAACGAGACATGGCTGAATCTTTTGGGAACATTGGCGCCGCCATTAAAATACAAGACGCCAAAGATCTAAAAAAAACAATCGAAGGATTATTACAAGATCTTAATAGAAGAAGGGACCTAGGAGAAAAAGTTAAAAAGTTAGTTGAAGAATCGCGGGGAGCAACTCAAAAAATGGCAGATTTAATTTTAGAAGAGCTTAATTGAGCTGAAGGAAGCTACGTTTATAATCTAAGTTCCTTAATAGCATGATCGATGATATCTAAAGCTTCGGCAACGGAGCTTTTTTCGCTTTCAATTAAAGGAACAAGAGCGTCAATTGGGAGAGAACCCACTCTTTTAGACGAGGAAGCTTCAAGCTCTCCTTGCATTTCCATCAAAAACTCGTAAGTCTTCTCAATTCGATCTAACTCTTCAAGCGTTAAAGGGAATTCACCGCCATAACGCTCCCAGATTTGAGTTCTAAAATGGGCGTCCTCCCTAAACTCGGCAGTTCCTTGGGCAATCCCGTCGCAAAGCCTCAAGTTATATTCCCATTCTTCTCTCAAATCGGAAAGAGTTTCGATATCACGCTCTTTTTGATCTCCATGTAATTTTTCGCTTTGTCCCCGTTTCAAAACCAAATGAAGGGCATATAAAGCGGCCATTACACTAAAAAGACCTACTAAGGAATTATCTGCAAAAAACATTGGTAATCCTGGAAATTAGTTTGTGCCTAATTTTAACACAAAGTTTATTCAGGAGTCGAGCCTTGAGTCATTCGGCTTACCAAAAAGATTGACGCGCAGGAAATGAAAAAAGCCGGGGGTAATTCGTAAAGAATTTCAGAAAGGCCAGAAACTTTCCAGACCAAGGTAGTTATAAAACCAGTCAACATACCCGCTAAAACGCCTTGTCGCGTTGTTTGATTCCAATATAAAACGAACAAAATAGCCGGACCAAAGCTTGCTCCCAAACCCGACCAGGCAAACAAAACAAACCAAAAAATTACGCGGACGTCGGTTAGAGCAAAACTCATCGCCGATAATCCTAATAAGGCGATAACCGCTCTGCTAAGAACCAGCATTTGTTTCTCCGACACATTTTTGGAAAAAACTTTTTCGTAAATATCCCGAACAACCGTCGAAGCCGCCACTAACAATTGAGAGTCCGCAGTAGACATAATAGCCGCTAATATAGCCGCTAAAACCACGCCAGATAGTACTGGGGGCAATAACGTTATCGCGGCTTTTGGGAATAATTGCTCGGGATCGTCTAACTCTGGCATCATTGCTTTTCCACAAATTCCCAACAAAATACCCGAAGAATAAACCAGAAATCCCCAGCCAAGAGAAATCTTCCAGCCATCGCTGATTGTCTTTGAATCTCGCGCCGCCATAAACCTTGTTAATACGTGGGGTTGACCAGGGTATCCTAATCCTATTCCCAACAATCCAATAATACCTCCCCACATTGCGGAACCGCTCTTGCCGCCGTCCCAGCTTAAAAAGCCCGGAGAGACAGTCGCAGTTTTTTGGTAAATCTCGGCAAAACCTCCCACTTCTCCGAAAGCAATTAAAGATAAAACAACCAATCCTCCTACCATAATCAAACCTTGTATAAGATCGGTCCATGCAACGGCTAAAAAACCTCCAAGCAAGGTATAGGAAACTACTATCAAAGCGCTCATGGGAACGCTTATGGAATGTTCAATGCCAAAAATTGCGTCAAAAGCCTTACCAGCGGCGGTAAACTGAGCGGCGACATATGCCACCATGCAAGAAAAAATAATGAAAGCAGAAAGAATTCGAATTAATCGCCTGGGATCTTCAAAGTTAGACTCTAAAAAATCCGGAACAGTGAGACTACCAGCTTCCAAAGCCCGCTTACGCAAGCGGTCGCCTACAAAAAGCCAATTTAATGCATAACCGAGCAAACAACCTGGCAAAAACCACCAAGCCGAAAAACCTTGCTTATAGGCCATACCAACCGTTCCCATCACGGCCCAGGCACTTTCTGAACTTGACGTTGCCGAAATTGCTGTTAACCAGGGCCCTAAAGAACGATTTGCCAGAAAAAAATCAGACGCCGTGTGCGCCTTCTTCGAGGACCAAAAACCAACGACAAGCATACCCGCCATATAGAAAACAAAAATAATCGCAATAATACCGGTCGGTTCGATCATGAAAAGGATTATAATCAACCTGAATAAAGTTAGGAAGCAAGAAGGGTAAGAATTTTATGTTCTTTAGGGAAAACAAGCTACCGGTAAACCGTCAAATGAACAAACTGATCGTTTTTATTCTTATCTTTGTTTTGGTATCAATAGCCGCTTTGGCAGGAATGAAATATATTCTTTGGGCGATGTTCCGTTGGGGTGGAATAGCCGCTATATTAACGACGCTAGTTTTTTCAATGATATATATTGGGCTTTTTTTAGTTCTCACTGGCAAATGGAAACACTATGAGAATTATATTTCTATTGGCTCTTTAAAATGGATATGGATTATAGGAGTAGCGGAATTAGGACTATTGGGAATTCTTTATCATCAAATTCCTCAATATTTTCCTTCATTCTTTGCGGATTTTTTCTTTTCATAAACCAACAATCTATTTTTGACTCACAGGCATCAATTTTTTAATATTTTTAAAATGGTAAATCACATTGAAATAAAACAGGAATGACACCAGATAATGGGATGGAGAATTGCAAGTGAGTCAATCAAAGTCAGAAGATAATTGGGCGCAGGAGGCGTTCAAAGAATGTACCCGCGAAGTATTTCCATTGACACCAGAAGAAGCCAGAGAAATTAAGAAATTGAAACGTAGAGGTTATAAAGAATTTGCGAGCGCCTATTATGATTATCTTCAACTGGGAAAAAAAGAAGGCCGTCCACTGGAATACACTTTGAAAGAATTTTGCAAAAAAAAAGGTATCGAATACCCTTTAGATAAATAGATTTTTTTGATCCCTCTTAAGAAAGTTTTCTTTTTTTTAATTTTTTGATTTCGATATTTTGATACAAACTTAGAATGGCAAGAACTACAATCCTTTTGAGCTTTTCTTGTATCGTATAAACGATCCGGTTACCTTTGTAAGTTCTAACCCGAATATTTGGAAGAACGTCGTTGCGTACTGGGTAAAGATGTGGATTTTCTTTTAAATCTCTTATTCTTTCCTGAAGTTCTTTAGCGTATTTTTGGCCATGAACTTGTCCCCATTTTTTTTTGGAATAAGCAATTTCATGACGAAGTTCTTTTTTTGCCTCGTCAATAATGACCAGTTCGTACATACCTATCCAAATACGTCTTTATTAATTTCTACGCAAGCTTCGTCAAAATTTTGGGTAATTGCGCTTCCTTTTTCTAAAGCCTCCAAGCGAGGGGCTACTGTTTTGCGAATATGCTCGACTTCTTCGGGATTGATCTCATCGTCTTCTGATACATGAAAAAACTTGCGTAAAGCGGCTCTGACCACTTCACTCGCGCTTCCATAAACGCCGCTACTCACGCGGTCTTTAACCATTCTTTCCAATTCTCTCGGTAATGAAACATGCATAAACATTCCCTTTAGCAGAAAATAATTGATTTTTTATTTTACCAATGAATGATAAAAAATATCAATTTTTATCATTTTTCCGATCCTCCTAGCTATTCATTCAAGAATTCGCCTAAAAATCCGCTAAGTATTTTAAATTCAAACGCTAAATGAACTTAGAAATTTGGTTTGCCTTGCGTTTTAAAATACGACAAACCTTCCGCAAATTTTTATGGATAAGCTAATGAAACAGGTTTTGGACAAAACGTTTCCAATATTAATTTTCGGATTGACCCTGTTTATTACCGGGTGCGGCACACTTTCTCAACATCAAAAAAAAGAAGCGGAAAACAAAACTCAAACTTCTATTAAAAAAAATAAAGGGCCGATTGAAACTGCAAAAAAGTTGCCCTCTACCGCCAAAATAGAAGACTCCGAAAAAAGAGGAATATCTCTCCAGTTCAGTAACGAATCTTTGGAAAAAGTTTTGCCAATTATCGCGGATAATATTTATTTAAATGAAGACGTAGATCCTAATACACTTGCATCCCTTAATGTAACTGATGCGAGCGTTGAGGATACGCTAAAGGCTTTATTAAAACCCATTGGGTTATCATTCAAAAAAACCAACGATGGCTTTATGATCGGCAAACAACCAATTAGTATTGGAAAAAACAAAAAAGGTTACGTTTATAAAATCGACGACATATTCCTGGTTTTATCGGAAAGCGATATTGTCGATGGTTGTGAAGTGACAGAGGGAGGGTTAGATTGCGGCGATGAAACAAAAAAAAGGTATTCCCAAAAAATCAAGAGTGTCGAGGAGATGATTTTTCAAGCGGTACGAGAACAAAAACATTTGTATCAAGAATCCCTCAAAATCCGCGAAGAGCTTGAATCGCGCTTAACTGAAAAAGAAAAACAATTGGAGGAAAGCGCACTCAAACTGGATCAATTGTCTGTTTTGCATTCCAAGGCTGAAAAAGGGTCGGAACTAAACCAAGAATTGGCGTTGAAACTCCAAACCCAGGAAAAGAGGATCGAGGAAAGTAACGGCATGATAGAAGCTCTCACCAATCAATTAAAAGAGGTCGAAAAACTAAGACAGGAAAACCAAAAGCTGGCGCTAAAACTTAAGACTCAAGATAATCTACTCCAGGAAAAAGATCATCAAGTAAAAGGTTTGAAAGGCCGCCTGCATTGGGCCAATAAACTATCAAAGTCTTATAAAACCCTGGTAGAAGAATTACAGAAACCAAAAACCAACGATCCCGAATATTTAAACAAGATTGAAAGTTTGAACAAAAGAATCAAAATAAACCAAAAACAATCTAAGCTTTATAAGAAATCAGTCTTGAAAATGCCGCCTACCGAAAATGAAACCTTATATGTCGTAAAAACCCGTATGGCCAATGTTCGCGAGCAGGCTGGTTTAAGCACTATTATTATGGTTTTAAAAAAAGGCGAACCTGTAAGAATCATAGGAAGGAAGGGAAAATGGACCCGCATCAAGGCTCATAATAAATTTGGTTGGATATTCTCTAATCTCCTAACCAAGAAAAAATAATGACCTTTCCATAAAAGAAGCCCATAAAATAAAAAAGGTTGTGAGACTTCTCCCACAACCTTTTATAGTTTGAATGCGGATAGACGGAGAAGAGACAAAACAAATTTTCAAGACTTTAGAGGATTGGAACACCATTCTTAAGAATTCTTCCATTGATCTGACGTTTGATCCTTAACGAATAATGCACAATAAAAAAAGCCCTCGGAGGTTTTTCCTCCGGGGGCTTTTTCTTTTTCTGAACCTTCCAAAATTTAACCTTTTTAAAGCCTCTGTTTCCCGGAATCCAAGGAACGGAGGTTTATTATATTTACGAAATGAAAGATATGAGCCAACAATCGAAAAAACGGATACCGCCCTTTTCTCTTCGGTTAAGCGAAGAGGAACGCGCGCGTTTAGAGCGTGACGCCGGAGATACGCCTTTGGGGGCTTATATTAAATCCCGCTTGTTTGCGTCCGTTTCTAAAAAGAAAACCCGCGAAGAGCTGGCAAAGATTCTCAGCGAACTGGGCCGCATGAACATAGCGGAAAACCTGAACCACCTTGCCAGGGCCGTTAAAACAAGTTCCCTGATTGTTTCTCCTGAAACGGAAAAAGCCATTGCTGGTTGTTGCCTGGATATTAAATGGATTCGCTATGTCCTGATTAAAGCCCTCGGCCTTGTGCCGAAGAACGACTATGATTCTTAAAACAAGCCAGCGCGGTGGCGCCAGGCAACTGGTCAATCATCTCCTCAACACACGAAATAACGAGCATATTGACGTTTACGAAATCAAAGGCTTCTTTTCCGATAATCTCCATGATGCTCTTCAGGAAGCTGAAAAACTAAGAGAGCGTGGCGTAAACTTTCAGATTGTGACCCTGGACGTTGATACGACAACGCCGTTTGGTGAATTGCTTTATACGGTGATGGCGGCCTTCGCGCAGTTCGAGCGCAGGAACCTGATAACACGCACCAAGGAAGGGATGGAAGCGGCAAGGCGTAGAGGAAAACGTCTCGGTAGACCACCTCTTTTTGACGATCAGGATTTGCGGAAAGCCCATGCCAAAATTGTAAGCGGCGAGACAACCGTCAATGCTTTAGTACTGGAACTCGGCTGTTGCCGTGACACTCTACCAAAAGCCTTCAAACGTATTGGGCTAAATGCTTGATAGGTTGTGCCATATATGGTACAATTCACTATGATTCGCCCTAAAAAGAAAATCATTGCCGAATTCTACCGGACTTTGAAAGGCAATGAACCCGTAAAGGAGTGGTTACTGAAATTAGACCGTGAGGACCGGAAAATTGTCGGCAAAGATATTCAAAAAGTTGAATTTGGCTGGCCGATTGGAATGCCTTATAGCAGATCTTTAAGCCGTGGACTTTTTGAAGTTCGCAGTGACATTTCAAGCGGACGTATTGCCCGCGTTATATTTTTTATAAAAGATAAAAAAATGGTCTTACTTCATGGATTTATAAAAAAGACACAAAAAACACCGCAAACGGATGTAGACCGCGCCATAAAACGTAAAAAGGAAGTGGAACAATGAGGAAGAAGAAAGAAAACCCGCATATAGGATCATCCTTTGACAGTTTCCTCGAAGAACAGGGGATGTTGGAAGAGTGTGAATATCAGGCTCTTAAAGAAATTTTGGCCGATCAGGTGCGTAAAGCCATGGAGGAAAACCGGATTTCCAAAACGGCTATGGCCGAACGTATGAAAACCAGCAGACGGCAGCTTGACCGACTGCTGGACCCCTCCGTCGGCAATATTACACTGGCAACCATGGCGAAAGCCGCCCGCGCTGTCGGGCGAGAACTTCGCATTGCTCTGATTTAATATCCGGTCAAAACTTTTTATCCCTACCGGGCTTTAGCCGTTATTTCAGTCCGAAAGAAATTGCGGTAAATCACGCGATCCGTGAAGGATTCTAACGATACGTATGCGATCTTTCAAAACCCTGTAAAAGACAACATGGCTCTCTTTTACAATACTTCTTAAACCTCTTCGGATTTCTTTTCTTTCACGCCCGATTTCAGGATTTTTAACAAGTTGCTCAAAAATATCGTCAAAATCCGAAACATATTGAACTGCCTTGTCTATACCAAACTCACGCTCTGTATAATCAAATATTCCATCAAGATCGTTGTCTGACTCGGGAGACAGTTCATAAAAAAAACCTTTAGCCATTCCTGGTCTTTTTAGATTTTAATTTATCCTGAATGATATCCTTAACTTTTCTCGAACTGGCTTTTCCACTCCAACCCTTTGCAACTTCTGCGCGCAACTCTTCTACAATGCGGTGCCTATAGATTTCATGCAATCTTAAAGCGTCGCGCACAACCTCGCTGGCATTTTGAAAATCGCCGGATTGTAATTGGGACGCTATATATTTTTCCTGTTTTTTTGTGAAGCTTATATTCATGATTTTCCCTCTTCGAAGTCATGATATATCCAACATACCATCGATATCCATATTTGACAAATATAGACAAACAATATGCCGGATTAAAGGAAAAAATCAAAAATTTCTGAAAGTTTAAAAAATAAAAAAGGTTGTGAGATTTCTCTCACAACCTTTTGTAATTTGAATGCCGAAGGTCGGAGTCGAACCGACACGGGGTTGCCCCCACTGGATTTTGGGTTTTTTACTAATCTAATATTGGAAAACTTTTCAATTAACATTATTTATTAAATAATTTGTGTTTTTGCAAAAAAATCATAAACAAAATCAATACAAAATTTTGCATCCTCTCTATTAAGTTGTGGTAATTGTGTCCAATTTTCCAAAATCCTACCGCCCACGGTAAACTGTATAGACGGAGTTAAATTTAAAAAATGATAATATTTTCTAATGTCCACTCCAATAATTAAAAGTTTTAAACAGTCGTATATTTCACCAAATGCCTCATTATATTCATCAAAAACAGGCTCTAATTCATAGCCTAAATTTTCTTTAAGATCACTCGAAACACCTCCCGAAAGTTTACTTTTCATAGTGGACGAAGACAAAGAATCTTCAAACCTAAATTGATTTTTATTAAGGGTTATACGCTTTGCATAAGCTAATGATATTGCAGAGTTTTTTATTGAATTTAGATAATTCTGTTCCTTAAAAGAAAGTTCGGCACTTTCCAAATATTGACGAATTTCCTTATTTTCAATTAAGGCAGATAAATTAATTTCATCAAATTCTTTTTTGAAAAAAATTGGACTAATTTCCTCAAAAAATATTTCAACCCGAATTGCTAACTCCTTGATGGTTTCCAAATTAGGGATTACACCATTATGCTTAAAGTTTCCTCTGGTTTGATCTAAAGTATTTAAATGGCGCGCTTGTGGAAACGCCCCCAATCTACTGGCCTTTTTTATTTCGTTTATATGAGTTTTAAACTTTCCAATTTTTTCGCTAAGCCCTAATTTATCTTCAATGGCAAGAAAAGCTAGCTCAACTGCATCATGAAATAAGTTTAAGGCAAGTGCTGGTACCATTAAGCTCTCCTCTTTAAGAAGAAGATTGGCTTTAATAAATATAAGCTTAGCGTAAATAAGTTTTTTGACAGCCAGTTCATTTATTTCATCAGAGATTGAGTTCATTTAAAAAATGAAATATTTAAAATTTCAAAAATTTGAAATATGCCAGGAAAAAATATATTTTTAATAAGTAATGAAACATAAAAAAAGTTCAAGTAATTGCCTGCTTTTAATTTTATTAAATTTTTTACACCTTATTTTTTTAAGATTTTTTTTTCAGTTTTAATTTAATTAATTTATTTTTTTCTAAAGATTTAATGTAGAACCCTTCTAAAGTTTCATCCTCTTTATTAAAAATTAACAACCCGTTCCCCGCATTAACGGTGCCAATTAAAATAGACGTGCGTTCCTTAGATGAATCTTCGTTACCCCAAGAAATTATAATTGCTAAACCTTCAATTGTTAACTTTAAAGACTTGGGTTTATTACCAGCCCCAAAAAGCTTTTCATATTGGCTAATCCAATGAATTTCCCCCGAAACTGAATTCAGAATTTTTAGTTTTATTGAATCTCCTTCATATTCACCCACAAGCGAATCAATATCGATATTTTTCTGCAAAAACCCCTTAGAGGTTTTTTCAATCAATTTTGAATACTCTTGACCTTTACTGATAAAAGCTTCTTTATTTTTAGTTTCATTTTTCTTTTTTTGCCTTAAATCAACTGCCGCTTGATCAATCCTTTCTTCGTAATTATCAACCTCCCGAGCTTTAATAATTAGATCTTCCGCATCTTTATAGAACCCCTTTTGCATATATAAATAAGCTAAATTTGCCGCAGAATAAGTTTCTTTAGATTCCTTCCAAGACCTTTCATAAAATTCAACAGCGGTAAAAAATAAATTCAAAGCATTAGAAGAAGCTCCTGCATTATTCAATGCATTTTTATAATTACTATCTAACGAAATTAGACGGTTATAATGAAACAACGCTAAGGAATTATTGTCTAATTGACTATATTTGTAAGCCAAATTAAAAAGAATGTCCGTTGCTGTTGGATCATTTTTTCTAGCTGCTTCTAAAAAAGCCATTCCCTGCCAACATTGGTCCCCACTTTTTTCAAAATAACGGTTAGCTAAAGCCCTTAGCAATACAGCTTTACTTTTTGTTTCATCAATTTTGCCTAACTCCCTTATTAAAAATCGAATTGACTCATTTAATGATTCTTTTTTTCGGATAAGATAACTTTTAGCGGAAATATATATTACCTGAATTGATATCGTGAAAACTTTTACTAATATATCGTCAATTTTTTCAATACTTGTTCGTATGTCTTCTTCGTCTACCGAACTAAGCGCATAGCTATACCAAGTATGGACCCTATCGTTTTCAAGGTTCTTTTGAGCTAACATGCAAAGCTTATCCATTCCCTCTGAATGCCCCTTATCAACCCCATATACAAGAGCTCTCCATGCCAATTCTTCGGGTATAAAATCATTTTTTTCTAGTAAATAAAAACCTTCTAAAAATTCTCCTTTATCAAAATGATTATTTGCTTTCGTATTAATTTCTTGGATTGTGTGGTCATTTTGATCTAAATGTGCTTGCACAAGTAAGTTTTCTGATGGCTTTTCTTGTTCTACTTCTTCAAAAAATTCAGGTTTTTCTGGGGGAATTAAGAATAAGGATTTTGAATCATTATCTTTATCGTTAGGAGAAATTTGCTGATCTGAGTTTTGCTCCAATAATGGTACTTTTCTTGACCAAATTCCAAGAAATCTCCTTTCTTCACCAGGTTGAAGCTGATCATTACCAACTCCATAAATCGGTTTATATCCTAAAAAATAGATCACCACTGCACAAATAAAAAGGATGAGAATAATTTGATAAAAATATTTATCTAAAAATCCCGGAATGGAATTTACTATCTTGTCTTTTTCTAACTTGGAAGCAATTTGTTTTGTTGGCTTAATTTGCTTTTCTTGAGTAGTAACGTTTTTATTTTCTCCTGTACTTTTTGAGGGAAAAAAATAAAAAGAAGTTACACAGAAAAAAAAAGTGAGGGCTAATGAAAAAGTGAAAGGCGAATTCTTAGAAAATTTAGACATCTTTAAATATTCAGATTGCTTAAAACAACACGACATTATTTTTGGCTTACCATAATTTATGCTTGATTACTCCATTTTGCAAGAAAAAATTGATCAAATCGGTTAATCAACCTCTTTACGGGAAATAAAAAAGGGTTACGAGAAATCTCGTAACCCTTTATTTTATTGGTGCCGAAGGTCGGAGTCGAATCGACACGGGGTAGCCCCCACTGGATTTTGCGGATATGCGCTTAATTGCCCGGCTAAATTACCTTTATTTTAGGATTACATTCTGATAAACGACCCCGCCGCAAGCGGACGGACTATCCTAGATAAATCTTTATTTTTACGTGACAAGCCACCGGGAATTGTGGGATTAAACAATAATAGAATTTTCGACTTTTCCCTTAATTTTCTGTACGTTAGCTAATTTAACCCTCCAATCCTTCCCAATGTTATCACTTAAGATATAGTTTCGATGAAACCTTATCAAAATTATGATATTCTGATAAGGTTTTTGGCTATTTACCAGATCTTGTGGTTCTTAGAAAAGAAAACCCAGTATATGGAAAGCAAACTATATCAGGATTGATAACTATTCCACTAAACATGATCAAAATATTAACTTTCTGATATAGTTTAGGTGATTTACAATGAATCCAAAACACAATAGACCTGCTTTTTTATGTGAAAATGACTTGAATATAAATTATAACAAAATTAATAAAGAAATAGGGCAAGCAAACTACGCTTTGGGATTATTAGAAGGATCTCAAAAAAAGCTCCAAAACCCCTCTCTTCTTATTTCTCCACTTTCTGCAAAAGAGGCAACAGTAAGCTCAAAGATTGAAGGAACCATAAGTACTGTTTCAGACGTGTTTCTTTATGAAGCGGGTGGTAAAGCCAAAGATCTGGATACCAAGCAAGTTATAAATTATCGAAAAACAATGAATTTTGCCTTAGATGAGTTTCAGAGAGGAAGAAAAATTTCAACCAACTTTTTAGAATCTATGCAAGCAATCTTGCTTGATGGCATAAAGCCAAAAGCGAATCTTGGAAAATATCGAGAAGATACGGTTTATATTGGTAAAAAAGGAGATTCTATAGAGAAAGCCGCCTACATTCCTCCAGAATTTTACCTCGTCAAAGATTATATGGAAGATTTGATTAATTACCTTTCTAAAAACGAAGAAGATCCCTTAATCAAAGCAGGACTTTTTCATTACCAATTTGAAGCGGTCCATCCATTCAATGATGGAAATGGTCGTATTGGAAGGTTAATGATTCCTTTGATCCTTTTTAACGAAAAAAAGCTTTCATCTCCAATTTTATATTGCAGTGGCTATTTTGAAAAAAATCGCGATGAATATATTGGAGCATTGCGAAAAGTCGACCAAACAAAAAATTATGAACACTGGTTAGATTTTTTCTTGAGGGGTGTATCGGAGCAACTACAGGAAACTCAGGAAATTATTGATAAAATATATAACCTTTACGATGAAATAAAAATACGTTTTAAAATCACAAAATCCCCTTATCTATTTCCTTTCGTCGATTTTATTTTTGAGGCCCCTTATTTTACAATTCCACTAGTCCAACAAAGACTAAAAGGAGTTTCCATTCTGACGGCACGAAGGTTGGTTAAATTATTTCAGAAAGTAGGTATAATTCAAAAATTAGATTTCCGTGTAGGTCATTCAATTCTTTATAAATTTTCAAAACTCTTGGATATTTTAGGATAGAAGTAAGAATTTATATCCAATTGGTTAGCGCTTCAGAACCAGGGTAAAAATATAAATATCACCTTGAAAGAGAGATAAAAAAAATGGGCTATGGAAATTGATCCATAACCCATTGATTTTGCTTGGTGCCGAAGGTCGGAGTCGAACCGACACGGGGTTGCCCCCACTGGATTTTGAGTCCAGCGCGTCTACCAATTTCACCACTTCGGCTTTAATCCACTAACAAATTCTGGCTCTAAGAATTTGCCAAAAACTTAATTTTTATAATCTAGCGCGACGCTGATCTGAAAATTGGACCCATACATTAACAGAACCCATCTTTAGAATCAATCTTAGTTCTATCAACTTTTTGGTTTTGCCGGTCCTGTCATTTTTTCCGGTCGAACGTTTTTGTCAAATTCTTCCTCTGTCAATAAATTCAACGCCACTGCAGCTTCTTTCAAGGTGCTATTGTCCACATAGGCTTTTTTGGCCACCTTTGCCGCGTTATCGTATCCAATATGCGGATTAAGCGCGGTAACCAACATTAAAGAATTCTTTAAATGATTCGCAATCGCTTTCTCGTTAGGCTCGATACCCTTTGCGCAATGGTCGTTAAACGACCGACAAGAATCCGCTATCAGTCGAACCGATTGCAATAAGTTATAAATCATTACCGGTTTAAAAACGTTTAACTCAAAGTTTCCAGAAGCTCCCCCAACGTTCACCGCCGCGTCGTTACCAATAACTTGAGCCGCTACCATCGTCATTGCCTCGGATTGCGTGGGGTTCACTTTTCCTGGCATGATAGAGCTGCCTGGCTCATTGGCCGGTAAAACTAATTCGCCAATACCGCAACGAGGGCCCGACCCCAACCATCGAATATCATTTGCTATTTTCATCAAGGAACAAGCTATCGTCTTCATAACTCCGCTAGCTTCCACTACGGCGTCATGAGCCGCAAGCGCTTCAAACTTATTTGGAGCCGTAACAAATTCATGCCCTGAAATTTTAGAAATTTCTGCGGCGACTTTTTCGGGAAAATCCGGGTGCGAGTTTAACCCTGTTCCAACGGCGGTACCGCCAAGGGCTATCTGTCTCAGTCTTGGTAAACACGATTGAATTCGATCTAAGGCGTAATCAAGTTGAGTTTTGTAACCGCTAAATTCTTGCCCTAGAGTCAAAGGGGTCGCATCCATTAAATGGGTACGACCGATTTTAATTATTTCATTAAACTCCTTTGCTTTTTCTGCCAGAGTATCTCGGAGAGAAGTCACTGTAGGAATTAGATGATCCTCAATCCGCTCAACCGCCGCTATATGCATAGCGGTAGGAAAGGTATCATTGGAAGATTGGCCTTTATTGACATCGTCGTTAGGATGAATGGGCTCTTTGCTTCCCATTTTCCCGCCCGCAATTTCAATCCCTCTATTGGCGATTACTTCGTTTGAATTCATGTTCGATTGAGTACCGCTGCCGGTTTGCCAAACGCGTAAGGGAAAATGTTCGTCTAGTTTTCCTTCGATCACTTCGTCTGCAGCCTGAGAAATCAGATTTTTTTTGCTCTCATCTAAAAGCCCTAATTCGCAATTTACTACGGCAGACGCTTTTTTGAGTATACCCATACCGCGAATAATCTCTCTGGGCATGGTTTCAATTCCAATATCAAAATGAATCAAAGAACGAGCGGTTTGAGCGCCGTAATAACGGTCGGCAGGCACTTGAATTTCTCCCATGCTGTCCGTTTCTACGCGGTAGTCCATGTTTCTTTCTCCTTTTTATTTTAAAAAAATCAAAGCGTGAATTTGTCGGCCGCTTCTGGCATATGCTCGGCTAAAAAAGCTCTCAGTTTTTTTAATAATCTTTGCTCGGCCTGCCGTACCGCTTCGCGGGTAACTTTGTGGGCGTCTCCAATTTCTTGGAGCGATTTAGGATTATCTGATAAAACCCTATTTTCAATGATAGATTTTTCCATCGGTTTTACGGTTCCAGAAAATTCTGCAACTTTTTCCCGAAGCATATCAAAAAATTGGTTTTTTTCGACTTCCACTTCCGGATGCGATCCCTGAGTTAAATATTGGGCAGGGGTTAAAGTATTTTCTTCGTTAGCAGGCGTGTCCATAGACATATCGGCGGCCCCTAAACTAGTTTCGACGTCTATCACATCGCGTTCGTTTACGTTAAATCTCTCGGCTAAAAGTTTAGTCGTCGGAACGTATCCTTCTCTTTCCAACTTTTCTTTTTCTTTGGTCAAATTATAAAGCAGCTTTCTACGCGCGTTAGTTGTCCCTACTCGGACCAACCGCCAATTGTCCAAAATATATTTCAGCATATACGCTTTGATCCACCATGTGGCGTAAACAGGCAATCTAACGCCCCGAAATGGATCAAAATTTTTAATCGCATGCATTAAACCCACATTACCTTCCTGAATCAAATCCATTAAATTGTCCCACTCTCTCTTAAATTTCATCGCAACCTGTACGACAACTTTGAGATTGGAAGTGATTAATTTATAAACTGCCGCAGGATCGCCAGTTTCTTTGTATTCAACGGTAAATTGCTTCTCTTCTTCTTCAGACAATGTTTTATATTCACGTACTTGCCTGAGGTATGCGTTTAGAACGTCTAAAGGCTCAACAGAATGTTCGCCCCTAACAACTGGGAGAAAACGCTCCGGACCTTCGGACGTATCGCTGTCTTCAGAGTCTTCGGCTGGCAGGATTTCAGGTTCTATATCCATCTCCGAATCAACGTCCATTTCAAATTTAGCAGAGTCGTCCATCAAATTTTCCTAGTCTGTCTCATTCTTTAACTTACGAGGATCTCTAATAATTGGCATTTTTACTGGTTTGCTATCGCCTAGCCCTTGAATTTAAGGGCCTGACTCCTGGCAGATCCGAATTTTTAGAGGTTCCCTTAAAATTCATTGAATTCCTATTACCTGGAAATTACAATAGCGATCATGATCCGTTTCATTATTTTTGTTTTACTCATTGGTTTGGTTTATTTCCTGGTTCGCTCTTATTTCTTGAATCCGAACGCTGAGGAAGAAACTTCAGAATCAATGGATATGGTCGAATGCGCCCAATGCAAAGTTTACGTTCCCAGAAAGGAGGGAACTTTTCAAGAAATGCCCGACAATAAAAACTTGTTTTTTTGCGGGGAAAGTTGCGCGCGACAATACAGAGAAAATATTTAAACAGGTCACAAGCTATTGATTATATAACATTTGCCTAAAATCGTTCTTAGAAATAGATAATACTTTCCATTCCCAACGGATATTGGCATAACGGGATATTTTTATAGGCTCTATTGTAACAGGAAAACCTTTTGTAAGAAATATCAATCGCATCTTGGTTGAAACGAGGAGAAACTAGAATTGAGAAAGAAAATTGTGTTCAAGAAAAGTATAATTACTGTCATTTTTTTAATGTTAACTTACGAAAACAGTTGGGCCGCCGAAGGTTTAGCAGATTGTAAATCTTTAAAGGAAAAACCTATAAAAATTGAAGCCTGGATTTCCAAAAAACATCGAAAAAATAAAAAGGCTATAAAAAAGGAAATGGGGAATATAGAAGGCGCCAAGCTTAGAATGCGAGTCTATCCTATGAAAGACCCTCAAAACGTCATAGGAATTGGCCGTTGCGTACCTGCAGCTATAGGTCGTCATTCTATTGAGCAATCGCTTAAATACGCTGGGGGCGTAGGAACTTTGGTAGATCAGGAAATCATTTCGCCCTATTGGGTAGGAATTGGCACAATGGCGTTTGACGAACATTCCCAAAAAACAATCACAGAAGAACAATTAAAGTCTTTAAGAGACCCGTCATTAAACGACACTGAGTTTCAAAATCTGGTAAAAAAATATTCAACGCCGGATAAAAGCGTACCAATGTTTGGTCAAGATCTTCCTAATTCGAGACGAATCGACGTTACTCCCGCATGGGAAAAAAAACGCGCTTGGGATACGGAAACAAAATCCGCTGAATAGCGAAATGAAGTATTCTAAGTTGGCTTTCCTTCTTCTTCCAATGCGGCTTTAAAACTGGCAAACAGGTTTTGGATTGGCGGAATTAGCTTTTCTTTAAGTTCTTCCGGAACCCAATTAATCTTTTCGACTGGCCAATCCTGGATCTTATGGATATTGAGACCTTCTCTTCCATAAGGTCCTTCTAATGCTTCTTCAAAACCATAAATGATGGCTCCATGGTAAATTTTCAGGTAAAGTTCCTGAATTAGATTCGAGTCGTGTAACCCCTTAAGAAAACAGTTTTTTACTTCCTGGATTATTGGGTCGGCGTGTTCGATAAAATCCTTGCTACATGCTTCCCGAATCGTCTCGTAAGTGATAATGATATCCTGCATCAGGTATTTTGTTTCGTCAGGAGCTTTCCCCACTGGTTTTTTCCTCAAATCCAATGATTCTTTCATTACCTTAATGTTTCTCACAAGGTCATGAATAATTGACTGTTCCCAGCTAACATGATTCCAGACGAAAAAAGCTCGCAACCAGCGTACCGTTTCAGTTGAATCTTCCATATGCATGGTAATACTGGGTTTAGCTTTATTACTAAACGGTAATTTTCCTCCCCACATCTTTAAATCCAAATCTAAACCATATGGTCTAAAGGCTTCCGCAAAAGAGGAATAATAAAACCCGATCAACTTCTCCAAATTCGCTTTATTGTCCAATACAGCTATTTGGGGCAAATTAACAATGCTGTAAAAGCGCCAAATCCTCCTTTTAGCGTTTCCATTTGGGTGAGATATCAGATAGGTTCCTCCCCAAACCCCCGCCGAGATAGGGATTTCAACTCCTAGCGCTTGCCTCATTTTTTCTGAAACATTACATGCGATTTTTCCATATAATTGATTTAAATAGTAAAGGTTGGCGGTGTTGCCTTCAGAAAAAACGGGACCTGCGGTTTTTAAGTTTTCATTCATAATAAATTGGCGATTTATAGTTAGAAACTGGACAAATGTTTCCTTAAATTTAAAATTTACAGCTTAAAAATTGTCAAAAGTTTGTTTTATATCTTTTTTCGTATGGCTTGTAAAGCCTTGCCTACCAACTTGTAGTTAGACTTGGCGGCCAATTTTGATTTTGCGTATCCTATATTAAGCGGGTATAATCCTCTCTGCTTTTTTCAAATAAATTTAATTAATGGATAAAAAACGAATAGCAATTTATCCGGGTACCTTTGATCCAGTGACAAACGGTCATTTGGATATTATGGTTCGGGCTAACGCATTGTTCGATAAACTTATCGTTGCCGTCGCTCTAAACCCTAAGAAAAACCCTTTGTTTTCGATGTCTGAGCGCGTTGGGTTTATTCAAAAAGCCCTTAATGGGCGTAATGGGATTGAAGTTCATCCATTTGATAATCTTTTGATCGAGTTTGCAACCGAACATAAAGCATCGGTTATTATTAAGGGATTAAGAGCTGTATCTGACTTTGAATTCGAACTGCAAATGGGATTGATGAACCGCAATCTAAATGATCGGATAGAAACTGTTTTTATGATTCCGAGCCAAGAATATTCATTTCTTAGTTCGAGTTTTATTAAAGAAACCGCTAAATATGGAGCCGATATTCGTCATTTAGTCCCTAAATGCGTTTATGACGGCCTTCAAATTATTAGAAAATGAAAATTTCAAAACGTTTAACTTCAATAAAACCTTCAATGACTTTAGCCATTGACGCTAAAGCCAAAGCATTAAAAGCCCAAGGCGTTGACGTTATTGGCTTTGGGACTGGAGAACCCGATTTTCCAACTCCCGATAATATTAAAGAAGCGGCTATTAGGGCTATTAATAATAATCAAACAAAATATCCGCCTGTTCCTGGAACCGATGAGTTAAAACAAGCAATTGTGGAGAAATTTCAAAAAGAAAACGGGGTTTCATACAATTCCGACCAAATTCTGGTGTCAACCGGCGCTAAACAATCTTTTTATAATTTGGCCCAAGCTCTTTGGGAACCTGGCGACGAAATAATTGTTCCCGCTCCATACTGGGTTTCATACCCCGATATGATCCTGCTAAGTGGAGCTACGCCCAAGATTATAAAAACTACTATTTCGAATGGATTTAAACTCACTCCAGATCAATTACAAGAATCTGTATCTGATAAAACCAGGGCAATTGTCGTCAACAGTCCCAGCAATCCTACCGGGTCTGCGTATAATAGGGAAGAATTAGAAGCGTTAGTAGAATGTAGCCTCAAAAATAATTTACTAATCATTTCTGATGAAATTTATGAAAGAATTGTTTTTGATGGCTTTGAGCAAGTTAGCGTCGCTTCTTTAGGAGAAGAGGTTAAAAAAAATTCTGTCATTATCAACGGAGTCTCAAAAGCCTATTCGATGACTGGTTGGAGAATAGGTTATATCGCTGCAGACCCGGAAATAGTTAAAGCAGTCAAAAAGCTTCAAGGTCAAATCACTTCTGGAGCTTGCTCCATTTCACAAGCGGCAGCTGCGGAAGCTTTATCGGGACCACAAGATTATATTCCCGAAAGAGTCCAAGAGTTTCAAAAACGTCGTGATTTTGTTTTAAAAACCTTAAACTCCATCGATGGCGTTGATTGTTTCAAACCAGCGGGAACTTTCTACTGTTTTCCAGACTTTACGGGAGTTTTAGGCGCGTCTTTTAAAGGTAAAAAAATAGAAGACTCTTTAGATTTGGGGGATTTTCTTCTAGACGAGGCGAAAGTAGCTTTAGTGCCAGGGGCGGCATTTGGCGCAAAACCTAATATGCGTTTTTCCTACGCAACCTCTATGGAAATTTTGGAAGAAGGTTTAAGTCGAATTAAGAATGCATTTGAAAAACTAAGTTAATTTTTCAAACGCAACTTATAAGAAAACCTTATAAATAAAAGATAACTACAAGGTAGATTCTTCTTTTAAGGACTCTTTATATTCCTTAACTTTGCTCTCAATTTTCGCTCTACATCTTTTTGCCTTGCAGTTTCCCGTACCTACTCTAATTTCCCTTCTAAGGGCTTCAAATGATAGACAACCCTTTCTTATAGCCGTCATTATGGTACCTTGAGTAATGCTGCGACAAATACAAACTTTTTTAAAATTCTCTATTAGTTCTCTTTGGGAAGCCAAAGCAGTAAATATCCTAAATTTAAAGTCATTTTCAAAATGACTACAGTTTTTATCAAAAACTTGCAATTTTACGAATAAAAGCCAAAAGAAATAAGAAATATCCTATTTGCAAACTCCTGACAGCTTTATTCTAATTAATTATAATGATTTATTATCCAGTATATGTAACAACCGCCAAAAAGCAATTGCCAAATTCTTAAGTTCGATTCAAGGGATGATTAACAACTCATTTTTTAAACCCTTAATAAATACTATAGAGGATATTTAAGGAAATACCTAGTGCAAATCCTTAAAAAATCAAGCGCTATCTATTTTTCCATCCTAACTGGCCTTTTATTAGCGTTTTCTTTTCCTAAATTTGACTTCGAATTTTTAGCTTGGTTTGGATTCCTTCCGCTATTTTTTGCTATTGAAGGTCGCAAAGGCTCTCAATCTTTTTGGCTAGGTTTTTTAGCTGGTTTGTTTTTTTATTTCATAGGTTTACATTGGATAATTAACACCTTAGTAAACTTTGGCAACATTTCTCCTTTTCTTGGGTACCCAATACTCTTTCTTTTAGCCGCTTATTTATCAACCTTTGTTGGTTTATTTTCATGGATTATTTCTTCTCTGAGAGATAAAGATCCACTAAATATTTTATTAGCTCCATTAATATGGACAGCCTTCGAATATTTACGATCAACCCACTCCGAACTTGGGTTTTCTTGGTTGGGATTAGGATATTCGCAGTACAAAAACCTCCCAGCCATTCAACTATCTGAATTTACAGGAGTTTATGGGGTTTCTGCCATGATCGTTTTAACTAATTCAGCGCTATTTATAGCGTTTAGAGAATGGATTTATTCTGGAAGCTTAAAAGACTCGCTTTCCAAAAAATACTTAAAAACGGCTATTATTTTTGCCGCAATTATTTGGTTGGGGGGGGTGAGCTATGGATTTTATTACCTAAAAAAATCAGATAACAAAAAAGGTACATCAATAAAAGCAGCTTTGATTCAAGGTAATATCGAACAAAAACTGAAGTGGGAAAAAAAATACCGAAAGGATATTATCAAAACTTATGAACGGCTGACCCTTACGTCGGTTCAAAATAAACCAGATATTATAATCTGGCCTGAAGCTTCGCTTCCATTTTTTTATAATCTAGAGATCCCAGAAACGCGCTGGTTGAATCAATTAAATAAATCTCTGGGCATTCCTATGTTAATAGGCGGTCAGTATTTAGAAAAAAATAGTTCCGGGAAATATGTATATTACAATAGCGCTTACTTTTTAAAACCTGATTCAATCAATACAATTCGACGTTACGATAAAATCCATCTAGTGCCATTTGGGGAATTTGTCCCCTTTTCAAATGTATTGTCATTTGTAAAAAAGTTTGTTTACGTTCCTGGGGAACTAGGTCGAGGAAAAAAAATATCTCTCTTTGAATTAGAACCTTGGAAGTTTGGAGTATCCATATGCTATGAAATCACGTTTCCCGATCTTGTAAGGCAATCTGTTAAAAAAGGCGCTCAGTTTTTAGCGACTATTACCAACGACGCTTGGTTTGGAGACAGCGCAGCCTCCTATCAACACATCGCCATTGCCGCATTAAGGGCAGTAGAAAATAGAACCCCAATTTTAAGAGCGGCAAATACTGGAATAACTGGTGCAATTGACTCTTCGGGAAAAATTTACGACCAAACAAAAATTTTTGTAGAAGACACTGTTCAAACTTCCATTCAACCGCGCAAAGGAGAACCAACCTATTATTCTAAAAATGGAGACGTGTTTAGCCTATGCTGCGTTGGCCTGTCTATAGTTCTAGTCTTTTTTGCTATCAGAGCGGAAAATAAAAATTTCTCAAAAACCTAATTTACCATTTACGAAGACAAAAATTAGCATTAAACAAAATCCATGGCATTTCAAAAATTATTAAAATTTTTCGCCTGGACATTTTGCCTGACAATCGCCGCTTCCTGCGTTGGTCCTCAAAAACCATGTCTTGATGGGCCAGAATGCTCAGGGGCAAGAAGAATCTGGCAAAAGGCAATTAACGTGGTTGTTTCGGCAAACTTTCCTTCAGAATTTGGTAAATATCGAGCAATCATATGGAATGACGACTTTGAAAATGCATGGGTCACAAAAGGCCGGAACATCAATATTACAAAGGAATTACTTTTTAATATATCTCAAGAAGAACTAATTTGCGTGGCCGCCCATGAACTCTCCCACTTAAAAATGGGACATTACTACGCTCGAATAGGAATAATAATTGTCGATGAAAATGGATACGTTGGCGAAAAAAAATACGAAGAAGAATTGGGAAATCATTATGGAGGAAAAGTCACCAGTCATATTCCCGAAGGATTTGGCAAAAACCAGGAAAAAGAGGCGGATCAACTGGCGTTGGAGTTTATCGAAAGAGTTGGTATACGTCCTATGGTTTATTTGCGACTCCTTCAGAGATTTCAGGGCGACAATCCTTATCCAAACTCTCCTATTTCAGAACGAATCGATAACGTCTTAAAAATAATTTTTAGACAATTTTAGTCGTTATCTGAATAAAATTTCCCAACTATCATTTTTTTAATTTATAGATAACAACAAAATACTCCATTCCAGGCTTAGGAAAAGCTTTTACAACCTGGAAATTGGGATTCGACCATATGAATGGCTCGTTCAAAAAAAGAGACGAAGTTCTCTTCACTAAATATAAATCCCCTAAATCGGACACATTAAAACGGTCTAAAAACTTTCCCGTAAAAAACTCATGGCTGGGTAACGTTTTTATCTGAGGCTCTAAAATTCCTCGCTCGAATATCCAAAAAGCTTGAATCAATCTAATATTCGGATTGTCCATTAAATATACAAACATAGCGTTAGCCGGCGTTCCCCAATTTGAAGACGTAAGCACAGTAATTTTTTTGAGTTTTGCTTTTCCTTCAAAAAACCGCACAGCTTCTGGAACGCCATAACCAGAATATAAGCTTTTAACGAATTGCGAATGATCAGAATCAATCAAAGGAGCGTGTTCAGGATCAGAAATAATTTGAAAATCAAATTTTATCGCTGGAAATAAAATTACCGTTAGAATTAGAGCTGGCAAAACGCTAATCAGTTTTTTAAATTGTTTTTCTTCAAACCAAGCCCAAGCTCTTAGACAAGCCAATCCAGCCCAAATGATTAATGGGGTAGCGCAAAACACATAATATCTAGAAAACCCTGTCCCTGCCGTTCCAGCTAAAGCTATAAAAGGCAAACAAAAATAAACCAACAAAATAATATCGTTGCGGTCGACCTCCTTAAGTCTTAAAACCAAATAAAAAGCCGATAAAACGAAAATAGGTTCCGTTAAATATGTTGTGAAGTATTTTGTAATTCCTGGTAAATGAGCTATCGCTTTCTTTGGGACTCCTAGAAGTAAACTTTCAATCCCCTCCTTACCTTGACCATGCGTATTGGGAATAATAATATTTTGAATAGGGTTATTATCGTGGGTTAACAAAATAACCAGGTAAGGAAACGCCATCCAAATTAATCCAGCGACATAACAAAGAATTAAATGTTTCCATTTAGGACCGCCCTCGTCTTTATAAAAAAAAGCTTTTAGAACTAGCGGCAAAAAAGCAAATAGCAAAGAAGTCGCTAACGTTAAAAAACCAATTCCCATTAAAAAAGATAAAAACGCATAATCTTTTAATTTAGGAACTCTATCCTTTTCAAATAATTTAATGGTTTGCCAAACAGTCCAAACAAAACATGCGTTTAGCAAACTCGATTCATGGGCAAGCCGATCAAAAAATAAGTGATATGGACTAATTATGTATAAGAAAGATAAAAACCAACCTAATCGTATAGAATGAAGCGATTTACCAATCTGAAAAAGACCTATTAGAGACAGGCCCCCCGCCAAAGCCGAAACAGCGCGACCGGCAAATAAAGGATCCGAAAAAAAATTAAAATTAATAGCGGAAAGCCACACTTGCAAAGGCTTTTTGTTATCTATTAAAAGAGATATCCAAACATTAGCCGAATCTTCTCCAACCATTTTTGCCCAGTGGAGATAAACCGCCTCGTCGGTAAATATAGGAAGGAACGTTAAATTAAAAAAACGGGTGACTAAAAAAGATATAACAATGATTATTGGAATAGCAATGAATTCAAAATACGACGAGTTTGCGTTACGTAAGCTAATATTCAAATCATTGCCGTCGAGAAAAAAATTGTGGGAAACTATAGAAAAAAATAAAGGTAAGGAAAGTAATTCCAGAAATCCAAGCGCCAATCACGAATGTTAACGGCTCGAACCAGATCTCCACTTTATTTACAGTTTTTTCAATTTCTATCGCTCTAAAAATCGAATTTGCTTTTAAAACTTTGGTTTCATCTCCGTTTATAGCAGCTTTCCAACCGGGGTAATACACGTCAGTAAGCACCAAAAAACCTTTATTTTTAGCATGTAATTCTAAAGAGACTCTACTTCCCCTATTCATTAAATTAGTGATTTTATAGTCTGCCAAAACTTTATCAAGTTGAGTCAAATCGGCACCGCCTTCTAGATACACAATCGACAAAGGATCAAACTGTTCCTCTTCTAAAGATTTTTTTAAATCGAAGTTATCCACAGTTCTCGACTCGGTAACAAAAAAAGCCCTAGGATAGGCGTCTTGGTTTTCCAAAAAGTCATTAATTATTTTAAATTGCGTTCTCCCTGGAAAATTATCAGTTAAAGTTTTAAGGTCAAAACTGTCAGTAAATTTAACGCCTAATATATTCAAAGTTTTTTGTGAATTAAGATCCAATTGCGAATAACTTTTTAATTTAAAGGGATTATAACCGCCTACATTTGAAAATCCATATACTAAGCCCCAATTACCTAAAATCAAATTTTTTCCGCCTATCAAAAATCTAGTGTCATGGGGCTGTTTTTCAGCCAGTTTCAAAGCTGGATTTGCTTTAATCCCATTAATAAAATTTGTTTTTGAGGCCTGTTGTTGATTAAAAATTGGTCGATAAACAAAAATATCAACTAAAACAATTATCAAAATCACAAAAACACATAAGCGATTCCATCCTGGAAAAAGTGTTTTTACTAGATAAAACAAAAAAACCAAACCGGTAATGATAAGACTATTACTTAGTTGCCACTTTATAAAATCGTTTGGCAATTTTTCTGGAGTTGGAGCAAGAAAAATAAGTCCCAAAATCAAAATTCCCAGATAAATTACTTTACGCTTGAAGTTTTTTCTCTCATTTACTTGATCAGAGTTAGAATTAAAATCCGAACACCCAAAAGCGGCTAGCACGGCAACGCAAAAAGTTAAAACCATAAGAAATCTTGCAGGAACTCGGAAAAAAGAAAACCCAGGAGCAAAATCATAGAACAATTTATAAATTGGAGTATTTTTACCAAACGAAAGAATTAGAGCCAATATTCCAACAACACAAAAAAACCGACCAATATTTTTGGGACTATTTAAAACGCCGCAAACAGCTAAAAAAATAGTTCCCACGCCTAAGTAATTTCTAAACTCCCATCTTTGCCAGCTTTCATAGGTTGCTATATTCCAGTCGGGTAATAAAAAAGACCAAAGAGCAGCAATGGGTAAAGAGTCAGTAACAGCTCCATTAAAATCCATAGAACTACGAGCCGTTTGACTTAGAAATTCAGCTGTAGGCAAAATTTGAATCGTTCCCAAAAGAAAAAATAAAACAACAATTCCTATAAATCGTAGTGCATTGAAAATAATGAGGTCTGATTTTCCCCAAGCTAGAAAAATATAAAATAAAGAAAATGCATAAAATATAAACAACGTCATTTGTGGATGACCTCCAAGCAGGGATATCGCTAAAAATAAAGGACACCCCCAAATCCACCTTGAATCGTCTTCAAACCCCTTTAGACAACAAAAAAATACCGCTGGAAGCCAAATTCCAGAATGCACCATATTAGTATGATGCGCATGACTAAAGAAAAAACCTCCAAATGCGTAAACAGCTCCGCCCAATAAAGAACTAACAAAGTCTAAATTCAACTTTCTTAAAAAAATAAATGTAAACCAAGCCGCTAAGATAAAATGAAATATAATTTGGCTCTGATATAATTCATAAAATTCCAGAATTTCTTTTTTGGGGAGCAAAGATAAAGCAAGATTCAATGGATAAAAAACACCTGTTTGGATATCGGCTTGAAAAGGAGTTCCTCCAAACATATGAGGATTCCAAAGTGGAATAAAACCTTCTCGAATTTCTTTATCTGCATAAAACCTGTTAGGTAAATTTTGAGCGATAAAATCTTCGGTTAACCAATGCTTATTTTGGAGTATTTCAAAAAAGAAACCTGCGGCCAATATTGAAAATAAAATAAAGGCCAAACAATTAATTATGAGACCGCGTTTAAAGGGATTCAAAAAAGCCTCGGTAACTGCAAACAGTAGGTTGGAGCGTTTTAACTTTGCGCTCAATAAACTTTGAATAAAGCGTAGGATTGACTGCTTATGAAAGCATTAAACCGTTTCTAATAAAATTTCTCAAGGGTTTTTAACTTAAGGGAACTTTTAAAAATTCAGATTTGCCTGGAGACTGGCCCTTAAATTCAAGGGCCAGTCGATAACAAACCAGTTAAAATGCCAATTATTAGAGGTTCTCATAAAAAAGTTTTCAAAATACGATGTTCATTGCAATTCCAATTAATTCTCTACATTTCAATCAAATAATATTTTTTATACTCAGAGCATGGCAAAAAAATAAATACTATTTTCGCACCGTTAAATATGGGAGTTTTAAATGAAAATCGGCTTTATTGGTCTAGGCAAAATGGGAGCTAAGATGACTGAACGTCTTTTACGTGATAGTCATGAAATAACCGTATATGACAAAAACTCCGATAGCGTAAAAGAAATGCAAAAGCTCGGGGCTACAGCTGCGTCTTCGATGGAAGATTTAATTAAAAATCTTCCTGAAAAGAAAATTGTTTGGCTAATGGTGCCATCCGGCAATCCAGTAGACGAAAATATCGAAGTTTTATTACCTTTACTAGATCAAGGAGACATCATAATAGACGGAGGTAATTCAAACTGGCGAGAGAGCCAAAAAAGAGCCGCCCGAACTCAAAAAAACGGAATTTATTTTGTCGATTGCGGGACAAGCGGCGGCGTTTGGGGCCTGGAAAATGGCTATTGTCTAATGTATGGCGGAAACCCAGAACCCATTAAATTATTAGAGCCTATATTTAAAACTCTAGCTCCAGAAAATGGCTATATTCATTGCGGTCCATGCGGTTCAGGGCATTTTGTTAAAATGATTCATAACGCAATAGAATATGGAATGATGCAAGCTTACGCTGAAGGCTTTGAATTAATGCAAAATTCTGAATTTGATTTTGACTTGGAAGGAATTTCCAAGGCCTGGATGCATGGAAGCGTAATTAGATCCTGGTTACTTGAACTGGTAGGAAACGCCTTGTCGGAAGATCCCAAACTAGATTCAATAAAAGATTACGTACAAGATAGCGGAGAAGGAAGATGGGCTTTGCAATCGGCAATCGATTTCAATACCCCCGCTCCGGTACTCGCTGCGTCCTTATTTACTCGTTTCAGATCAAGACAAACGGAAACGTTTTCTGGAAAAATGCTAGCCGCTTTAAGACAACAATTTGGCGGACATTCAACCAAAAAAAATAATTGAGGAATTGAATGTAATGGATAAGCCACAACCTTGCGTTCTCGTGATTTTTGGAGCATCAGGCGATCTGACAAAACGGAAACTTGTGCCAGCTTTATTCAACCTATATGAACAAAAATTATTGCCAGAAAAATTCGTAATACTTGGAGTTGGTCGTAAATCATTCGATGATGAGAGTTTTCGTAAATACATCGGTGAAAATTTAAAAATTTTTGCAAAATTAGAAAAAGTTGACGAAACAGTAGAGAAGGAGTTTATTCAAAACTTTTATTTTTGTTCTATCGATACAAATGCTATTCCGGAATATTCTAAAATAAAGCAAAAGCTGACCCGCATTGTCTCAGATTACAATATTGATCGGAATTTTCTTTTTTACCTATCCTCTCCTCCTAGCTTATATGAACGCATAGTCGCCGGCTTGGGAACTTGTGATTTACAAAAAGAAGAAACTTTTCAACATAACTGGAAAAGGCTGGTTGTAGAAAAACCTTTCGGTCAAGATTTAGAATCCGCTAAAACTTTAAATAAGAATATTCTAAAAGTTTTTCGTGAAAAACAAGTTTACAGAATTGATCACTATCTGGGAAAAGAAACGGTTCAAAATATTTTGGCCCTTCGGTTTTCTAATGGAATCTTTGAACCTCTGTGGAACCGTAACTATATTAACTATGTAGAAATTACAGCGGCAGAGCAATTAGGAGTCGAAAATCGCGGTGGGTATTACGATGATATAGGCGCCTTAAGAGATATGGTTCAAAACCACCTCCTGCAGCTACTTGGAACCATTGCAATCGAACCTCCTGGTTCCTTTGAACCGCAAGCGGTGAGAAACGAAATGGTAAAAATATTCCGCTCACTTCAAGAAATTTCCCCTGAAAAAATCGCAGAATTTTCAATACGAGGCCAATACACTGAAGGGCTTTTAAACGGCAAGCAATTGAGAGGATATAGACAAGAAGAAGGAGTCGATTCAAATTCACGCACCGAAACATTTGCCGCAGTCAAAATCTTTGTGGATAACTGGCGATGGGATGGAGTTCCTTTTATTATAAGAACCGGGAAAAGGATGCCTACGCGAGTAACGGAGGTAGCTGTAAACTTTAAACCGGCTCCTCACTTCCTTTTTTCAAAAGATAATCCAGATTATCAAACCCCAAATCGTTTAATCATGAGAATTCAACCCGACGAGGGAATGCTTCTAAATTTTGGCATGAAATCACCAGGAAGCGGTTTTCAAATTAAAAATGTGGGAATGGATTTCCACTATTCAAACTTATCGGACGATAGATTACCAGATTCATATGAAAGGCTTCTTTTAGACGCGCTTTTAGGAGACGCTACTTTATTTTATAGAGGAGACGCTGCCGAAGCGTGTTGGACCTTTGTACAACCTATTTTAGACGCGTGGAACAGTGAGGAAATACCATTATATGGATATCCTGCTGCAACATGGGGACCCGCTGAATCAGCCAGCTTGTTAACAGGCTATGATTCAGATTGGCGTTATCCATGCAAAAACATATCTAGCGATGACAAATTCTGCGAACTCTGATCAAAAAAAAAATATTCGCGTATTTCCAAACACTAAAGTTTTAGTGGATACGTTGGCTGACGACCTCTGCCAAACCATAATTAATAATCTCCAAAACAAAAATCTATTTTCTCTGGCTTTATCTGGTGGAAATACGCCTAAAGCATTGTACCGAAGGCTTTCTGAGGCTCCTTTTAAAAATAAAGTAGATTGGAATTCTGTTTTGTTCTTATGGGGAGACGAAAGAAAAGCGCCTCCAGACTCGCAAGAAAGTAACTATAGAATGGTTTATGATGAATGGCTGAAAAAGCTTAATTTAAAAGGAGACAATATTTTAAGAATTCATGGCGAAGCAGATGCTATAAAAGAAGCCATCAGATATAATGAAATATTAGATCAAAAATTATCTAAAAATCCATCAGGAATTCCTCAAGTAGATACTATTCTTTTAGGAGTTGGCACAGACGGTCATACCGCTTCCATATTTCCTGGAGATAAAAAATTAGAAAACTCTCCGCCATGGTGTCGTGTTGCTCGGCAACCGCAAACTAATCAAGAGCGAATTACATTCACCGAAACCTTGATTAACGCCGCCTCCCATACTATTTTTTTAGCGTGTGGAAAAGAAAAAGCTTCTATAATTTCAAAAATTGTAAAAAAACATCCTGAAGCTAAATCATATCCCGCATTTTGGATTGAGTCGAAAAATAAAAACCTAACCTGGTACTTAGACCAAGAAGCTGCATCGTTACTTTAGATACAAAGTTTAGGAAAAGGAGTTTTTGAAGAACCTTAATTTTTACTTTTTCTCTTAATTATAAAAGTGGGTTTTTGTTGAGATTCGTAATAAGTGCGCATCATTAGCTCGGCTAACAGTCCAATTAAAATAGAGAGAAAACCGATCAGAGTACACATCACTACCAGTAGCGGCAATGGTGTTTGGATAAAAGAGTCTCCTATCCAATATTTAAGATAAATAGCCCAACATCCAGCCAAAAAAGCTCCAACAAAATTTATTAATCCAAAACCGCCAAAAATATATATTGGTTTAACCGCAAAATCGACGAGAAATTTAATTACTATTAAATCAAGAATAACTTTGCCAATTCTTGCTAATCCATATTTTGAATATCCGAATTTTCTTGGACGGTGATTAACCTCAATTTCTGTTACTTTTGCTCCTTGCCAGGAAGCATAAACCGGAACAAATCTATGCATTTCCCCATAAAGATGAATGCCCTGGATGAATTCCTGTTTATAGGCTTTTAAAGTACACCCAAAATCATGTAACGGAATCCCACTCATCCAAGAAATAAACTTATTGGCAACAATGGAGGGCAATCGACGAGTGAACCACTTATCCTGACGATTTTTCCGCCAACCGCTCACAACATCAAAACCTTCGTCTATTTTATCTAAGAGTTTTTTGACATCATGAGGATCATTCTGCAAATCAGCGTCCATAGGAATAACAACGTGCCCACTTGCATGTTCGAACCCTGCGCTCAAAGCCGCAGTTTGTCCGAAGTTTTTCGTAAAATGTATAACTTTCAGATCAGGATAACTTTTAGAAAGTTCATCTAAAACTTCACCCGACCTATCTGTACTGCCATCGTTTACAGCAATAATTTCAAACACTCTTCCCAAGGCTGAAAGAGCCTTACTTACTTCTTCAACCAGTAGTGGAAGATTCTGTTCTTCATTATAAATAGGAACAATAATAGATACGGAATTATTTATTTCCACACTTTTTCTCAACGTTGATCAATAACAAAATATAAAATAAATTCTAAAAAATTAATTATCTTATTTTATACCAAAATAGAAATCTCTATATTTTTGAATTTTGTGATCTATTTAAAGTTTTCAATCTGGAATCAAAATCAATCCCTTTTAGAGAATAAGCGTGGAAAGGGGCAAAAACCTTTTGATCCGATAACAGCTGGTAACGTTCTAATAGCCATTTCCAAATTGGATGTTTTGGAAAAACATAGTTAGTTACTAATATTAAAACTGGAGGATTTTCTTTTAAGTCATTCTCCAGCTTTTTCGTTAATAACTTGGCAACAGGTCCATCTAAATAATAATAAAGCCAAACTTGTCCCGAGGGAGGGCGTCTTTTACTGTAAAAATACAAACCGTTTTCCATACCGATGTTAAAAAAATATTCATCTCGACTCAAAACTTGATTTATTAAAGGCGAAAGCTTTTTGCTGGCCGTAAATAATTTACCTTCTTCGCCATATTTTTTTTGCGGTAACTCATTTAAATCAATATTCAAATTTGGCAACTGGAAAAAAACTAACGCTCCTAAAAAAACACCCCCTAATAGGTTTGTAGTTTTTTCAGGAAAGTTTTTGATTTGAGATTTTATGGAAAATAATGCATACCCGCCTGCGATCGACAAAACAGGCAACCACAGTTGGTAGTAATGGAAAAAAAATTGTCCAGGGAGCAAAATCATAAAAACAGCTGAAAAGGAATAAACGCTAATTAATATGCCCGTTCTTCCCGGTTTTTCTTGGTTAGAAAAAATAATTCCAACCAGAGACAACATTATTAGGGGAATTAAAGCGTACATTTTTTCAGGGATGAGAAATTCAGCAGAAAACCCCGCAAACAAGTTGATAAAAAAGTTTCCAGAATAATATTGGCTATAATCAAAGAAGAACTTCCAGTAATCGTCAAATATCCCAATTAATTTAAAATATCCCCAGACACCCCCCCACGAAAAGAAACCAATAAAAGCCATAATTCCAACTTGCTTCAACGCTCGACCTTTTTGTTCCTTTCCAGAAACAGAAACAAAAAGACCAAGCGAAAAAAATACCGCCGCGACGACCGTAATCGGTTTATAAAAAGACGACATTGCAATTAAAATTCCAGCGCCTATTGCCGTTTGAACGCCAGAACCTTTACCTGAATCTCTCATTAAAAATGAAAAGGTTCCCGCTAAACATGCATTCATGAATAGCTCTGCGTTAGGTTGATTCGCTTGAATCATCGGATCGCAAGAAATAACCGCCCAAAAAGCCGCAGCCCATAACGCCGCCGTTTGATCAATATTGGAAAGCGATGTATAGATCCCGACCATCGACAATAAAGAGAAGGTTACTCCAATAAGAAAAACTGTAACCTTTCCATAGCCAAATAAAGATTGAAATAAATAATATGTTACAAAACTTCCAGGAGGATGGTGATTAGTCAAGTTAGCGTATAAATATTGTCCGTTAAGCATTTCATCAGCATAAACCGCGTAACCCGTAATATCGCGCTCAAGCGGTTCCTCCACATAGTGATATCGAGCCAATACGATTACAAAAGCTAAAAGAATAAAAACCATCGCAGTCTTTAAGTTTTCTTTTTGTATCATTCAGTCGAAATCCTTAGCCTGTTTTTTTAAGCTCCAAAGCAAATCTAATAATCGCGGATAAATTTTTCAAAAATATTGAAACTAAAGTCGTCATTTTTTTTGAAAACCGCTCCAAGATTTTAATCTAGAATTTATATCAACTCCATTAAGAGAATAAGCTGTAAAAGGAGCAAAAGGCTTTTGATTGGATACTGGTTTATAGCCGTCAAACAACCATTTCCAAATTGGATTTTTAGGAAAAAGATGATAAGTCACTAAAACTAAAATGGGAGGATTTTTTTTCAAGTCAGTTAAAAGTCTTTTCGTTAACAAATCAGAAAGCGGTCCCTGCAAATAATAGTCAAACCAAATTTGCCCAGAAAGCGGACGTCTTTTGCTATAAAAATACAAACCTGCTTCGCTACCAATATTAAAAAAAAATTCATCTTTTTTCAAAATTCCATTAATTAAAGGAGCTAGGTTTTTAGCCGATCTAAATAACATACCCACTTCTCCGTATTTTTTTATTGGAAGCTTATCTAAAGAAATCTTTAGGTCTGGTAATTGGAAAAAGATTAGCAATCCTACAAAAACGCATCCTAATATATTTGTTGTTCTTTCTGCATTATCTTTGATTTGAGATCTAATAAAATATAAAGCATATCCACCTCCAATAGACAAAACAGGGAGCCACAACTGGTAATAATGCAGATAGAACCTGCCAGGAAGCAAGATCATCAAAGGCGCCGCTAAAGCATAAAATGTAATCAAAATACCATTTCTTTTTAGTTTTACCCTATATGTAAAAACCATTCCAATTATACATAAAATTATTATGGGTATTAGCGCGTATATCTTTTCTGGAATCAAAAAACCCGTAGAAAACCCTTGCAAAAAATTAAGAAAAAAGTTTCCTGAATAAAACTGACTGTAATCAAAGAAAAATTTCCAATAATCGTCAAATATCCCAATTAATTTTAAATATCCCCAGACAATTCCCCAGAAAAAAAAACCGATCAAAGCCATAATGGCAACTTGCTTCAACGCTCGAATTTTTTGTGGTTTTCCAGAAACAGAAATAAAATGACCAATTGAAAAAAATACAGCCGCGATAACCGTAATGGGTTTATAAAAAGAAGATAAGGCAATTAATGTTCCCGCTCCTATTGCCACTTTAATACCTAAGTCCTTTCCTGAATCTCTCATCAAAAATGCAAAAGCAATAGTTAGGCAAGCATTCATGAATAACTCAGCATTCGGTTGATTCGCTTGAATCATTGCATTGCAGGAAATAACCGCCCAAAAAGCCGCAGCCCATAAAGCCGCCGAACGATCAATATTACAAAGCGCAGCATAGACCCCAACCATCGCCAATAACGAAAAAGTTGTTCCAATTAGAAAAATCGTAAATGGCCCATAACCAAATAATGATTGAAATAAATAATTGGTTATAAAACTCCCCGGTGGGTGATGAATTGGTAGATCGGAATATAAATATTTCCCGTTATGCATTTCATTCGCATAAACCGCATAAACCGCAATATCGCGTTCAAGCGGTTCTTCAATATAATGATATCGAGTTAGCGCTATCACAGACGCTAATAGAACAAAGACTATACAAGTTTGAAATTTTTCATTTTTCATCAATATTCGACTCGTATTTAGTTTTTTGAAATTAGAGTTAATTTCTCTAATGTTTCTAGCGCTTTTTTTGAAACAGGATTAATATGTAACGCTTTTTGGTATTCCCTTTTTGCTTGATCCAACAATCCCATTTTGACGTAAACATCCCCCAAACTTACTCTCGCGTTAAAATAATAGGGATCTTCTTTTAGCGCGGTTAAAAATTCTCTTTCCGCCTCTTTGTATTTATTGAAATTAAGATAAAGTTTACCCAAATTTAAATGAATGTCTGGAGCGATCGGATTTAGCTTAATCGCTTTCTTAAAATTAAATTCAGCGTCTTGGTATTTTTCCATTTTGGAGAAAATTTCCCCGAGATGGTTATAAACATCAAATCGATACCTATCTATTTGCAAAGCCCGTAGGAAATATATTTGAGCGGGCCCCAATTTGCCTCTATTCTTTTCTAAAATTCCCATGTTAATCAAAGCTTCTAAATTAAATTGATTATATTTCAAAGCTAACTTCAAATACTTTTCCGCATAATCTGCTTTTTTTAAATACACATAAAGATATCCCAAATCCGCCAGAAGGTTTGGATTGTTTGGAGAAGTTTCTAAAGCTACTTTCAATTGATTTTCAGCTTTTTTAAATTTTCCATTTTCTAATAAAGCGCGGGCATAGTTTCTACGCGCTAATGGAATGGAACTTGGATAGATGCTAACCGTTCGCTTCCAAAAGTTTTCAGAATTTTTCCAAAACTTAATTTGCTTCTGAGTTAGAGAAAAAATAAAAATTAAAATGAAAAAAAAGGAACTACTTACAAAAATATTTTGCCGTCCATACGAAAAAATAGCGATTGTAGAACCTACAGCAATAAAAAAAACGGGAATAGTAGGCAAATAAGAATAACGATCTGCGGCGGCGGCGCTTCCAACTTGAATTAAACCGGAAACAGGCGTCAATATTACTAAATAAGCCAACCATGCAACGCCTAAAAGCTTGTTCCCGCGTAACCATGATTTAACGCCAATAAATGTTAATCCTGTGAAAAAAATAATAGAAACTATAAACCATCCGCTAAACGGACTCCATGGTTCTTGAAAAGGATATAGAGGGGTCAATGACTGAGGCAAAAAAGTTTTTTGAACATAAAAAAAAATATTATGAATCGTATTCATTAAACGATCATTTATAGCAGTTCTATAAACCTGCTCCATTGCGCCAACATCCTTTTGCGCCTGTATTGTTATTAATCCAACAACAAGACTTAATATAAAGAAAAATGTTTTTTCTCGAGTCGAAATCCATAAATCAAAGATATTGTTGACTCTATTTAGGGGATAGATATCTAATAAAATAAGAATAATAGGAAGAGAAACAGCCATTGGTTTGGACATTAGACTAAATGCAAAAAAAACCAACAACACAAAATAACGCAACTTTGGAAGCAAGTTTTTGTAGGTTTCCATCCATTTGACATACAAAGTCAAAACCAGCAAATAGAAAAACGCGCAAAGCAAATCTTTTCTTTCGGCAATCCAAACAACTGACTCGACTCGTAAGGGATGGAGTCCAAATACTAAAGCCGAGATAATACCGCCCCAATAAGCTTTATTTTTCCCATAAAGGGCTTGAGTCACGCGGGAAAAAAGAAAAAAAACAAGGCATACATTCAACCCATGTATTAAAACACTGGTCAAATGATAACCCCATGGAGCTAGTCCAAATAATTTGTAATCAATTGCAAAAGATATCCATACGACAGGTATCCAATTTCCGGTTTTGAAACTCGTCGCCATTTCTCGCAAATTTTCTAAAGAGAAAACGCGGATCATTGATTGCGATAGAATTTCAGGATCGTCCAAAGAAATAATATCGTTTTCTAAACTTACCTTAAAACCCCAAAATGATACAAACAAAAGAAAAATTAAAACTAACGATAAAGACAGTTTGCTCTCTTTAATAATTTCAGTTTTTGGGCGCATTACCTTTTTTCAATAATTCTAATTGTCGTCTTTTCTTAATGATTTTGAGATTGCTTAGAGCTACTTGATTTTTTTCATTTTGGCTTAAAACGAAATTTAATTCCTTTTCAGCTTGTTCATACAATCCTGATCGAATATAAATCGCCGAGAGAAGCAAATATATACGCAAATTATCAGGTTGAATTTTTGCAGCGCTCATCAACTGTATCTCGGCTTCCACTAATTTGCCTAATTCGTAATAAACCAATCCTAGATTCGTTTTTACCTCCGCTCGATTATTACTGGAGACATCTGCCTTCTTAAGGAAAGTTTCTGCGTTTTTGAATTGCTTCATTTCGATAAATAATTTACCTAAATTATTCAGGGTTTCCCAACGATCTGGATCCAGTTTCAATGCAGATTCAAATACTGATTGTGATTTTTTATAATCTTTTAAATTTAAATAAACTAATCCAAGATTGATTTTGGATTCTATATTTTTAGAGTCTTTTTCTATTGCAAGCGCTAAATTTTGCTCCGCTTCTCTCCAGCGTCCCTCTTCCAGATAAAGCAATCCCAAACCGCTTAGAACGGCGGGATAATCAGCTTCAATTTCTAAAGCTGTTTTAAACATCTTTTCCCCTTCCCTATAACGACCTTTCGTCCTCAAAACATCGCCTAACATCCGGTAAACATCGACTTGTTTCTTTGGAAAAACGTCTATATTTCTGCGCCAAAGCGATTCGCCGTCCTTCCAAACTTTTATTTGTTTAATAGCAACGCTCATAAAACAAACGCATAAAAAAATCCCTAAAATAACACCGGAGAATAAAGTGACATTTTCCTTATTTCCAACCCTCAAAATATTTCCCTGGCGAATAAAAATAGAGCCTGCTAAAAAGAAAACACTTAAGGTTGGTAAATACGTGTATCTATCTGCCGCGCCTTGCGAACCAACTTGAACCAGGCCGACAACAGGAGCTAATACCACCAGATAATATAACCACGACGCTCCCCAATATTTTTTCCCCTGTCTCCATCGAACCAAACAAAATAGAGAAATTCCTATAAACAAACATAGAGCGCCGACAAACCGACCGCTCCAAATTGCCAACGACTCAGAATAAGGATAAAAGGGGGCCAAATTTATCGGAAAAAGCGTCTTCTCTAAATAAAAGAAAACATTGTAAAGAGAATTTATTCCTCGTTCCAAAAACGAAAGGTCAGTAATGGGAGCTAAAGCGCCAGCTGTTTTCTGCCCAAAAATGGTTATTAATCCAATACCTAGACTAAGTATAAAAAAGGGCCATTTCTCTAAAATTAGCGGGAAAATGCCTCGAACATCTTTTAACCGCTTTAAGGGAAATAAATCAAAAATTAATAAAACCACTGGAATTGTTACCGCCATAGGTTTAGCCATTAAAGCCAGTATGGAAAAAATCAAAGTGGACATAGGCCAACTTTGAAACGGTTCTTTCCTAACTTGCACATGAAAAAAAATATAACTTCTATAGGCCAACAGCACAAACAATGCGCAGAGGAGATCCTTTCTTTCTGAAATCCAAGCTACCGATTCTGTCCTCAAGGGATGAGCAGCAAATAATATAGCTACGGCCAACCCTGCATATCTTATTGATATTTTGTCCTCAACGTTCGGAAGTATTGTCTGCGAAATTAATTCAAAAAGAAGAAAAACTAAAAAGGCGTTTAAGGCATGAATCAGAACGCTGATAAAATGATGTCCAGCAGGATTAGCTCCAAATAAAAAATAGTCTAAGCTATGCGAAATCCAGGTTAAAGGCTGCCAATTGGCGGTATGTAAACTAGTAAAAATATTTTTTAAGTTTTCCACAGAAAACTCAATCACCATGGGGTTTTCAAAAACAAAAGCTGGGTCGTCAAAATTCACAAAACCATTGTTGATACTTTTTCCGAAAACCAAAAACGTCGCAAAAAAAACAACGCCGCCATAAAACACATAAGAACTTTCTATCTTTTTTCTTATATCGCTAAAATTCATCGCAAACTTTGACCAGAGTTTAAAACCGAGTCATATTCAGCTAATTTCTCAAATCCTTCTTTAACTTCAGGCGAGTTTGGATATAACTTCAAAGCTAGATTCAGTTTTTCCAGAGCCTCTTGCTTTCTTCCCAATAGACCGTAGGTATTGCCTAAATATGTTAATACGAGAACATGATAAGGATTGTCTATAACCGCGCTCTCTAATTTATTTTTTGCCGCCTCTAAAAAAGCTGGATTTGGATTAAGTTTATATTCTTGTAATAAAGTCTTAGCAAAAACAACTTTAGCAGACGCGCAGCTTGAACAAAACTTTTCAGCTTTTTCGGCGGTTTTAATAAAATTTTCGGCTCGCTGAGATTTTGAAATTTTAACTTTTAAAATTTGATTGTACTGACGGAAGCAATATGAGGAAAAAGTCGCGACCAAACATAAAATGATACCTATTCCAATATATATTTTATGCGGCGTATTTTGTTTTCCTGGAAAAATTTGAAAATAATAAAAATCAAAAATAGCGATTAAAAGCGCAAAGTGAAAAATAAATAAAGAAACAAGCCAATTCACTTCCATTAAATTCTGCGTTAAAAAACCAAAGCAGGCAATAGCTACTATCAATGCCTCTTTTTTAAAAGGCGTTTCATTTTCAACGCAAATAATTTCCCATACTTTCTTGAACCATATAAATAAAAAACTAATAAAGATAATTAGTCCAATCCATCCATGATCTGAAAGAATTTGAAAATAGAGGTTATGAGCGTGAGGTGGAGATTTTTGAATATATCGAAGTTTTAAGTCATTTTTAATTTCTGACTTGAAATAAGGATATACGGCTCCGAAAGTTAAAGAACCAGTCCCGATTATCGGATTTTCTTTAGCGACTTCCCAAGCAACTTTCCAATAAATAATTCGGCTTAGGATATTTCCATCCATAATTGCGCGTGATAATTTAACCGGAGCCCATGAGTTTACAACTATTTTACGTTTATAATCTTCCGGTAAAGAAGTAGCTACAACTAAAATAATTGAAAAAACTCCAATAACAAACCCGCCAGCAATCGCTATTTTCCGCGTTCTCTTTGTCCAACCTAAATAGACCAGCGATAATAATATAATTTCTAACACCGCTACAATTTGACCGCCAAACGATTTCGAATAAATAAGACTAATTAATATTAGACTGCCTCCAAAAGCAGATATACCTTTTTTCCAGTTTTCTTTTGTTTTAAAAAATAAAAGCGCAGCTATTGGCAATTGCAAAAGAAGGTAACCGCCAAAATAATTTACATTTGAAAAAGTCGAAGGATTACCCCATTTTCTGGCTTCTATACCATGAGTTATAAGATAAGCCGTAGAGTTTCCCCAAAGAGGCTTTTCTAGGCGAAGCCATGAAAAACTATAATGTTGACCGATAACGATAAAAGCGTGGATTAGCGAAGCAACAAAGCAAGTCCAAAGGGCTATTGAAACGCCTTTTTCGTTTTTACAATAAATCGAAGCTGAAATAAAAAAAATGGCCGCAGATAAATACTTAAGGTATCCGTAATACGACAATTCCGAATCAACGGAAAAGTTTTGTCCAGCAATTCCCCAAAGAAAAAATATAAGTAAAATTATCGCCTGTAAGGTTAATAGATTTTCTTTGACTTTTGACGATTGTAACCAGCAAGCCATAAAGAAAACAGCTAGCAAAAAGGGTAAAGAAACTACAATTTGCCCTGGGCTAGAAGGCAAATAAATATTTTCACTGGCAACAAAAATTAAATAGAACACAACGCCTACAAAAAAAATATGAATTCCATTTTTCTTCATGCGTTGCCGTCTAATTTATTAAAGTCGGTAAATATATTGCGATTGCCCAATCTTGATTTTTCTTTGGCTCGCTTTCTATAAAAATTGGCCTTTTCTTTTTTACCTTGTAGATCGCTTATTTGAGCTCTAAAAAAATCCATCTCATATCCCAAATGCCCCAAACGCGTAGCGTCTCCTAAAGCTTTTTCGGCTTGTTTTAGCATTTCTGGTTGCCGGAATTTTTTATAACTTTCGATAAGGGCTCCCGCTTTTAATACATAAGGCCGATCACAGCGCGAGCACATTTCTTTGGCCCTTGAAATATTTTTGAAAAGTTCTTTTCTATTTTTAGATTCGAAAACTTTCGAGTTTACTAAGTCGTCATACACATAAAACCATCCTAGTATGAACGCTCCTGCTACGCCAGAAACAAGTCCCAATTTATGAAAGAAACGAAAGCTTAATTCTTTACTCGTTTCATTTTTTCTTGTTAGAAATGCGATAACCGCTATCCATAAAATAAAATAATGTACAAAAAGCGATACGGGCAAAAGATGTTCAATAGTTCCTTGAATTAGAAAACCAACGATTGAAAGCGACAAACAAAAAACTGAAAACCGACGTTTTTTAAAGTTGGATTTTAATATTGGAAATACAGCCGCTAAAAAGAGGATTATTAAGCTTATTAATAACGCTAAACCAATAATGCCTGAGTCGGAAGCAGTTTGAATAAACAAATTATGCGCGGTAATTGCATGTGGATGCACCGCTTCACTTTCCGCCAGGTATTGAGGATATAACAAATTAAAAGTCCATGGTCCGCTCCCAAAAATCCAATGATCTTGAAATATTCTCCAAGCGGCTTTCCAAAATTCAAATCGCGCAAGAATATGATCCCAAATCCACGCTCTTCTCAAAAGCGATACAGATCCTCCCGCTTCTACAGAACTTTCAATCATACCTTTTGGTTGAAGAGCAAAAATTAAAATTACATAAAATAAAAAACCAAGAGCTATCCCTGAAATCAATATTTTAAAATTAGATTTTTCGCAAAAATACCAACAAAAAAAACATATCGCGATTAATTGAATACCAACCGTAAACTGCCCTCCCGGCGATCCAGAAAATCCTAAAGCAGGTATTAAGAACAAAAAGGCGCAAGTTGAAATAATTTTTTGAATTCTATTTGTCGATTTAAAAAAAAGCAGGCCGACGATGGGGATTACAAAAACCAAGTAACAAGAAAAAAGATTCATCTGTATGAAAATGGAAGTCGAACTATGATCTTCATGATATTTGAGCGCAGACAAATCATATTGTTGAATCAAAGCAACAACAGATAAAGGAATAGAGAGAAAAACCAATAGCCAAAGAACCTCATATACTCGGGTTTCGCTATCAAAGTAGAAAGTTAAAGCCAGAAGCCAGGATAAGGCCCCCAGGTACTTAACTATAAATGGCAGGCTGTCGTCTAAATTTACAGTGAAGAAAAAACCCATCGCTGACCAAACCAAAAACACGGCGCTGACGAGGCTTAAAAAAGTAACATTGTCATTTTGGTTTATTGAGTTTTTTTTGTAGAAAAGGGCTGTAAAAAGGCAAGCTAAGCAAAGGTAGGCGATGAAACAAACCGTCTCATTGCCTTTTGGATGTAAATAGATGTTATCGCTTCCAACAAGGGTTATGATTGCAATAGTAACTAGAATCAAAACCCGAAGCATTATTTTTGGCCGAGATCTGTTTGAGAGGTTGTATTAGAAAGTTTAGAATCCCAGCTATAGATATCTAACGAATACTTTGGATCGGGTTTGAGAACAGTCCAAATTTTTTTGAATTCTGGGTTTTGCTTCTTGAAATCTTCTTGCGCAAATTCAATAAAGGGATAGATAAAAAAGATACTCTTCAAACCCGAAATAGGCTCCATATATTCAGGGCGCCTTTTATACTTGTGAACAAACATAGGAATTTCATTGTTCTCCAATATCAAAGGACGTTTAGGCCACCATGGAACTGGCGCTAGTAGAGCTTTCTTTTGACTCCACAAATAAACGACAATGCTTTCCTGTGGATTGCCTAGTTTTGAGCTAAACATAATTGCGGTTTTTCCCAATTCCGCTTGCTCTAGAAGAAATTTGGAAGCTTCTTTAACGCCGTAACCGGAGTTCATACCCTCTAAATAATGAATCCTATCTAGTTTATGAATTGGAGCGCTGAGCGGGTCTTTGATAAACTTCCAGGCAAAAAAAAACTGTCTAAAAAGGTAACTATAAATAGCAAGCAAAAGGCCATAATTTGTCTTGCTTTTGCAGACATATTCCTAAAAGAAGAAGCGCGTTCTATTATCTTGCTTATAAATACGCCCAACTTCTCAAACGCTACCGCCGCCAGAATGGTTAAGGGCGGCAGAGCTATAACAAAATATCTTGAGAAAAACCCCTTAGCTACTAAGATAATTGCAAGCGTTGGAAATACAGCCCAAAAAATTACTCCAACACCTAAATAATTTTTTTCAAAAAAAATGCTAGCAACGGCGAAACCTAAAAGAGTTAATACAGGCCATGTAATATAAACACAATAAAACTCCCAAATTATCTCCGCGTTTCTATACCATATTGCCCATGGCAACGATAACAATTCGTTCGGAGTTAGCACAAGATCTTGCCGATGCACTATCAAATCTCTATCTGAAATAGCTAATCCAGTTTGCGATAAGAAATAGGGTAAGGCTACCAAAACAGCGCATCCCAATGCCGCTATACTTTTAAAAACCCATTTTTGATTTCCTTGTTCTCTTCCTAGCCATAAAAAAACAAACGGAATAGGAGCTAGTAAAAGCGCCGTAGCTTTTGTCATATAAGCGCATCCAATAAAACCTCCTAATAAAAGATATGGAAATATTCCAGATTTGGGATTTTTTAAAATATAAACGGCCGTCGCAACGGACCAAACGCCAAAAGCCGTTAATAATCCGTCGACCAAAGCTAAACGATCAAAAAATAATAAGTAAGGACAAAATATCCAAGCAAGAACGGAAAAGAAACCAACGCGATAGTTAAAAAGAGTTTTACTTATATAAAATACGCCGACCAAGGAAAATAAGGACGCAAGTATAGTTATAAACCTTCCTGTTATGAGAGGATCTAATTTAAAACTAAGAGCTAACGCAACCAACCACATGAAAAGGGGTTGCTTTCCATCCATTTTGGAAATAAAGATATCATTCCAATCGCTACGCATTAATTGCGCCCAATGGATATAAATAGCCTCGTCGGTAAAAATGGGAAAGCCAGACAGATTTAATAGTCGAGTGACGCCAAATAAAAAAAGAAGTATAAAGCCACTTGTTAAAGCTTTATTGGCATTTAAAGAAGTAGAAGACATGGATAAGCTAGGCTTTGATACTAAAAATTAATCTCTTCCAGTAACCTAACTAAAAATTTATTGTACAACAAGCTATTTTCTTAAAAGAATTAGCCATAAGTATAAAGTTTTTTTTCAGAGCCCAATCGTTCGATTGATTTGAAGTAATTGACTTACTATTAAATTATATCGGCGAAAAAAATTTACTTAATTCTCTATTATTAGTTTAGACTCCAAAGAATCCCAAAAATAAAAAATTGCGAGAAGAGTAAAAACGATTCCCGCCGCTA
>CAYFMN010000005.1:0-29112 GCA_964344185.1 uncultured Nitrospinota bacterium
AGCTTGCCTCTTAATTCGAAACCAAAGTTGCACTTACAACTTGAATCCGCCAAATTCTAAAAACCTTTTAGACTTTGTATTTCAATCGGAGCCTTAATATACCCGTCAAAAAAGTTGGGGGATTCAAAAGAATCCCCCGGTGAACGGCCTGACCTTCCCCCTTTCGACCAAGCGTCCAGAACTCTATTAAATTAAAAAATATATTTTATGGGGACCTCTAATAATTGGCATTTTTATTGGTTTGCTATCGCCTGGCCCTTGAGTTTTTAGAAGTTCCCTTATGTTTTTGGACCCTTTTTATTCTCGTAATAATATTTCTTTTGGCATTCATGCGAACAATATTTTGTGGAATGTTGTCTAGGATGAAACTCCTGACCGCATTGAATGCACTTATTAGTATAAAATTTAGTCGATTTCGGAATTTCTATCTTCTCTTTAAAAGAAGCAATACGTTTTCTGGCTAACCGCGTTGATTTTTGTTCAATAAAATCCGAATCCGCATTTTTTCTTATTTCTTCAGGAGTAATCTCTTTTTTTAATTTTCCATTCTTATCGTAAATTTTGCACTCGTAGGTCATTGCGCTACCGAAATTTATTTTCGAATCCGGCTATCCAGTTTAATCGCAGTCAGACTGAAGCTTTTTTAAGCAAAACAACTGGCAGGCTCCCCAGAGCTTTTCACCGGACCCATGGACTGTATTTTAGATTTTAAGTTGGACAAACTTAATCTGAAGATTTTTCATAAATATCCCAGGTTTGATATTTATCAAATCGGGCTTGTTTTTTATTTTTAAATCTTAAAACTTTAATCAAACAATTCGATTTACCGGATGAGTTGGAGTTTTCCGTAGTTGGTTGCCAGGTTAGATGCGGTCTTATTTTCCATACTGCATAGTCTTTAGCTTCGGGATCGCCTTCTCTCAAGCTAACTTGTATAAAACGAGCCTGCTTAACAAATTTCGATTCTCCATAAAAAAACTTTTTTTCGGTCCCTTTTTTCGTCTTTAACGATATTATTCCTTTAGCAATTTCCATTTGGTGTGATGGTTTATTTGGACTGCTTCTTGCTTTCCAAATTCCCAATATTTTTGATGGGCATCCCGAAGAGATCCATTCTCTATCCGACCATCCAAGACTAAAGGCGTTTTTAGAAAAAAATATAACAACAAAAAAAATCCAAAAAATTAGAGAAACTTTCAACGGATTTAAATTTTTCATGATAAACATCAGGCCAAAATTAAAAGATTTTCTAGGAATTTGAATTATTATAATTTTCTAAATGACCTACCATTAATTCCGCGATTTTGCTTAAATCAAAAGGCCACGCGTATTGAAAATTCACATTCGGATATTTTTTTCGTAATTGTTCTACATCTTCCGGTATCTCCTTGTCAGAATGAGACCCTCCAGGAGTAAACATCGATGAAATTAAAAAAATTTTCTTAACGCCCGACTTAACTAAATTATCGGCGGCATCTTCTATGCTCGGAGCGCAAAATTCATTGTAAGCGGCTACAATTTTTGTATCCGGCATCCTCTCGGCCAAATGTTGAGCAAGCTTTTCTAAACCAACTTTATAAGGATCTGATTCCGGAGTCCTTGGCCAATTACGGATTTTTCTATCCAGCTCCTTTTCTTCATCTGAAGCGGAAACTCCTCTACGCCTTCTCTCCATCTCCAAACGCTTTAATCTGGATACAACATCTTGCGGACAATCATTTGGCAAACCGCCATGCCCGACCAAAATAACCGATTCAAAATTAGACATAATGTTTAAACCTCATTTATTTAATATATTAATTTTAGAAATAAATACAATTTATGTCAAATTATTTTTTTTAATAAAATTAATTTGTCTAATGATAGATCTTTTTTGATTTTCTTTTTTTAATTTTCTATATTAAGTCTAGAAATGAGACATTTATGTTAGACAATCCATTAAATGATACTGGTTTGCCCATCGGCGAACTCGCCCGGTTAACCGGAATTAGTACTCACACTCTCAGAGTTTGGGAAAAACGGTATGGAACCCCTGTACCCTTTAGACTTCCTTCCGGTCATAGGCGATACCCAAAAGAGGAAGTCCCTCGCCTTAGAGCTATTGCCCGAGCGTTAAAAGAAGGCCATCGTCCGGGAAAACTCGCCAAAGCTTCTCTAAGCGAAATTGAAAGTTTGCTCAACATTAGTTCTTTATTACCTGGATCGACGCCAGCTCATTCTAAAACTAACGAAACTCAAATTGAAAATTCCCGCGAATTAATTATCGAAGGTTGGATTGAAGCTATCCATAAATTTTCTTACCAAACTTTAGACGATGGATTTTTTGAAGAGTGGGCAAAAATGGGTGGTTTGGGTTTTATCAATCAATTAGCTGTTCCATTTTTAGACAAAATTGGTAAAGGTTGGGAAACGGGAGAAATATCTATTTCACAAGAACATTTTGCTTCCGAACGTTTGTACGATTTTTTGGGCTCGAAATGGCGTCAACTTAACGAAAGAAATGATGGAGCTAAAATTCTAATCACGTCGCTTCCAGGCGATGATCATAATCTGGGATTGCAAATGGCCGCCACGATAGCGGTGATAGCCGACTATAGGATTGTTTACTTAGGTTCCAATACGCCTTGCGAAGAAATTATTTCTGCAGTATTAAAAACGAACAGTAATATTTTATGTTTAGGCGTTTCTTGTTATTACGACAAACAAAAAGCCGCCAAATTAATTTCAAATCTTAGAGAAAGAATTAAAGAAGAAGTTAAAATTATCGCCGGCGGAAAAGGATATTCCAGTTCGATCCCTGGAGTAACACGAATCGATAATTTTCAAGAATTTTTTCAACACTTATTGGATCTCAAGAAAGAAATCTCCAAATCTTAATCAAAAACCCCCCACTCCTTGAATTTTTAAACGCCAAAAAGTTTATTTCTTCGATTTTCTTTCCTTCATTTGATTTCTTTTATACTTTTTGAACGGGTAAATGAATATAAGCAATTGCCATTTTCCGCGTTCCCTTTTAAGATGAAATCAGCATCTTGTATCATAAAAATTCATTAAGTAACGAAAGCCACTATTTTCTAAGGGGCAACAAGACTAATGAAGCAGATCATTGGAGCAATTTTTTTGGCGTCTATTCTGTTCATGGGATCTACCTCCGCAGAAGCGGCAAAATTTGGCGTGGAGATTACTGGCACCGATTTGTTGGAACTTTGCGAAAATGGCGACGACTATAGCGACGGGCTTTGTTTGGGCTTCGTAATTGGCGTTTTGGATATTTCCTTTGATACCCGCCTTTACTGCCTGGAAAAAGCCACTAATAAGCAAATCGCTATGGTAATCGTTAAATGGATGCGAGCCAATCCTGAAGAACTTCATTTTCCCGCCAAATGGATTGTGGCAAAAGCCCTTTTCAACGTCTTCCCATGCAGGGAAAATTAAATTTTGTTTGAATGACTGAAACAGAAAGCCTTTGGGCTTTATTCTTTGCGATGGCCGTTCAGGTAATCGTGCCCCCCATACCCGCTGAGGCTTTAACTATGGGAGCGGGTCATCAATTTGGGCTTTGGAAAACCGCATTAGCCGCTGGAAGCGGTTTATTCCTGGGTTCTCTGACAGTCTATGGGATAGGAATAAAAATAAATCAAAGATTCGCCGGCTTTTTTAACCGAGATAAAGTTCAAAAAATTCTTGTCGGTTTTAAAAAATACGACAGTTGGATTCTCTGGGTTCGAGTACTGCCCTACAACCCTTCAGACATCATTTCCTATGCGGCGGGAGTCGCAAAATTAAATTTAAGAAAGTTTGCTACGATTAGCTTTTTTACTTCGTTTATCAGATGCGCCATATTAGCCCGGATGGGCTCCGAGATTTCAAACTGGAAAAGTTTATTAACCACCCTGGCAGTTTTAGCAGTTTCCGGAATTTTTTCTCTCGCTTTTTTATATAAAAATAAATAAAAAGTCTTTTATTCAGGCTGTTTGTTTACTTCTCTCCAAAAATTTTGCATAACACTTACTTAAAGCCATCAAAGTAGAATTTGCCGTAACCTTATAGGCTTTCCCATCTTTTGAAGCTATCGTAACCGAAATATGCATCAGGTTCGGGTCTTTTTCCACGGTCACTTCAAGTTCACGCTGCTCCTGTAAAAACTTGATTCGTGCGTCGGCGTCCTTTTCATTAAGCATTTCGGAAAGTTCTTTTTGAACTTCCTCATCCGAAGAAAAATTCGAAGGGATGTTGGACATAATAAATAAACTCCTTTCTTACAATTCGATAAATCAGAAAAAAGGTAAAAATTTTTTGGAAGGAAAGATTATAACCTCCGACCTCTGGAATTTAAAGCGAAAATCTACCCTAATCAGAAGCGGAAGGCAAGTTGCGTCTCCGGTCTCGTTTTTTACGGGTTTTATCTTTTTGGAATTTTCTCCATTTACCTTTATCTTCTTTTTCTGGAGCGGATAAATCTTGTATTGCGGCGTCGATCAGGTTTCGGGGTTTTGCGGATTTTGATTTTTTCTTGGGCTCTTTTTGAAGATAACGCTGTCTTTGGTCGTATTCTTTTTGCGTTAAACTGGATTCCATCTCGAATAGATTCTTCAGGTTTGGATTCTGACGACGCGCTCCCAAAGCTTCGCCACGAGCTTTAATTTCTTTAAAATTAACCAAACCGTTTTTTATTGGATCTGGAATAGACGTATATCCATAAACCGCTCCCGCTAAAGCGCCAACCAAAGCTCCCAATTTATCAGCTTCTCCTCCTCTATTAAGAGCGGCGGTCAAACCCGTTAGGAACTTATTTTCAGACTTGGCGATAAAAGCCAAAGCAGCCGGCAATAAAACTTCGGTTCTTCCCTGAGAAGAATGAGAGATAGGATTTTCTGTCGTTTCAGAAACGGTTTTGCACAATGCTTCCAAAACTTTATCGATATTCTTTTCCAGGTTATCCAGCAAACATTGCAAAGAAGCAATTAAAGCCTTTGAAGAGTTTCCTTGCAAAGAAATTAAAAAGCGTTCTTCTATCAGCCAGGATTCGGCTTCCTGGCAAAATTGAATCGATTCCTCAATTAACTTTTTCCAATTTGAGGGCGTTGGAGAAAATGAACGGCGTCCTGCGACAAAGTAATCAGCCAAAAAACCAACCAGCAACGCCCCTACAATCTCAAGCGCATTATTTGTAAATAATTTAGAGATTTCAGCGGCTTGTTTACGTATCACCTTCAAATTTCCCGCGTTAAACATCGCAACGGGAACCGCTAAAGTCAAACACGCTCCAATAGCCGGTTTTATTTTTACCTCTAAACTATCTTGTGGCTCAGAAAAGTTGGAAATTGCATATCTAATTTGTCCTTCAGGTCTTCGATAGCATCCAAAATACTCTTCTGGACCCGCATGACTTAACTCGACAAACCGGTCGATTAAAGATAACGATTCGATTTTTTTAGTTTGTAGCAACTGATCGCAGACAACCAAAGCGCATTGGGAAATGGCTCCATACAGCCCTTTCATCCGGTACCATTTCACCCCTTTTCCAACCAAAGCGGCAACATCCTTATAATCGTCCATTTCACCAAACAATTGCGCAACCGCCCCCGGCTTGCAACCACGCGCGGCGCAACCCATGGCTTCTCCAACAACCAGGCCGTACCAACAACCTAAAATTTTATTGGAATCTTTATTCATTTATTTGGGAAAACATTAACACAAAGAAAACAGCTCTGTCGGTCGGTTTTGCTCCGCTAATACCAGTCGGGTTTTAGAATTTTTGATAAATGGACTTACGGTTACTTTGGCTATTTCCGGGTGGTTATTTTTTTCGCTCAAATGCATCAAAACCAAAATCCTCAATTCGTCATGAGAGACTTTGGAAACCAGTTCGGCGCAAGCTTTATTCGAAAGATGACCGCTATCGCCTTTAATTCTTTGCTTTAACGACCAGGAATAGGGACCAACTTCTAACATTTCCACGTCGTGGTTAGCCTCTAATAATAGAGCGTCGGCGCTGGACATTTTTTCAAACACCATAGGGGTTAAACATCCCAAATCCGTCGCTTGCCCCAATGTGAAACCATTGCAACGCGCGACAAACGCAACCGGGTCGGCAGCGTCGTGCGGGGTAGGGTAAGCTTCTATCTCTAAGTCGTTGATGGTAATGCGATCCAAAGGTTTAAAATAACGCCAATCTTCGACGCTACCTACTACCTTTTTTGCAGCCTCATGAGCGCCTAAAGTGGAATAAACCGGGATTCCAAACTTCCGGGCCAAAGGGCCTATGCCCTTTAAATGATCCGAGTGTTCATGAGTCATAAAAATCCCGTCTAAGTTTTCCGGACTTCTATCGATCAATTTAAGGCGCGCAGCCAGCTCTTTTTGGCTTATACCTGCGTCGATAATAATTCGCGCATTCGGCGATTCAATATAAGTGCAGTTGCCGCGACTGCCGCTGGATATTACGGAGAAGTTTAAAATGAGTCGGTTCCTTTAAGAAATGGATTAGTTGAAAAATCGAAATGCTTCAAAGATATGAAACATAGAAAAGAATAATTCCGTGGATATTGTAACCACTTTTTTCATCCATTTCTTACTAAAAAGAAAAATTTTGAGTCGAAACAACTTAGAAGATGTTTTGAACATCCATAGAACCGTTTAAAACGCGCACGATCTCAATCCCATTTTTATAGGGGAGATAAAAAATTATGTGATTTCCAACGGGAAAACTTCAGAGATTGGGAATCAATTCCTCTCGGCTTCGTCCCATTAAAGGATTACTTGCAAGAATTTGACATTTTTCTTCCAGTAAATCTAAAAATCTGTCTGCGTTGTGATGACTATCTTCCGAGATAAAAGACCAAATATTGATAAGATCCTCTTTGGCTTGAGGACGTTTCCATAAATTTTGGCTCATTTATTTTTTGAAGATGAGGTCGTCCTTTGGCGGGCTTTCTTTTTAATAGCATCCATATCAAGTAAAGAAGAGGGACCGCTATCAAATCCTTTTTGAATGGCGGATTTAAGAATTTTTAACTTGGTTTCTGCTTCTTGATCTTTTTCTTTTAAAAGTCGCAACGCTTCGCGTACCACTTCGCTAACTGATTTGTATCCTCCAGCCTGGACTTTCTTTTGTAAATATTTTTCTAATTCGGGAGTTAAAGAAACGTTGGTAGTCATGGGTAATTTGTCAAAAGCGAATTTTATTCTATAAAAATACTATTATATCAAATTGTCAAACTTTGATAATTTTTTAAAACTTTGAAAAAAATACAAAATATTTTCTAAATGATTCATAGGGAATATTTCACTCCAGCAAGCTTTACTGCCTAATAAAGGTGGTATTATATGGCGTTAGTCACCTAGCCTATGGCGATTTTCTTCATCTTCTGAATCTAAATGATAGTTTTAAAACATCTGACTCTTTATGGAGCCATCCTAACTGTTTTGTATATTTCTGGATGGGGTTTGGCGGTTTCTTTATGTCAGGGCGTTTGCGCCCGATATCGATTGGCGCTATCGCCTGTGTTAGCGATTATCCCTTTATCGATTATACCGCTTTACGCAAGCCTAGCTGGGTTGCCCGTTTCTATCGGAGGTTGGGCGGCTTTTTTAATTTGCGCTTCTTTTACAGTTTTTCAAATCATTCGCAACAGAATAAATCCTCTTAAAGATTCGGACTATTCCCCCTGGCTTATCTTAATATGGATATTAGCGGCTTTTCCCACTTTTAGATTGCTAACCGAAACCGGTTTCATAACTTCTGCTTTTCAAAGTTATGGAGCCTTTGTTTCTTTTCCAGCAGATTATTTTTTAAATCATTCCTGGCACGATAAAGTTTCTCCAGATTTTGAAAAACCAATGACTCAAATGTTAAGTCAAATTTTCGAATATGACGAATTATTTCCATACTTTTTTCTAGTATCTACTTTTGCCGCAATTTTTGGGACTCCAGCTTACAAAATATACCTTACGGTATCAGGTGTCTTGGGAGCTTTCCTCCCAATCGCAGCTTACGCTTCCTGTCGAGTTGGTTTTGGGTTTAATCAAAAATCGGCCCTTTTAGTCGCTGGTTTGGCGGCTATAAATATTTCCTATTTTTATTGGCCGCTTATTGGACAGCTGCCTCAAATTTTGGGAATGATGTTTTACATTCTGGGTTTGGGATTTTTAAAAATTGCCCTGGAAACGGATAAAAAAAATAATTTAGTTTTTTATTCTGTGATCGTTACCGGTTTTTTAACGATGTACGTTTTTATGTTAAGCCACATAATAGGAGCGGCCATATTTTATGGATTTTTTAAATTTCGAAGACGCGATCAATGGAACATTGCTCTAAAAAACTCGCTTTTCATTTTAGGTTGCGCGGCTCTACTTTCGCCAATAACCATTTGGTGGGTCGTCGAATACACAAACGAATACGCTAAAATCACGTCGCAATTTACTAACAACATTCCACGTATAGCCTACTTAGAGGAATTATTTGGTTTCAGCTATCACTTTTCCGAATCTAATAATTCAAAAATTCTCGATATGGTTGGATGGCTTTGGACGGCTTTAGCGCTAGCAGGAGTCTATATTTCTCTTAAAAAAAAGGAATTTCTCTTATTAGCCGATATTTGCTTCATGATTGTATTTGCCGGCTATTTTTTTGCTATAGATTATCGCTATCACTTTTATAAACATTCGGTGGTTGCGGTATTTCCTTTGATTTTAACCGTCGTTCTCGGAGCAACCTGGGGAATTCAACACCTTAAACAAAAAATTTTAAAAGGAACTGTATTAATAATTTTCTTAGCCGGTTTATTTCTAAACCTAAAAAACTATGTCGAAGGATCAAATCCCGCTCTACACCCTATTATAGGCGCCGATCACATTGCTTTAGAAGATTTAGATCTACCTCCAAATTCAAAAATTCTGATTCATACCAACACACCTACCGAAGAGGCTTGGCTTTCTTATTTTTTGAGAGATAAAATAATCAAATTAACTGGAAGGATAGAACCGTGGGATTTTTGGATATTTTCTCCATTTACTGGACACGTTGACTCAAATTATTTTTACAATCCGCTAAAAGATAGCATTGACGTAACTCTTTCTATCAACAATGCGACGGAGAAAGATATCGTAAAATCCCAATTTGGCCGTAAAATTTATGAAAACGAAACATACAAAGTAACGAAGGGACTACCACAGCTGCTTTTGCTAAAAGGGTGGTATGGACTTGAAAAAGATCAAGAGGGGCTGTTCCGGTGGACGCAAAAAGAAAGCCAAATCCTTTTCAATAAATTGAAGACCCGTTCCGAGTTAATAATTGAAGGAGAAATTCCAAAATTTTATAAAGACGATTTGCTAACGACTTTCTATCTTAATGGAAAAAAACTGGACCGCTTCCAGGCAAAATCCGGCAAATTTTTAAAAATTTACCCATTGAGCGATTTCCTTTTAAAAGCTCAAGGAAATCAATTAATTATTCGATTGGATAAAACATTCAATCCTAGCGCCCTATGGGAATCATCGGATAATAGAAATTTGGGAATTCGAATTAAGAAGATAAAATTATCATCCACTTTCAAATAGTAGCTCTAACTCGCTTCAACTTGCCAAGTAAGGCATTTAACCTTTATAAAACAAGCATTACCGTGGTATAAAGAATCACGCTAACAAAATTTTCCGATGGAGCCGCTTTTTAGCTTTATGGGAAAAAAGTAAACCAGCTATAAAAACGCAATCGAATAAGTTCAATGATTCTTGTATTAAAACGTCTAATCCACAATAAGGATCTGCTGAAGGAATTTATCCGCAGAGACCTTCATAGCCGTTACGCTGGATCTGTTATGGGGATATTCTGGTCGGTCATTCATCCCATTGTTACGCTATTAATATATACCTTTTTATTCTCGGTTATATTAAAAGTAAAACTAGGCGACCAACCGGGAATGACTAACTTTGCACTCTACTTATTTTGCGGGATGTGTCCGTGGATGGCCTTTCAAGACGCCGTTCAACGGTCCACCTCGTCAATCGTGGACAATAGCAACTTAATTAAGAATATGGTTTTTCCAGCCAAAATTCTGCCGCTCTATTTATCGTGCTCGGCGCTTATAACCGGCCTGATCAACCTTGGAATATTAACGCTGGCTATTTTAATCATTCTAAAATTCGTAAGCCCTTACTTAGTCATGCTACCGCTATTGCTCGTTTTCCAATTACTTTTTGCGTTAGGGTTGGGACTTTTAACTTCAACGGTTAATATATTTTTCAGAGACACCACTCAAATAATAGGCGTGTTTTTAACCGTTTGGATGTTCCTAACTCCCATTTTTTATCCAGAAAGTTTAGTTCCAGAGCGGTTTATGAGTCTTTATATGCTTAATCCCATGACTCATCTGGTTCATATTTATAGAGATATATTTCTAAACAACCAAATGTTCCAAATGAGCAACTTCTTTTATTTTGGCGCATGCTCGATTTTTATCTATTTTGCCGGTTACCGCATTTTCACCAAATACCATAGGAAGTTTGTCGATTTACTATGAACGCTGTCGAAGCCAAAAACCTATCCAAGAAGTACGAAATCTATGCGAAACCGTCGCACAGGCTTTTTGAATTTTTGTCGATGGGGGCAAAAAATTATCATTCCGACTTTTGGGCTCTTAAAAACGTTAATTTCGCTATTGAAAAAGGGGGAGCCGTTGGAGTCATTGGTCCTAACGGTTCTGGCAAAAGCACATTGTTGAAATTAATCAACGGTATTACAGCCCCGTCGGAAGGCGAAATCAGGACATACGGCCGTATCGCATCTCTCATAGAATTAGGAATGGGATTCCACCCAGAATTTTCTGGCCGATCCAATGTCCATATGAATGCGGCTTTGATGGGGTTAAACCCCGAAGAAATTGACGAAAAATTTGAAAGCATCTTAGAATTTTCAGAATTAAGAGGCTTTATCGATTATCCAATAAAAACTTACTCGTCCGGAATGCAGGTGCGTCTGGCTTTCTCTGTCGCCATCCATATTGACCCGGAAATTCTACTCGTAGACGAAGCGTTATCGGTAGGGGACGCCTTATTTCAACATCGATGTTTAGAAAAAATTCGGGAGTTCCACGAGCAAGGAATCACCATCGTTTTTGTTTCCCACGATCTCAATACGTTAAAGGCCTTATGTCCCCAAACCATTTTGATTGATCGCGGCAAGTTTGTAGAAAAAGGGGAAACAGGCGCGGTACTGGATCATTACATGGAACTGGTTGCGCGGCAAGAAGCAAAAGCAATACGCTCTGCGACCGCTAAAGACCCGAGGTTCTCAGATTCGCAAGACGACGATGAAAAAAAAGGTAGAAGATACGGCTCCTACGAAGCTAAAATCACTCAAATAAAAGTTTTCAACGAAAAGAAAGAAGAAAAAAACGCCTTTGTTTGCGGAGACGCCGCTACTCTGGAAATAAGTTTGGAGGTTAAAGAGCCTATCGAAAATTTAACGGTAGGAATGCTTATTCGGGATCGTAACGGAGTGGAAGTATACGGAGCCAACACGTTTCACAAAGGAATCAAGCTTGAAAATTTAAAACCGGGAGAAACCGTTACCGCCTCGTTTAGTCAAGAATTGCCTCTAAAACCGGCGGATTATTTTTTAACAGTAGCTTTGCATTCCGTAGACACTCACTATTCAGAATGTTTTGATTGGTGGAACGACGCGTTAATTTTTAGCATATTGCCAAGTCTCTCCAAATTTTCGGGAGCGTTTGACCTAAACTCTGAAACGTCCATCGTTAGAAACGAATCGTCTCAGGAAAATCGTAAAGATAACCGATCTGAAACTCAAAAGAAGTCATCGGAAAACCCGCTGAGCGTATAACTCATTTTTTTGAAAAACTCTATGTCCGAACTAGAATCAAAACCACCTGCGCCTTTAGACCCAAAACTCTATGATGACTTTTTTCGCCTAAAAGCGCTTCTATACGAAAAAGCCGATCCTCGGAAACAAGAACCAATTAGTTCAAAAGTTCCAATATTTGGTCCTATCATCATCGCTATGAAAAAATGTTTGCGGGCCTTGCTGACTCCCATAATTAATATGACGCTGTTGCGACAAACCTATTTTAATGAAAATCTTGTCGAGTTAATCACGCGATTAGTCGATCACCACCATGACGAATACATAAAAGGCTACGAAAACCAAAACAACATCAACTGGTTAATCACGTATACAAAAGAACTCCAACAAGAAAACTTGTTGCTAAAAAACCGTCTTGAGCGTTTGCTGGAAGCGACCGAAGGAAAACTCGACCTGGAAAAAGTAGGTCCAATCATAAAAGAAGAAAAAAACAATCTTTGGGATCACCAGTATTTTCGTTTTGAAAATCGTTATCGTGGTTTTGAAGCGGATATAAAAAAGAAACAGGAAATCTATTTACCTTATTTTAAAAACGCTAACCAGGTTTTGGATATCGGATGCGGTAGAGGAGAATTCCTTTCGCTTCTGAAAGAGAATGGAATAACGGCTTCGGGTATAGATTTAAACGAAGACATGATCCACATCTGTGAAAAGAAAGGTTTAAACGCAGAAAAAGCAAATGCGTTTGATTATCTTAAAACTTTAGAAGATGGGTCGCTCGAAGGAATCTTTGCCGCTCATGTTATTGAACACGTTGGCAATGATCGCCTTAGAGAATTTGTCCAACTCTGTTCCAATAAACTAAAGTCCGGCGGAACGCTGATTTATGAAACGCCAAATCCTCATTCCATTGTCGTTTCCTCCACCAGTTTTTATTTGGATTTAACTCACATCAATCCCATCCATCCAGATACCATCCAATTTCTCTTGGACAGTTGCGGTATTGCCAAGAGCGAAATTAAGTACCTGTCGCCTTTCCCCGAAGAAAAACAACTGGACAAGATTTCTATACCTTCCAACCAAAACGCTCGCGAAACGGTTGAGCAAGTCAATCGCGATATCGAGAAATTGAATCAAATTTTATTTGGTTTCCAGGACTACGCCGTCATCGGTAAAAAACCTTAAACCGATATAAAACTTTAAAAAGCTTATTCTGAACTTTCTTTCCTCTTTCCTTGACCTCCCGATTTAAACGCAAAATTGATTTTAAAAAATTTTGGAATGTAAAAATTTTTATGCGATTATGAAAAATCTCAAATTATATAAGAAAAATTTCAGGAAAAACCGGAAACCTTCGAGGATTTTATGGAAGAAGCTAAAAATTCAGACGTGTCCACTCCAACACCTTGCGAACAACCAGAAGGATTTTGGAAAAGAGATTTTAAAAGGGTCTTTCTAAAAAAAGACCAAAAACAGCTTACGGAGCAATTCAGGCTAACGTTAAAAGTTTCTTTTGATTTGGCAAAAGAACAAAACAAAAAAATCAGCTCACCCATTAAAGAAAAAATTGAAAAGCTTTTTAGCCAAAAGATAAAAGACGATATAGCCGCATGGAGAACCGCTTATAAAATTGAGCAATACATGACCTACGTATACGATCCAGATACTTTGGATATTGAATTAAGCAGACGATTAAAAGAAACAGAAGGCAAATTAGAAAAAAAAACCTGCGACCTCTATAGCAAAAAACTAGAGGAAGCCGCCAAAGAAGAAAATAAAAAGCGCGCGCTTCTTTTACGGATAGTTAACGATTTACAGTGGTTTTTTACAAACAGAGAAGAAATACAAGATTACATAAGATATATCAGGAATAGAACTCTTTACATTTTTTCAGTTTCTGTCCTTATTTTTTTAGCTTCTATATCCGGGCTCACTTTCTTTCTTGAAATCTCTTATTCTTTACCTAAATTCAACGGCCACATAATCGATTTGCTGCTGATTACATGCTGCGGCTTAGCGGGGTTTATGGGCGCTGCATTTAGTTTCTTAACGGGATTAGGAAAACAACTGGAGAACAGTAGTATAGAAGACTTAAAAGTTATGCATCGCGTAACTTATATTTTTTTCAGACCTGTAATCGGTTTCGGATCCGCTGTCATACTTTTTTTTCTTTTTCAATCCAACCTAATCGATGGCGGCATGATTCCAAATATTGCCAAACTTATGAGTAAAGAAGAGGGCTTTAACTTCAGTGTTTTGAGTTTGCTAATGGTGTGGAGTTTTATCGCAGGATTTTCTGAAAAGCTGGTTCCTAATCTTCTCAATAAAACCGCAAACAAGTTGGATAAATCTGATAAGTAAAGTCGCTGTTAAATGGAAGAACCTCGACCCAAAGTTTTTATCAGCTATAGCCACGATTCCGACGCGCATAAGGAATATGTTTTAGCGTTGTCGGTTCGATTGAGAAACGATGGAGTTAATTGCTGGATCGATAATGGCGCCAGGCAAAAAGCTGGCCACGATGGATAAAAGAAGATTAGCGAAGCGAATTAGGAATTAAAATAAGGAGGTCGCGCCTCGACAAGCTTCTAAGAAACTAACTCCAAGTTAATTAGTAGATAACGATCCACGGATCGTTGAGATCTCTCCACTTCTGTCTAGATGACAAGCAGATAGGTTTTTTTTGTAATACAATAGAGATAATCACGACTAAATTGAGCGGTCTTTTCTAAATTAAGTGTCCACATTTTGTCTTTGATCCTTTCGAAAAAACAGGTAAATTACGTCTCCATTTTTTCAACTCAAAAAACTCATGATTCAAAAAATTAAATCACTTAAATTCGTTCTCTATTTGGCAGTTATTCTTATATTCTTGTTCTCGTCTATACCGCTTAACGCTAATGAAGCTAATATACGTATCGCAAGATCAACGACGGTTCTACCCGTCGTTTCACGCGCGGCGGAGAAATTTAAAATTACACATCCCAATATCTCCATCACCGTTAACGCTGGCGGTTCTGGCGTTGGATTTAGTTCTGTTGCCGACAAGCGCGTTGATATCGGAATGATGTCGCGTAAGATTTCTGAGAAAGAACATAAAAAGTATAACAATCAAAAGTTTAATACTCATACGCTCGGTCGCGACGGCGTGGCTTGCGTCGTTTCTTCCGAAGTTTATTCCGCAGGAATTACAACGCTTTCTAAAGAGCAAATTCGCGATATCTATGCTGGTAAAATCAAAAACTGGAAAGAACTTGGAGGACCGAATAAAAAAATTGTTGTTGTCGATAAAGAACGGCATCGCGGAACGCGTCACGCTTTCATGGAATACGTTTTCGGCAACCCTACCGCCAGGGCGCGCGGAGCGCGTTTGGTTTCCGGTTCGAATAACGAAGAGCAAGCTAAAATCACGCAGAGCGATTCAGCGATCGGCATGCTTTCGCAAGCATGGATTAACAAAGACGTAGTGGGAGTCGATCTGATACATCAGGGAAAAAAAATCGAGCCTTCTATCGAAAATATAAGATCGGGAGCTTACCCGATTTCTCGGGACCTGGATATTGTGACTCAAAAAAACATTTCCAAATCGACCCAACGATTCATCGAATTCCTTCTAGGTCCAGACGTTAAACCTATCATTGAAAAAAGCGGTTATGTCCCGATTCGCTGAATTTGATTTTTTTCATTGGATTGCTTTTGTCATGGCTCTTTTGTCCATGACGCTGGGAGGCGGAATTGTCGCCTACCTGTTTTGGGAAGGCGGCCCATTCATTTGGAATCATGGCTCACAGTTTCTACTAGGTTTGGATTGGTTTCCTGGCGAAGAGTATGGCGCCGCTCCCATGATATTTGGCTCCGCCGCCGTAACTTTGATGGCACTTATTTTCTCTACCCCGTTAGCTTTAGCCAGCGCAATTTATACGTCTGAGTTTTTAGATCCGCGCCGGCGTTTAACCGTTAAAGGGATTATGGAAATACTGGCGGGCGTGCCGGGCATCGTTTACGGGCTGCTTGGGGTTTCTTTACTTTCTGTTTGGGTGCGGAACATATTCAATTTAGTCGATGGTTATACTTTACTATCCGCTTCGTTCTTGTTAGCCATCATGATTTTGCCGACCATCATGACTTTATCCGAAGATGCAATTCACTCGACTCCGGCCGAATACCGTCAGGCAGCTTCCGGACTGGGATTGTCCAAGATGGAAATTCTTTTTTCAGTCGCTTTGCCACACGCGACTCCCGGAATTGCGGGAGCGATTTTACTTGCTATTGGACGAGCTATGGGGGAAACCATCGCTGTTATGCTGGTCATTGGCGGGTTGGATCGCATTCCCGAACCCTGGTTCGACGTGTTCTCTTCTGGTCAAAGTATCGCCTCTAAATTAGGCCGCGAGGCGGCGGAGACTTTAGGGTTTGGCGAACACTGGAGCGCATTGATGGCTCTGGCGTTGATATTGTTCTTCCTGGTCATGTTTCTCACGGCGTTTGGCAATTGGCTTATTAAAGGATTTAGAAAATGACGCGCACCCAAAAAGAAAAACTATTCTCCGCTTTTTTAGCTCTTCTAACGCTGTTTGCTTGTTCTATTTTGGTATTCATTTTATTTGCTGTTTTCTCGCGAGGATTTTCGGCGTTAAGTTGGGAATTTATTTCCTCAGAGTCTACCGATTTTGGCGCAAAAGGAGGTATTCTCTATCAGATATTCGGAACGCTTTTATTGATGTTTGCCTCGATAACCATTTGCCTTCCCGTTGCATTAGGAACCGCTTTGTACCAAACCGAGTATTTAAAATCTTCCTTCTGGAAAAAAACGTTTAAAATTTTTATGGCTTCTCTAAACGGGATGCCCACCATTGTTCTAGGTTTAGCGGGATATCTATTTTTCGGTAAATTTTTGGGAATTGGCGTTTCCTGGTTGACGGGCGCTTTAATCTTAGCGGCGATGATACTCCCAACGGCGCATGCCGCCATACTGGAAGCTATCGAAACTCTTCCTGAACATTATCAAGAAACCAGTATTTCTCTTGGCCTCAAACCGAATCAGCGAATCATGGCAGTCGTAATTCCCCATTCTATCTACGGCATAGTCACGGGGGCGCTTCTGGGACTGGCGCGCGCTGGCGGAGAGACTGCGGCTATCATGTTCACGGCAACCGCTTTTTCCGGAGTATCGATTCCGCAATCACTCACAGAGCCTGTAGCTACTTTGCAAACGCATATTCTTGTCTTGGCCCAGGAAGCGACGAATCCTACCGCTCTGGCCAACGCATGGGGGGCCGCTTCTGTCTTGCTTGCGATCGTTTTTTTCCTTATCCTAGGGGCTAAGGCCGTGCGAAGCCGCTTATCCTGGGAACCGGAACGATGAATAATAATCAATTCGACATTAAAATCGAAAACGCCAGTTTGTTTTATGGGTCCGCTCCAGTTTTTAGTAAAATCACCCATTATTTTGCTTCTAAAGCCGTAACCAGCATCATCGGTCCTTCCGGCACGGGTAAATCAACCCTGCTTAGAACTTTCAACAGAATGAACGACCGTATTGACGGGTTTCGAGCGGAAGGATCTGTTTGGGTTGGCGGTCAAAACATTTATGAAAAAAACGTTGACGTTTACGCCTTACGTCAAAATGTCGGTATCGTTTTTCAAAAGCCCTGCGTGTTTCCTAAATCTATCTATGAGAACGTTATCTTTGGCGTTAAACGATTGCAGCCCGAAAGAAAAAAAGATTTTGCCAGTTTGACAGAGCAAGCGTTGCAAAAAGTGAGCCTTTGGACGGAAGTCAAAAACCGCCTGGATGAACCTGGACTGTCCCTTTCCCAGGGTCAACAACAGCGGTTAGCTTTGGCCAGAACTCTCATTTCCAAGCCTGATATTTTATTGATGGATGAACCCACTTCTTCCCTTGATCCCAAATCGGCACGCGCCATTGAAGACCTAATCCTTTCCTTAAAAGAAAATCACACCATAGTCCTGGTCACTCACAACATAGGACAAGCCAAAAGGGTTTCCGATGAAACCATTTTCGTGTGTAACGGCGAGATTTGCGAAGCCGGTCCCGCTGAAAAACTTTTGGAAAATCCGTGTTGCCAGGAAACTCGCGACTATTTGAACCAAGGTCGCTAGCGGAAAACTGCCGCTGGAAACTATCCCGGCCATGCCCGACGAAGCCGCCGAAGGCAAAATATCGCGGCCACGCTAACGCGTTGGGCCGGGTTTGTGGGCAATATCCATATCCACGCAACTGCCAAAATCAAATAGGATTTTATTTTATTAAATCGAGGCGAGATCCTTCGAAGAACCTAAAGGTTCTCCTCAGGAAGACACGCGGAGGTCTTTGGAATAAACATTTTTTAATTGATCGGCAAAACGCTCTTGTTGATTGCATAAGGACAGCATTTTTTGATCCTCCCATTTTCCTTTTAGTTATCGCAATAAAAATTTATAATATTAAAGCCTCGGAAGTTGTTGAGGCTATTTTTGTTTTTACTTAAGATTATAAAAATTAACGACAATGTAATGGGACAAGAAACTCTCTCAACATTAGGGGAACAATTAGCCAAAACTAATCCTGGCTTAATTGATAAAATATCCCAAATGCGAACTTCCGACCAAAGTCTTGAGCGGTTATCTTCAATATTGATTGATTTATTTCCTTTTCCCTGGAGCGATTCGACGAATTACAAAGAAGGAGTTAAATTATGCGCGTGCGGCAAAAATAAAGAAGCTTTAGAACAGTTTGAAATTTCGCTTGAAAAAAATCCGGACGCTTACCCCGCTTATCATCTCATGGGATATGTATACGGAAACTTGGGCAAAACCAAAGAGGAGCTGGATTATTATAAAAAAGCCGTTAAATATGGCTCGAATCGCCCGCAAATTTTTGTTGATCTGGGGAGAGGACACTGGAGAAGAGGACAACTGAAAAAAGCGTTGCAAGCGTTTAAAGAAGCGGTTTTATTAGATCCTGAATTCGCGGCAATCCAACACTGGTTAACGATGAGCTTTGATCGGTTAGGTCGATATCCAGACGACCTTGGCTCGGAAGCTCCTGTCCTTCGCGAAAAAAACAGCGCGCTGGCTCAGGCTTATTGCATGATTGGAGACGCTTACGTAGAATTCGGATTACATCCTTCCGCTCGCAAGGCCTTTAAAGAAGCCGTTAGAATTAAACCCGATTACGCCGACGGCTACTTTAAGTTAGGTTCCATTCACGTTAAAAAATTGAGGAACCCAAAAAGAGCGGCAAAATATTTGAAACAAGCAGAAGATTTATTTGTCGAACAAAACGACCTGCACAGCGCCAATTTAGTGGGACGGTTATTAAGACCCGACGATAAAGAAGTGGATAAAAAAGACGCGGCGGAATGCTGGATGAAAGAAGGATTGCGACTGCAAAATTTAGGGTATTACCAAGCTGCGGCAGACGCTTATAGGGAAGCGATTCACCAAAAACCAAACTTTTTAGACGCTTATTACAATATGGGCATAGCCTATGGGAGCTTACAAGACGCAGGGTTGAATAAAATCAACAGCGCAATAGGAGCTTTTAAAGAAGCAATTCGAATCAACCCCAAGTTTCACCATGCACATATTGCCCTAGGGGCTTCATACATCAAACAAAACGAGTTTCGGGAAGCCATGGAAGTTTTGATACAAGCTTTGGATCTTCAACCAGAAAATCCTCAAGTCCATTATTACCTCGGCATAGCTTATCGGATGTCGTCCCGATTCTCAGACGCGGCCCACTCTTTTAAAATGGCGGTTCAATTAAATCCTTCCTCGGCGGAATGGCATTATAATTTGGCTTTGGTTTATTTCGACATGATGCAATATCAGGAATCGTGTCAGTCGCTCCTGGAAACCATCAACTTAAAACCAAACTTTGCCGAAGGTCACTATATGCTGGGGATTATTTATAGCGAACACATTTCCGATCCTGAAAAATCCATTTTCCACTTAAAGAAAGCAGAAAAGCTATATACAAAATTAGAAAATTACGTTCATGCCGCAAGAGCGCGACAGATGCTCGCTAAATTTTAAACAAACCTTGTCGCCCACCCAGGTTAATCGTCTAATTTTCGGGATTTTGTTTTTTTGTCGTCCGCCGCGTATATCGCCAAAATAAGAACAGAGATAATTAAGAAAACAAACCACTTAAAAGGCGTATCCATTTTAAAATCGAAAATATCGTAAGTGAGGGTCCCATCGATAGCGATGTAAACGAAAGGCAAAACTAAAAGCGCAATTATTTTTTTCCGTCTGGCTTTTATCAACCTTCGATTAGAATGATTTGAATTAGGCAATTTCTCCATCTCCGGCGGTTTTTGCCTGTCTTCCATCGCTAATTCCTAAATTAAAAACAGATTATCGTTGACGGCTATCTTACTTGCCCAATATAATTAAAAATCAATCGGATACCCAGTTTGGGCGTCTTTAATCAACCAATTTCTCGCAAATAATTTCGAAGCTATTATGGCCATCCCAATTAAACAAGCTATTAAAGTCGGTTTCTATATTTTTAAACAAAAAATCTTTCGGCGGAAAAAATACCCGCTCGTTTTGATGCTGGAACCCCTTTTTAGGTGTAATTTAGAATGTGTGGGATGTGGCAAAATTCAAAAACCTAACGAAATACTGAAACAAAATCTTTCGCCGGAACAATGTTTTAAAGCGGCGGAAGATTGCGGCGCGCCAATCGTTTCCATTGCAGGGGGAGAGCCCCTAATGCATCCTGAAATTGTCGAAATCGTTAAAGGGTTAGTGGATCGGGGACGTTATGTTTATCTTTGCACAAACGCTATATTATTAAATGATTTTTTTGACAAACTTCCTAAGTCGCCTTTATTAACTCTATCGATTCATTTAGACGGCAACGAAGAAGAACATGATCGAATTGTGGATAAGCCAGGAACTTATAAAATTGCGGTGGACGCTATCAAAACCGCCAAGCGGTTAGGTTTTCGAGTTACATGCAACACGACTCTTTTTGACGGCGTGAGCGTGGAAGAAGCCGAAAACTTTTTTGATTCGCTAAAACCATTGCAAATTGACGGTATCACTGTTTCTTCTGGGTTTCAATATCCCGACGCGCCGGATCAAGATCATTTCATGGGAAGGAATAAAACATTTTCGTATTTTAAAGAACTTCTATCAAAAAACAGAGGCAAGCGCTGGGACTTTAATCACTCGCCCCTCTATCTCGAATTTCTTCAGGGAAAAAGAGATTACCATTGCACTCCCTGGGGCAATCCCAATTATTCCGTATTAGGCTGGCAAAAACCTTGCTATCTTTTAGATGAAGGATATTCGGAAACTTTTGACCAATTAATGAAAGAAACCGATTGGGATAATTACGGTCACCAAAATAACCCGAAATGTTCTGATTGCACCGCTCATTGCGGCTATGAAGCTACGGCGGTAGAAGACGCCTCCAGCAATTTTAAAAGCATGGCTCTTTCCCTTAAAGCGGTTTTATAAAGCTATCAGTTTCACCAAGGTTTTTAATTCATCTCTGGACTTCCTTCCTCAAAATTTCTAGTTTTATTTCTCTGAACCCATGAACTATTTTTATATATTTTTAGCTTTGCTTGGGGGCGCTATATTGCCCTTTCAGGCGTCGGTTAACGCCAACCTCGCTCAAATTTCCGGAAATCCCATATTTGCGGCTATTATTTCTTTTATAGTAGGAACTATAGCTCTCATTATTTTCGGCCTTTCTTCAAGTATTCCATGGCCCTCTATCGCTAAAATGACCTCGATTCCATGGTGGCTTTGGATGGGCGGGTTTTGCGGAGCTTTTATCGTTTTTGCTTCCATTATCGCGGCGCCAAAAATCGGAACTGCTACCCTATTTGCTTTTATCATTTGTGGACAAATGGCTTCTTCCCTGGTTTTCGACCATTTTGGATGGTTTGGTTTGGCCGTTCACCCAATCAATTGGATGCGAATGATTGGAGCCACTCTGCTTATTTTCGGAGCAATATTGATTCGCAACTCATAAAGATCGTTGGATTTAAAAAGTTTTACCAAAAGACATCGGATGCACTCCCAAGTCGAAATTCTCCAGAAACACGCTCGAAAGCCGTTGAAACCCCATTATAAAAATATTCATAAATGTGACTTAGGTCCTTATTTTTTATTTAAAAAAACCGTAAATTTTAAAAAGATGATGTTAGCGTGTTGAAAAAATATTAACTAGGAACAATATTAAGAACTACGAATGAAAATCTGCCAGTTGAATTTTTATATCTTGCGCAAAATATTTTTGCTAACCAGCGGCTAAGATAAAAATTTTAGTTCCAATATTCCGATATTCGAGTTACAATTAACTAACCTAAAATCAATCATTTCTGTCTAATATTTGAACCTTTATATTAGAGTTTGTTCGAAATTAGCGGATAAAAATTCAAAGTAAAGTTTCATAAATTGTCTAAGTTACATATACAAAAATTAAAAAGCATGTTTCAACCCCTTAAAAACCAAGCGGGATTCACTTTTTTTGAATTCATTATGGTATGTATCGTTATTGGTTTAGTAGGGGCCATTGCGATGCAAAGAGTCTTGACTGTGGCGGAAGATGCTGAAATTACAGCCGAAGACTCAACTATTGGAAATTTAAGACAAAATATAACCAACAATTTTGTCGAAAATCTAGCTAAGGGGAATCCCCCCCAATTTGCTCTCAATCCTTTTGAGAATTTAACAAAAGCGCCTTGGGGTTATGACCGACGCAGACTTTTTCCGCCAAATGGTTTGAGTATTGACGATGAGCTTTGGATATTCTCTCCCGGGCCAACATCCACTTCACAAACGACGGCAGGTCAAACTATAACAACCGGAATTGGAAAAATTTGGCATCAACGCCGCGACCATACAGTTGTTAGTTGGGACTACGACTCTTCCGGCGGAATTATATCCGCTAAAACTATAGTGCAAAAAAGCGATATCAAACGAAGACTACAAGCACAACAAAGAGCGCGTAAGGAACCCACAGAAGACGATATTCGGTTTGGACGACGCAGGTTGGATATCCTCACTCCTCAAGAAGACTCCGCCGCCGCAAACAGGTAAGTTTTTAGCTCTAGAAATATGGCGAGAAATTAAAAAGCGAGGGCTTTTCCATAAGCCCTCGCTTTTAGAAAAACTATACTTCGTTAGTACTTTCTGGCGTAACGTTAGAATAAATTTTTCCGCCGCTTTCTTTAAAATTTTGCGACATTTCATTCATTCCCGCTTCCAACGCCTTACTATCTTCTAAATTATTTTCCGCTGCATACTTACGAACATCCTCGGTAATTTTCATTGAGCAAAACTGAGGACCGCACATTGAACAAAAATGCGCGACTTTTGCCGATTGCTTTGGCAAAGTTTCGTCATGGAATTTCCGAGCAGTCTCAGGATCCAAAGAAAGATTAAATTGATCTTCCCATCGGAATTCAAATCTAGCTTTACTTAAAGCGTCGTCTCGAACTCTTGATCCAGGATGTCCTTTGGCGACGTCTGCGGCATGCGCCGCAATTTTATATGCGATAACTCCATCCTTAACGTCTTGTCGGTTTGGCAAACCCAAGTGTTCTTTTGGCGTTACATAGCAAAGCATAGCGCAACCAAACCACCCAATCATGGCGGCTCCAATACCGCTGGTAAAATGATCATACCCTGGAGCTATGTCTGTCGTTAAAGGTCCTAAGGTATAAAATGGGGCTTCATGGCATTCCTTAAGTTGTTTTTCCATGTTTACTTTTATTAAATGCATGGGAACATGACCGGGACCTTCTATCATGGTCTGAACATCATGTTTCCAAGCTATTTGGGTCAACTCGCCTAAAGTTTCTAATTCGCCAAATTGAGCGGCGTCGTTTGCGTCGGCAGAGGAACCGGGTCGCAATCCATCGCCCAAAGAAAAGCTGACGTCATACGCTTTCATGATCTCGCAAATTTCTTCAAAATGAGTATAAAGGAAGTTCTCTTTATGGTGAGCTAAACACCACTTGGCATGGATAGAACCGCCCCTTGAAACGATACCTGTCACGCGCTTAGCGGTTAACGGAACGTAGCGCAATAAAACGCCCGCGTGAATGGTGAAATAATCAACGCCCTGTTCGGCTTGCTCAATCAATGTATCTCGATAAATCTCCCAGGTAAGCTCTTCGATGACTCCATCCACTTTCTCTAACGCTTGATAAATTGGAACCGTTCCTATAGGAACTGGAGAATTACGGAGAATCCACTCTCGGGTTTCATGAATATTTTTACCAGTGGACAAATCCATAACTGTATCGGAGCCCCAGCGAATACCCCATACCAGTTTTTCCACTTCTTCTTCGATTGAAGAAGTAACCGCAGAGTTTCCGATATTGGCGTTAATCTTAACCAAAAAATTACGGCCAATAATCATAGGTTCTGATTCGGGATGATTGATATTAGCCGGAATAATCGCCCGTCCTTTGGCTACTTCGTCTCGAACAAACTCTGGAGTAATTTCCTGAGGAATACTTGCGCCAAATGAGTTACCGGCAAGACGCGCTTCGCGCTCTTCATCACGGTCCCATTCTTCCCGTCTCAGATTTTCTCTAATAGCGATATATTCCATTTCTGGAGTAATGATACCTTTCTTAGCGTAATGCATCTGGCTCACATTACATCCCGCTTTAGCGCGTAAAGGTTTTTTGCCTTTTCGGTCAAAACGCTCGGTTTCTTCCAAGTCTTCTTTTCCAGAATGCAGCCCTTTTCTGTCGCCCATGATCAAACCATCATAAGGTTCAACATCGCCACGATCTAAAATCCATTTTTCACGATTCGGAGCCAGGCCTTTTCGAACGTCTATCTCAATATTTGGATCGGTATAAGGACCGGAAGGATCATAAATAATAACCGGTTCATTAGGAATTTCTTTAGGTTCTTCCCCGTCTGCCCCCGACACAATGGTCGGCGTCAAAGAAACTTCCCGGAATGGAACCCGGATTTGCGGATGGATAGAACCGGCCACGTATATTTTCTTTGAATTTGGGCTAATGGGTTCTGTAGAAATTGTTACTTTCCCGTTGTTGCCATTATTAGATTTATGCTCACTCATGGGAGTCTCCTAGAAAATACCTTAGGTATTGATAAGATTCGTCGGCAATATCGCGCGCCTTCCAAATTCCTGAAATTAACGCAATGCCATTTGCTCCAGCCTCTTGAACGGAAGCGACATTTGATCGCTTAATCCCACCCAAAGCTAAGACTGGAATTTGAACTCCTTCGGTTACTTCTTTTAAACGGTCCAATCCTTGAGGCGGTCCGTATTCTCTTTTTGAAGGAGTATCGAAAATAGGGCTAAATGTAATAAAATCAGCCCCGCCTGCTTCGGCTTTTTTCGCCGATTCTAAAGAATGGGTCGAAACCCCAACATACAATTGAGGAAACCGATTTTTTACTTCCGCGACTGGAACGCTATTTTCGGTTAAGTGGACTCCATCCGCCTCGGCCATCAAAGCAACGTCCACACGATCATTAATAAATAACCGAACTTGGCGCTTCGCCGTCAACTTTCGGACTTCACGCGCCAGGCTAAGCGTCTCAGCGGGCGACAGGTCCTTTTCTCTTAATTGTATGGATCGAATACCGCCTTTTAGGGCAGATTCAATTGCATTCAGAAACTTTCCTTCCGGAAGCATTTTCCGGTCGGTAATAGCGCAAACTTTCAAAAAATCCGGCAAATTTTTCATTCCGGATTCCATATTTTTTAAACGTCGATCAATCCATCCAACGGACTGCTAGCGGAGGCGTATAATTTTTTAGGAATTCTTCCCGCTTCATAAGCCAAACGCCCGCTTTCGACGGCTGCCTTCATCGCTTTTGCCATTTTGATCGGATCTTTGGCTCCGGCGATCGCGGTGTTCATCAAAATTCCATCGACTCCCAATTCCATGCATCGAGCGGCGTCAGAGGCGGTTCCCACCCCAGCGTCGATGATTACAGGAACAGAGACCGCTTCCTGAATTAATTTGATATTAAATGGGTTTCTAATGCCAAGTCCGGAACCTATTGGAGCCGCTAAAGGCATTACCGCAGAGCAACCAACATCTTCTAATTTTTTACAAAGGACAACATCGTCGATACAATAGGGGAGTACATGAAACCCATCTTTAACAAGTATTTTAGAAGCTTCTAATGTGGCCTCATTATCTGGGAAAAGCGTTTTTTCGTCGCCAATAACCTCTACTTTTACAAAATTTCCTAATCCCGCTTCGCGAGCCAACTGACACGTCATCACAGTTTCTTTTACCGAGTAACAACCAGCTGTATTTGGTAAGAGCGTGTAACGGTCCATATCAATAAAATTCAGGATGGAATCGTCTTTACTCCTATCCAATTCTATTCTACGCACCGCTACCGTAACCATTTCAGATCCCGATAAATCATGGGCCTTCTGCATAGTTTCAAAATCGGAATATTTTCCGGTGCCGATGATCAAACGTGATTGGAACTTTTTATCGGCTATTACAAGATCTTTAAATTTTGTGTTGGTATCGTCGTTCATATTTTTTTATTCTCGAAAGAAATTCATGAAAATTTATTAAAAAAATTTTTAATTTCGAACCTTTTTAGGCTCCTCCGCCAACGGCATGAACAATTTCAATTTTGTCGCCATCCTTAAGCGCGGTGGAGTTATATTGTGATTTCGGAATCACTTGATAGTTTAACGCAACTGCAAAGTGAGGAGCGTTAATTTCGAGTTCCTTTACCAATTCTTCCAAATTTTGGCATGATTTGGTCTCGCGTTCTTTGCCGTTTATATTAAGAATCAAAGGATTTCTCCCAAAATTGGCAAAAAAAAACCGCAATTCCAATGAAAGGAATGCGGTGATAATATGCTTCCCTATCGCTGGAATTACCCAGATCAGGTTCAAAGGGTTGTCCTTAAGGACTCTCAGTAGTAAAACTCCCCTAGCCGATCTCTAATAATTACCTCAAAAATCTTTTAAGTCAAGAGGTTATTGACCTTTGAAAAAAAAAGAGTATTCTTATCAGAATTACATTTTAAAATTCAATGTCCTGTTGGGTAAATTTCAATGAAACCGCTAAAATCTATACTGCTAGTTATTCTGGTTCTAAGCTTTTTTGGTTGCGCTTCGTTGCAAAATAAGGATGGGGAAATTTTTTCTGGTAGTCCATATTTCGAAGAGCCCCCTGATAAAATTTTATTCTCTGATAAAGAATTGTTCACGCAGGCTCTTAATCTGCAATATAAAGGACAACTCCAATCGGCAATCCAGTTGTGGCAAAAGTTTTTGGCCGAACGTCCGCAATCTTTTGAAGCGTTAAACAACCTTGGGATGGCCTATTATTCTAACGATCAATTAGACTATTCAATTCAATCTTTTGAATCCGCTTTAGTTATTGAACCTGAGAACGATAGAATAAAAAGCAATCTCAGCCGGACTTTGAGATTTCGCGTTACTCTTGAACGCGAAAACAGGGAATATGCAAAAGCCGTAACGGATTTACAAAAAATTCTTCCCCTCGCCGGCAAAGATCGGCAAGAAAAGATTTTGAGGGAAATTGAAAGCGTCCAGGAAAAAATATTTGAAGAAGCCCAAAAACTAAATACAACGGAAGCATACGAAAAATTTATAACGACCTATCCAGATAGCGTTTACGCTTCAAAAGCAAAAGAAATGCTGAAGTTGCTAAACCCGACCGCTGAATTGGCGAAAGAACCGGCGAAAGAATTTTTACCGCCAATTACAGAAGAAACAAAAAAACCTGTAGAAACTCAATTTGAAGAAGCCGTTCCATTAGTTGAAGAAAAACTTATGGATAGCTCCAATATGGCCGAATCCAAGGTTCCAGAAATGAAAATGGAAGACCCGGCAATGATGGACTCCAAATCGCCTGAAACCAAAATAGAAGATCCAATGGACTCCATGATGGAAGCTACAATGGAAGATCCAGCGATGATGGATTCCAAAATATCCGATATGGATATGGGATCGGATGGGATGGCCATCGATATTCCAGAATCGGAGTTAATGGTGGATAAGAGCGATCCTGTCATTGAGGCGCAACCAACCTCCAAAGTACGTCGGGTCAAAATAATGACCAAAAGAACTCCTTTAAATATTAGAGCCAAACCTTCTATCAACGCGCGAGTAATAGGTAAAGTTAAGAAAGGCGCGGTTGTAAGGCTAATCGAAGAGACTTCAAAGTGGTATCATATAGCCTACGCTACAGGTAAAACCGGTTGGATTAGTCGTAAATTTTCAAAGGAAGTAAAATAATTTTTCCATGACCGTTCGGTCCGATCTGGCATCGGCGATTGCCGCCTTACCGTTTGATAAAATTCGCCAAGAGTTTGTTTCGCAAGACGAATTTTTTGTAAAAAAAAATTTCATCCCACAAACCATTGTGGAATGTATTCGCGACGAATTTTCTAAACTACGCCCTTTAATAAACCGTAACTATATTCCTAAACATAAAAAAGGCGGGAGCGTTAGCCGGTTTATTCTAGAAAAACAATCGCCAACCATTAAGGAAATATACGAAACGCCTGAGTTTTTCGATTTTCTTAACAACCTAGTTGGCGGAGACCTACAAGATTGCCCTCCGGAAGACCCACATGCTTATGCCTTATATTGCTATACTGAACCAGGCGATCATATAGGTTTTCATTACGACACATCATATTATAAAGGTCAGCGTTATACGATCTTAATTGGGGTAATTGATAATTCAAGCTGTAAACTGGAATACGATCTTTTCACGAAAAATCCTCAAAAAGAAACGTTAAGAAATTCCATTTCACTTGGTCCAGGAGATTTTGTATTTTTTAACGGAGACAACCTTTACCACCGCGTAACGCCGCTGGGCGAAGGGGAAGAACGTATCGCCCTCACCTTAGAGTACGTTACAAACCAATCTATGGGATGGTTTCCCCGATTCGTTTCAAATATGAAAGACTCCATCGCTTATTTTGGGTTTAAAAACGTTTTTCTCAGTAAAAAAGGAACGTCAAAATAATGCGGGCGATTATTCTTGCGGCTGGAGTGGGCAGACGTTTAGGCGGGGAAGGGGACCTACCCAAATGTCTCCTCAAATTCGGCGGAAAAACATTATTACAAAGACATCTTGAGTTTTTGAAACAATGCGGTATCGAAAAAACCACGATTGCAGTTGGCTACAAAAAAGAAACGATCCAATCTGAAATCGACAAATTGCATATGAACAACTTTGCCGATACCGTCTTCAACCCAAATTTCGAACAGGGGAGCGTATTAAGCCTTTGGACCGCTCGCGACCAAATGACT
>CAYFMN010000005.1:29122-49083 GCA_964344185.1 uncultured Nitrospinota bacterium
ACGTTTTGCTGATGGACGCAGACGTTCTATACGGCCCTTTATTATTGGCTACGCTCGTAAAAACAAAACACGCAAGCTGTTTCCTAATGGACAAAAACTTTGAACCCGGAGACGAACCGGTAAAACTCTGTATCCGTGATGGCAAAATTGTTGAATTTCGAAAAAAAGTTGAAGTAGAGTTTGATACTTGTGGCGAATCGGTAGGATTTTTTAAATTTTCTTTCGAAACGGCTAAAAAACTAATCGCAAATACAGAACGATTTAAAGTAGATCCTGAAGAATGCTACGAAGAACCTCTAAGAGATTTAGCTTTAAACTCTCCGCCAGGTACTTTTGGCGTCGAAGATATTACGGGTATGCCTTGGACAGAAATTGATTTCCCAGAAGACGTTCGCAAAGCGCAAGAAAAAATCTTTACTCAGTTGGAGTCTGAATATTGAATACGCCATTGTGGGACGTAAGAATCGCGCGATGGATGATAAAACCCATCATCGGAACTTCCATAACGCCAAACCATCTAACAACCGTCCGATTAATAGTTGGACTAGTCGGTGTGGCTTTATTTATACCGGGAAATTGGAAATGGTCCGTCTGGGGATCAATAGGTTTTGCGCTTTCTAATTTAATTGACCACACCGATGGAGAGCTGGCGCGCGCAACTGGAAAAAGCAGTCGCTGGGGACATATTTACGATTTAGCTTGCGACGCCCTAATCCATATTCTTGTATTTATATGTATTGGGATTGGATTGCAAAATTCATCTTTAGGAAGCTGGGCCACTCCTATGGGAATTGTCGCTGGTTTCTCCGTAAGCGGTATTTTCTGGTTACGAATCAAAATTGAAGAAAAATTGGGTAAAGAAGCCGTCGCTTTGCCAAGCTTTGCGGGATTCGACGCGGAAGATATTTTATATTTCTTGCCCGTTGTCGTTTTGCTTAATGGATTGGTTCCTTTCTTATTTCTCGCCGCTACGGTTTCTCCTATTGTAGCTATTGCGTTATTAATAAAGCTGGGTTTGTTTAAATAAATTTTGATGGGTCTAAAGTCCTATCGACTTCCTATTCTTTTAACTTTGCAGCTAAGTAAGACTTATCGGCAAGATTTAAGGTACACCCACCTTTCGCCGAACCAATTCTTTGCCCATAAATCAACTCTCCATTTTTTAATATTGAAGGCGAACTTAATAGCTTTAATAAATCATTTTCTTGAAGATTATTTTGATCAATTTCTTCATATTCCAATCCCATTTCGCATAATAGATCTTTAACTACATCATAATTAGGACATCCACGAAAATAAATTAATTGAATCTTATTCATCAGAAAGATTTTTTATGCTTTATTAAACTTTAAAAATAAGCAATGTTAAATCGTCAAATGGTGTTTTTCCTGCCGTAAAACTTGAGATTTCTTTTTGTAAATTAGAAATTAATAGTTCTGGCGAACTGTCAGTTTTTGCGATGACAGAGCGAAATCTTTTCAACCCAAAATGTTGTTTATCTTCGTTTATTGGTTCTATCGCTCCATCGGAATAAGCGATCACTAAATCGCCAGAGCTAAGTTGAATTTCTTGCTTTTCATATTGAGCGTTTTCAAGTATTCCAAGCGGAATACCGTCCGCTTTACCAGTCTCGGTTATTTCACCTGCTTTATTCTTAATCAAAATGGAATGATGACCGGCATTGGAAACGCTTAACTTTTTAGTATCCATATCCAACAACAAAAACAAAGCGGTCGCAAACATCCCATTTCTTGATCGTTTAACTAAAGTCTCATTAACAGACTTCATTATATTTTTGGGATCGGAATCGATCATTGAGGCATATCTAAAATCGCTCATTAATCGAGCCATATAGAGAGCCGCCGACACTCCCTTTCCCGAAACATCGCCCAATACCATACCCAAGCGATTATCGCCAAGGGTTATAAAATCATAAAAATCGCCGCCGACAAATTTGGCGGGAGCCGTATGAGCAGCAAAAGAAAAGCCAGGATAATCGGGAGGCGTTTCCGGTAAAAAACCTTTTTGAACCAAATTGGCCATCTCCATTTCTCGCTCAATTCGTTTTTTTTCCTCGGCAATGGTTTTCAATTTTTCTTCCACCCGTCTTGCTTCGCTAACGTCCCTGCCATAAACATTAACGTAACCATTTTCAACAACCGGCATGATTTCAAAAGTATAAATCTTATCTAGCCTTTCAATCTCCAATTCTTTGCTTTTTCCTTCTGCAAGCGAGTTCTCAATTACCAAATGGAAAATAGGCGGTATTGGATCTCCAATTTTAATGTTCCATGTTTCTAATAAATTTAAAGCGGACAAATTTGCATAAAGCAATTGCCCAACTCTCCCAACTCTAAAAACGGGATTCGGATTTTCTCCGGGAAGCCTGGAAATATTTTTTATCTCGTCGACATATCTTTTTAAAGACTGTTGCATAATCTTAAAAGATTCTCCAAGTTTACCTACCTCATCTTGAGAATCGTTAAGCGGAATAGTCGCGTCAAGTTTACCTGTGGCTAGCTCCCCGGTAACTTTGACAAGGTCGCCTAAAGGCTGGGTAATTGAACGCGCTATAAAAGCAATTATTAAAAATAACAAACCAAGTCCGCTCAATGCATAAATAAAATTTTCTTTTTGAAGTTCGTTAATACCCAGCATCATTTCATCTTTTGGAAAAACAGCTCCCAGCGACCAACCATTCAAAAGCAAAGGCGCATAATAAAGGTATGAATTTTTACCAACGTATAAATCCTTAACGGTTGTAAAATCCGTTTTACCCGCGATCATTTCTTTTGCGATTTGAGAAAATTTGGAATTATTTTTCTTTTTAGCTAATTCAAAAATATTTTCTTTCATAATCCATTCTTTTACCGGATGAGAAATGTAAGCGCCTTTTTGAGATATTAAAAAGGTATAACCCGTTTCTGCAATTTTAAGACTCGACAATGAATCATGGAGCCATGACAAAGAAACGTCGGCGGTAACCACCCCCATGAAAATTTGCTTTCCCAATTCATCTTTGTAAAAGGGAACCGAATAAGTTGTCATTACGATATTCCCCGCTCCTTTGTCAAAGTAGGGTTCGCTCCAACTTGGCTTATTTAATTTTTTGGGCGTTTTGTACCAATCTTTATCGAAATATTTATATTCCTCGCTTCCGATATAGGTCATTTTTAACTCGCCATTGTCGCCTCCCCGGTAAAAATAGGGAGAAAAATATTGTGTTTTTTTGTCAAATTCATAAGGCTCGAAGGCAATAGTCGCCCCATAGATTTCTGGATAATTTTCTACAATCTGCCGAACTAAAAATACAATATCCTCTTTTCGATAATAAGAACGTTGGACTGTATAGGCAATTTGTTGTGGAATTTTTTCTATAGCTGACAAAACAGATTCAATTTTATTTAGAGTCGCAGAAGAAAGATTTTTTGCGTTTTCTTCCAAAACTCCCATATAAATCTTTCGAATTTTATTAGAGTTGTGTTTTCCGATTAAAAAGAAAACCAGAAAAACGCTTGCCAAAATGAGCGAAACTAATTTAAAAGCGATTCCGCAATTTTTCATTTTTCCACAACGATCATTTCAAAATATCAATATCAATTGAAATTTAAGACACAAAAAATATTGTACACTCCATTCTATTTTCTCAATAATGCAAAACGAAATATTAAATCTTTTTAAATTTAACTTTTTTCCTCATGGGTCCCTTTTTTCCATACTTTCTTTCATACTTGTGCGGTGTTTTAAGCGCCTTTCCAGAATCGCGTGATTTCATATTTCCTTTTTTCATTCCTGCTGTTTGTAGTTTAGCCGCCGTCTTATTATTAAAAACTAACAAAAACCTTTTTTCATACCGCAATTTAGCTTTAATTCTCCTGATAGTTTTCGGATATTGGAATGCCTACGTTTTTGAACCCAAAAACCTAAGAGAGCCTCTTGAAGACGTTATTAGAGAAACAAGTTACGCTCAACTTAAGGGAAACGTTATTAAAATAATTCCAACGCAAGAAAGTCCCTTTCGCCTAATCATGGAAGTTAAGGAAATCCGATATGATCAAACATGGATTCGAACCACAGGAACCGCCCGCATAAATATTTATTACAAAAACCCTAATTTTCAGTTTGAAGATCAAATTCAAATATTAAGAATCAGATTAAAACATCCGCGAAATTTTAAAAATCCTGGTCAATTTGATTATCAACGATACCTAAAATCTAAAGGAATATCCTTCATAGGGTCCGTTTCTAAACCTGATCGAATTAAGAAGATTGGGAAATTCAAAGCCAGTTTTTTGGATAAAACTCGTCAACGCTTTATTAAATTAATAACCAATTCAATTCGGGAAGTTATTCCACCCAGAGAATTTGGTCTGCTTATGGCAATGACCCTGGGCGAAAAAGGCTTCTTGGAAAAAGATATAAAAGAAAATTTTAATAAAACAGGACTATCTCACTTAATGGCGGTTTCGGGATTGCATGTAGGTTTTGTCGCTTTTGGTTTTTTTTATATTGTCAAAAAACTTTCTATGAAAATTGGCGTTAGATACTTCTTGAAAGCAACTCGCGCTGGGGCTATTCCAATTTTTGCGGCTCTCTCAGCTTTAATTCCCACTGTTTTTTATATTTTCATAGTTGGGCAAAAAATTTCAGCGTTACGAGCTGGCTTTCTTGCGGGTATATTTTTTCTTGCTATTTTAGCGGGCCGTAAAAATCAAATTCTACATGCGCTAACTTTAGCCGCCTTCTTTATTCTGCTTTGGTCCCCGCAAAACGTTTTAGATATTGGATTTCAGTTATCGTTTTCAGGCGTCTTAGTTATACTCGCCACATATAAATTAGCGTTCGACCCTCCAAAGGACGCTATTGATCGTATGCTGGAAGAGCCTCAATGGAAAAAGCGGTTGAAAACTTGGACATGGGTGTCATGCGCGGCTTATTTTGGTACGTTTCCATTCGTTATTTTTCATTTCCACTCAATCAGCTTGATTGGACTTGTTTTAAATATCTTCTTAGTTCCTTTAGCCGGATTTTTCATCCCGTTTTCCGTAGCGCTTATCTCGATAAACTTTTTTATCCCTCATTTTTTGGAATTATTTTCGAAGCCAATATCCTGGTTCTTGAATTTTTATATCTCAACAACCGAATATTTCGCAAAATGGCAATACTCGATGATCTTGGCTCCCAAACCTCCCGACATTTGGTTTGTTATATACACACTTGCTTTATTTACCGGCTTATTCAGCGTCTATTTATTTCAAAGAAAGCGCCTTAAAAATAAAAAAGAGATTATGGAAAAACGTTTGCGTTTATTTTTTCCATTTTCAGCTTTGATGGTTTTATGCGCTATTTTATGGCTTATATGGCCCCGAGCGCTTTTATTCAATTCAAACCAACTTAAATTAACGCTAATAGACGTCGCCCAAGGAGAATCAATTTTTATTGAATTTCCTAATGGAAAAAACCTTTTAGTGGACGGCGGTGGTTTTTATAAAAACAGTCTAGATATTGGGAAAGCCGTTGTAGCTCCTTTTATATTGAATAAAGGATACAACTCAGTAAATTATTTATTAACTACGCACTCGGATCAAGACCACATCTCTGGTCTAGAAAGCATCGTCGGTTATCTAAACGTCCAAGAATTTCTTCTTCCTGATATGTTATCAGAGGACCTTCGAATAAAAAAATTAGCCGATAACGCAAAAAAATCCGGAGCTAAAGTTTCCTTGATCTCTCAGGGAACTAATTTAAAAATTGGCGACGTTTCTTTAATCTTTCTACATCCCGGCAAACTGTTCGAAAAAAGCTCAAAAAATAGTAGAAGTAAAAACCGTAACAATCGATCTTTGGTCTTTCGCTTAGATTATGGAAACTTTAGCGCATTGCTAACAGGGGATATTGAAAAAGAAGCGGAAAACTATTTGGTTAAAAATAAAACCAACCTATCTGCAACAATTCTAAAATTACCGCATCATGGAAGTAAATTTTCTTCGACACCCAACTTCTTAAAAGCGGTGAAACCCGAAGCTGTTTTAGTCTCTTCAGGATATTTAAATCGATTTGGACACCCACATCCTAGCGTTTTGAGTCGTATTCAGAAAAATGGGTCGGAAGTCTGGCGAACAGATTTGAATGGAGCTCTTACGGTAATTAGCGATGGAAAAAGTTATCAAATAAAACCCTTCGAAAACAATTAACTCCTTAAAAAACTGCAATAATCATTGAGGTTTTAACGTTATTTTGCTATAAAGTTTGTTTTCCTAAATATTAAAAATAGAGATAATAGCAAATGGCAACTACTGAGAAATTACAAGAGTATGTTAAAGCAACAAAAGAAAAATTGGATGAAGTTAAAAAGGGTTCCGGAAGCGTGGAAGAAATTCGGAAACTCGTAAAAAAATCTAAAAGACTCAGCCGAAAAATCGCTAAAAGAGCTTACGCTCAAAAGAAAATGGAAGAAAAATCTAAAAAAGACAAAGCCAGTTAATTGTAGTTTTTGGCCTTTTTTCTAATACCTGCCCATGACGGAAAAAAAATTCGATATTGATAATCTCGCGAAATTGGCAAGAATCAATCTTAGCGATTTGGAAAAATCCAAGTTAGAAGGCAATTTGCGCCAAATTTTAGAGTATGTTGAATTATTGAGCCAAATTGACACCTCTGAAGTAGAGCCAACTTCTCACGTTTTACCTCTCCAAAATGTTTGTCGAGACGATAAAGCTTCGCCAAGAGATGAAACGGCAGACTATTTAGAATTAGCTCCACGAAAAGATAAGGGACATTACGAAGTTCCTCAAATCATCTCATAATCCATGCATCGTAAAACCATCCTCCAGGCTAGAGAGGATCTAAAAAACCAAAAATACTCTGCATGTGAATTGTTAGAAGCTATTTATAGCCGTATAGACGCTGTTGAAGAAAAAATCCATTCTTACATCCATTTAACAAAAGAATCTGCCTTTAAACAAGCGAAAGAAGCGGATGCCCGTATCGCTTCAGGGGACGACGCGCCTCTTTTAGGAATTCCCATAGCATTAAAAGATCTTATTTGTACTAAAGGATCCAGAACAACCTGCGGATCTAAAATTTTGGAAAATTTTGTTTCTCCTTATGACGCAACAGTTGTTAAAAAATTAAAAGAAGCTGGGGCGGTAATAGTTGGAAAAACGAATATGGATGAATTCGCCATGGGCTCTACAACAGAAGCCTCCGCTTTTTATCCAACAGCCAATCCCTGGGACTTAACCAGAACTCCAGGCGGCTCCAGCGGCGGTTCTGCGGCGGCTGTTGCGGCCAACGAATGTATAGCCTCTTTGGGCAGCGATACAGGAGGATCAATTCGACAACCTGCCAGTTTCTGTGGAGTCACGGGATTAAAACCCACTTATGGAAGGGTTTCCCGTTTTGGATTAGTGGCCTTCGCCTCGTCTTTTGATCAAATTGGTCCAGTGACTAAAACAGTCGCCGACGCTGCCTACTTAAGCCAAATAATATGCGGTAACGACCCAATGGATTCGACCTCCGCTAACGTGCCTGTTCCAAATTTTATGGCAAGTTTAGAAAAAAATGTTAGCGGCTTGAAAGTTGGACTTCCAAAAGAATATTTTTCATCTGGGGTCGACTCTGAAGTTTTAGAAAATGTACAAAACTCTTTAAAAGTATTAGAAAAATTAGGAATAGAACCCATAGAAATTGAATTGCCGCATACCCAATATGCGGTAGCTACTTATTATATCTTGGCCTGCGCTGAAGCCAGCGCGAACCTCTCTAGATTTGACGGGGTTAAATACGGATTTAGATCGGAAAATTCAGAAGATTTAAATAAAATGTATACCAATACGAGGCAAGAAGGATTTGGGGAAGAAGTTAAACGTAGAATTATATTAGGGGCTTTCGCCCTAAGCTCTGGTTACTATGACGCTTATTATATTAAAGGGCAAAAAGTAAGAACCTTAATAAAACGAGATTTTGACCAAGCTTTTGAAAAATGTGATTTCATTGCAGGTCCTAATTCTCCAGCGCCAGCTTTCAAACTTAATGAAAAACTAAATGATCCGCTTCAAATGTATCTTTCTGATGTTTTTACGCTTTCCGTAAACCTCGCTGGGCTGCCAGGAATGTCCATTCCCTGTGGATTTAGTTCCCAAAATTTACCAATTGGCTTGCAGCTAATTGGCCGTCCCTTTGACGAAGAAACCATTTTAAATATTGGAAACCAATTTCAAAAAGAGACGGATTTTCATCAGAAATTTCCTAGTTTGTAGTTAATTTTTCAGCAGAAAAAAAACTAAAAAACTTTTTTAGATTTAATTTGAAAATAGGGCTAAAAATTTGATAATGATTTTCAAATTTTCATCAAATCCGGTAGATATAGCTAAAATAAGGCCCAAATAAAGGTATTTTTTTTCCCTTGTGAGAAAAAAATGTTCTCTTACGATATTTTAAGCTATAGCAAAGCCAAAAACCTTATAACTCATTATTTTTCAATAAATTTTAATATCGATTATTTTTTAACCGAATTGCAAGGCAAGCTTATCTTTCAAGGCTTACAGCCTCTTCAATGCTTTTTTTCCACAAGTTTTTCACAATTTTTGTGAAAAACGTTGTAAGGGGTTGTTTTTCATCAGTTTCTCAATCTATTATCAAAATGATACATAAAAAAAATAAAGTTTAGCTTAATAAAAACAAAAAAATAAAAAATTCGAAAAGTTTTTAGAGCCAATTTATTTGTTTTTTTTAATCTGGAAATTAGATAATTTTTGCAAGCTAAACAAAAAATTATCTAATTTTTTTAAACCGTTTAAATCGGTATTTAATCAGAACTAAAATCGCAATAATACCGTCCTTCCACTGAATCTTTTTACCCTCTTTCCATGACCGCGGTCGATAAGATATAGGAACCTCATGAATGGGAATTTTACGACGCAAGATTTTGGCAGTAACTTCTGGACAAAACTCAAATCCATCGCTACAAAGGTCAAGGCTCTTTAGTAGTTTTGTTTTAAATACTTTATAGCAAGTTGGTTCATCCGTAATTTGCGATCCATACAAAAAATTAGTTACTCCGCTCAACAGCCTCCCTCCCCAATAAAACACAAAAGAAGATCTAGCGTTATTTTTTAATAAAATTCTTGAGCCGTAAACAACTTCAGTTTGAGAATCATCTAAAAAAGGTTTGATCAATTGTGGATATTCTTTTGGATCGTATTCTAAATCTGCGTCCTGAATAAGAACCAAGTCTCCAGTCGCAACTTCGAGTCCGGTTCGAATCGCCGCTCCCTTGCCCCTATTTGTTTCATGCTTAATATAGTGAAAATTGTCTCCAACCTCTTTTTTCATTCTTTCTAAAATTTTTGATGAATTATCCGAGGAACCATCATCCACAGCGATAATCTCTTTTTCCAAAGGAGATTCTCTTATCTTCTCAAAAATATTTTCAAGGGTAGCCTCTTCGTTAAAAACGGGCACAATAATTGAAAGTTTCATTATAGTAATAATATTTTAAAATGGATTTAAATTGACTCAGGGATAAAATTCCACTAACCTTACAGGTTTCTTAACAAAACAATAGATCTAAGAAAGTCTGACGTACAAAGAGAGGATTCATATGAAAGTAGGAGACACTATTAAATTTGAATTTGCGGGCAAGAAAAAAGAAGGCGTCGTACACAAACTTTTCCCCAACATGGTTTATCTTAAAGTTGATTTTGAAAAGGATAAAGGAAAGATCGTAAAAAGAAAGCTAAATGTATTAGAACCTCCTAAAGGCAAAAAATAATCTAATGCTTTAAAGTTCTAAGACTATTTAAAAATATACCTTTACGTCGGCTTTTTCCCGAAGATGATGTAAATATTTTTCAGTTTGCTTTTTTAACTTTTGTTTCCTAATCTTCTTTTCGATATTTTTTTTAACGACTTCAAAAGGGGCATAGCCGCCGGGTTTTTTATCAGTTACTTTTAAAATATGCAATCCATGGCGGGTTTTAAAAACTGACGAAACCTCGCCTATTTTCATTGAAAAAGCTTTATCTGCAAATGCCGGTAGCATTTTCTTGTGAGTAAAAAAACCTAAATCTCCGCCTTTCTTAGCCAAGCTATCTTGAGAGTGGTTTTTGGCAGCTTCGGCAAAGTCGGCTCCTTTTCGGATTTCCTCCAAAATTTTTTCCAATTCTTTTTTAGTTTTCTCTTCGGCTTTAGGTCCTTTGCCCATATCTATTTTTCTTAAAATTACGCTAGCGCGCACTTTATCGCCTTCCCAAAACATGCGTTTATTTTTTTCGTAAAATCCCTTAACTTCTTCCGAGCTTAATTTTATATGAGGAATAACCTCTTTTTCGAGAACTGCATCGATTAATATCTCTGGCTCCAATTCTTTTTTTAATTCATCAACCGTAATTTTTCTTCTTTTTAAAGCCATCTCAAAATGCTGATCCGAATTAAAATTGGTCCTAATCTGATAAACTTTTTGGTCTAATAATTCAGGCGTCGCTTTAATCCCCAAGGAATCTGCATGTTGCAACAGTAACTCCCTTCCAATTTCATCATCGATCAATCGTTTGGCTTCCGATTTTTCTTGATCGGGGGTTACTTGATGACCACTGCTTTTTTGTTGACGTATATATTGTTTAAGTTTTTGCCAAACAAAATGATTCGAGATATCTTTACCGTTAACTCGGGCTACAACCGCTGGAACTTTAATATTAGGATCGTCATCAGCATGTTTATGTCCGGCATGCGCTCCAGCTTGAGCAATCAAGACGAAAAAACAAAAAATGTTAACAATAAAGATTAGAAATTTTTTCGAATTAAAAGAAAGCATGTTTTCACTCATTCCGAAGTTTTAAGAAAATCAAGTTCATCATGTTTATGCATAAAAGGCTCTTACTTTAAACCTAATCTGCTGTTGGAATAATGTCAACCGGTTTTCGTTGACCTTATTTACAGGCTACAAATTTTTAACTAGTTCCCGATAGAAATATATAGCGACGCAAGAAATTAAAAAAAGAACAAAAACAGCCGCTCGATATTTAAATGATTGCGTTGAATTAAATACCCAAACTACCGATCCCCACACCAAAGGACCAAAAATCGACGCCATTTTACCGGCCAAACCATATAAACCAAAAAATTCGCCTAACTTTTCTTTAGGAGATAACTCCACTAAAAAAGAGCGACTTACTACCCAAACGCCGCCCATACCAATGCCGGCAAGAGGCCCTACCAACCAAAACATAGCCTCGCTCTGACTCATTGCAGTGGCGAGTAACACCACAGCCCACAAAATTAAAATAAACCAGTATGATAATCGATTGCCTTTTTTTTTACTAACCAACCTATACCAAAAGAACCCGCCATTGCCGTTAAGGTAGCAACAATCATGAATGTATTAATTTGAGCATCATCAAAACCAATTACCTTGTTTGCATAAACTGACATAAACGCGATTATTGTATTAACCACGTCCAAAATTAAAAAATGGATTAAAACAAACTTGATTAAGTTTTTATATTTAGAAGCTTCTTGGTAAGTCTTTTTTAGAGTTTCAAAAGTTTTGGTGAATTGAACCTTTGAAATATTTTCATGTTTTGGATCTTTTACAAAAATTAAGCACGGTAAAGCAAAAATCAAAAAAATTATCGCTGTCGGAATAAAAGCCGCTAACCTACCTCCTTCCTCAACAAAGGGTTTAACGGCTAACAAACCCACAACAGAACCAAGATAACCAAGAGCTACGCCGTAACCAGAAATTAAGCCGACGTTTGTTCCTTTGGAAACTTGCGGCAACATTCCATTATAAAAAACCATAGCGGACTGATAGCTATAATTCGCTAAAAAAAAACAAATAAGCCCTATAGCCAATTGGTCAAAAAAACCAATTGCGGAAGTCGCAACTATACAAATTAAAGTTAATAGCGCTAATGGACCCCGGCGCCGACCTGTTTGATCTGAAATTGCTCCAAAAACCGGAACGCTCAACGCAACGGCTAGCATTGAACCAGATAGAACGACGCTATAAAAAATATCAGGACTTCCCTTATCTACTGTCACCCACAAAGCAAAATAAAGGGAGATGACATTCATTGAAAATATCGTATTTGCAAAATCGTAAAAGGACCAAGATACGATAGCTAAGACGTTTGGTTTTTCAACACTCATTGGATAGGAAGAACGGTGCGAAAACCATAAATCTCGTTTTTTATGGAGGGATGGTTGCGAGCCCTGCGGGTTACACGGACTCCTTCAATTTCATTAGCCCAGGAACCGCCTCGTAAAACTTTTTTTCGCCCGGTCTGCGGCCCTTCTGGATTGCGTTCAGGGCTATATCTATAATATTCTTTCTGATACCAGTCCTGACACCATTCCCAAACATTACCAGCCATATTAAAAACGCCAAAGGGACTCATGCCAGATTTGTAATAATCAACTGGCGCTGTATAAGGATAGTTATCGCTCTCGCCATAAATATTAACAAAATAAAAAAAGAATCCTTTATCCCATTTACCGCCCCAGGGGAACGCTCGGCCATCAACGCCACGAGCGGCTTTTTCCCATTCCGCTTCCGTTGGCAACCTTCTTCCTAACCAACGCGCATATGCCATAGCGTCGGACCAGCTAACTCCAACTACTGGACTCTGGGGATTGTTAAAACGCTCGTCTTCCCAAAACTTTGGCTGAGGGTGACCCGTTGAAAGCATAAATTTTTCATATTTAGCGTTACTCACTTCAAACTGGTCAATGTAATAACTAGAGGTGTAAACAAAATGGCTGGGACCTTCGTCTTGGGCGCCTAAAGAAGAGGAACCCATTTCAAAATAACCTTCTGGAATATAAATCATCCCTTCAGGAGTTTTAGGCTGAGCTTGCGCAAAAATGGAGTTTGTAAAACTGAAGAAAAATAAACAGGAAAGTAAAAATTTAAGGAAAAAAAAGCTGAAAGAATTTCTCATGAAAGATCGAAAAATCCGATATAAGTCACTGGGCTTTTCTCAGAAGACGCTTTAGCCTGAATAGCTTCTATTTCTTCAATATCTTCAATGTGAATCCATTTATAGTGGCCATTCCAACAATTCAAAGTCGAAATCGAATTACCGTACGAATCCATTGTCTTATTCAAAAAGACAGGCGCTTGACACTTTTTGCAACTACCATGGACTTCCATTGATTTTATCCCAAAATTTTCAGGTCATTGCTGTGGAACTAAAAACCATAATTCAAAGGTCGTATTATCCTTATATTCCACAAGTTATTAACAGCTGTCAATCAAATTCGCAAGCAGGGCCTTTTTTTTCAATAAGATCCGTATCTAAAAGTCAATAATAAAATTTAAAAAATAATTTCTATTCGGCCAAATAACCGGCTCTAATTAATAGAGGTTTGACCATTTCTAAGGGAAAACCGACGATATTGGAATATGAACCTTCGTAGAATTCCATTAGTTCCGCTCCTTTTCCCTGAATAGCATATGCTCCTGCTTTATCCATTGGTTCTCCAGTGGCGATATAGTCTTTTATCTGCCTGTCAGTTAAAATTTTAAATTTTACTTTGGAAATTTCCGCTTGAATAAAACGATCAATTCCAGGACCTATTGCGGCAACCCCTGTAATTACTTCATGAAGGTTGCCCGAAAGTAATTGTAAAATTCTATAAGCGTCTTTTTGATCTTTGGGCTTTCCTAAAATTTCATTATCTAAGGCGACGACTGTATCCGCTCCAATAATAAATCGACCTGGATTGTTTTTCGCTACCCATTCCATTTTCTTCTCAGCTAAAACTTTCACGTTTTCTGTTGGAGATTTTTCGAGATCGATAATTTCCTCCGCTTGGCTAACTATAGTTTCAAAATGGGAAGTTAAAGTTTTTAGCAACTCACGTCTTCGCGGAGACTGCGAGGCCAAAATTATAGAAGCCAATGTTTTTGACAAAATTTTCTCTCCAAGATAAAATTTGCGCTAACAAATTCAATAAATATTAGAATTAATAATTATCAGGTTTTTTTATAGACGTTCTATCCAAAGTCAATTAAATTAAAAAATTATTTTATAATAGGTAAACATCAATGGTAGGTTATTCGCATCGAGTTCAAATAAGGCATGTTGTAGTAGAAAAAGAAGAAGTTGCAAACTTGTTGAGAGGTTTTTTTGACGAACTAAAAACCCACAAGAGTAAAGTCCAAAACATGATGAAGTTGGCTGAAAAATATAGCTTATGCCCTTCTAAAGATGATGGAGGAAATTTAGGTTGGTTAGAACTAAGTTCAGACGACCCCAGAAAACTCGAATACGCCCCTGTTTTTAAAAATCAAGAATTAGAAAAAATAATTCGCGAAAAAATAGCGGATCATTCTATGAAAAAAGAAGAAGTTTTTGGCCCATTTAAAACCAAAGAAGGTTTTCATTTAACCATTATAAGCAATTCGTTTGGCGGTGATTTTACGCCAAATTACTAATTCCATTTTTATCATTCAACCGCCGGCCGCCAAGGCTTTTACATTTAATCAAGATTCAAATTTTTTCCGCCGCCGAATAATTTGAGAAGTTCCAGCGTGAACTACCATGGCGCATTCGGAGGGCGAAGTTCTGCAAACATTAACAAACTCTTGAAGACATTTATCCTTGGCTTCCGCTTCGTCTTCCGCTTCTATAGGATATTCCCATGCGGTTTTGAGGGTAGGAATTCTTTCCAAACCATGTTCCTCCAACCTAAGAGCAATATTCTTTAAAGCTTCTTCTGAAATATCTTTAAACTCTGCAACAATAAGAACATTGTAAATCTGTGGCATATTTCTCCTCTTGATTCTATTCAAAGGCGTCTAAAGTAGATTTTAGGGGACCTCTAATAATTAGCATTTTTACTGGTTTGCCATCGACTAGCCCTTAAATTAATGGCTAAGTTCCTGGCAAATCTGAATTTTTAAATGTTCCCTTTAATTATAGGGTGAGATCATTTGGGGTTTATATTTTTGAGTTCGAATTAATTTTCCTTGTCTATCAAATGTTTTCCTAAGAACCAACTGTCCTTTAGAGTAAGCGTATTCATATTCAAGTATGCCGTCCGTGTCGAAGGTTTGCGCAATTCCATGAGGGAAATCATCCTTAAAATTCATTTTAGATTTTAAAATACCATCTTTGCGATATTTTAAAACAATGCCGTCAAGCTTGTCGTTTTTATAATATCCCTTATCTTTTATTTTACCGTTTTCGTAATAACCGATCGCTAAACCATGGCGTTTATCGTTCTGATAAGCCCACTCAGTCATTATTTTTCCGCTAGGATAATACAGTTTACTAATTCCCTGCAACCTGCCGTCTTCATATCTTTTTTCAGATATTAAAATACCGTTTTCAGCAAATTCAAGAGCCAAACCATGCGGCAATCCAACTTCATTAAATTCTACTTTTGAACTAATAGTTCCGTCCGGATAATATGACTTAACAGTTTCTGCGACAGCTATTTTTGCAAAAATGTAAACTGAAAAACATACGATTCCAAAGATTTGCTCTCTACGTAAAAACAAAATAGTTTGCAACTTGATAGGTTCCCTCATACATAAAATAACTTCATTTAGAATTCGCTTTTTCTAAAGCTAATATTGCGGGTTTATAATCTGGTCTAAGCTTTAAAACGTTTTGCCACACACGAATCGCCTCCTTTTTATTTCCCGCAATCCAATACGCTCGTCCCAAATTAAAAATAAATCCAGGCTGACCGGGAGCCTTCTTTATCGCGTTTTGAAACGCCCTGGTTGCCTCAGAAATCCTACCTACAGATAATAAAATACCGCCTAAATTATTATAAATTTCTGGATGATTGGAATCTATAATCAACGCGCGATTGTACTGATCGATAGCGCCTGAATAATCCTTCTTAATTATTAAAGCTCCCGCTTTAAAAATCAAAGCTTCAAAAAAATCGGGTCTGATTTGTAAAGCCCGATCTATTTTCTCTAACGCTTCATCAATTTTTCCCTTTCTTATCAAGATCGAGCCTAAGTTAGCTAAAGTTAAAGCATCGTCGGGTTGAATCTTTATAGCCAATCTATATTGTTCTTCGGCGCTCTCCAATTTTCCTTGTGAAGCTAAAGCGTTCCCTAAATCAACTTTTAAGGCGGCATATTGTGGATCAAGCCGAATAGCCTGACCCCATTTAATATACGCCCCCTCATAATTTCCTTTCTCGACTAATTTTTTCGCTTTCTGACTTAGATCCCCAGCGTAATTATGAAGGGCTAATTTATTATCTGGATCAATTTCTAAAACATACTGGTAAATAGTCTCATTGTTTTTCCATTTACCAACTAGAATCCAAGCTGAATAACTTAAAACAATTAATACTATACCGCCTAAAATAGCTCCAAGTTTCTGCGATCCATTTTCAATAAAACTCCCATATCCCCAGACAACCAATACGGTAATACCTATAGATGGTAAATATGTATATCTATCGGCCATTGATTGGTGGCCCACTTGAACCAAGCCGATTACTGGAATTAAAGAAACTAAAAACCAAACCCATCCCATTAACGCAAAGGGAAAACGATCTCTAATATAGAAAAATAAACTAGTTACGGCGGCTAAAAAAAATAAAGCCGTTATCCCACCTATCCAAGTAATCGATTCTTTAGGATGTGAATAATAAAGAATTAGATCTTTAGGCCATAAAATTTTTTCAACATAAAAAAAATAAGATTCAAAAGCGTTAAAAACGCGCATCCATAAAGGAAATTCTTCGAACGATTTAATCGAAGAACCAGCCGATTGGGCCTTTATGGTTAGCCAGGAAGAAATGCCAACTAAAATAAATAGAGGAATTTTTTCATAAATTCTAATTCGCAGACTAGAAAAATTAACGTTATCCTCTGTTCCGCTAGTTAATCTTTGAAGCGGCCAATAATCAAGCGCTAATAACAATATAGGTAATGTAACTAACATAGGTTTAGCCAACAACCCTAATGCAAACAAAAAAACAACCCATAGGTAGCGGATGAGTTTAGGTTTCTCGACATACAACAAGTAAACAAAAATCGCTAAAAACCCAAAAAACGCGGCTAAAACATCTTTACGTTCAGCCGCCCATGCGACTGACTCCACTCGTAATGGATGCACTAAGAAAAAGGCGGCGACAAAAGCGCTTTTCCATAAACAGCCCGTCGCACGACGTAGAATAAAGAATAATAACCACCCGTTAACCAGATGCAGGAAGGCATTAACTAAATGGTGAGCCCCGGACTCATTTCCAAATACTTGAATATCCAACATGTGGGACATCCAAGTCAAAGGATGCCAATTTCCGCCATAAGCGTTAGTAAAAGCCCATTCGATATTTTTTTTTGTTAGTCCATCTTTGATATAAGGATTTTTATAAATATAAACATCGTCGTCAAAGTTTATAAATTCGTGATTTATTGTTTGCCCATATATAAACGCGCAAGCTAACGCCAAAATCAGGCAAACAACAATTTCCCATCGGTAGTGAGATATCATATTTATTTTAATTATCGTTGAAAGCTTTGAGACAGTCATATTTTTTAAGCAAGTCAAAATATTTCACAAATTTTTCAAATTAATGATGTCTTACGAAAATAAAAATATCAAGAAGATAGCTAAAAACTTGCCATTCCGAATGACAATAGTAAAATAAAATTAGCGACATAAAATTTTTAACTGATAAATTTTCCTATTGGAATGATTAGAATTGTCTTTAAAAGTTAAAACTGAGTCGGTATCGGTGGAAACCAAAGGCTTTGCAGACATTATCGATATCACGCAGCCTATAGCCAATATAACCTCACAATCCGGTTTGAACGACGGTACCATAACCGTCTTTATCCCCGGCTCTACGGCGGGAATCACAACCATTGAATACGAATCGGGAGCGGTGGAAGACTTGCAAAAAGCCATTGAAAGATTGGCTCCTGTAAATTTAAATTATGCGCACGATGCGATATGGGGCGACGGAAACGGTTTTTCCCACGTCCGCGCCGCTTTGATGGGAGCTTCAATAACTGTCCCGTTCAAAAACAAAAACCTGTTATTGGGAACCTGGCAACAAATTGTTTTATGCGATTTTGACAATAGGCCCCGATCTAGAAACATCTTAATCCAATTGATGGGAGTATAAAAATGGAGCCGAAAAAATTCCTCGGCGTCATGTTTGAATGCTGTAACGTTTACCAAAGAATCTACCTAAATAAAGAAAAGAACGCTTATGAAGGGCGCTGCCCGAAATGTTATAAAATGGTTAAAGCTAGAGTAGGACCGGGCGGAACCAACGCTCGTATGTTCAGGGCACGATAAAGTGAAATTAGTCGTTCAAAGAGTTTTATCCTCTTCCGTTTCTGTAAAAAACGAACAAGTCGCTAAAATTGGAAAGGGCTTAACCGTTTTAATTGGAATAGAAAAAGGCGACGCCAAAGATCAAGCGATTTTTCTGGTTGATAAAATTGCTAATATACGTATTTTTTCTGACGAAAACGGAAAGATGAATAAATCCTGTTTGGATATTAACGGCGAAATTTTAGCGGTTTCTCAATTTACTTTAGCCAGCGATTGTTCAAAAGGCCGCAGACCTGGTTTCGATAACGCCGCCCCTCCTGAAGAAGCAGAGTCTTTATATAATTTTTTTGTCGAACGCCTTAGACAAACGGGAATAAAAGTTCAAACGGGAGTTTTTGCAGCCGACATGTTAGTTGATATACAAAACGATGGACCTGTTACTTTTCTTTTAGAAAAATAATCCTTCCTTATCGAGTGGCAACATTAGAAGGGCTAGAAAAAGATCTAGGAAGGGCTTTTCCTTTTGTAATCGCTGCAAAAGTTTCTGGTTTAAGCTGATATATTTTGTAATATTCTTTTAAATTAGCAGCCGCTTTGTCGGCAATATCCAGTTGCTTATCTTCGCGGAATAATTTTTCAGCCCAAATAGAATTCATCACCGCGCTATTTCCATCCTGTTTTACATGGTAAAGTTTTCCCAAACTAAAATAGGCGTATTTGTTTCGTGGGTTCATCGCGATTACTTTTTTATATGCCGCAATAGCCAAAGAAAACTTTTTTAATTCTGCGTAAACTTTACCTAAAGCCTGATAACTTTTTTCATCTTTAGGGTTTAGACGGACCGCTTCTTTTAAAGAATCCATAGCGATTCTATATTCCCCCTTTTTCTCATGAACCCAACCCAAAACCGCATGAGGTTTTGCAACTTCATAATCTACTTGCAATGCGGCTCTTAAAATGGATATAGCCTTGTTAAATTCTTCCATCTTCGCTAACACCACTCCCTTATTGACCATTGTGTTTAAATGATCGGATTGTATTTTTAACGCTTCGTCAAACTGGTCTAACGCCTCCTCCAATTTTCCTATCTTTTGATAAGCGACTCCTAAGTTGTTTCTAACTTCGATGTTGTTTGGATCAACCTCGATATAGTCCTCCCAAACTTTGATAGCCTTTTGCGTTTGTCCTTGTCCGTCATACGCTAAACCAAGACCGTTGTTTGCGTCTGGTTGCTTTGGATCTTTTTTCAGGGCCATCTTAAACAAGGAAGCGGCTTTTCTAAAATTACCTTTCTTCAACGCAACGGTTGCGAAAACCGCTATTGAATCCACATCTTTTGGGTTAATAGCAACAGCTTTTTTAAGTTGGGTTTCAGCTTTATCATATTTTCCTAAATAATAAAAAGCCAGGCCGTACTTAGCAATTGTATCCAGGTAATTCTTTTTTTTACGGATAACGTTCCTAAAACTATCGGCGGCTTTATCGTATTGCTTCTGATTCATATACAACATGCCTAGCTTGTAATAGGATTCGTAATCGCCTTCGTCTTTTTTTACATATGAAGAATATCTGGCTATTTGTTGCTCTGGAGTTTCAGGTTCGCCTGCGCAAGCTAAAATTAGAAAAACGGCTAAAATGGAAATAGGAAGATTTACGCTCTTCATATTATTTTGAGGCGGAAAAAATTTTGAA
>CAYFMN010000005.1:49093-132070 GCA_964344185.1 uncultured Nitrospinota bacterium
TTTTTTGATTCAATACCCTCTTTTTTATTAAACGCATAGAAAAGAAGTTATTCAAATCATTATAGACAATACAGAAACTTCAGAGGGGATTTTTGTAAAAGATAGTCGAGGAGACTAAGAAACTATTCTCAACTCGTCTTAAATTAGAATGGAATCGATGAAAGGGCCAGATGCATAAAACCTGATGGGAAAATACCAACCATTAGTATAGCTGCAGAACTAAAAGCAATCAAAGCGCCCATGCCTTTAGTGATCTCAATGGAATCTTCTTCCGAGGTCTCTCGAAAGTACATTAAGACAATAATTCTTAAATAAAAATAAACTGAAATCATACTAGCCACTACAGCCAAAACCGCCAAGAGTACATACCCTTCTTTGATAGCGGATATGAACAAATAGAATTTCGCAAAAAATCCTGCGGTTGGAGGAAAACCGGCAAGGGAAGCCATGAATAAAGCCATGGCGAATGCAAGGTATGGATTACGCTTTGAAAGACCTTTAAACCGATTAATCGAATTCGCCTCTTCGCCTTCGCCTTCTAGGAGGTATACAATCGCAAAAGCCCCTAAATTCATGCATAAATAGATTCCGAGGTAGAAAATAACGCTTGCCATACCTTCTTGATTATTAGCTACGATTCCGATCAATAAATAGCCGGCATGCGCAATCCCAGAATAAGCCAACATGCGTTTAACATTAGTTTGAAAAATCGCGGCAGTGTTTCCAACCAACATTGTAATTACTGAAACCCCAAACAAGAAAGGCATCCAAACACTTTGTAGTCCTGGCAACGCGCCATAAAAAACGCGAGCCAAAAAAGCAAACGCGGCGGCTTTGGTGGCTACAGACATAAATCCGGTAATAGGAGTGGGCGAACCTTGATACACATCGGGGGTCCAGGAATGAAATGGAACTAACGATACTTTAAAAGCCAATCCTGCAAATAACAAAGCAATCCCCATATAAACCAATAAATTACTGCTATACGGGTTATTATGAATCTCTTCAGCGAGCCTCTGAATTTCAGTTGTGCCTGTACCGGCATAAATCAAAGCCATTCCATAAATAAGAATCGCGGAAGCAAAAGCGCCTGTTAAGAAATATTTAATTGCAGATTCTTGAGAAATTTTACAGTCCCAAGTCAGGTTTGAGCTTTCTCCCGGACCTTCCATACCAGTTCCATGTTTAGCTGAAAAACCGCAAAGGATGTATAACGCGATCGAAAATAATTCCAGCGATACAAAAGCGGCAATCATGGTTCCGGACTTGGCCAAAAACATCATTCCCACAACCGCTAACAAAATTAATGAAAAATATTCCGGTTTATTTTCATGGTCGGATTTAGGAAAACGAAAAGTAGCAAAAATGGCGAAAAGCGACATCAATAGAAAAATAATATTGAACGTCTGAGAAAATCGATCATTTATCAATGCCGAGCTAAAGATTGCAGGGTTTTCAGTGTTAAGAACTGAGGGAACCTGTCCCCATAAAATAAAAGAAACGAGGAGAGAAATCCCAACGCCAATTATGGACGCTCTTGACAAAAATTCATTGGAATCAAAGTCCTTTTTAAGTCCTAAAATTAGTAAGCTAAAAGATGTGACTAAAAGGACTAATTCAGGAGTTAAAGCCCACCAGTTCATATCGGCAAAATTTATATTAGCTGTCATTTTTATCGACCTAAATCGCTTTTATTAATTGAAACATTTTGATCGGAATTTTATGCGTAAACGACCCTTTTAAAACATTTTTTCCACTTTTACAAGCAAATGTTTGTTGCAGAAGCGTCATATCCCATTTATCCACATACAATTTAACCTTACCAGCCCCTTAGATTCCGTTATAATTAATAAAACATCACTAGGTTTCAATGAAGGGAGAATTAAAAGAAAGATGAAGAAATTTAAGACCAACAAATTATCATGGATTGTTTTTCTCATCCTTCTTCCGGTAAATTTTTATCCCGGATGGGTTTTTGCCAATAAAATCAATGAAAAAGCGATACAAATTGTATCCAACCCAGGGGAAGATTTTGCTGCCGCCATTTCGCGCGATGAAAAAACCTTAGTTTATGTATCGGAAAGATCTGGCAATTTGGACCTTTGGTTAAAAAAGTTGGAGCCAGCGCCACCGCCAGATCGGCAGCTAACTTTTCACAATTCGGCAGATAATTCTCCAGCAATTAGCCCAAACGGCGAATGGCTTGCATTTATATCAAATCGATCAGATCCAAAAGGAGATTTATACATTCTCCCATTAAAGTTTGTGCCTCCTAAAAACGGAATCGACAACGCTCGAAGATTAACCGACGGTAAAACTCAGGATAGAAGTCCGTCTTGGTCGCCAGATGGAAAATTTATTTATTTTTCGTCAAAAAATTCCGGATCATTTGAAACTCAAATCAAAAAAATTGATATAGACACAAAAATCGAAACTACGCTGGATAAAGCTCAAGGAGTTAACCCTTCAATCTCTCACGATGGTAATTATTTAGCGTTTGTATCTCAGAAAAAGGAAATTAATCCTTCGATTTGGGTAAAAGATTTAAAAGAAAACTCATTAATTCAAATTACAAAAGGCACAGATATCGACGTTTATCCAACCTGGTCTCCTGATGGAAAAGAAATATACTTTGTTCGTTATCGCGACGATACAAATCGCGATAGCGCCGTAACCATTGAAGACAAGCCCAATTTATGGTCGGTTTCCTTCCCTCCCTCAAAATTACCTATCCAATTAACGGATAGCTCAGCATACGACTTGTTTCCCCAAGCTTCAAAAGAGAGTTTGTACATTACTTCTGATAGAAAAAAGGACATAGATATCTGGAAAATTCCAAAAAAAGGATTAATCCCTTTTCCCGAAGATTATGGACAAGCTCTTCAGGTGACGGCAGACCTTTGTCCTAAAGCAGATCAAACTCCCTATTCCTGTTTAATGGCTTACAACAACTTAATAACCTCATTTCCTAACGAAGAAGGAAAAGTTCGAAGTAAATATCTTTTAGGACTGGGTTATTTAAGCCTGAATCACACAGGATTTGCCGGAAAAATATTCTCGCAAATTGCAAAAAACGAACAAAAAAATCCCTTGTACAGGGGATTAGCCGAAATTGAGAACCTAATTATTCAAACGGAAAAATTTAAAACTAAAGGAACCACTGATTATCGAAAAAAAGCGAATCAAACCCTAAAAGACCTCGACAAAATTAAAACAAAATATAAAAACGAACGCAGAGTAAACGCCCGGGTTTTTTTAGAAAAAGGAAGAATTCTTTTTAAAATTGAAGAACTGGATAAGGCTCTCGCTTTTTATAAAGAAACTATTCAAAACTACCCGGAGCAAAGAACCATTGCCGCGGAAGCCGCTTTCCGTCAAAACGAGGTATACCAAACCCTCGGCGACAATCGAAAAGTTATTAATTCATTTATTCAGGTTGTCAGAGATTTTTACGACGTCGAATATTGGACCGATAAAGCAACTAAAGAAATTTTTGCGCTCCACGAAAATCAACCGACTCTGGAAAAAAAGACATCTGAGTTGCGGAACATTTCAATTCAGTATGAAAAATTACCTCGGCTCGCCGCCGCAATTCAAAATCGCGTTGGCGAACTTTATAAGCAAGGAAATGAAAACTTACTAGCCAAAGAAGCTTATCAAGCCACGATAGACCGGTTTCCTAACTCTATTAAAGCCAAAAACGCGGCGTTATTTGCGTTGGCAAATATATATGCGGAGGAAGAAAACTTTGAGCAAAGTTTAAAAGTATACGAACAAATAGCCGACGACTCTAAAAATTTAAAGGAAGCCGTTCAAAATTCGCGAAAAGGTTACATCCGAAAATCTATAAAAAAAGGAGAATGGGAACTAAAGGTTGGAGAAGTAAAACTTGCCGCAAAAACTTTTTTAAACCTGGTTCGTTTTTCCCCGGAAACCATCGAAGGACACCGGGGTTTTGTCCAAGCTAAAGCCGCCTTGAAAGGAACAGAGGAAACAATCTCATTTTACAAATCTCGTCTGAAAAAAAATCCTAATTCCGCTCCAGATAGATACTCCCTTGGGTTGGCATATACATATCTAAAAAATCCGGATCTCGACGCTGCGGAAAAGGAAATTCGCGAGGCGCTTCGAGTCGATTCTCAACAATTGTACTATCACCAAACTTTAGGTTATGTCTACGAACAAATGGAATCGACTTTAAAACGACCCGACTATTTGGAAAGAGCTTTACAAGAATACCAAACGGCTCTTTCACTTGTCGATCCAATCGATAGTCCAAGAAATGAAGCAGACCTGTTATTAAATTTAGGAAATGGCAATTTTCTATTAAATAGTTTTTCCGCCGCTTATCGATACTACAAAAAACGCGAAGAAACGGGATTAGATTTTTTAGATGAAACGCGAGAGGCGATTTATTATTCAAGATATGGCGAAAGCGCTTTCAAATCTGGTTTGTCAAAAGAAGCGATAAAAAATTTAAAAAATTCTCTAAAAATTTTTTCTAAGAAAAAAGATCAAACCAGAATCGCGGAGTTGAATGACCGTATCGCCTTAGCCTATCAAGACATAGAAAACCACTCTGATGCGGTTAATCATTTCGCGAGAGCAATGGAAATTAACCGAGAATCTGGGAATACATCTTCTCTTTCGCGTTCCCTACGTAACATTGCAAATAATCTATTTTGGTTAAATAAAAAAGAAAAAACTAAAAAATCTGGCCAGTTGACCCAGGCTCTGAATAATTACTTTGAAGCAATAGAAAAAATTGAAAAATTTGGAGTCATCCAAAAAAAGAAAAACCAATCTGGACTGCTAAATATTCAGATCGAAACGCCATTAGATCAAAACGCTTCAACCGCCGCTTCTGGTTTTGATACGGTAGGCGAACGTAAATTAATTTTTCACTACATTGGGAAAATTTACGGAGATTTCAAAGAATATGGACGAGCTATAGAATATTTTGAAAAAAAACTGGCTCTAATTCCTAATAATTTAGACATTGAAAAAAACGTCCCGGTCTTATTAGAAAAAGCATTGTTGCAAAACCAAATCGGCAACTTTAATTACCTAAAAGGAGACTATGAAGCAGCCAGTCGCTATTTTAAGGAATCCTATCAATTAAGCAAATCGTTAAAAAATAGACATGGAACCGCCGTAAATGCAGCCAACATTGGAAAATTACATTTAGCAAAGTTGGAAAATAGGCCGACTGCTCGACCTTCTGAAGAAATAACAGATACGATCTCTCTCCTATCGGAAACTTCCAAATGGCTTGCAGAATTCAAAGAATATCCAAATCTGGAATATCAAGCGTATCTGAAAAATTATATTGGCATATTCAATTATTATAAAGCTCTCCAACTATCCAATATTGAGAAACAGGCAAACACGCTAAACGATAATCTTTCGCTAATCGCAAGCCTTAAAAATATAAAAACAGATGTCGATAATGTTCGCGAAGCCGCCGAATATTTTAGGGAAGCGCTTGCAAGTCTCAAAGCGGCAAAAGATATTCCACAAAAAGATCAAATGCTTGCGGCATTAAAACAAAATATAGAATTAACAGGCGTTTGGGAAAGCTCTAAGAAAGATAAAAAGGCTGAAACGACTGTTTCAGACCCTACCTTTTCAGTACGTTGGCAGTACCGCTACTTGAAAGCTATACAAACGTCATCAACGGAAAAAAAATTAAATTTGCTTTTAGAGTCCGAAAAACTATTTTCAAAAATACCTTACGGGTTTTCAACCCTTAATGAGGGCGAAATAGTTATGCTCGCCCAATTATATAAGGATATTACAAGCGTGTACTTTGAAAAAAAACGATTTGCCGAAGCTTTATTCTTTTCCGAAAAAGGTCATCGCCAATTAGCCATCGCAGCGCGACAAAACTTTCCGTTAAAATTTTCCGATGAAAATCGCCAAGCTTATCATGACGAAATCACGGCGTTTCCCAATCGTTTAAAAAGCGTATTGGAAGGCGCATCTAAGGAAGACGCCGAATCTATCTTAGAAGAACAAAAAGAATTTATTGCGCTAGTAAAAGAAGACGATAAAGAACTAGCGGCTCTTTACGATCCATACATTCCAGATATTAGCGAAATTCGCGATTCGATAGAAAAAGGAGGAACCATCGTAAAATATGAATGGATCGACGACAAAATATTTACATGGGTTTTAGACTCAAAAACTCTCAGAGCCGGAGAAATAAAAGCTTCCCCAGAGCTAACCAGAGTTATTTCACAATACGCCGCTAACCCAGGAAATTACTCGCTTTCAGATATCAACTTGTTAAGCAAATCCCTAACGGAACCAATAAAAAGTTTCGTCAAAAAATCTAAAGATTTGTACATTTTAGCAAATGGGCCGTTTGAGTTCCTGCCATGGCCGGCTATGAAAATTAACGACAAACCAATCATTGAATCTTTGACGCCAACCTATATATCTTCATTTTCTCACTTGGTATTTTCCAAAGAAAAAAGAAATCTATATAACACGCGTTTATTAAATGTAAGTGCCTCGCCCAAAGAAATTTTGGGGTTAGAAGGAAAATTCTCAACGATCAAAAACTTGAATAGCCAAACAAAAGAAATAGATGATTTTCCAAGACTTAAAAAGAATTTTGGATTAATTAATATTGAAAACCAAACAAACCTAAACGGAAGGAAGTTATGGGATTCATATATTGGGATTTCCAGTAATCCTAGAAGATTTGACCGATGGCAACCTGAGGAGCTTTTTGAAGAATCTTTACGCGGACATTTAATTTCCTTACAAAATATTCGATCAGACTACGAACGAGGAAACGACCTGCCTCCTTCCGTTTTTTTAACAGAAGCTTTAACTTTCGCGGGATTTCCTGGAATATTGTTAAATTGGAATCAAAGCGGTTCGGTCGCCCAAAAAAGTCTTTTTGAAACTTTCTTAGAAAAAGCGCGTAGCGGCAATTCTTCACAGGCTCTAAGGATGGCGCAACTAGAAACCGCAAAAAAATTTCCAAATTCTTTGGACTGGATCGGATATAGATTCTATGGCTTCCCAGGAATGGATGAAAACGAGAAGAAAGAATTTGCAAAAACCAATTTTGATAAAAATGTCCAACAGGGACTTCAAGCCTTTAAACAAAAAGAATGGAACAGTTCGATAGGATATTTCGAAAAGGCTCTAGCTCTTATTTCATTTTTAGAAAACAAAAACTCAGAAGATCAAATTCGAAAAACTCTAGCCCTTGCCGCCTATAATCAAGGTAATTATTCAAAAGCCATCCAGTATCAAAACGATTTGGTAAAAATCATGGAAAGCCGGGAAGATCCCGAACTCTTAGCGGAAGCGCTTTATTTTTTAGGAATATTGCATTCCCGTGCGGAAAACTACGGCGAAGCCGTTAAGCTTTTACAAAAATCTTTAAATATTTATAAAGAAAATGAAATTCTTGATAAATTAGCCGAAAGCTATAGCGCTTTAGGCATTATCGAAGAAAACGCATTGGACTACGACAAAGCTCTTCAAGCTTTCAATTCTTCATTAAAAATAAGCGAAGAAATAGGAGAGGACTTAAATCGGGGTCGAGAATTGAGAAGAATAGGCCGAATTTTTTATCTTCGATTGAGCCGCTATAACCAGGCAAAAACTTATTTTCAACAGGCTCACAATCTATTTAAAGAAATTGAACAACTAGATCAAGTAGTTGAAACGCTTTTAGAACTGGGGTTGGTTGCCGAAAAGCAAGGCGATTTTGACGTTGCTTTAAATCACTATCGGGAAGCTGAAAGTCTAGCAAAAGAAATAGACTTGAAAAGAGGTTTATCTAAAGCGTTTTTATACCAGGCAAATAGTCACTGGTTCCAAGGAAACTATCAACAGGCGTTTAAATTTCAAAGAAAAGCATTAGCCATTGCGGATGAAATTTCCGATAAACGTCAAAAAGCATTCATCTATAACACACTTGGACTAATCTATTGGACATTAAATAATTCCTCGCAAGCCCTTGGAAACTTAAATAAAAGCCTCAAACTGGCTGAAGAAATTGAATCCCCTTTAGATATCGCAACGGCATACAACAACATCGGTCTGGTATATCGCAAAGATAAAAAATACGAAAAATCGATAGAATTTTTTCAAAAAGCTCTAGAAAAAGACGAAGAATTAAAATCCAAATGGGGCCAAGGATACACTCATAGAAACCTGGGAATGAGCTATCTTCGTTTAAACCAACTAGATTCCGCTTCCATCCATATTCAAAAAGCCGTTGCCTTAAGCCGCGAAATCGGCAATCAAACCAATTTGGTTAAATCCATGTTGGAAATGGGCAATTTAGCTATGAAACGAAAAAATTGTTCAAAAGCTATATCCGCTTTTAAAGAAACAGAAGCTCTAGCCGGAAAGCTAAAAATTTCAGAAGTGCATTGGCGAGCTCTTAGAGGGCAGGGGAAATGCCTTGCTACCGATGGAAATTTAAATCCAGCTACGGAAGCATACAAAAAAGCCGCCGAGATCGTAGAAGATATGAGAGCGGCTATTAAAATTGAAGAGTTTCAAAACGGTTTTCTAACCGATAAACAAGATGTTTTCAAAGAACTGGTTTTACTTCTTCTTGATCAAAACAAGACTGAAGAAGCGTTTTCCTACGCGGAAAAAGCAAAATCTAGAAGCTTTATTGATTTATTGGGAAATCAAAAAGTAAGTCTTAAAAACGATGTAAGTCAAAAATTATACGATTCGTTAACAAAACAAAAAAATCAAATCAGGAAAATAGAAGAAACCCTTGGGAAAACTGAAGAAGAAGACAAGCGAAACCAATTACTAAAAGATCTCGTATCCGCTAGAAATGAATATCAAGAAATATTAATACAGGTTAAAGAACAAAGTCCCCAATTATCTAGTTTCGTTACCGTAGAAACTCTCAAAGTTCCTGAAATTCAAAAATTATTAGAACCCAACGTAGCTCTTGTGGAATACTTGACGACTCCAAAAGAAATCGTCATTTGGGTCGTTTCCAAAAACAATTTAAACGCATCGAGAGTTCCGGTTGAAGAAAAAGAATTAGAAAAACTGGTCAAAGATTATCGAGATCGGATGCAAAATTTAGCTCCATTAGAAGAACAATCCAAAAAACTTTACGACTTGGCTATAAAACCTATTGAACCATGGATCAAAACTCAAAGGATGCTTGGAATTATACCGAATGGGCTCCTCCACTATATTTCTTTTTCCTCATTGAAAGGCCCCAATGGTTACTTGTTTGAAAAACATCCGTTATTTTACTCTCCCAGCGCGTCCGTTTTAAAATTTACTTTTGGAAGAAAATACGAAAAAAAATCCGGACCGATTAAAGTATTAGCTTTAGGCAACCCTGATTTAGGCAGTTTTAACTACGATTTACCGCTTGCAGAATTAGAAGCTAACGCGATTAAATGGGATTTCCCAAAAATTGACGTGCTAACCCGCGAAAAGGCCAGAGAAAGCTGGCTAAAAAAACATATTAGCGAATATCAAATTATCCACATCGCATCGCATGGAGAATTTGATCCAATCAACCCCTTATTTTCTTCGTTAAAATTAACTCGCGATAAATCGGAAGATGGAAACTTTGAAGTTAATGAAGTATTCTCCCTCGATATTAAAGCCGATTTAGTTACGCTAAGCGCTTGTCAAACGGGTCTTGGCAAGATCGAAGGCGGCGACGAACTGATGGGACTTAATCGAGCGTTCTTTTACGCGGGAACCCACGCTCTTATATCGTCGCTGTGGCGGGTAAGCGATATTTCTACGGCTATTTTAATCAAACACTTTTATCGAAACTATGCGAAAAACTTAAAAGCCGAAAGCCTAAGAAAAGCTCAACTATTAGTTAAACAATCTTATCCACATCCTTCTTACTGGTCGGGTTTTAGCTTAACCGGAGATTATCGCTGATTTATTTTTTGTTAACTTAAGTAGTCAGTAAAAGCGCCAGGAAAAACATCGCCGCCTTCCAGTACAACCCATTTTTCGGAGGTATCTCCTAAAGTTAAATCCAATCGATCATTTGGCCGGATCAATTTAACGGCTTGATCGGATAATCGAAAGCGAATTGGTTCGTCTAAATCTTCGCCGGACACATGAACAAAATCACGTTTAGTTTGATTCACCTCGAATACACTATGCAGCGCGTTAATAATATTTGGAGGATCGCCTAATATTTCAGCCGCCGCTTCGTCAATGAAACCGCTTAGTTGACGACATCTTTCCCTATGCCCCATAAATTCTTTTACAGATTTTTGAAAGTCAATTTCGGATAGCCCATGTAAAATTTCTCGTTTATCCATCCATCTAAGAAAAGAAAAAACTTCAAATAATATTTCATTTGTTTCGTATGTTTCTTTTCCCAACTTAAAAGGAACATAGCAAACTACAAAACGACTTAGGCAATCCGGTTTTATATCTTCGGGCCGCGCGCACACCAGGGGATTGCCAGAGATTTCTTCGGCATCTAAACCAGCCTCTACCAGACATGAATGAAATAAAGATAAACCAAAGCCTAAAACAGGAGTCGATGAATCGGGATCTCCAGGTACATTGGTTTCTTGCGCGTATTGCCTTAATAATTCATAAACTTCCATCGTATTAATAACGCCCTTTTTAACTAGTTTGAATAGAAAGGCAATTTCCCAATTCTATTAAAAACTCTTCAAATTCTTCCCGCCGAATATCTCCAATATTCGCAATTCGAAAAATCGTTTTACTCAGTCCTCCCTGACCGGCGTAAATAACAAAACCTCTTTGCTTCAAATCGTCGTGTAATCTCGTATAAGTTATCCCTTGAGGTAATTTCAATGAAGTTAAAGTATTAGAATAGTTTTCTACCGGTAGTAGAAATTCTAAACCTAAATTTTGAAAACCTCGTCTTAAAAAATTTGCCGCATCGCCATAGCGTTTAATTCTACCGCCAACGGTTTCTTCTCCTAACTCTTCAAGCGCTTCGTCCAACGCATAATGCGCTTGTATAGCGGGAGTGAAAAGAGTATCTCCCTTATCTTGAGCTTTAACATGGGAAGGTAAGTTAAAATACAAAGATCTTGGTGGAATCTTTCCAATTCTAGACAAATCGTCTTTTTGAATAAGCGCAAATGAAACCCCTGGAAAACCCTGAATACATTTATTTGCCGTTCCAACGCATATTTCTGGTTTCCAAAGTTTAAAGTCAAATTCATCTCCTCCTAAAGAACTAATACAATCAACCAATAAAGCTCTTTGATGGCGATGAACAATATCCGATATTGGACCTAGCGGGTTCAATAAACCTGTGGTGGTTTCATGATGAACAACCATAACAATTTCGATTTTTGAGTCGGTCTTTAAAGCGTCGTCTATTTCGTTAAGCTTAGGTAAATCTCCCCAAGCATATTCAAGAACTTTGGTCTCCAAACCATAACATTGTGCGATCTTGGCAATCCTTTCGCCGTACACCCCATTATTTATAATCAAAGCTTTCCTATTTGGGCTAACGCTTGCCGATACCGCCATTTCCAAAGCGGCTGTTCCCGAACCAGAGACTAACGCAGAAGTATAATTTTTTTCTATGTTAAAAATTTTTACCAATTTCTCGCGTATAGAAGCGATTAAATCTGTACATTCTTTTTCGCGATGACATAAATCCCCTCTTAGTAAGGAAGATTCCACTCGCTTGGTGACATTAACTGGACCAGGGTTTAACAATACGATTCTTTTTTGCATAATAAATTTAATTTTGATAATTACGGTTATCGTCTAAACTTAAGAACAAATCCAACCTGAAATATTTAGAATTAATTTAAGAGGATCTATAATAACTGGTATTTTTACTGGTTTGCTATCGCTTGGTCCTTAAATTTAAGGGCCAGGCTCTTGGCAAATCTGAGTTTTAGAGATTCCCTTAAAACTCTCTCACAAAAAACAAAACTTAGACTAATAAGAGTTTTTACGGCTTTATTGATAAATTACCTTTCAGTTTTTTTTTTATTCATTTAAACTAATTTATCAACTTCTAACAATAAAACAACGCGATTTTCATTATATTCCAATCGGTTTTTCCTATATTTATCCCATTGCTACTCGAATTCAAAAAAATTATTCCTTCGTTTTTAGTCTCTTTAATCTTATTCGCTGCAATAGCTCCATCCTCTGTATGGGCTATTGGCGACAATTCTAAGTTTCGAATTCCTCAAATTTTATACAAAGGGGGGAACCCGAAACCTCGCCCGGAAGCTATCATTAGCCTTCTTGCTCAACTCGCCAAACGAACTTCGGTGAATGTCAAAAGACAGGAAATTGAATTAAAAATTTCTGATCCAGATTTGTTTCACTACCCTTTTATTTACTTAGCTGGCGACTCCGGGTTTAAGCCTTTTCCTAAAAACGAAATAAATATCTTAAGAAATTATCTAAACTTCGGCGGTTTTTTGTTAATTGACGACAATTCCGCTAGAGCAAATTCAGACTTTGATAAATCAGTTAGAAACCTAATTTCAGAGCTTTTTCCTCGATCTCCAATACGAAAAATTCCTCGCGACCATTCAATTTTTAGATCATTCTATCTCATCAATCGAGTGGCGGGAAGGGCAGAAATACAACCTTATCTTGAAGGAGTATCAATCAAAGGACGCACTGTTTTAGTCTATTCATCTAACGATTTAGGCGGAGCTTGGTCTCGAAACAAATTAGGATATTGGAATTACGACATGGTTGGAGGCGGAAGAACCCAGCGAGATTTAAGCGTTCGTTTAGGAGTTAATATTACGCTTTACGCCTTAACCCTGGACTACAAAAAAGATATGGTCCACCTCCCAATAATATTAGAACGTCTGCGGAGATACAATTCACCGTGAATTTTCTTCTCAATCTTTTAAATATTCCATCATCAGAATATAACGATTGGGAAATCCGCATCACAAGCGGCCTAAGTTATATTACCTGGATAATTTTAGCTTTTCTTTTTATTGGAGCCCTTTTTTGTTTTTGGTCCGGATTATCCAGGATTCGATCGCCGCGCAAAAAATTTTTTATATTTGGACTTCGAGTTTTGACATTTTTACTTGTCACGGCTCTGTTATTCCAACCTGAATTGGAATTAAAAAAGACGCGCGAACTAAAAAATACTGTCGCTGTTTTGCTGGATAACAGCAAAAGCATGTCCATTAAAACCTTTCCTGAAGAAATAACTCGCGCAAATATCTTAAGCAAGGCTTTTAAGAAAAACCGTCAATACTTTGAAGACTTAAAAAAGAATTTCAGGTTAGAAATTTATTATTCTTCTAACCAATTAGAGACCGTTTCTTTAAACGACGCCGTCAGATTTTATAAACCAGACGGTATTAGAACGGATTTTAAAAACGTTTTTAAAGAATTAAAGAAACGCCATGACGGTAAATCATTAAAAGGTGTCTTATTATTTTCAGACGGAGGAGACTTGGAAGAAGGCTTCACAGAAATTTCGCCAGCCATGAAGGAAATAGTGGATTCTCTGGAAGCTCCAATTTATTCATTACAAACTGGAAGTAATAACTCATTCAAGGATCTAAGCGTCTCTCGACTTGACGCTCCAGATTTTGGCTTTTTGTATCAGCCAATAAAAGTTGAAGCGGTAATCGATGCTTTTGCTATAGGAAATAAGAACATTCCCATAACGCTAAAAGAAGGAAACAAAATTTTAGTTTCCAAAAACCTCGAAATTAGAGAAGAAAAAAATCGATATCGAGTTCAATTGCAATTCATACCTAATACGCTCGGCGTAAACGTCTATAAAATATCCGTTCCTCTAATTTCTGGAGAATCTATAGTATCCAATAACGTTAAAGAATTTCGAATTAAAATAGTCAAGGACAGGATGCGGATATTACACCTAACCGGAAGACCTGGCTGGGATTCTCGATTTTTACGAGAAGTTTTAATCAACAATCCAAAGGTAGATTTACTTTCATTCTTTATTCTTCGTTCTTTATCGGACGACGTTGCCGCTTCGACTTCAGAATTAAGCCTAATACCCTTTCCTTCCAATTTATTGTTCAGCGATTATCTAGCTTCTTTTGATTTAGTAATATTCCAAAATTTTAAATTCGCGCCTTTTATTGAGAAAAAGTTTCTGGAAAATATTAGCTCCTACGTTCATAATGGCGGGGCCTTTTTAATGATTGGAGGCGAATTTTCATTCCAGGGTGGCGGATATGAAAAAACTCCCGTAGAAAAAGTTTTACCTCTTAAAATCCGCGATAGAATAGAACTCTTTTCCGAAGCGAAATTTCAAGCTCAAATCGGAGAGCGCTTTTGGAGACACCCAATCTTAAGATTAGAAAAAAATGAAAAGCAAAACCAAGCCGCTTGGAATTCCCTTCCCAAATTAAATGGATTAAATGCCGGTTTGAAAGCCGTTCCCGGCGCTCAAGTTTTAATTCATGACGGATCTTCCAAAACGGCGGCCAGTTCTCCGGTATTTTCAATCTTAAAGTATGGAAAAGGAAAATCAATGGCTATGGCAACGGATTCTTCCTGGAACTGGAACTTTTTGAAGATAGGGGAAGGCGGAAGTGGAAGATATTATCAAACATTCTGGAATAACGTCGTCGCTTGGGTTGCTGGAGGCCCAGAAACTAAATCATTGCTCGTTGAAACCGATAGAGAAAGATACGCTGAAAAAGAAAAAGTTTTGATGAAAATAAAAACGCTAGGCGACGACTTTAATCCATATAAAAAAGCCAATATTAGGTTAATAATTCATTCTATTTCCAAAAAGAAGGAAATCCTTCGCAAACTTTTAACAACCGACGAAAATGGAGAAGCAAACTTTGAGTTTCTTCCAAAAAACGAAGGATTTTTTTCTGCAAAAGTAGAATGGAAGCGGGGAAACGAATTCTTAAATAGCGAAACTCGATTTGGCGTTTTTAGCGACAACGCAGAATTTGAAAAACCTAAAATAAACAGTCTTTTATTAGAAACTTTTGCCAAAATTTCTGGTGGAGAGCGACGTATTATTAAGGAAAACTCCAACTTGGAAGATATCGTATTCTCAGCTTCAAAAGTGCGCGAAAAAACAGGCAGCGCAACATTTGGACTGTGGGATAATTGGTTTTCCTTCAGCCTAATAGTGGGGCTGCTCTCCCTTGATTGGCTGTTGCGAAGAAGGTCTGGGTTAAGCTAGATTTAAAAATCTACCCATTTCTCATTGTTCCATAACTAAAAATTATAGTAATCTAGGTTAACTTATAGGATATAAAAAATTGCGAAATTCTAAGGTTTTGCCAATCCTTGGAAAAATTATTGAAGAAAGGTTAAAGAGTGACGAAGGCTAATCTAAAATCCTGGGTCCAGGATCGTATTATTTTTTTGGCAGTAATAATTTTTGTTTTAGGAGCGGGATGTTACATTGCCGCCGGCAAAGTATTTTCGCATGATAGTATTTGGTTACATCCCTTTAAGGAATTTTCTCTTCTAATTTCAATGATCGGAGTCGTCTCATTTGGTTATGAAATTTTTCTTCGCGAATTAACTTTTAACGAATATAAAAGCGCTCTTCAAGAAATTGTAAACCCAGACGCAGTTCGCCTCGGTATCTCACGTTTTTTTAAAAACCGTTCAGAATTGGGACAAGCATATTCTTTTGAAGCGCTGTTTAAAGACGTTAAAAAAGAAATTTTTATTGGAGGTTCTTCTTTACTTTCAATTGCCACAAACAGCCGAGATTTGCTTCACGAAAAAGTAATGGCTGGAATTACCGTAAAATTATTGCTTATGGATCCAAACTCTCCCGTTGTCGACTTAATCACGCGACAAGCAAGTGGGAAGGCGACATTCCACAATGAAATTCGAACATCGCTACTCCTATTACAAAAATTGCAGGATGAAATCAAAGAAAGTAAAGATCCTAATAAAGGAGAGCTTATTGTAAAAGTCTACGATATGATTCCATCCCATTCTTTTATCGCGGTGGATCCTGAAAGCCGAAGCGGCATCATTCTTGCCGATATTGGGCCTTACTTAGGAAGAAACTTACCTAGGCCAAGCATGGCGGTAGTAAAGAAAAAAAATGGCATGTTTGATTATTGGCAAGAAATGAACGATCTCATGTGGAAGGAAGGGAAATTCATAGTCGGACATAATCAAGACGAACCTTCAAAAACAAAAACGTTATTTTTGGTGAGCGGTAAAGAAACAGAATACTACGACAAAGAAAAAGGTAATTGGTTACCTGCGGCCATTTGTCAAATGAATCCCAAATGGCGCTCCATGAAAGGAAGCCAATGGGTTTGGGTAGACGAATCAATTTCTTTGGAAGAAGCCAAAACTGGAAGCAGTAATAAAATGCGAACTCAATTTGAAATTCCGATCAATGGACGAGGGAGTATTGTTCGAGCGGAATTGTTTCTTCGAAGCGACGATAATTGTAGAATATCCATAAACGATATCGAACAAGCCCAAAGCTATGGCGGCGCAGAATACCCAGATCCTTTTTTTGTAGATATCGCTTCTAAACTAAAACCTGGAAAAAATACCGTACATTTTCAAGTTAACAATTTTGCCAAACCTCAGGCGCAATCTCCAGAAGACAACCCGGTCGGTTTAATTTATCGGCTCCATATAGAATACCAAGAATAAAAGCTTTCCTTTCATGGACAATCAAACTATAAGGGAAGAGTTTCCCGTAGCGAAAAATAGAATATTTTTCGACCACGCTAAAGTCGCCCCAATTCCTAAAAGAACGCAAGAAGTTGTAACGGCCTTTGTTCAAGACTCTGCAAACTTTGGAACCGCTAATTACCCTGAGTGGATGGAAAAAGTCCAAAAAGTGCGAGAAAGCTTTGCGCTTTTAATAGGAGCGCTGACCGAAGAAGTAGCCTTTGTGAAAAACACTTCGGAAGGATTGTCCATAGTCGCCAACGGAATTGATTGGAAATCCGGTGAAAATGTCGTCATACCAGACATTGAATTTCCCGCCAATGTTTATCCCTGGCAAAATTTAAAGCGACATGGAATAGAAACTCGGATGGTTTCTTGTCCAGACGGCAAGGTAGATTTTGAAAAAATCGTCGAAGCTGTCGATGAAAAAACCCGGATTTTATCGATTAGTTCGGTTGAATGCAATAGCGGTTTTCGCAACGACTTAGCGCGCCTTGGAGAGTTTTGCAAAAAAAAGGAAATTTATTTTTGCGTGGATGCTATCCAAAGTTTGGGCGCTCTACAAATAAACGTCAAAGATTACAACATAGATTTCTTAGCCGCAGACGGACACAAATGGTTATTAAGCGTCGAAGGTTTAGGCGGTTTCTATATCAGTTCAAAGATGTTGGATAAAATATATCCCGTCGTTGTAGGTTGGGACAGTATGGTCGACGCCTACAACTTCATGGACTACAATTTTACTTTTCGACCCGACGCTCGACGTTTCGAAGAAGGAACGTTCAACACCATGAGCATCCAAGCCTTTGGAGCTTCTCTTTCTATTTTCCATGAAATCGGTATGGAAACCGTAGAAACTCGCATTTTAGAGCTCGGTGATTATCTTATGGAGGAACTCAAAAAACGAGATCTACAAATTTACAATTCAGAAAAAACTAATGAACGCTCCGGCATCGTCGCTTTCTCTTTTGACGATCAAGATATCTTACAATTCATGAACCAAAGAAAGGTGTCTCTTACGGTTAGAGACGGTCTTGTGAGGCTTTCGCCACACGTGTATAACACAAAAGAAGACGCTGACAAATTTTTCGAAATTTTAGACGATTATCTCTCGAGATAAATTCTTCCTGGAAACTTAATATTACGCGTTTTTATCTATTTTAGGGTAGGACTCCATGTAAAGAATCAAATCCCGTAAACATTGGTAAAACCTATTATAGGAATAGTAATGATATTTTCCTAAATCATCTCTAAACCAAACGACCTTTTGCTTTCCTATTGCGCTTCGATCATCAAGGTGCAATCCAGGTCGATTCCAATACGGATAAATTCCGATACTCAAAAAAGTCCACTTGTAGGCTAACAACGCCTGTTCGATCACGTTGCGGGGACCAACCGCTTCAGCGATATGAAGGTCTGCCGCCAACCCATCGTAATGCAAAGAATTTTCTGAATGCCCTGAAATAGCATATCCTCCGTTATTGTGTATATACATCGGCGAACCAACTTGCGACCTAAAAAGATCAAGTTTTAAAACAAATCCCAAACTCATATCAACTTCGCCTGAATAATTTTTTGGACGGAATTCGCTTTCCGAAAAATGTTTTACCTCCGACCAGTCAAATGACATAACTTTTCCTAACAATTTTATAGACGTCCCTTACCCTTCAATAATGGGGAAAAGGCAAGGGACGTTCTAGTTTAGTGGCGGAGGTTTTTTTAAGATTTAGCTTGCAATCCCCATGAATGGAGAAATTGATCCTTGCCTTGCATGGATTGATATCGACAACGCAAATCCTGGCCTGGAGTTTGCACGCTCAAGTCAACAATTCCACGGTAGATGCGGATATCGCCAGAAAGCGGCAATCCCTGTTGAATCATAGGAGCGACTGTCCATTCTGCCCCTCCATTTCGCGAAACATAGAATGTACCCGATCCATCGAAATCAGTATGCTCAATCCGCGACCAAAGATAACCTTCGGAAGGAATAAATCCAGGATCGTAAGTTTTACTTCGAAGATCCATCGCGCCACGCTCAGAATCGTAATTTAAACGATATTGAGAAACTGAAGGATTTTGGGAAGAATTGTTTGAATAAAGAGTTATACCTCGAACAATTGAATTAACAGCGGTCGACCATCCTCCGGTTTCTTCCCATTGCTCATCTGTTATAGCCGCAAGGTTTGTTCCCGTCATACGGTTACCAGCTTGAGTTGCAATCGATTGGGATACTGCATGAAGCATGTCGTTAATCGTGGCTGCTGTTCCAGAGTATGTCGAACTGTTGCCGCTATCGTTGTTGTATTCCCATACGGTACCGTTCTTTTTAGCAATTACGCGCCACACATTATCGATCAAATTAAAGATCTTAACTTCCGTACCGTCTACAAAACCGGAAGCAGGATCGAATACCAACCAGTAATAAACATTTTGTAAATTGAGAGTTTCCGTAACCAACCCGTTATTGATATCGGACCAAGCGGATGTATCATTAGTTTGAATCTCAGAGTCGCAAATGGATACATACTCGTTGACCGGATTAAAAATTGCGCTTTCCATAATTTCTAATTCGGTTAATTGCAACCTACTTGGCGCCCCATGATTTGCAGTCACATTCCACCTAAGGTACCTATAAGCTGTGGTATTATCAAAGGTATATGTGCGTTTTTCTAAAACGCTCCACATTGGCACATTGGTTTGAGTATCAAGAATATCCCAACTTGAATCGTTATTAGAGCCTTCAAAAGTCCAACTTTTTGCAGACTCGGTTTGAATTCGGTTTGGATCTCCATTCCAACAAACCATTGTATACTGGATAGGAATCATCGATTGACCTGCTCCCGCATCAACCTTAATCCAATCGGTTGAAGCCATTGAAACACAAGCTTGGTCGTTTCCCGTTAAATCGTTAAAGGCTCTTGAAGGCACATAGACCGAGTTTGCGTTACCTGCACTATAAGTTTTTCCTGGGGTGACGTCAGATCCAACTCCGGCGTCTACTACATTTAGTTTTATGCTTTCGGAATCAAATTTCGTCAATGTAATAACATAATGGCTAGCGCCAGTTGTTCCCGAAAAATTGGAATACAACGTTAACGTATTAGTTCCTTGACCGGCGCTAATATCATAATAAATTTCGTCGCTCGATTTAATCCTCCCATTGTCACAATTGGCCGGAAATGTTCCCGAAATTAAAGTTACTTGATTGCTCCCATTAGTAAATGTTGCTAGCGAAGTATTCTGATTCACGTTGGTCCATTCTTGCTGTATATAGTTTGAATCAGTGTCGTAATTTTTATCTGAGATTAGACCGATCCCTGGATTCGTTCCTTTGTACAGTTTATTAGTATTGTCATGTTGGTATCCGATAGAGTTTGCCTCGTCTGCTCCCTGTTCGTTTTCATTTGAAAAAGAATCCGACCAACCCGCTTCCATCAACAACGAACCGCCATGGTTCTCTTGAATTTCTTCAAACGCTCTCATGATATTGCTGGTATTCAATTCTGTTTGATCTTGATCAACTTTGGGATTGATCAATTGAAAATTGATTCCGTCATAAAACAAAAAACAAACAGCCTCAGATAAAATATCTCCTGGTTTTAGATTGCTCCCATCGGTTTTTTTTATCGCTTTGACGCCAAGAGAATTTACGTTCAAAGTTGCAGAGCCCGTATTTTGAACATGGGCTTTCATATGAACCAGCAAGCCAGTATTTAATGCTGTCGGAGCAGGATTTAAAATAACTTCGTAAGCCGCTCCACTTCCAGTTGAATCCGCATGCCACAAAAAGCCATTTTGGGTATTTTGAGTTAAAGTAGTTATATCGGTCGAAAGAGTTCCCGTAGTCGCGTATAAATCGTTAATGTCCGTGTCAATGTCGACAAATGCGTCATTTAGCCGCACAACATCTTCTCTCAATTTATTATCGGCATGCGGTAATGGATAATTGCGATTAGAGGTTTTCTGGTCTATCATTTTTTAGGTTCCTTTAAATACATAAAATCATTTTTTGTCATTTAACAAGGGGGAAAAACAAAAAACGATTCAATTTTGTGGCGGGGTTGTTTTATAAATTTTTTTCAATATTGTTTTCTGATGAAGAGTTTAAATATCCTTATATGGATATTAAAGATTATATTTTTATTTAAATTCATCATTAGTTTCTTCGGTTGATTAAATATAAGCCCTTACCTATTATGAAAAATTTAGGGTTCGGAATTAAGAAAACCTTTAAAATTAATGAGTTATAATAAAAAAAATAAAGGTAACCCGTCAAAATTGTCAATATTGAAACAATTTAAGAAAGAACTAAAGGAGGGACTATTATCAAAAACCGTTATAACTTAAAGTAAATGGAGAAATAACTTCATCGGAAAGAATTTTCCAAAAAACTCGTTAAGTTCAAGGTAGGAAATATGGAAGGATTCTTAAAATTATGCTTTTAACTAAGTTTTTTGATTGGATTCCGCCTGGAAGGACACCAGTTCTGGCTTAAACGTTTTGAAGTAAAAAAAGACCCCAAACGCGGAAAGGAAAATTACAACAGCTCTAAGGAGCATCACCACTTCCGCCCCTTGGGCCGTGTTAAATAAGGAAAAAATTTCAGATCCCACCGTGTCGCTAACTCCCAATCCTAAAGGAGTAACTGGAACAACTCTAGATAAAATAACAAAGGGCATAACGCAAGAAACAATAAGGGGCCCAATTAATGATCCAAACGTCATGAAACTAAAGTAAGCCGCAAAAATAACGCACACATGCCCCAAAATTGACAACAAAAGAGAAAGCGCTAAAGTCGAAAAATGATTACGATAACTTTGCATTGCTAACGCAAAATTAGCTACCGCATTGAATCGTTTTAAAAATGGCAGCTTTTTAAATCCTCTTCTGCTACATATCAAAGCTAATCCAATCACCGAAATAAATAAAAGTAAAACGCTAAACCATAAAAGGTATTCCAGGTTTTTCTGATTACCCTCCACAAACATAAAAATGGCTCCAGAGATTGGAGCAATAAGCATAAGACCAAGTAATCCAGCTGAGCGATCCATAATAATACTTGAAAGTATTAAACTCTTTCTGGACGCTAAGTTTTCACACTTTGATAAATGATAAAATCGAATCGCTTCAATACCAAGACTACCTGGAACAAAGATATTAGCGAAATATCCCATAAAACCAAGATGCATCGTTTCAAAAAACGTTAAGTAAATGCCATGAGGACGCAGTAATAATTGCCAACGCAACAAGGTGATTATCAGCATAGCCAATTGGCCAATAAATACGCCAAGCAAAGGCAAACTAAATTGAAGCGTTAAAAACCTTTCAAAATCCAGACGATCAGAAGCCACAAGCCAATAAAGCAAACCCAAAGCGACCGCTAGCCGAAGTATATTTTTAATTATGGGATTCATAGGAAAATTAGGTAAGGTTAATTAACTCGCATACCGTATTTCTCTTTTTCGACAATAGAAAGCGTTTCTTCGATAGAGTTTCCTTTATCGCGGGCATTGAAAAGAATTTGGCCCACTTTCAGCCCGCCCGATTGCAACCTAACTATTGGTTCAACTCCTAGAGAAGAGAGAATAAGTCCCATATGTCCTGGTTCAGGTTCTTGCTCTGGGAGCCAACGCGTTTCAAAATAAGAACGATCAACATCTCCCCAAAGCTGGCAACATAACGGAGGTTTGCCAGGTAAGTTCAGCGACATAAGATCGAGATTTCCACCGGAAATAGAAGGAGTGTGGGCAAAAACAATTACATCGATGATATGGTCAGAAAAATTCGTTTGGTCCAGTACATTAGCGCCCATTCCAGTAAGAGTTTTTCTTACATACGGGCCAAAATCATTATCAGAAATCAAAAGAATATTATTGCCAACAATCTCCAAGCCCGCTTCCAGTAAAGCTTGGGCAACTACTGGTCCTAGATATTCAAAAACTCCAATGTCTGGATGTCTTTCATTTGTTCCAGCTACAGGAATGCCATGTTCCTTGCAAGCGTCAAGAGAAACGTCTATTGGTCGAAATTCCCAAGCCTCGTACATAAGAGGAATAACACACCCCGCTTTCATTTTACTTATTTTATTAAAGTCTAAAGGTCGAAGATGGCCGCTATTAGTAACAATACATGCTTCTTCAAAACTTTTTTCGAGTTTTGCAGGGTCGTTTGTAATCACAAGAGTTTTCTGATTCAACGATAAAACATCGGCGAAACTTAAAACATCGGCGCGAGCTTCCTCAAAAGAACCAAATTGACTATCTTTACCAAAAGCGATAACTTTTTCAGCGCCCGCTAACAAAGCAATTATCGGAGTGCATGCATATATCCCAGTAGCGCATTCCGTAATAACAGTCATACCTTTCAAATCAATTTGCAAACGAGCGACAGCGGCTTCAATCGAGCTTGTCATTCGGAAAAGCAAAAAATTATCTAGCAAGACGGCGCCTTATGTATTGTTTCAGAAATAGTATTTAAATCTTCTTTTGTCATACCAGGGAAAAAAGGCAGGAGGACAACATTATCGCGAGCTTCTTCCGAAGATTTTAAATTTTCCCAATGGCCCGCATACGGCAGCTCTTGATGCGCATTCATAATGCCACGACGCGTTGGAATTCCTTTATCAAGCAGGTACTGCATAAACGCTTTTTGTTTGAGAGGAGCGTTTTCAAGAAGACGAATGGGATAACTCTGCCAATTAGAACGAACCGTGTTTGGACTTTTTAAAGTAGATAACCAACTGATATCAGAAAGAAGCTTTTCATATTGCGCGGCTAAATTCCTGCGTTCTTTCACAATATTTTTAAGCTTTTTTAATTGTTCGATTCCAACTGCGGCTTGAATATCGGTTATTCTAAAATTAAAACCGGTTGTTAAATAGTCTTCGAAAATAACCTCTTTTGCCTTATGCCGCACAGTATCGGGCACACTCATACCATGTTGCCGCAACAATCGAAATTTGGAATCGTAATCCGAATTGTTGGTAGTCAGCATACCTCCATCGCCAGTAGTAATGACTTTACGAGGATGAAAACTAAAGCAAGCAATCTCTCCATGAGGTTTGCCAATTTTGTCCCATGATTTTCCGTCGTCAAGAGAAACTTCGCTGCCAATGGCGCAAGCTGCATCTTCAACCACCGGTAATTTAAATTCTTTGGCGATCTCCACAATTCGCTTAATGTCGCAAGGCGTTCCTATCTGGTGTACTACAAGGATAGCGGTAACACGTCCGAGATTGGATGAGTTTCCCTCAGCAAGTTGAGTTAAAAATTTAAGTGGGGATTCTTCCGAAACAATTCGATCTAATCGCTTGTAATAAAATTTTCCATCGCGTTTGATACAATCTTTGGCTAGAAGCTCATTTAGCGCTTCCGGGCACATGTTGTAAGTTGCTGGATCAATATCTACAAAAACCGGTTCTGCTCCGCAGAATCGAATAGAATTAGCAGTGGCGATAAAACTATGGCTTACGGTTATAACAACATCGCCTAAACCAACGCCGATAGTTTTTAAACCCATTTGTAAGGCGGTTGTACAACTAGAAACTGCGCACGCGTAGGAAGCTCCTACAAAATTGGCGAAGTCGTCTTCAAACTGTTTTACCTTGGGTCCTTGAGTAACCCATTGCGAAAGAATCGCATCGCGAGCGGCGGCGGCTTCTTCTTCCCCTAAATTGGGCCGCGCAAAGGGAATCATTTTTAAATTTTCCAATTTCGCCCAACTTCCAATTGGTTTAATTTATCGATTCCAAAAGGATGATTGCGAAAATAATTGATCGTTTGATCCAAGCCTGTTTCAAAATCTGTCTGCGGAAGCCAGTCGGAAAATTGCATAAATGCAGACGGGTCGGAATAAAGCCGTAAAACGTCTCCAGGTCGGTCGTCGGTAAATGTCATCTTTACGTCTGGATTACCAACCTTTTCAACCAATTTTTCTGCCAAATCTTTTATAGAGATTTCAAATCGGCTGCCAATATTAAAAACTTTGCCTGTCATTTTTTCAGACTCTGCCGCGGCGATCAAACCTCGGGCCGTATCTTCTACGTAGGTAAAATCCCTGGTTTGACTACCATCTCCAAATATCAGTATTTCTTTACCGCCCAAAGCTCGCACGATAGACTTTGGAATCATCTCTCCAGAATCACCCTCGTAATGTGAACGAGGACCATACGTATTGAAAGGTCTAATCACCATCGTGTTCATTCCATAAGTTTCATGGTAGGCCAAAGTGTACTTTTCGCCGGCAAGTTTACTTGCTCCATATACTGTTGACGGCTTTGTCGGATGATTCTCGTCCATTGGAACTGTTTCAGCCGTTCCATAAACTTCCGAACTAGAACAATAAATAAGCCGTTCCACTCCAACTTGTCGAGCAGCTTCGCAAATCATTAACGTTCCTGTTCCATTGGTTCGCTGGTTTTCTAAAGGAAAGGAGAGAGAATGACGCACGCCAAGGCAAGCCAGATGAAACACAATATCTATATCCGCTAAAGCGATACTAGCGTCTTTTTGATCCGCAACGTCTCCTTCAATGAATTCAAAATTTTGATTACCCTCATGATGCACTATATTTGAGTGTTTTCCATTGCTCAAATTATCGAGGACTCTAACTCGGCAACCTTTTTCCATTAATTTATCTACAAGGTGCGAACCAATGAAACCTGCTCCGCCTGTGACTAAACAATGCTTTTCTTGAAGCGACATTTTAATTATCCGGTTTCTACGTTTTTCAAAAATCGAGCTGGGGTACCAACCCAAACTTGCGATGGAGGAACATCCTTAGTTACTACGCTACCCGCTCCTATAATCGCTTTCTTTCCTATAGTAACGCCGCACATAATCGTTACACTGGAACCTATTGAAACTTCGTCTTCCACGACTATTGGCACGACAGACCAATCTGCATCAGTTTGCATAGATCCATCGGGATTGGTAGCCGCTGGATATTTATCGTTTATAAAGGTAACATTGTGACCAATAAAAACTCGATTATGAATCGTCACTCCCTCGCAAATAAAACTGTGACTGGAAATCTTGCAGTCGGCGCCAATAGAAGCTCCCTTTTGGATTTCAACGAAAGTACCGATTTTTGTGCGATCGCCGATTTCGCACCCATAAGCGTTAACAAAGTTATAGATCTTTACATCCTTGCCTAACTTAACGTCTTGGGCAATTCCCTGAAACATTTCCATGAAATTTCTCTCAATTTACCAAGGTTAGGGAAATATCCATTTCAAAAAAGGTTCTAACAATACGCTAAACTTCGACTGGAGCTCCGCCAAGTTTTAAAGATTTATCCGCCGCTTCAAGAGTTTTAACAACTCGCAGACCGGTGGTCGCGTCATTGATCGGCTTTGTTCCATTTTCAATAGAATCCAAAAATTCAGCAACTTCCACCCCTAAAGCTTCTTTTTGAGGTATTACAGGAACATACATATCGCCAATACGATACTCTGCGATCATATCTAAACCTTCGTCATGGCTTTTCATCTCTACGCCCTTGTTATAAATCTTAATGGCTTCTTCTTTTTCCAGGTCGTTCCACACTAACATCTGTTTGCTACCGCCTAAAATCGTTTTACGAACTTTGACCGGCGATAGCCAGTTAACGTGAGCATGTGCCAAAAGATTATCGCCATAATCTAAGGTCAAAAACGCCACATCTACCATTTTATTGTAATGAGAACTACCGGTTGCGCTAACTGTCTTGGGGGAAGATCCAATTAGGTAATTCATTATAGAAAGATCGTGAGTTGCAAGATCCCAAAGAACATTAACGTCATGCTGGAATAACCCTAAGTTAATACGAACGGAATCAAAGTAAAGCAAGTCGCCAAAATCTTCATGGTCAATATATTTTTTGATCATCCTAACCGGATTGGTGAATAAAAAGGTATGATCAACAATGGCGACAAGTCCAGATTTGTCCGCCAATTCAACAATTTCTTCGGCTTGCTTGGCATTGGAGGCAATGGGTTTTTCAATCCAAACGTGCTTCCCATTTTTCAAAGCGTTTATTGCAAATTCATAATGAGTATGGACAGGGGTAGAAATAACCACAATGTCAATATCTTTACCTTCGGTGACCGCTTTGGCGTCGTCTGTTATCTCTGTATGGGGGTGGAAACGTTGCGCTTCCTTTCGACGTTTTTCTCTTAAATCCGCAATCCGTAATAACTTAACTTTCTGGTTTGCTTGAAAATTCCTGGCCAAGTTTGGCCCCCAATATCCATATCCTATTAAACCAACACGAAACATAAAATCTCCATGATAACCAATCTGGTGAAACTGGTTATCTCCTATAAGAGCCTATTAAATAATAAGTTTTTTCAGGGATTTAACTTCGGAACCTGAGGACAAATTTCTATTTATGAAAATGCTAATATCTACCGAAGTTTCCAAAGAGTATAAGCGATTGGACCGTTACTTAAAATACTTCCAAAATTGAAATTATCAAAAAAAACCAACTTTTTCAAGGAAGAGGAAAAAACGAAGCACGATTATAAAGCTCAACTTAAATATTGAAAATAAAACTCTTAAGCGTTTTTGCTATAAAACTCTTTAATTGAATCGGCGACGTATTTTATCTGCTCAGTTTGCAATTCCGGAAACATGGGCAGCGATAATATTTCTGCGCAAAATTTTTCGGCTTTTGGAAAATCTCCTTTTTTATAACCCAAATTGGAATAAGCCTGTTGAAAATGCAAAGGAGTAGGATAATGCAGCCCACAGCCAACATCGCGTTCTTTTAAAAACTGTTGTAGTTGATCACGGTCCTTAGCGCGGATAACATAGAGATGATATACATGGCAACCATTGTTCGCTTCTGTAGGCGTTTCAATTTCCGCGATATCCCGCAAAGCTTCACCGTACAGCCGGGCGTTTTCTCTCCTTTTATCGGTACAATCCTGTAAGTATTTTAATTTAATCTTCAGAATCGTCGCTTGTATTCCGCTGATCCGATAATTATGGCCGGGAAATTCATGCTGATATTTTGCGCTCGATCCGTGATCGGCAATTTTCCTCATTTTTGCCGCTATGGTATCGTCGTTAGTAATCACGGCCCCAGCATCGCCAAAGGCCCCCAGGTTTTTAGCGGGATAAAACGAAAAAGCGCCCGCAGCGCCCGTTGTGCCAACGTATTTTTTAGTCGCTCCGCCATCCGAGGACAAATAAGAAAGATGCGCTTGGCAAGAGTCTTCCACAACGCTCACGCCAAATTCATCGGCAATGGATTTAATAATATCAATTTCGCATGGTTTTCCATATAAATGAACGGGAATAACCGCTTTAACCTTGCCTGTTTCGCTTCTCTTTTCGAGTTCTTGCCGCAACAAACCGGTATCTAAATTATAGGAATCATCGTGATCAATAAAAACTGGAGTGGCTCCGGTTAAAGAAACCGCTTCAGCCGTAGCAATGAAAGTGTTCACCGGAACGATAACTTCGTCGCTTGGTCCCACATCTAGAGCCCATAAGGCCGCATGAAGAGCGGCAGTTCCTGAATTAACCCCAACGCAGTGTTTTGCATTATGAAGTTTAGCGAACTCAGACTCAAAATCGGCTACCGCAGGACCTCCAACAAACCATCCGGTCGCAATAAATTCCAAAATAGCGGAATCAATTTCACTCTTAAGGGAAACGTATTGTTTTTTCAAATCAACGAAGGGAACTTGCATCATACTCCTCGGTTTTCAGGTGCGCAGTTTTAGCGTCATTTTTGTAAGCAATAGACACAAAAACTTAGACTTAATGCGTATTTGGATTTTTTAGATAATGAACTCGCTCTGGTTAGAGCCAAGAAGAAACTATCGTCGAAAGAATTATCTCGACGAATAGGCTTTTGCTAATACTACACTGGATTTTATATTTGGCCAATACCTTTGAAATCTAAATAATTTTAGTCTAGTTTTTTTACCCAAATAACAAACCTGTTCATTTTATAATAAGGCCAATTACAACTCTTTACGAGAACCCTACCACTTATCAAAAAAATTAATTAATCTTTATAAACCAATTAGTTACTGAGGTTCTTAAATTGTTCTTCGTAAGGGTTTTCCGAAAACTTGCATTGAAAATAAAATAAAGAAAACTTATAATTTAACGATAAGTTTAATAAACTTAAGAAGTTTACTAAAGATTTGAATCAAAAAAAATCTAGCTCCAAAAGTTAAAAATAAGGGATAATAAACAAGTAAACTCATTAATTAATAGGGAGTTTTCTTAATATTCCCTTTTAAATAGCATATCCTGCCATGAAAATTGGACTTAAAATTGAATTAGTCCATAACGCCATACGAAAGGTAAATTGAATGCCTACTCAAAATCGACCAAAATTACTCGGAATTGCTGGTAGTTTGCGAAACGCAAGATGGGGTATGGGAAACAAAGAATTGGTTGAATCTATTAAGCAAATAAAAAGTGAAGAACAACTTTATGCCTTCTTGGCCGAAGAATCGGAATTACACCTCAATAATTTTATTGAAGCCGGTCGAAAAGAAGGTAAACCTTTCTTGGAAATTTATAAAAACTTAAAAAGCCAAAAAGGTAACAAAGGCTTAAGCAACTCCGAGGTGGCTTTGGCGGCTGCTTTATGGGCGGCCCACACAAAAAATGTGGATATCGATCATATTTCGCTTTCTGAATATTTCACAGCGACGGGTCGTTCCCGAAAAATCGGCGAATTAAAGGAAATGATTTTGGCCGCAGACGGATTATTAATATCAGGTCCTGTTTATTTTGGCGATAGAGGAAGTCTGGTGCATGATCTGATCGAAATGATCCGCCACGACCCAGAAATGCACGAACAAGTTAAAGGAAAACTTTACGGCGGCATCGCAGTAGGCGCCAAACGTAACGGCGGACAGGAGACAACCTTGATTTACCAAATGTTAGATATGGTAGCTCTGGGATTCGAAGCCGTTGGTAATGATAGCGATACTACCTCGCAGTATGGAGGAACGGGTCTCGCTGGCGATGTTGGTTCCATGCACAAAGACCAATACGGTTTAAACACCTCAATGGGAACTGGACGCCGGATGGGAAACCTTCTTAGAAGACGTAGTTATAACAGAGAAATCAATGGACCTGTGAACGTTGCGTTTTTAATTCTCCAAGAATCTGAAAATATCGCCAAGCGCGGAATAGAAGATCTCTTAAAACATTGTGATGGTAAAATCGCCCCGACAATTGTAGATATTTCCACTAAAAACATTATTCGCTGTCTTGCATGCGACATCTGCCCAACGGATATTGATATCGACGAAGTTTATCGGTGCATTATCACTTCTGAGCAAGACGATTTCGAAGCCCTACATCCAAGTCTTCTCGACTACGACGCTATCATTCCCGTAGCGGTGTCGGTGCATAACACTGATAAAGTAACTAGCAACTACCAAACTTTCGTCGAGCGCACCCGATACTTACGACGAGGAGACTACGTATTTTCAGATATGTTAACCGCTCCTTTAACGTTTGAAGAAATTGGCGTAAGAGAACATTATTCTATTAGAATGCTGACATCAATGATCCGTCACCATACAGTAATGACCAAACCTATGATTGGTCACTTACACAATGGTGAATTATTAAACAAGGAACAATTTTTCGCAGAGTTTAATGATTTTGTAAGCTCGGCGCATAGACTGACTTCCGCGCGACTGGCAGAAATCGACGCAGAAGAAACCGTCAAATATAATCCTGTCGGCTATGTTCTCAGCGCAGATAAAGATAAAGAAGACGAACGACTTCAAAAAAGAAAATCGATGACGGAAGACCGCAAAGCCAAGATGATCAAACAAGCCAAAGAACGTCTGAAACCAAATGAGGCTTTAGTTTGAATCAACGCCATAGGCGTATAGTCCGTTTCGAGTTTGGAACACTTGCTTGTCCTCTTCATAAACCCTACGAGTTATCGTTTGCCACTCTCTCGAATTTTGATGTGGTATGGGTTTTTATAGAGGACGATGAAGGCAAAATAGGAATTGGCGAAACCGTTCCCCTGCTAGGTTACGGCCACGAAACATTGGAAGACGTTCTCGGTTGTATCCAAAATTTAAACAAAGACGCCAATTCGCTCACCGCTGAAGAACTAAAAGAAAGATGTTTCGCAGTCAGAAACGAATTTCCTTTTTCAGCTTCGGCAGTGATGATGGCTTTAGAGTTTCCAGACTGGGCAACTTCCGCTTCTAAAATTCTTCCAACCTCTTTAGTTTATCCTCTGGCCGCAGGCCAACAGAAAGAACTTCTTTCGCAAACCATAGAAGAAGCTCTATCTCTAGGATATAAATATTTTAAAATGAAGGTCGGTCGAGATATCGACCAAGATTTGAAAAGCGCAGAATTTGCTCTGAACCTTTTTCCGCAAAAAACTTTCCGGATCAGTTTTGACGCTAATCAAGCTTACAAGCTAGACGACGCCTTGGCTTTGTGCCGGTTTCTAGAAAACAAATCGCGAGCGCATTGTGTGGAACAACCTTTACCGCAACTAGATTGGGATAGCATGGCCAATCTTTGCAGACAAACCTCTTTTCCATTAATGTTGGACGAAAGTATTTACAACGAACAAGATATCCGAAAAGCCAAAGAAATAGGATGTTCTGCCGTTAAATTAAAATTATGCAAACATCCCGGATTGGAAGAAACTCTATCCCTGGCGCAATTAGCAAAGGATTTAGGTCTGGAAGTTGTTATCGGCAACGGAGTTTCTACAGATATTGGAAATTTAGCGGAAGCTTTGGTAATATCCAAAACGCCTCAACTATTTGGCGAAGGAGCGGAATGCAACGGTTTTTTAAAGATTAAGCGCCCAATAACCTTCCCTCAGCTCTATTTAGACAACGCTGGTTGTATGGCCTGGAAAAAAGACGACCGGTCTCTTAGCAATCAACTAATTCAATCAATTCAAGAATCAATATTCAATTTAGCGGGAAAAAAATGAAACGCACCATCTTAGTACAGGGAGCCGGCTCGGGCGGGGGAAACAACGTAATCAATTCTTTACGAAGAAGCGGCATGGATACAAGAATTTTAGGATCTAATTGCCTCCATCATTCAGTATTAAAATCTACCGCCGATCAAACATTCCTGCTTCCAGAATCTTCTCAACCCGATTACCTTTCCGCTCTACAAGATTTGATAGTAAAAGAAAAGATCGACATGGTGGTTCCGCAAAGCGATAGAGAAGTCAACGCTGTATCTCTTAACAGAGACCAATTAAATTGCCGCGTGTTTTTGCCTGAACATGATGTTGTAGAAACATGCCAGGACAAGCACAGCATGTTTTTGAAATTAAATAAAGCAAAGGTAAGAACCGCCTCTGCGGTTCCTCTAGAAACTTTGGACGATGTAGACAAAGCGTTTGAAACTCTACCCGATTCACCAAAATATTGGGTTCGGCTGCGAAGAGGATCGGGCAGTAAAGGCGCTACATGGGTAAAAACTCCACAACAAGCCAAAGCATGGATCGAACTTTGGGTAGATTTAAGAGAGCAAAAAGTTTCTGATTTTCATATTCTACCGTTTCTCCCCGGGCGAGATTACGCTTTTCAAAGTGTTTGGAAAAACGGCGAATTGGTCGTCGCTAAAATGTGCGAACGATTACAATATTTTATGGGTTCTTTGCGTTTAAGCGGTATGTCAAGCACCCCAGAAATCGCCCGAACATTAAGAGACGATAAAGCTTTGGAAACTATATTTAAAGCTATAAACACCGTCGCCGACAAACCCAACGGGAATTTTAATTTGGATCTCAAAGCCGATGCAGACGGCGAAATGAACGTAACAGAATTTAACGTGGGTCGTTTCTGTATGATCACGCCAATTTTCGATAGAACCGGCGTCGCCAATACCGTCGAAGCTCACGTGCGCTGCGCTTTTGACGAAAACTTTAAAATTAAAGAACCTATCGACATTGTGGAAGATTACTATTTAATTCGGGAATTGGATACAGAACCTTTGGTAATTCATAAAAGCGAATGGGACAAACTAACAGAAACTTCGCAAAGATCTCTTTAATTTAACTTAAAAATTTCCCCGCCAAATTAAGGTTGACGCTTCCGTTGACAAAAATCTCCTTAATAAATTCACCTAACTTTTATTATGGCTAAGATTATGGCAAGTCTTAAGTCCAATAACCAACACAGCGTTTGGTTTATTTTGCTTGCGATTTCTCTAGTCGTTATAAAACGTCTTCTCATATCTCAATATGGAATCAACCGAGAAGCCGGAATTGAATTAGAAGCTGTTTTTTCGGTATTGGACGGTCGCTTAATATACCGAGACTTTTATTGGTATCACGGATTCTTTCCCATATATTGGCATGCGTTGATGTTCAAAATTTTTTCGCCGGAAATTTATTATCTCCGGCTTTTCGTCACCGTATTTTCCGGAATCGCTTCCTTTTTTGCCTACCGGGTTGCGGCGTATTTTCTAAGTCCCGGCTATGCCGTTGCCGCCGTTATTTTAAGTTTTTCAGGATTGTTGATGCCGGAACATGTAACTGGCGAAATGGTAGCGTTTTGTTGTCTCATTGCTTCTCTTTACTATTTAATCGATTATTGTAAAACGTCGCGCTCGCAATCCTTGTTCTTCGCCGGACTGGCAGGAGGTTTCTGTACGCTATCGCAAGTTCTGCCATTGGGTGTTGGAGCGTTGTTGGCAGGTTTTTGTTCCATTACTTTTTACGGTATTTTTGGAGGCAGGGGGTTCGTAAAAAACAGCAAAGCTTTTCTGATAGGTTATTTACCAATTCCACTATTAGCCTACGGAATCTTAGCGATAATAATGCCGGCAAAAAAAATGCTTTTTAACATTTTTCCGATTTTTGCGGGCTACGCTCCTTTATCCACAAAACTCACGAAATACGGGTTTCCATCGTTACTGCCTAATATCGGTTTCGACCAAACTCTTACACAATTAGTCGCTCATCTAAATCAATACGTCGTTCTAAACATTCGCTACTGGCTTATAGTCTTTGTTACGCTGTGGGGAATAATTTATTTTTTTTTAAAATATCGGAAAAAAGAATCCAAGCAAGATTCTCTTCTGGTCTTAGGAACTTTGGTTATTTTCAGTCCCTTATTTGAAGCCAAATTTTTGTTGCAGTTAGGTCGTATGGGATTGACTCCCAATTACATAAATATGCTGCCGACTTATGTTTTATTCTTTTACTTATTAAAAGAAAGTAAGATACTAAGTCGCGTTAGACCTTTTTTGGCGATAGGATTAGTATCCGTTTATTTTTTATATCCACTCGGAAATTATTTTCAATATTTTTCAAAGAACGCGGTACCGCTGAACTTACCATATACTCGGTGGATTTCGGTAACGCCCTATAAAAAAGATCTATATGTTAAGACAACGAACTTTATTAAATCTAACACCAAACCCACGGATCAAATTATTTTTACAGGAATCAATCGATATTTCTCAATTTTTTCGGGCCGGAACGATGTGTTTCGCGATAATATTTTAATGTTCACACGCGCTCCATTTTATCCGCCAATCGCGGCGCATACGCCAAACGCCCGTTCGCCAGAATTTGAAATGGATCTAGAAAACAAAATGAAAACAGAAAGTCCCAAACTTATTTTATTTCCGGAAAAATTTCGCAAGTTGGCGAAGTCGGAAAATTCCCATTTTATTTCTACATTAGACAATGATTGGCGTGTACTGGCTCATTATGGCGACGAATCCCTAAAAAATTTCTATGAATACGAGTCTCCCATTTTGATATACGGGAGAAAAGGTTAAACGCATGGATAAAAGTATAGACCTTTCAATAATCACTTCCTGTTATCGAGAAAAAGATAATTTACAAAATCTGTGGGAACAATTGCATCCAGTTATAGATAGTCTGGATATTGAATGGGAATGGATTCTTATAGACGACGGTTCGCCCGATGAAACTTGGGAAGAAATAAAAACACTTTCCAATCAAGTCGAAAAAATAAAAGGAATACGCTTAACCTCAAACAGAGGTTCTCATATAGCCTTGTCTGCCGGAATAGAACACGCGCAAGGAAATTGGATCACTAAAATACCCGCCGACGCGCAAGACCCGCCGGAACTCATCGTGGACGAATGGAATAACAAAGACGACGTTGATATTGTTTGGGGAGTTAGAAAACAACATCCAGGTAAAGGATTGGAAGCGCTTTTCTCCGATCTTTATCACAAAATGTTCCGAAGAGTTGTCATGCCGCATTTTCCAAAGGAAGTGGTCGACGGATTTCTTATCAGTCGTCGAACTGCACAATGGATGCTGCAAAGCCCACGATATAATGCTTCCATTTTTGGGAGGTTGTTAGAACTCGATCTTCCAAGTCGAAAAGTTTATTTCGAAAAAAGAAAACGTAAAAAAGGCGTTTCGGGATGGACACTAGAGAAAAAAATCAAATTGGTATTGGATTCTTTAGTTTCTTTCTCTTGCCGGCCTTTAAGGTTAATATGCGTGATTGGTTTATTTTTAATGTTATGCGGAATCGTCTCAACCATCGCTACAGGAATATTTGGCGACAACTCGCAAATCAGCTTTTGGAAAATGATTTTAACTTTAGTCCCTTTATTAGGCGGACTACAAATGTTTCTAACCGGATTCCTTGGCGAGTACGTTTGGCGGGTATTCAACACAGCCCAAGGCGGCTCAGCTTATTACATAAGAGAGTGCGTGGGTAAAGTAGAAAAACAAAACTACGATGAATAAGAATACATAAGCTAATCTAACAAATTAACTCAAACTGAAGATAATGAAAGCAGCTAGACTTGAAATATTTTTCAAGGTCTCTAGCAATCTTTTCTGTCTCGACAACCACATAAGGTCTAGGCTTAAGAGGCAGTAATGGTTTCGTGGAAATTATTTCCCCTTTACCGTGAAACCGTTTAAGCCCGTAAATATTGCAATTGGCTAGTTCCAGTACTAAATATTACCAAGCGATCTCTCTAGGATTAATATATTAAGCCAAAGCTGCAGCCCGAAGCGACGAAGAACGTAGGTGGCGGAGAGGGAGGGATTCGAACCCTCGGTAGGGTATAAGCCTACACACGCTTTCCAAGCGTGCGCCTTCAACCGCTCGGCCACCTCTCCAATGTGGTATCTCTTTTAGGAAGGATAAAGATCTCTCGTTCTTTCCCGTTGCTTTCACCCTGCAACGGAGAGAGAGGGATTCGAACCCTCGGTACCCGAATGGGTACAATAGATTTCGAGTCTATCGCCTTCGACCTCTCGGCCATCTCTCCAACGAACGAATGAGCACGCCCAAGAGGACTCGAACCTCCGACCTTCGGTTCCGCAAACCGACGCTCTATCCAGCTGAGCTATGGGCGCTTAATATTCGATATAAATTTAACTAAACCTATTTATAAAACCAAGGCTTTGGGAACTAAAATCAAAATGATTCCTAAGAAACTAACTCTAATTTAAGAGGAAACAACACTCCTACGGAACGTTGAGATCTCCCCACTTCGGTCGAGATGACGTTAGGGAGTTAGTTCCTAAATCAACAAACTAAAAATCCCAATAAAGAGTTTTAAGAGACTCCCATAGGAATATAATCGGTCAACAAAATTTCATACCGCTCATGTTCAAAACCGTAAAGTTTGGGAAACCGCTTAAACGCCCAACCTTCAAAAATCCGTTTGTCCTTTTCATGAACAATAAATTGAACGGCCGGGTTAGTAGGTTCATTACCCAAAGATGTATAGTATACCTTATCCATCACAAAGTTTGGAAAAAACGCCCCAACAGTAACCGTCAAATCGGAACCAGTCAAAACAAACGACTCGCCTAAATTAACGGTTTTGACTTCGGTTTTTTCCTCGTCTTGTTTATCCTTTATTATAAACTTTACGGCTTTCCACTTTCCTTCAACTTCTTTGGGAATTTGTATTGCGCGTTGTTGTTTTTGATTCTCGGTAATTTCCGGATGATTTTCCACCTCGGTACGCGAACCTTCGGCGTAAGCCGAACTCTCAGCTTTAACCATTGGCTTTGGGGCCATACCCGGTAAATTAACCTCGCTTAAAGGGATTTCCCTTGGCTTTTGGTTTCTCTTGGCTAAATCCGCTTCCGAACAACCAAAAGAAACAAAAGCGATAATTAATAAAAGAGTTTTCAGTCCTTGCATCAAGCGGTTTTATCCTAAGTTTTAAATGGCGGAGAGGGAGGGATTCGAACCCTCGGTAGGGGATAAGCCTACACACACTTAGCAGGCGTGCGCCTTAAGCCAGCTCGGCCACCTCTCCTTATAATTCTCAATCAATAATAGCAACAACGGAGGGAGTAGGATTCGAACCCACGGAACTTTCGTTCAACGGTTTTCAAGACCGCCGCCTTAAACCACTCGGCCATCCCTCCTTGCTATTTCTTTAGCAATTACAGACCTGGTTCAGTCGATTTTTCTTTATTTATTTTTTAGTGGCCTTATTTTATATGGAGACCTCTTCTAGGACAATAAAAAAAAACTTTAAATATTCCAATAATTTAAGAACCTAATTCTATTTTCTTACTCCCTCTCATATAAGATTGAAGCGGTTCAGGAATCATTATCGAACCGTCGGGCTGTTGAAAATTTTCTAATAGCGCCACAAACAACCTGCCAACAGCCAATCCGGAACCATTAAGAGTATGAACAAAAGCGGTTTTACCATCTTCTTTCTTTTTGTAACGAATTTTTGCTCTACGCGCTTGATAATCGGAAAAAGTACTGCAAGAAGAAATTTCTCGATACGCGTTTTGACTGGGAATCCAAACCTCCAAATCAAACGTTTTTGCCGCCGAAAAACCAAGATCGCCTACGCATAAAACCACAACCCTGTATGCCAACCCAAGTTTTTGCAAAATTCCCTCAGCGTTGGCTAACAAACTATCAAGCTCATCAAAAGCTTTTTCGGGTTCTACAAACTTGACTAACTCAACCTTATCAAACTGATGTTGACGAATTAACCCATGAGTGTCTTTTCCATAAGAACCCGCTTCTCTTCTAAAACAAGGCGTAAAAGCAGTGTACTTTATCGGCAACGAGTCTTGACCTAGAATCTCATCGCGATGAAAATTTGTTACAGGCACCTCGGCTGTAGGAATTAAATAATACGGATCGTCGTTTAATTTAAATAAATCCTCTTCAAATTTAGGTAATTGTCCGGTTCCAGTCATGGATTCGCGATTGACCATAAATGGAGGATACAACTCTTCATACCCGTTTTCTTGAGTGTGGGTATCAAGCATAAAAGAGGTTAAAGCCCGCATTAATCGCGCCCCTTGCCCCTTAAATACTGAAAAGCGCGATCCTGCCAACTTAACGGCTCGTTTCATATCGATAATTCCAAGAGCCTCGCCTAATTCCACATGGTTCTTTATTTCAAAATCAAATTGAGGAACTTCGCCCCAAGTTCTAATAATCTCATTGGCGGTTTCGTCTTTTCCATCTGGAACAGAATCATGGGGAATATTCGGAATTTCTAACAACGTATCTTGAATTTCTTTTTCGCTCGATTGGGCTTTTTCATCCCATTCTTTTATGGACGCGTTGATTCTTTTCACTTCTTCCATTTGCGCGGTCGCGTCTTTTCCTTCCTTCTTAAGTTTTCCTACTTCAGCGGAGAGCGTTTTTTTACGATTCTTCAGAGATTCCGACTCAGATAAAGCTTTTCGTCTTTCAACATCAATCTCAATTAATCGGGAAACTTTTTCGGAGAAACCATCTCCTCTTCTAGTTAAACGATTTTTTATGTCGTCAGGATTCTCGCGGATTTGTTTAATATCGAGCATGAGCTGTTAGAGTTTGCAAAAATAATTGATTAATTAACGACTTCGGCGGGTTAGATTGCTTGCGACTTTTCCAGATTTCTTAAGGCGAGTTTCAATTCCTTTTAATTTCATGTTTAAGATAGAAGCATATGGATATCCGCCAACAAGAGAATTAAAAGAAGCGTACGCTTCTTTTAATTTGCCTTCATCCTCTTGGCAACTAGCCATTACGAAATCCATCTCGCTTAAAAAAGGGCTTTCGGGAAACTTTTCTATAAACAATTCATACTTCTTTTCCGCTTCGGGGCAACGATTTAAAGCGTATAAAATCTCCGTCATTTTAAAAAAAGATTCTTCTACCCTTTTGCTATCCTTATATTTTTCTAAAAGAATTTCTAATTCAACCAGCGATTGTTCGTACTCTTGCTTCTTATAGTAAATAGAAGCAATGCGAAACTGATGATCTCCGTTTTCCTCGGTTACATTAAAATTATGGATCAATTTCTGATATTCAATAATAGATTGATCGTAATCTTTTAGCGAAAATTCGACTATCTCAGAAATATACTTTTGAGCAGCGTAAGCAAATTTTCCGTGTTTAGCTACTTTGAGTAGTTCTTTAAAATATATTAACGCTTGAGAACTATTACCAATACTAAAATAGGTGATCTCCCCCAATCTAAATAAAGCTTCTTCAGCTTGAGGACCTTTTGGCCTTTCCTCCAAAACCGTTTTTAAGATCTCGATCGCGCTATGGTTATGCCCTTTAATCCATTCCTCGTCGGCTTCTTTGAACAAATTTTCGATTCTATCTTCAGTGCAAGCGCAAAGAAAAAGAAAAAAGAAAAAAAAACAAAATCTAAAATTTGCTTCTAGCCAAACTGATTTAACAGCTTTTTTCATTCAACCAATTTTTCGAAACTTACTACTTTATTGGAGTCTTTTAACACCACTAATCGCACGCCTTGCGTATTTCTGCCAATAACTGAAATACCGCTGGCTGCCGTCCGTATAATATTGCCATCGGTAGAAATAATTAGAATCTCGTCGCTATCAGAAACTTGTCGGATACCAACCAACGATCCCGTTTTCTCATTAGATTTTAAAGTAATAACTCCATATCCACCTCGACCTTGCACGGGATAGTCTTCTACAGCCGTTCGTTTTCCTAAACCAGATTCGGTCACAATTAAAACGGTTTTATCCGGTTCCACAATTTCTGCGCCAACCACGCGATCACCTTCCCTTAACCGAATTCCCATAACGCCTCGACCTGTTCTCCCAATGGCTCGCACTTCCGTTTCTTTAAAACGAATGGACATGCCATTGCGGGTGGCTAGCAATAAATCCTGAGAACCGTCGGACAATCGCGCCGCTATCAGTCGATCTCCTTCATCAATCGATAAACCTATAATACCGCCTTGACGCGGTCGGCTATATGCGGAAAGACTAGTCTTTTTAACGATTCCATTTTCAGTGATTAAAACAATAAACTTGTCTTCTAATTCTTTGAGCGATAAAGAAAGGATTCCGGCAATTTGTTCACCCTGTTGAAGATTCAATAAATTTACGATGGGTTTACCTTTTGCCGTTCTGCTCGCTTCTGGAATTTGATAAACTTTCAACCAATGCACTTTTCCCAGATTGGTAAATACTAACAAATCGGAAAGACTGCTAGCAATTAGCAGTTCTTGAACAACATCTTCCTCTCTTAAACTAAAACCTCTAACGCCTTTACCGCCGCGTTTTTGCGCTCTGTAGTTTTCCAGATTATCTCTTTTTATGTAACCGCTTCTTGAAAGCGTAACCACCATATCCTCATCGGCAATCATGTCTTCAATTGAGATATCGGCTTCCTCAATTTGAACAATCTCGGTTCTACGGTCATTTCCGTATTTATCCCGAATTGCGGTGAGTTCCTCAGTAATGATTTTTAACTTCACGCTTTCGTTGGCTAATATATTTTCAAGCTCTTTAATTTGTTTTCTGATCTCTTCCAACTCATCAACTATCTTTTGCCTTTCTAATCCAGTCAATCTTTGCAACCGCATTTCTAAAATAGCTTTCGCTTGAGCTTCAGATAATCCAAACCGTTCCGTCAACCCTTCTTTAGCGGTTGCTGGATCGGCGGATTCTCTTATCAGAGCAACCACTTCATCCATGTTGTCGATTGCAATCTTTAACCCTTCAAAGATGTGTTCTCTTTCTCGAGCCTTTCGTAAATCAAACTCGGTTCGTCTGGTAACAACTTCTTTTCGAAATAAGACGAAATAATTTAAAACATCTTTCAGATTAAGGACCTTCGGCTGGTTATTGATTAAGGCGAGCATATTGATGCCGAAAGTTTCCTGCAATTGAGTGTGTTTATATAAATTATTTAAAACAACTTCTGCTATAGTTCCTTTTTTTAGTTCAACAACTATACGAATCCCTTCACGGTCGGACTCGTCTCGAAGATCCGAAATTCCTTCCAGTTTTTTCTCTCGAACCAACTGTGCAATCTTTTCAACAACTCTTGCTTTATTAACCTGATACGGAATTTCCTTAACGATCAAGGTGGATCGATCATCTTTCTCGTTAGTCTCTATTTCGACTTTGGCGCGCATTTTAATTACGCCTCGACCGGTTCTATAAGCCGTTCTGATTCCAGCTGAGCCCATTATTAATCCAGAAGTCGGAAAGTCAGGTCCTGGCATGATCTGAATTAACTCTTCAACCGGACATTCTGGGTTTTCAATCAAATGAATAACGGCGTTCACAGTTTCAGTTAGGTTGTGAGGAGGAATATTTGTCGCCATTCCAACGGCGATTCCCGAAGCCCCATTTACTAACAAATTAGGAAACGCCGCAGGCAGTAGAGTAGGTTCCTCCATAGAATCGTCGTAATTAGGAACAAAAGGAACCGTTTCCTTCTCAAGATCCCGAAGCATCTCCTGAGATATTTCCGCCATCCTAACTTCTGTATATCTCATGGCGGCGGCGGAATCGCCGTCAATGGAACCAAAGTTTCCTTGACCGTCAACCAAAGGAAATCTCATTGAAAAATCTTGCGCTAATCGTACAATTGTATCGTAAGCCGCCGTTTCACCATGTGGATGGTATTTACCTATAACATCCCCAACAATACGCGCAGATTTTTTATAGGGACGATTGAAAACGTTGGATTGTTCATGCATTGCAAAAAGAACTCGTCGATGAACTGGTTTGAGTCCATCGCGAACATCCGGCAAAGCTCGACCTACAATTACACTCATGGCGTAATCGAGGTAAGAGTTCCTCATTTCATCTTCAATATCTATTTGCTCAATAATTTCAGGCATTCATTTCTCCAAAAAACTCTGGAATTTTCAAAGAAGTTTTAGCGCTATTTTAAAGAATTGTTATTTTTAGGTCTGCGAAGAAAACCAAGAGAACTTCAAAAAAACCCGCTTAAATATCGAGGTTTTTTGCTTCCAAGGCATTCCCCTGGATAAATTCGCGACGAGGTTCAACTTCATCTCCCATGAGCATGGAAAACAAATTGTCCGATTCAATTAAATCGTCTGCCCGAACCTGTAAAAGAACCCTTTTCTCAGGATTCATCGTGGTTTCCCAAAGTTGGTCTGGATTCATCTCGCCCAAACCTTTATAACGCTGAATATACAATCCTTTTTTTCCGGCTTCCAATATAGAGTCCAATAATTCTTCCCGAGAGGAAGCCGTTTGAACCGCTTCGCTTTGAGTTAATTTAAAGGGAGGATAATCTACGTTTTTAATGGGCTCGTAGGCTTCGTATAACTTCTGAATTAAAACAGATTCTAGAAAACCTGAATTAAATTGAAGTTTAAATTCGCGACCTTGCGATATACCAGTAATTTCAAACTGGTAAAGATTATTTTCGCTATCCTGATCTATCGCAACCTTAATATTTTTAAGATTTTTATTTAAATCAACAGTCTCATTACCATGATCTACTATGGCAAACACTGTTTTATTTTCTGTAGATCTTAAACCAATTAATCGTTCTTTTAAATATTCTCGTTCTTCTTCCTCAATTAAATCTGCACAGCGAAATTCTAAAGGAACATTTAAATTTTCTTTTTTATAATTATATCTTTCGCCACATTCTTCATCTATCAAGTTATCTAATAAATCTAAAACAAGATCTACAGTTCCATTAAAAGTTTGCAAACTATTTTTTCCCTTATCCATTTTGACAACTAAATTCAAAATGTCGGCGGGAATATTATTTCTAACCGCTTGTCCAAAAATTTCTCTAAACCGGCTTAGGTTATTGACTAATATTTCTAGAGATTCTCCAGAATAGGTGATTCCGTTTCTGGATGATTGAATTTCCATCTTATCTACGCCCAATTTAACCAAATACTGAGATAAGTTATTTTCATCTTTTAAATAATTTTCGGTTTTCCCTTTTTTAATTTTAAAAAGCGGAGGTTGAGCTATATACAAATAGCCTCTTTCAATCAATTCCGGCATTTGTCTAAAGAAAAAAGTTAAAAGCAACGTACGAATATGCGCGCCATCTACATCCGCGTCGGTCATAATAATAATCTTATGGTACCGGGCCTTTTCAACGTTCATATCGTTTCGCCCTATTCCAGTGCCAAGAGCGGTAATGATTGTTCGAATTTCATCGCTACCAATCATCTTTTCGTAACGGGCTTTTTCCACATTCAAAATTTTGCCTTTGATAGGAAGAATAGCTTGAAATTTCCTGTCCCTGCCTTGCTTAGCGGAACCTCCCGCAGAATCACCCTCAACAATATACAATTCCGATAAAGCAGGATCCTTTTCCGAACAATCGGATAATTTCCCAGGCAACGAGCTTATTTCAAGAGCATTCTTACGCCGAACTAAATCTTTGGCTTTTTTTGCGGCTTCTCTAGCTAGAGCTGCGCTAATAGCTTTGGAAACAATAGCCTTAGCTACGGATGGATTTTCTGCAAATATCTCGCTTAATTTTTCATTAACGATTTGTTCAACTAAACCTTTAACCTCGCTATTACCTAATTTCCCCTTAGTCTGACCTTCAAACTGCGGTTCGGGTATTTTTACGCTTAATACGGCTATTAAACCTTCACGGACATCTTCGCCGCTCAAACTAACGTTTGCAGACTTTAACAAACCGTTTTGTAAGGCATAATTATTTATAGTTCTTGTTAAAGCAGAACGATAACCGCTCAAATGAGTTCCACCATCGCGAGTGTTAACGTTATTAACAAAAGTAAATACTTCCTCAATGTAGCTGTCGTTGTATTGCATCGACAACTCAATAACAAAGTCGTCTTTTTCTTTTGAAATATAAATAGGCTTTGGATGAATTATCTTTTTGTTTTGACTCAAATGCTCGACAAAAGAAACTATGCCACCCTCATAGAAAAACTCGTGGTTTTTACCATTTCGCTCGTCCTGGAAATAAATCCTCAATCCTTTATTAAGAAAAGAAAATTCTCTTAACCTATTTGCCAAGACATCAAAACTAAAAGAGACATCTTTAAAAATCTCTTGATCTGGTTTAAAAATAATTTCTGTTCCAGTTTTTTTCGTATCCCCTACAATATCTAATTTAGTTTTGGGAACGCCTCTTTCATATTTTTGACGGTATTTTTTCTTACTTCTTTTGATATTTACTTCCAAATGTTCAGAAAGGGCATTTACAACCGAAACTCCAACGCCATGCAATCCAGCGGAAACCTTATAGGTATCTTTATCAAATTTTCCGCCAGCATGAAGAACCGTTAAAACTACTTCTGCGGCGGAAACTTTTCTATCAGGATGGATATCAACCGGAATTCCACGCCCATTATCTTTTACGGTTACGCTATTGTCGATGTGAATTATAACGCTAATTTCGTCGCAAAACCCCGCAACCGCTTCGTCGACGCTATTATCTACTAATTCATAAATAAGATGATGCAAACCATCGGCCCCGGTTCCACCGATGTACATTGCAGGTCTTTTACGAACAGCTTCTAAACCTTCCAATATTTTTATATTGGACGAATTGTAAGTTTTGATTTCTGATTCCATTTACTTTAATTAGTAAAAAAAGTCTTATATATATTTTAAGAAGAAGAAGGGCTTGTTAAAATGTGGAAAAGCTAGCTAAGTACTCAAAATATAAAGGAAAATTCTATGAATAAATTGTTAGACAAAATGATACTTTTTTCGGACACGGAAGGATGTAACTTTTTTTACAATATTATACCTTATTTTCCACAAGGATTCACAATTAATTAACAGGTTATCCACGTTCTATTTTTTCGATTAAAGTTTGCACTGACCTGGATATTTCGTTGTTTTCTTTCAATAGCTTACCTATTTTTGTGTGCGAATAAATTACGGTGGTATGATCCTTCCCACCAAACTCTTTTCCGATCTCCGGTAAGGAGGATTTGGTGCGTTCCCTACACAGGAACATTGCAATTTGTCTTGGAACGGAAATATCACGAGAACGCTTCTTGGATTTTAAATCAGAAACCTTTAAATTATAATGAGATGCGACTTGTTTCAGGATGTTTTGAATTGTAAAATTTTCTAAATGATCCTGGGAAAACTTCTTGAAGACATTTTTGGCCAAATCCATATTTATAGGTTTTGAAGTAAAAGAAGAATATGCGATTAATCTCAATAGTATTCCTTCCAATTCCCTAATGTTTGAGCGGATATTATTTGCTATATAAATCGCCACATCCTCGGATAGATTTATTCCTTGAATTTCTGCTTTTTTTAATAAAATCGCAACCTTAGTTTCCAAATCTGGAGGTTCCATATCCGCTATCAAACCGCATTCAAAGCGAGATCGGAGCCTTTCCTGAATTTTTTTCATTTCTTTTGGAATCGCGTCGCTTGTAATAATAACCTGCTTGTGCGCCTCATATAGCGAATTAAACGTATAAAAAAACTCTTCCTGAGTTCGGTCCTTGCCTTCGATAAACTGAATATCGTCGACTAGTAGAACGTCTAAAGGTCGGTATCGGTCACGAAAAGCGTTCATACCATCCTTTTTCAATGACTGAATTAAATCGATAGTAAATCCTTCGGTGGAAACATATCTGATTTTTAATTTTTTATTTTTTTCGTGAATAGCGTTACCAATAGCATGAAGGAGATGAGTTTTCCCTAAGCCAACAGAACCATAAATAAACAAGGGGTTATAGGCCATGGCGGGATTAGAGGCCACGGCTTTTGCCGCCGCGTGAGCGAATTGGTTGCAACCGCCCACTACAAAGTTTTTGAAAGTATATTTTTGATTAAGCGAGGAATTAAAACCTAAATGGTCTTGTTCGTTCGTTTCAATATAGTTGTGTTTTTCATATGAAATTTTTGTTCCGTTTCTTGCGGAATAAACTTTAAATTTAACGCGAAGCGGAGCTCCTGAAACGGTTTTTAGAGAGTTTTCTATTATATCTAGATAATTTTCTTTCAGGTATTTTTTGAAAAACTCATTGGGTACGCCCAGAGTGAAAACCTGGCCGTCGTACGAAATTGGGGAGGTAGGGGTGAACCAGGTGTTATAGTTTTCTGGAACAACCTGATTTACTATTTCTTCTAAACATTTGCTCCAGAGAACTTCCATAGATCTCCATTTTCTCAGGTCTAAAGACGAGGCGAAAAATTAACTGTTTTTTGAGGAATGGGAGCTATAGTAATGAAGCTCCAATTCAAAATCAATACAAAAATTTTTTTCTTTTATTTTAGATAACTATTTGATTTTAAATTGATTATTTTAAATTTCGGATTGATAAAAACTTAAAATAATTGATTTTCAACGACTTAAAATTAGAAATTTTTTTAAAAATTAGGTAATTCTAATCTGGTATATAAATTAGGTTTTTGAGCATATGTTATGAAAAATCAGCGTAATTTTATTATTTGTTTTAGTTAATTATGATAATAAATTTCATTTTCATATTTTTGTTTTTCAGAATGGCCACTGAAAAACTTTATTTAAGACCGTCACTATTCATGAAAGTTTTCTAAAATTTGTTTTTTGAACCGATACCTACCTAAAAAACCTTGTTAAAGATTTTTTTTCAATAAGATACAAAAACAATATCCTTCATTCTCCATAATAGGTAAGGGCAGTTTAAATCGCCTATAGATTTTTTTAAGGGAAGAACCCTTTTTTCTCCAAAGCAGAGGTTTACCTCCTTCCTCTGATTACTTGTCTAAATCGAATGTAAACCCCCTCCCTTACATTCGGTTTAGTGGTGGAAAAGGGTTCTTCTCTTTCCTACTAAATTTTGGAAAAGATGAATTGTTTTATTTCTAAATATTGCGCGATTTAAAATTGGAATATCTATATTAAATCCGTAATTTGGGAGGAATTTTTTAAACTAACAATTAATTAGAAAGGAATTTCAATATGGCAGTAAATTTAATCAGTCGTCCTGACGTAGCTTTAAAAAATAAATCCATTAAAGAAAAGGAAACCGTAATTTCCGAGTATTTATCAAAATATCCTGACTCGGAATCTGCGGTAAACGCTGTAAAAACCAAAATAGATTCGGCTCAAGATTTATCTCAGATTAAGTCAAATTTAAACGAGGTATTTGCCGAAATTATAAAAGTTATGTATGCCTTAGGAAAATAGAATGTCAAACTCGGAAGCAAATACTGATCGGATTGACCGCATGTCAGTTCGATTAGAAAAAACAAATGAAAACATAAATGATTTAACCCATGCCGTAACAGAAAATACCGCAGAGATGAAAGAGCTATGTCGAAGAATAGACGGTATTCACAGCACTCTTTATGGAAATGATGGTATGAGCGGTTTAGTTGATATTGGAAGATTCTCTAAAGAAAAAGTGGAAGAACACGAAACTTTGTTAAGAGGCAAAAATAAAAACAATGGGTTAGTCCATGAAGTGCAAATGTTCAAGAGGGTGGCGACATACCTCGGAGGCGGAGGTATTATCGGAGCTTTTTTGGAGTTTTTTAAAAGACAAACATAAAATTTTTAGAGAGTTGAAAGTTTTTAGGACGCTTCTAAAAATTGTCATTTTTATTGGCTTGTTATCGCCTAGCCATTGAATTTAAGAGTTAGGCTCCTGGAAAATCGGAGTTTTTAGAGGTTCCCTTTATTTAAAACCTCTCTGAATATTTTTATGAATTTAAATCTTAAAAGTTTAGAAAATATTTTTAAGCGCATTGATTTAAGGTGAAATGCCGTTTGGAGCTTATTGAAATATCGCTTCAAATTTATATCGAGTAATTTTCAATAGGTTCTAGCGGCGTTTTTTTGAAGTCCTCTGCCATTCAAGGAGGTCTTTGTTAACCAAACTTAACCTTCGAGATTTTTTGTCTCGAAGGTTTTTTTATGGAGATGAAGTGATGGCTGTTTTATGCGACTTTATTGGGAAATCGGAAAATTTGTCTAATATTTATAAAGAAAAACATATGGAGGTTGATAGCTTTAAATTAACAAAAAATAATAAGTTTAAAGCAATAAGTAATTACGATCTTGGAATAAATTTTGTTCAACAAGAATACACGGAAAATAATCAATTTACTTCAGAAGCCGTAGTGAGGGAAGACACGGCAGTTCTAGCTTGGGGAAAATGGCCTAAAAATTGCGAAAATGGTCGAATTAGTTTCGACTCTGGAAAAAACTTTTTTTACATCATTTCGCGCGAATCAGATAAAAAATTGATTTTAGATGGAGTCCCACGAAAAGGAAAGTTTGGTTATTCTATCCGCTTAACTGAATTTGATTTAGGAGAAGTCAAACTTTGCGCGAATAGAAGTTCTAATTTGAAATTTGAAGAATGGTCGATCAGTTTAGATGAAATTTCTAAAAATGTAGCGAATGAATATGTATCAGTTAGCGATGCCAAAGCTATTTCGACAGTAACCTGCTCTAATGTAGTTTCCGCTTCAGTCGTGGAAAATAAAGACGCGGAAAGTGTTTATTACTGGTTGGTCTTCTATCTACATCCAAATATCGATGAAAATGCAGAAGTAAAAATTTTTAACAAAGAGAATAAATTATGGAGAATAATAGCTAGAAGCAGAGCCGGCTTTTGGGAATATAACAATTCGCCTAACGCTAAAACGGAAACTTGGGTTTTAGCGTCGGCAAATGATTTTCTTCATGCTGTTTCTGAAGCTATATCTTCAAAAAAAGTAAATAGAATGGCAGGAGAAGATTTAGTCGGAATAACAGAACAGGAGTGGAGTTTACTGAACGGTAGCTTGGTAGAAGCCGAATACTTTTCTAAAGGCATTACGTTAAATTCCGCAGATCCTAAAAATAATCCAGCCGTGTCTCAATTTTGCCTGGATTGTGAAAAATAATTGCGCGTCATTCAAAAGAATTTGTCAGATTAGCGGTAAGCCAAAATAATGTTTCAAGGAAAATTTTTTCGAGTTTAACTATTTTCAAGGATAACTTTTTGAATGGTTGGAATTACTTCTTTGATGCTGAGAGGTTTACTAATAAAACCGTTCATCCCTGCGTCAAAACAATTTTGCTGATCGCTTTTATCTTCATTGGCGGTCATGGCAATGATTGGGGTTAGTTTTTTCGACGTTTCTTTTTCTAAGCGGCGGATTTCCCTAGTCGCCTCTAACCCATCCATTTCAGGCATTTGCATATCCATTAAAATTGCGTCGAACTCATTTTTTTGAAACTCTTCGAGAGCCAGTTTGCCATTTTCGACGGCAACGACATTATGTCCTTTCCGGGTGAGCAACTTTGTCGCTAGGGTTAGATTCAATGGGGTATCGTCGACTAACAATAGTTTTAAGTTTTCTTGGTCCATGGCGGCAATTTATTAATAAAAAATAAGCAATTTTAAAGTTAAAAAATTTAATTCGAATTGCTCCCTAATGTTAACACGGGTTTGAAGGAAGTTGATTGAAAAAACCAACTTTAAAAAATAGAAATAAAGTTAGAATGATTTCCAAGCGCCAATTATTCTACCCACTACTGGGTCGGGATATTCTTTTAAGTTTACGATTTGAATTTGTGCGGAGGGGTTAAGAGGTCGAAGAATCAAGAAACTTTTTCCCACTTCTACATATTTTGCCGTTAAGCCATTTTCATGAAAGATTGCGTACATTTGATTTTTTTCTATGGTTTTATCATTTCGGTCAATAATTACTATGTCTCCCGAGTGTAATGTAGGTTCCATAGAATCTCCTTCAACACGGCTGGCTACAAGGTTATTACGTCGACCTGTGGCGCGGGTATGTAATAAGACATAGTCTTCGATATTCTCATGCTGAATGATGGGTTGTCCCGCCGCAATAGAAGAATCGGTTAGAGGAATTGAAATATAATCTTCTTGGTTAATTGCGGGGCCTCTTTGATCCGGATAGCTATTGTAAACTTTTAGCTGAGGAAGAACTCGCTCTGATTCAGGTTTATCGTCGGTTAATATATTTTGAATTGAGGTTCCCAAACTAGTGCAAATTTTATTTATTAATTCTGTCGAAAATGACCAGGTCCCTTTTTCATAAAACTCCAAAGAAAGTTCGGGAATATCGATTTTTTGAGCGAGTTTTTTAACGGAAAACCCTTTTTGTTCTCTCAAATTCTTAATCTTCTTTGCGATTTTTTTATCCCATTGAGAAGATGACTTTTTGCCTGTCAGGAGCCAATTGAAATCCGCATGAAAATATGAAGAAATAGTCAACAATATTTCAGAAGATGGAACCGTTCTCCGCTGTTTCCATTTTTTAAGAGTGTCGTAGTTAAGATCGGTAACCTGCGAAAAAGATCGCAGAGAATTCCCTTCCAATAATTGAAAAAACCGATCAAAAATTTCCCCACCATTAAGCTTCATAAAAACCCATCAAAAAATTCTTGACAAAAAGGGACAATTGTCCCATATTTAATATCATGCGGGGACAAATGTACCTATAAATTGCCATAATATCTGGTTACCAAAAATTATTTTGGTTGTTTTCAATTGCCAAACTTATTGTTTTTTGGGTATTTGATTCGCCAAATACATTATGGCTCAGACTCTTTTAGGAATTATACCATCGATTGTTTTATTGCAAAGGACCTTTATGAAAATATTCGAAATTTTTAGACCAAAGGTAGGAATGTTTTTAAGAGATTGTCGTATTCCAATTTAATTCAGTTTTTAGAGAGGCAGACAACTTCTGCCATTTTTTGAAAGAAACATAGAAGTGGTGGAATGCGACGGATGAAAAAATTGAAAATAAGAAGAGATAATTCTGCAATAAATCGTATGCAAATTTGTGGATCGCCTCGAGAAAATAAACAAAAAAGCAAAAAAGGAAAGGGATGTGGAGCTAGGGGAATGGTTCCAACTGTCGCAGGTTGGAAGTGTCTCTACTGCGGATTTTTTCGTTATTTTCCTCGCGTTGATGAAGATCGGTTATGGGCGCACTTTAAGTGGGCTCGGGAATATTGGAAAGCGTACTATTTTAATGGCAATTATTACATAAATGGCTGTCCTGTATCTTTCGGTGTCGATCCTATTCCGCCATATCTATATGATGATTTAATGGAAGTTGAAACGCCAATTTGGTTTCGAGCCTTTGCTAATTTGGATGAAGATGATTTTGATCAGTATCTGGATTTATATACCCGTAGTAGTTATTTTGTGGATTTGAAAGAGTAAAGCAGGGAGAAAAGTTTGTGAAAAAAAAAGGTTTAGATAATTGGAACGAAGATGAGGCAGTGTTAGATAGTAAACTGCAATTTTTCCAGAATGAGCATTTGGATCTAATGATTCAATCCAGATTGGCTCAATATATTCCCAATAGTGGGAGTAAAGAAAGTTGCTATCGATATTTGAAAAAAGAGCCTATTGATTTGGAAGACGCAAAATTAACGGATAAACAAATGATTGCTATTAGCTTGGTATTTTATGGAAATATCCCGAAATCAAGAGCTGCTCGAGCTATGAAAATTACTTATCAATCGCTGAACGATCATATCAACGGAGCTTTAAAGAAGATCGAAAGAAGCTTATCTTGTTAAGGCTCTTTTGGTGATTTTGGTTTAGTTAATTTGTTTGTTATCCAGGAAACATGTACGACGGTGGAACGCTACGGTTTATTAGATTTTTGTTGGTAAATTTCTTAATGATTTGTTCGTTGCGTTTGTTTTGTTTTAGATAAACTATGGAAATAAGATCTTGATATATTTTTTTCCATTCAGGTGAGTTATCAAGACCTTTACCGCTTTGATTGGTCTTTTTTACGATTAAAATATCAGATTCTTTTAGAATTTTTTTCCAATCCCGTTTCCTCTCCCAAAAGTTCCAAGCTTGACGAATAATAGGCTCGGGGTAAACGGTACGAAATCTTCCATCTAAAGCTACTTTCGACTTAGGCCTTTTCCATATTAAATATTCTCCCCAATCGAAAGGAGAGACAATATTGCCGTTGATATCGTTGTCTTCCAGAAACTGGGCTAAGTAAACAGGGTACACTGTCGGCTCAACGACTATTTGAAAATTATAATGCGCGTAAGAATGACTTGTAAATCCAATCTGGAGAACGATGAATAAACCTAAAGCGGTCTGCGACATTTTTCTGAATGGAGCAGAAAGAGTTTCCAAATTTTTTCTTATTTGTGGGTTGCTTAGGGTTGTTGCGATGAAATCGGCAAAGTACGGCGCTGAAATAATGGCTGCTAGTACGGTGTGTCTTTGACTTTTAAACGCAAAGAATATTGATATTGCTATAATTCCTATTTCCCATAATCGCTTTTTTTTGTTAAAGATAAGCGATATAAGAAACATGAAAGTTAAAGTTTTAAACGGCAAATGACTTGAATCAAACAATTGAATAGACCCCCACTCGTTAATTTTTCTGGGTAAAGACAGTGATTCAATAAAAAATGTCCAGAGTTTTATTCCGTAGGGATTTACTAAAACGGCAAAACAAGATCCGATGCAAATAATCGCTAATGATTTCCAAGAATGAAACTCCTCTCGTTTCGCGCGGAACGATTGGATAATCGTAACTGTCGTTAGAATTCCTAACCCCGCAATTACCCCGCCATGGCAATTAACCCATAAAAGAAAAACTCCAGGAATCCAGAAAATCCATTTATTATTATTTTCAAAAAATCGTTTTAGGATAAAAATTAATATTGCGGAAAATAAGAAGGTCATGAGTTGTGGTCGAACCATAAAACCTGGGCCCATGACTGGTATGATAACGATTGACGATATCGCAAAAGGGTAGGGGTTTTTTCTAGAAGATCCAGATTGGCTTAATAAATAAATGACGGTCCAGCCAAGAGTTATTTTAAAGAATAGCAGGCCGCCCGATCCGAAGTTTGCGTATAATAAGTAAAATAAAACTTCGGTAAGCCATTCATGGTTTATCCATCGCTCTCCATTTGCAGTGAAAGAGTATGAATCCGTTCCAGGAATTGAGCCTGATTCCCAAATTTCTCTACCAAATAAAATGTGACCCCATAGGTCTGGATCTGCCGATAAATATGAAAACTCCTTAAAAGCTAAAACGTAAACGAAAATAATACTTAATGTTTTTAATAGCGACAGATTACCCATGATTTTTTTAATCAAAAATAGCTATTGAAAATGAGACTTTGTGTTTTAGCGAGCGTTTTTGTATTTAATTAAAAAGCGTTTTAAATTTCGAGTACTTTGTTATGCTATATTAACAAAAATTATTTAGAGGATATGTTTTGAAAATAGTCGTTTGCATTAAACAAGTGTTAGACACAGCCGCTAAGATAAACGTTCAAGACGGAAGGATAGATCCTTCCGGCATTCCTAGAATTATTAATCCTTATGACGAGTTCGCTATTGAAGAAGCGATTCGTATAAAAGAGAAAAAAGAAAACGTAGAGGTAGCGATTGTTTCATTAGGACCGGAAAACTCAAAAGAGGTTCTCCGATCTGGTTTGGCAATGGGCGCAGATAACGCAACTCATTTAATTGATCCTGAGTTTGAAACGCTCGATAATCTCGGGGTGGCTCATGTTTTAAGTTCTTATATAAAATCTATTCCTTTTGATTTAATTTTATGTGGTCGCCAAGCTGTGGACGATGATATGGGACAAGTTGGAGGCGCTTTGGCCGCTATTCTTGGACTGCCTTTGGCTACGGTCATGACCAAGTTAGATTTTTCAGAAGACGGTTCTAAAGCAATTGCAACTCGACAAATTGAAGGAGGTTCTGAAACTCTTGAATTGGGATTGCCTGCTTTGTTAACTTGTCAAAAGGGTTTAAACGAGCCTAGATTGCCTTCGCTTAAGGGTATTATGAAAGCAAAGAAAAAAGAAATTAAAATAATGGATTCTTCGGCGCTGGGATTGGAAAAGCTTCCTAAATCTACGGTAACTCTAGGGGATGCGTCGCTACCGCCTAAAAGGTCTGGTGGTTCTATTCTAGAGGGGTCCTCCGCAGAGAAAGTTTCTAAACTGGCTCGATTATTAAGAGACGAAGCTAAAGTTGTCTGACAAAGCTCATTTAGGTAATATAAATCTGTTAAGCGGGAAAAATAAGAATTTAAACTTAATAAAAGATTATGACTAATATCGTAAACCGCGCTAAAGAAATTGGAACTCGTTACAAAGGCGAGATAGGACTTACTGTTCTTATCTTATATGTCTTTTTACTTGGTCTTGGAACTATTGGCGAGTTGTGGGAAATAGAATGGATTCTTGACCTTCCTCTCTTCCGACCTCCAGGAAAATATTAAGGAAGAAAAGCGCAGAAGTTTTTTCCCTTGCCCTTTAAAGTTAATAAAACTCCTTAAATATTATCTATTTCCGTTTAATCGGATATATCTGCCTTTGTTTGTTATTGATTGTTCCTTTAGTGGAATTTTTGTTGCATTTTTATTAAAAAAAGCGAAAATAAAACGAAAATCATTTTAATAAAAATTACACAATGGCAAGTATTCCAAAAACAATTAGTGGAAGAGGGACTTCACAAAATCTACCCAACCGCTTTAAACCGTTTTCTCGAACAATAGACGGTTATTGCCATGAAACAGAAACTTCTGATCCTCAAACCGTTTTTTTTAAAGACGTTTCCCGATCAATTCTGTCCAAGAACGATAGCCCGGACATTCCTTTTGAATTGAGTTTAAATCCTTATAGAGGCTGCGAGCATGGGTGTGTTTACTGCTATGCGCGACCTATGCACGAATATTTAGAATGGTCAGCGGGATTGGATTTTGAAACGAAAATATTAGTTAAAGAAAATGCGCCAGAGTTGCTTGAAAAAGCTTTTTCTTCTAAAACTTGGAAACCTCAAACGGTTGCGCTCAGCGGAGCTACAGATCCTTACCAACCCGCTGAACGAAAATTCGAGATTTCCAGAAAGTGTCTTAAAGTTTTCCTAAAGTTTCGAAATCCGGTTGTCGCTATTACAAAAAATTATTTAGCGATGCGAGATATCGATCTTTATTCACAATTAGCGCAACATAATTTAGCGGCTATATATATTTCGCTGAATAGTTTGGACGTTTCCCTTGCTCGCAAGATGGAACCTAGAGCTTCGTCTCCGGAGCGTCGATTAGAAGCTATTCGGAAATTGAGTGAAGCCAAAATTCCTGTTGGCGTCTTGGCGGCTCCGATTGTTCCGGGATTAAACGATTCTGAAATACCGGTTGTTCTAAGCGCAGCGGCGGAAGCAGGAGCAAAATTTGCGGGTTATGTTGTACTTAGGTTGCCACTCGCCGTCGAAGATTTATTTACCGAATGGTTAGAAGACGCTTATCCAAATAAAAAGGAAAAGGTTTTAAATCGTTTGCGTTCTTTGCGAGACGGCGAACTTTATAATTCTGATTTTAGAACGCGCATGGTAGGGCAGGGAGTTTTTGCAAAACAAATTGCCGACTTGTTTAAACTCGCAAAGAAAAAAGCTGGGCTTTACAACACAGGCCCAAAATTAGACGCCGATCAATTTATCCCGCCAAAAGGTCGTCAACTTTCATTATTTTAACGGTTAAATTTTAACCTTTTAATTTTGCGGTTTATCCCAAGCGTCTTGAATTAACGTTAAAGGTTGATGGACCAGATGACATTTTTTACACGATTGTATTCCAATAGTTTCGACGCTTTGCCAGAATTTTTCGGGGTCTGGTTCTCCCGTTGCTAAATCCTTTTTCAGATCTTGAATAACTTCCAATATATCGTCGTTCACAAAAAATTGGCGAACGGATACCGCAGATCGAGACCACTCTGAAACATGGCACTTGGAACATACTGATCGGAGTTCTTTTATCCTTTTTTGAAAATGATTAGCCGCTTGAAAAACTTTCATATATTGTTCTTGGGAAAAATTAACCGTCATTTCTTTAAAGTTTGACGATAAACGATACATGTAAGCTTTATAATCCATTTCTTCTTCGGAAATGGGATCTGCGACTTTTATTTTCTTTACGGACGGCATATGAAACTTTGCCCATACGGGTAAATAGTTTTGAGAATGGCATTTAGCGCAAGTTTTTGATACGGGACCAGACGCTTTTTTAATTTGTTTTGGATCGTGACTTTTCACGGATTCGTAGAAAGTTTCAGCCGCTTTTAAATCAAAAAGATCTTTCCATTCAGGAATCCATTTAGAAGCTTCGGTGTAATTTTCCAAAAAACTTTTGGCTCCAGCTTCGGCATTTTTCCAATCGTTTTCTTTCATATCAACGAAAACTCCTCCGAAGGTCCCGCTAATTTTATGCATTTGTTGAATCCAGCGTGGAGTTTTGCTTTCCGGTGGATAGAACTTTTCTAATGATTTGGGCGGGGGAGAAATCACGTAATCGGCGGCTAAACTATAATTTGGAGCCAAAAACGCCAATATAACGGCAGCGGTCAAAATCATTCGGGTTTTCATGGGTCCTCTAATAGAAAACGATGAGACTATTTGTGAATACAGGAAAAGATTTTTGTTTATTGTATTACATCAAAAAACCTATTTCCTGGTATTTTATTAATCAAAAGGAGATCATAAGTTTAGTCATAGAAGGTCTCTCTGGCGTTGTAATAGGCTGATCTGTTTTTTCTTTCTTCCATTCTCACAGGTTTTTGGTGCGTTTCATCCAGATGTTTAGAACCTAATTTAACTATAATGGCGCCTCGGACGCGAGCGTCCTTTTTCCGAGCAATTTTATAGTTTTTTTCGTCTATTACCGCTTCATTAAGGTTTGCGTGATGGAGAATCGTCGTGCCAAACTCTACGCCCCTCAAATCCGCTCCAGTGAGATCAGCGGCTCTCAAGTTTGCCATTGAAAAATCGGCTCTGCTAAAATCGGCCTCATGAAAAATAGATTCTGAAAGGTCCGCGCGTTTAAAACTGGATCTAGAAAAATTAGCCTCGGAAAAATCTAATCGTTTATTTGGATTGTTTTTCGTTAAAATCTGGTTATCAAAATTTAAATCGTGAAGAAATTGAAATACAAGTCGCGCTGGTAGTTTTTTATATAGAGCAATTCGTTTCAACAATGAAATAAATCCCCGAGGATCTCCCCATTCCACTTTAGTGGGGTTTTGAACGCTATTTCCACAATGAGCGGAAAAAGCCAGCAACGCCGTTGTTGTATTTGAGAAAAACCGATCCAAATTACCGGGATTATTTTCCATTTGCAGTTCGGTTAACGCCTCGCGCAATGGAAGATTGTTCCGAACGGCCTCTGACAAAAATAAACCGAATCTAAGTTGTAATGCTTTTATCGCTTCTTGATCGTGGCGAAATCGTTTTTCTTCGCCTTTTAATAATCTTATAATTTGGTTGTCTAAGAGAATTGGCCCCGTTAGTTTGATCCATTTCAATAAGGCTTGGTTCAAATTCCAGCCTTCATTGCCGCTAGATTCTTCGTGTCGTATTGTTTGCAATCTCATTTGCCATGCGGTGCCCGATAAACATCTCGCCACTAAATATTTTTGTAGATTCGGGAAAGAAAAATAGAATAAACGTTCGCCCGTCGGTGTCCATTCTGTTTCAAAAAAACAAGTTGTCATTAAACCTAGAATTGGATCGTCGCAAGAAAAAACGTTTGATAAAGATTCTAAAGATTCTTTACGATCAGAATCGTGAATGTGGTCTCGAATTTGATTTAAAGTCGCTGCGCCGCCATGGTTATTACAGGCGACGGCGATATCCTCTAACAGCCGAAAATAATCTTTTTCTCGAAGAGGCCAGGATTGTTTTAAGAACTTCTTGAATAAATTAAATAACCGCGAAAAAATTTTTTCATAAATATTGTTGGCATTTTTTTCGCTTATTCCTTCATTTATCGCAATATCCGTCAATGTTTGGTTCATCCAGGGATTGCGAGAGATATCTTCAAACGGAATTGAATTGAATTTAGATAAGATTTCATCCGCTTTGGTCTCCAGTTGTTTTTGTAACGCGCTTTGCCATTTAATTCGGTTATCAAACGCTAAAGATTTTGACGCGTTAGCTCTGGTTTTTCGGATATCAAATTCAAATGGCAACAAAGAAAGGCATAAAGCTTTTTCTTTTAACGCTTCAGCGAGCCATTGCGCTGGAATATTATGAGAAGAAATTGCTATTTTTAAATTTTTGTTTTTATCTTCTTCAATCAATTGAATTATTTTTTTTGCAAACATATCTAAAGAAGAACTTGATTCGGAGCTCAACCAAAGATCTTCAAGAAATTCTAAAATCAGGACAGTTTTTCTATCAGGTGGAAATAATCGGGTTTGTTCTTTTTGAAAAAAACCTTGCGCTTGTAGACTTTCTAAAACCCCGTTTGCCGGTCCGCTTGTAGAGAGTATTTTTGACGCTGGCACAATAATGGGAAGGTGACTTCCAAACGGATTGTTTGGGGAAGCCAGGGAAGCCGCCCATTTTCTAAACATGGTTGACTTTCCTGATCCAGGGGTTCCGGATACAAGAAAAAAAGGCGGAGAATCTTCGCTTTGAAGCCATTCATCTAAACAATTTTGAGCGTCTTCGATGAAACAAGGTTCCGACCAGGTTTCTTTTGTCATACCAGTTCCTGGATTTGGCCAATACTCCGCCATAGGGGGTATATAAATTTCTTTTTTTAAGTTAACCGATGGAACTTTATAAGAAACCAGGTTTTTTAAATAGGAAGCAAAATCTTCCTCGATCATGCGAGCGGAATTAATTTCCGATTTGCAAAAATTAAGAAAAGAACGATATCTGTTAAAATTTTTTGAAGCAATATTGAATAAATTGGATAAAAATAAGTTTTCGCAAACGGAAATAAAAATTTTGGTCTTCGCTTTTTCAAGGCCGAATTTTTCGATTTGAGCGCCTAACAATCGCCCCAATTCAGGAATGGGAGGATAGCTTCTTGGTCTGGATTCAATTACCGTCGAAAAAGAATAACTTTCGGCTTTTAAAGAAAGACTTTCAAGTTCTTTGTTGAACTCTATCCAATCACAATTTTCTAATTGCGACTTATCCAGCGTTTCTTTGGAAATTCTTGATAAGGCTGTTTGAAAACTTTGGCGGTAGGCGTCTAGTAGCAGAAAAGTATAGGCTTCGCCAGGTTCTTCCAGTTTGTTTTCCGAAAGTTTTTCAAGAAAAGGTTCGTTTGATTTTTCAAAATTATGAGGTAATTGGAAAAGGCTTCCGGAGGCTATGGTTTTACAAAATGCCTTTAAAGGATTTGCAATAGCCAAATCGAAACCGATTAACCATAATTCCTTGCCGGGTAATTCGGTTTTTCCTACTTTATCTTGAAGTGGAACGTCTATGGCGAATATCTCCAAATAGGATTGAGAGATAAAATTTTTTAACCGCTTCGTCAACGTAGTTAAAATTTGTTATTCCAATGCTTATTTATTTTATATTAGAAACTGGTAAAAACGAAAAAAAAGCGGCGTATTGATTTTGTATTCTTGGAGATTTAAAGTCGTTAAAAACTTAAAAAAAAACGGATTCTCTGCTTCCTTTTGTTTGGAAGAGGAATCCGTTTTTATAATGGCTCCGGAGACAGGACTCGAACCTGTAACACAGCGGTTAACAGCCGCTTGCGCTACCATTGCGCCACTCCGGAATGGTATTTGCTAAATCCCTTAAATAGAGATTATTTTTTTTAAGAATTAAAAAAACGACTTAAGTTTGTTTCGTAAGGTCTGTTTTTTTGAAGTCAAGATGGTATTTCAAACGTAAGCGGTTGTCAAGCGGATTCCTTGAGCCTATATGGAGGATTAAAGGCTGGCGAGCTTTTTAATTAGAGATTTTTAAATATTTAATAATTTGTCGCATCGCATAGGTGAAAATAGAGGACCAACTGTTTTAAAGTTGACCCTCTACCGCCACCATGCCTCAGTTTGCGGAACAATAATTATCAAAGTAAAACTCCAATTCCTTTTTTTTCTTACGATTTTGTTGAGCGGTTGCTTTTGGTTTGCTTTCTCCATTAACGTCTTCAAAAAAAGCGTTCCAATAGCGTTTACTCAATTCATTACTTGAAATAACTTTTTTTAATTTTCCTTTTCCATCCAACACCTTCACTTGATAAAACATAAGACCCTCCGTTCCATTAGCAGATAACGTACCGATAGATAAAGAGAACCAGAAAAACAAATGATATTATCAATCGTCACTGTAAATGTAGCCTATGTAGAAAAAATCCGGCAAATAGATTATATATTAATTTTATTAAATTTAAAGTCTTTTGTTAAAATTAATATATAATTTTTTTCTGATTAAAATTTTGCTTCCATCCTTTCTCAAAATTGTGGGACAAAGTTTGGCTAGCAATTAAATATTCGTTAGAATAACTATATTATGAGACCTAAAAAAATTTTTGCCAGCTTTATTTACATTTTGTGACAATCTTTTATATTTGTAACATATGTGAATTTAAAGGACTTATCTAGATTTTGGAAATAAATGGAGCGTCTGATGAATGAGTTTAAATCGTTTTTAGCAGTAATATTGTCTTTCGGATTATTTTTATTAATAGGTTGTGAAAAAGAATTAAAAGAACATCCGCTTCCCGAATCCGTTAAGCGGCGTTTAGAAATGGCCAATGATCCGGAAGTCCAAAAGAAAAAAGTAACGGGAACAATTCAATTACCCGCTGAGATTTCTCAAAAAATTTCTCGGACCGCTTCATTATTTATTTTTGCGCGACCTATTGGCGTTGAAAGTGGGCCGCCTTTAGCTGTTAAGCGATTAGGCGTGGTAAATTTTCCATTTGAGTTTAATATTGGTCAAATGGATACCATGCTGCAAGGCGCAGATTTTTCAGGAAAAGTCACTATCTCAGCAAGATTAGATACCGACGGAGTTGCAGGAGGCGGTCCAGGAGATGTGGAAGGAAAAGTCGACGCCACTGTTGGGGATACTGGAGTTGAAATTATTTTAAATCAAATAGTTGGCGGTGAAAAACAATCAGTAGAAGCAAGTCTTGGCGGCAATCAAGCTATTTTGGGTAAGATAGTCTTAGATCCTAAGATAAAAGATTCTGTTCCAAAAGAAGGCTCGCTTTTTGTTTTTGTTAGACCAGAGGGAGTTTTTGGCGGTCCTCCGCTTGCGGTTAAACGCATGGCGTTTACGGGTTTTCCTCAAAATTTTTCTATTAGCGAGAAGGACGCAATGAGGTCCACGGCTCGTTTTGAAGGAAATCTAACGTTGGCAGTTCGTTTGGACCAAGATGGCGACGCCCGGTCCGCTCCTGGAGATGTTGAAGGTTCGATGATAACCAAAGGGGGAGTCGACGGACTTGAGTTGGTTTTGGATAAAGTGATCGGCGCTCCGGTAGAAGATAAAGGCGGTTCTATGGAACCCGTAGAACCTAAATCGATAACGGGCGTTATTGAATTAGATCCAAAAATCGCAAAAGAGATTCCAATAGAGGATTTAAGATTGTTTATCTTATTGCGTCCTGAAGGGCAGACAAGCGGACCGCCAATGGCCGTTCAGTTGTTTGGCGCAGTCGAGTTTCCGTTATCATTTGAGATTGGTCAGAAAGATGCGATGATGCCTGGCACGACTGTGGAGGGTCCGGTTGAAGTGATCGTCCGCGTTGATAGAGATGGCAACGCCAAATCTTCCCCAGGTGATTTAGAAGGACAAACCAATGCGGTTGTTGGCGATAAAAATATTAAGATCGTATTGGATAAAAAAGTTTAAGAGCTAAAAGCAAAAATAAAAAATGTCACATTGAGGTTCTCGAAATGTGACTCCCTTATTTTAGTTCCTTGGAATGTTCTCGAAGTACGACCACCTTTAAAAAGCCGGGCATTCTAGCCCGGCTTTCTTCCTCTATAATTGAAATAGAAATTAGATTTTAGGTTTATTCGTAAAACAAAGTTTCGCCTAAAGTGATCGGCCAATCCGACGTCATTCTGGAGGAGCTTTGAAAAAGCGACGAAGAATCTAGGTATCAAAAAAATATCACATTGAGCTTGTCGAAATGCAACTTCTTCCATCAGTTATCTCGACTGAAGTGAATAGATCCCGTTTTTAGTTTAACAATCCGTTTTGTTTATAACCATCCCTACCGCGCGTTATTCCGAGCCCTTCGGCTTTGCTCAGAATAAACTCCGTCGAGGAATCTCGCTTAGATTCAAATAATTGTTATACCAAGGATCTCTTACTTAATTGCGCGACCATAACCAATTTTGTTTTCCAATTTTTTATTATCAGATCAACTTGGATTTGGCAGGGCAAAGTCTAAGTTAAGCCAATTTTCGTGAGCCCGAGCTTGATTCGGGTATTTTGGAAAACTAAAAGCAATGGACTATTTTCAGTTTGGTTAAAATATTGAAAGTTTTCCCCTTAATCTTAAAAAACCCTGAATTTCCTCTAGTTATTTTCCTTCCATGTAAAAAGTGTTTTTCACTGTCCTTCCTCTAGGTTACAATTGTTTCACAACTAAATTTTGTTAATTCCTTTCCAATCATCGCTATGAAACCACTTCGCAAAATCTATTCGCTTGTTTTCATTCTATTGTTAATCGGAAATTTTGGATGTGGGGCGCCGCATTCAAAACCATATGCTGTTGCTTTAAATAAAGAAGCAAATGAAGCCGAAACTTTAGCCGCCTCTGGAAATTATCGTAAAGGAGCGGAAGCATACGAAACCGCTTTAGAAAATTATAAGAAACAAAACAACAACGCAGGTATTTTATATTCTCTGGGACAAATGGGAATTATGCAAAAACGGGCTGGCGACTACGACGCGGCTTTAAAAACATTTAATGAAGCTAAAAATGTTGGCGTGAAAGTGAATGGCGATGCGGCGGAAATTGACGCTCATATTGGCGATGTTTATATGTTTATGGGCGATTTTAATAAAGCTCGGACCCAATACAATAACGCTTTGCAAACTCATAGCGGTTTTGTTTTTCCGACATCCTATGCGGGTCCTCCAAGTAAGGAAGAACTTTCTGAATTGATTCGTAAATCTAGCGCGATTGTCCGTTCGCAAGTTAATTTGGGAGCTTTGAATTTATTTGAAGGCAAATTGGACGCCGCCGAAGCCGAGCTTAAAAAAGCGGAAAAATTGACCAAAGATATTTTATACGTTGGTAATCATCCTATTTATGGGATGGTGTATAAGCCTGATACAGACGTATTCGAAGGAACAGGTTTTGCTAAAACTTTCCTGGGAGCTGTATACAAAGAAAAAGGCGACGCACAAAAAGCGAAAGGCTATTTGCGCGAGGGTATGGCTTCTTTTGAAAAAGGAAACTCCGCTTTTGGAAAATCCGTCAACAGCGCCCTTTCGTTTCAATTTGATTGGTTATCCGATTCCCAAAACGCTGAACGAAGAGTCGCCGCTGGCGATTATCCTTCTGCCGTTGCAGAGTATCAAAAACTAATCGGTCGTTATAAAGAAAAAGGCGATTTTCGTCGTCAATTGATGGCTATCGAGAGAGCCGGTTGGCTTTTGCGAGAAATGGGTCAATACAGCGACGCCCTGGAATTACTGGCTCAAGGGGCTGAAATAGGCAGGCAGAAAAACGGCGACGCAGCGGAAATTGACGCTAATATTGGGGACGTTTATTTGTTTGCGGGAAACCGGCAGCGGGCTATGGAATATTTTGAAAAATCTTTAGCGCCTCACCAAGGATTTTCCATGCCAACGGGTAAAGCCGTTGAAGTTCCTAAAAAAGGCCAAATGTATAACTGGATGAGAATCGCAAAAGCGATTATCCACGCTCAGGTCAATCGAGGAACGGTTTATTACTTTAATAAAAATCCGAATAAGGCTCTTGAGGCTTTGGACGAAGCAAAACAAATGGTTGACGCCGTTTTAGAAACCGCGAACCATCCAATCCGTGGCGTGTTTTATAGAGCCGATTCGGATTTGTATGAGGGTATTGGATTTTACCGCGCAATTCGCGGCGCCGTTTTTGGCGAATTGAAACGGTTTGATCAATCTTCCAAGGAATTTGATTTGGCCTTAAAAATGTTTGTGCAGGCTGGCAGACCCTATGGAGCTTTGATTACGCGTGCGCTTCGAATTCAAACAGAAACCTTGCAACCTGGCAAGAAGTTTTCCCAATCAGATATTTCCCGATATCAAGGTTTTTTAGTGGAAGCAGAAATGTTTGGAGCTTTAGATCTAGTTTGGCGAGTGGGTTATAGAGCCGGTTCCCTGTTGGCAAAAAACAAAAATTATGCGGAGGCAAAAAACTTTTTGGTCAAAGCCGTTGACGCTATTGAAAAGACTCGCTCGAACATTCGCGAAGATACAGTAAAGCAAATGTTCTCCGGATCGGTTCAAGACGTTTATGAGGCCATTGTCGGTTTACTATTTGACATGGGAGAATTTTCTGAAGGTTTTAATTATTTAGAAAGAGGGAAAGCAAGAGCTTTCCTGGATATGCTGGCCGGTAGATCCTTAAAACCGAAAGTCGCCGCCGATCCGCAGATTATTCGTCAAATTGCCGACTTGGATAAACAAATTGAAAAAACGGCGCGAAGTTTAAAAGCTTTAAAAGGCGCAGAAAAACTTGGCGTTTACAAAAAGTTTAAGAGTTTATTAAAAGAAAAAAGTCGAGCGTTAGAGAAAATTAAAGATCAAAGCTTAAGTTACGCTTCTTCAATGTCGGTAGCTACCGCTTCGGCGAAAAAAATTCAAAGCTCATTGCCTAAAGGTGCGCTATTGATTTCTTATTTCCTGGAAGATTCCCGCGCTGTTATTTGGACTGTCGAGCAAAGTTCGATTGAAGCGACCCTGGCAAAAAACGGCGGAAAGAAGATTGCTCAATGGGCTGCAGATTATAGAGAAGCTCTAGCTTCTGGCCAAATGCAGTTGGCAGAATCATTGGGAAGCAAACTTTATGATAGTTTAATTCAACCTGTCCGAAGTCGTTTGGACCCAAAACAAAAACTTATTTTGGTTCCTTCCGGCGCTTTACATTACTTGCCATTTGCCGGACTTCATGGAAAGGACGGCAAATACCTGATAGAAAATCAAACAGTTTCTGTGCTTCCAAATGCGTCAAGTTTATTTTACGTTGAAGGGATTATTAAGACCGATAAAGGGAAGATACTTGCTTTTGGAGATCCTCAAAGAGACCAAAAAGAATCGCGTCTAAAATACGCTAATAAAGAAGTTGAAGCGGCTAGTAAATTATTTCCTAAAAAAATTACTTTAACCGGCGAAAGCGCTAAAGAATCCGTTTTAAAAAACTTATCAAAAATTGACGCAGAAGTATTACACTTTGCCGTACACGGACGTTTTGATGAACGAGATCCTTTGAAATCTGCATTATTATTAGCTAAAGATTCTAACGAAGACGGGGATTTAGAAACTTACGAGATATATGGATTGAATTTAAATTCCAATCTTGTGGTTTTAAGCGCTTGCGAATCTGGAATCGGTAAGCTTACGCGCGGCGATGAAGTGCAGAGTTTGAATCGCGCTTTTATTTATGCTGGAGCTGGCGGCGTGATAGCCAGTTTGTGGAAAGTTTCCGACGAATCCACATTTAAACTAATGACTTATTTTTACGAAGAATTGTCCAAACGCGGACCGGCGGATGCCTTGCGTTTGGCTCAAATAAAATTAATGAAAGAGTTTCCTTCACCCTATCATTGGGCGGCTTTTTATTTAACCGGTAGATTGGATTCTTAGCGCTTGGAACCGAATAAAAAAAGCGCAAGGCAGTTGGTTTCTGCAAGCGTCGCGATTTTAGCGTGCTTATTGGCGATAGTCTTTTCTAATTGGTCGCCGATAGAAACGCTTGAAAATAAAACCATCGATTGGCGGCTTCGGTTTCGTCTTCCTAACTTTGAGGCGGGTAAAGAAGTGGCGGTCGTTTTGATAGACGATGCGGCGTTGGACGTGTATCCATATCGAAGCCCTGTGCCTCGCGATTTACTAGCAAAATTAATAGATGTTCTTTCCGAAGCGGGCGTTAAACGAATTGGGTTGGATGTTTTTCTAAAAGATTTGACCTGGGAAGACGAGGACGAAGCGCTTGCGGAATCTTTAAGAGCTAATGGCCGAACGACGCTTGTATCTACTTTTCGCGAAGAAGACGGCAAAATAGTATGGGATTTACCTCATCCAAAATTTTTAGATTCTGTAGACTCCACAGGCTTGGCGGATTTACCGATAGATCCAATCGATCAAATTGTGCGGGAAGCGACGGCTCTAAAAAATAATTCGGAAACAATTGTTCCAACGCTTTCCGCCGCAATGCTTTTGGCTTCTAAAACATCGGAAGTGGGGAAACCGGAAGCTCCGAAAATTTTACAAGAAGCATTGCCGTCTTTTGCCCGTAAAGGTCAAAAGTTTATTGTTGATTTTTTAGGACCGCCTTCTTCCGTTAGCCGTGAAAAATATGCGATTAAGACGTTTCCGGCATCAGGCGTTCTTACGGGATTTTTACCTAAGGAATGGTTTGCAGGCAAGTACGTTTTTATTGGCGCCGGTTTTTCCGATAACACGGACACCTTTCGCACTCCTTATTATAGTGGAAAATACAATTATCCCTTAACGCCTGGAGTGGAAATTCATGCGAACGTTTTGGCCACGCTTTTGAGCGGGGGAAAAATAAAAGCTTCTACAAATGTTCAAAAATTCGGGACAATTTTTCTAGGGGCTTTAGTGTCGGTAATTATCTCTTTTGTTTTTTCGCCGGTAATAGCGGCTTTTTTTGAAATTGTTTTCATTGCCGGGTTTGTTTTTGCAACGTTTGCAATGTTTGAAAAGGCGAATCTGCTTTTGCCAATGATACCCGTTGGCTTGGCGGTAGGTTTTGCTTTTATTGGAGCTATAATTTATAAGCTAACCTGGGAAGGACGCCAAAAGCGGTGGATAAAAAACGCTTTTCAAATGTACCTGTCGCCAGAGTTCGTAGAAACCTTGTCCAAAAGCCCTGAACAGCTAAATTTGGGAGGGGAGGAAAGAGAACTCACTATAATGTTTACCGATCTGCAAGGATTTACCGCTATTTCGGAAACAGTCGAACCGAAAGAATTGGTGAACCTCCTGAGCGATTATTTTGATGGTATGACAGAAATTATTTTTAGGTACGGAGGCACTCTTGATAAATACGTTGGCGACGCTATTATGGCCTTTTGGAACGCTCCAACAGATCAAACGGACCATGCCGAAAGATCGGTTTTAGCGGCTATAGATATGATTGAGTTTACTGAAAATATGAGCCATTCGTTTCGAAAAAGAGGGAATCCTGAGATTCGAACGCGTATTGGAATCAACACGGGAAAAGCTGTTGTTGGTAATGTTGGTTCCAGAAAGAGGTTTAACTATACGGTAATGGGCGACGTGGTTAATACAGCGGCGAGATTGGAAAGCGTTAACAAGCAATATGGAACCTTTTTAACAATAAGCGAATCAACTTTTGATCGCGTACGGGATAAAGTTCGAGCCAGGAAACTGGATGTTGTTCGAGTTAAAGGAAAAACCCAGCCGGTTGCTATTTATGAATTAATTGGTAGAAAAGGAAGGTCTTTAGACAGCGAGCGCGAACAGGTTATGGAGGCTTACTGCGAAGGGTTGGAGGCATATAATCGCCGGCATTGGGAAACCGCCATTCATCATTTTATATCGGCTCTCCAAATTGATCCAAACGACGGCCCGAGTAAAATTTATTTAGAGAGATGTAGAACGCTACGCGATAACCCACCTAAGAAAAGTTGGGATGGAGTTTTTAATTTATTATCCAAATAAGAGAAAAGATTTAAAAATTGCCGGAGCGATATTATGGGGAAAAAATTACAATTTATTATGAGCGTTGTTTTAATTTCCACAGTTTTAATTTTTTCGTTATGGGGATTATGTAGCGCGAATTCAGGCGTTTTAATTTCTGTGAAAGGGAAAGTCGAAATTGTTTCAGACGGAAAAACAACTACGGCAAAGCCTGGTCAAACGTTGGCTTCTGGGGATTTAATTAAAAGTATGGGCGGGACGGCGGTTTTGGTTTTGGCTTCCGGGAAAACTCAAGCGATAAATGCATCACAAGAATATAGAATATCCAAAGGAGCGGACGTTAAAAAAAATGGTTTGGGAACGCGTTTAGCTTCTGCTTTAAGCGAAGCAAAAGAAAAGGGAAAAACTCCGTTCGTTCGTGGAATGGTTAGGGCTGGAGAAGGTTTTAAACTTCTCTACCCTTCAAATTCGACGGTATTACCCAATCGTTTAATGTTTGACTGGATTGGACGCGAAAATACAGCCGAGGCTAAAATAATAGTTAAATCTGAGGATTCTGATTTTAACTTTTCTTTTAGTCCCGATTTAGACGCGGAAACAATTATCTGGCCTGAGAATGGTCCGGAATTAACCGCTAATCAGCGGTATTACTGGAAAGTTACAGGTATGAATTTGGAGTCGATGGAAGAAAGTTCGAGCGGGTTGCGGTGGTTTCGCGTCTTATCCCCAAGCGAGTCAAATGAACTGGAAAAGGGGATTCAAAGTATTTTACGGATAAAAGGTATTGAGTCCCCAGATAAAGAGCTTTTAAAAGCGGCCTTATTTTATTCATTCCAACTGGATCACGAAGTTTTGGATTTATTGCAAGCCGTTAGCAAATCGGGAGAATTGGGCGAAAGTGGGAAAGAGTTGTTGGTGGCAGTTAAAAAGCGAATGGAAGGCGTTTGACATGGCGGTAAAATTTTCCTTAATTTACGGTGAAATTAGGAAATTGGGTAAATTTTTACCCAATTATTTTTGCATTAAATTTTAGAATATTTTGTTAACTGCATAATTTATTATAAAATAAAGCGTTAAGGGGCTTGGTTAATTTGACTCGAAAATGGCGCTGAGTTTGCTTTATATAACGATAATTACTAACTCATTCAAATTTTTGTCGTTATTTTAAGGAGACCGCCATGACAAAAAATCCAATTTCCGATTTTTGGGATAATTACGATTGCTTGTTGCAACGCGATTCGTTTGGATCGGCGATTGATATTTTACTTGAAGAATTTCGATTATTAATTGAAGATAATTCCAAGACTGCGCAAGCGATTGATAAACGCGAACCTTTGGATTTAATCGCTAATTATGCCAAAGAGGAAAATTATTACGATTTAGCCGAAATTCTGGGATTGGCAACTTAAACCTGGTTTTTTATTTTGCCCCCCAGCGCTTTTGGCGAAGGGGATTTATGGCAAAAAAACTAACTTTTAAATCCGTTTTTGTTGGATTAGTTGTTTCGTCAGCGCTCATTTTTTGTTCCGGTTTTCTAACCTGGGATCTCTCTGATCCCGGTGGCAAAGATGAAAAAAAAGGAGAATTGTACCTTACCAAGGTAGATCCTTTTCAACCTGCATGCATGCCCTGTGAAGATATTTACTATCTACGATTTGGCGAAAATAGAAAGAATTTTCGCGAATACCCGCTTTATTTCCAATCTGGTTACTACAAAATAGATTTATTTGGTCCCGAAGGAACCGAGATTTCTTTTTTCGGCGCTGAAAACTTTCAAACCTCTATGGGTTATTTAAAGGTAATTAAGCGCGATGGAGAAAGAGCGACCATTTACAATTTAGAAGATTTAAAGCCAGAAACTTGGGTTGAAATACCTGCCCAGCCTGGAGTGACAGGCGCTTACGCAATTTATTTTAGTCCGTATCCTAGCTTTCAAGAAAACATTGCGTCTATTTCCTGGAATTTAGAAAGTCAGGATCAATGAGATCGTTCCTTAATTAAAAACCAAAATGGAATACTTTTATGAAACGTTTCATTCTTTTTAGTTTTTTATTAACGTTGTTAGGGTGTAGCGGTTCTTTGCCATCTACTATTGGCGACTTTGCTCCTTGTCCAAAAAGTCCACGCTGCGTCTCCACAAAAAGTTCCATTGAGGAAAAAAGGATACAGCCTTTTAAATATTCAATATCTAAAGAAAAAGCAAAGAAGGAAGTAGTAAAAATTGTTCGGAAGATGCCGGGGGCGGAAATCAAGATAAATCGAGATAACTTTGTGCATGCAGAATTTACCACTCCATTAATGCGTTTTGTGGACGATGTAGAGTTTTATTTCGAAGGAGATGGAGTTATAAATTTTAGATCGTCTTCTCGGATGGGTTATTACGATTTTGAAACAAATCGAAACCGTATGGAAGAGATTAGGAAAAGTTTTTCCTCTGTTTCGGGCCTTAAATAGAGATTATTTCGGCAGCTATTTCATCCAAAGTTAAAACTTTGTCAATTGCACCTTCCTCAATAGCTATTTTATTCATTCCAAAAACGGAGCTGGTTTTTTCTTCTTGAGCAATAGTAAGTCCGCCGTTGTTTCGAATAGTTATCATTCCTTCCACTCCATCGTCTCCCATTCCATTTAATATAATACCGATGACATTTTTTTTATAAGAACAAGCTAAAGAAGACAATAAAACGTCGCAAGAAGGACTGTATAAATGAACAGATTCCTTTGAAATAGGTAATGCTGAATTTGAAGAGTTAATTTCCCAATCGCTTTCGGAAGGGCAAACGTAGACTTTTCTTCTTTCCAGCGTTTTATTTTCCTGAATGATTTCAACAGGCAATTTTGATTTAGAATTCAACCAGTGAGTGAAAGTATGAGCTGAATTCAACGCCATATGTTGAGCGATTATTATAGTTTGGTTAAAGCTTTTTGGGAGCTGACCCAAAATAACTGATAATGCTTTTGGTCCGCCTGCAGAGCAAGCTATAGCAACGATTTTTTCGGGGAGAATACAGTTGCCGGTGTTTATCTGATGGTTTAGATTTTGGGCGCTCAAAAAGTCTTGTTTTTCAGCTAGATTTAACATTTTTGAAACTCCAAATATTTTTAAATAGCAAAAAATATACATAGAAAGCTAATGTTATATGTATTAATATACAGACAATTTTGCTCAATGTCAAATGTCAATCGAGCCTAGAGTCCTAATTTTTTTTTAAAAAAGATTATGAATAAATGGTGAGTTGAAATGTTAAGCCATTTCTTTTTCGGATTGTTCGCTTATCTCGGTAAGTTGACTGGGAGAAAGATGATCGGTCAGAATATAATAAATTCCGATAGCGCTAACGATGCCCATATTTAAGGCCCATAGAACCATTCCATAGCTTAAAGCCACCACTTCGTTTTCTCCCATAATATGATGGAGCGCCACAGATACGCCTAAATGGAAGGAACCAACAAATCCAGGAGTTGGGAATGCCGCAATGAAAATACAGACCATCACCAACAAAATACCCACGGATTCAGGCGATTTATCTTGAAGGTCAAATGCCCAATATAGTGGGTAGTAACTTAATGCGACCAAGAACCAAACGACAGCAGAATAAAAAGTGATTTTAATGAGGGAATTTTTGTCTTTAACAACTTCGAGTCCTTGATTAAATTTCTCAATCAAAGTTTGAATTTTTTCTCCCCATCCATCCGGCAGTATTTTAGAAATCCAGGTAATTATTTGGGCAACTAAGTTTTTTTGAAAACACATCATGTAGACAAAGACCGTTAAAATAACAGCCCCAGCACATCCTAAGACCCCAAATTTAAAAGCGAGTTCGTCTAATGTCATTCCTGAAAACTTGGCTTCCGAGCTAAAAATATGGGAGTTAAAAAGCAATAGCCAGCAAAACAAACCCATCAACATAAAAGTATCAAAAATACGTTCCACGACAATAGAAGCAAACGCTCCAGGAAAAGGAACTTCTTCGCGTTTGGCTAATAAGTAAGCTCTGATAAATTCTCCGGCCCGAGCGGGTAACATATTTCCCATAAATCCAATCATCAATGGCGATAAAATTTGCGAAGTTTTAACTTCTTTAATAGGGGATAGCAAAATTTTCCAGCGAATACCGCGAACCGCAAAACTCACGACGACCAGAATGCCCGCCGGTATTAAATAAATAAAATTAACGTCTGAAAAAGAGTCCAAAAGCTCCTTTAACGAAACGTTTCGAAAAGTAAAATAGATGGCAAGGATGGCGACAACTACGCCAATAATGAATTGTTTTAGGTTTTTCAAATTATGGGGACCTTGAGAAGATTAAAATTAGAAGCTGGTAATTTTAACCAGTTTTGAGAATCTAGGAAGAAAAGTGAATAATATCTAATATCGACAAAATGTTCGAGCGGCTTTAGATTCCGGCAAGAATTGTCTTTGCTGTTTGTATATCTTTTTGTATTTGAGAGGTTAGTGCATCAACATTTGGAAACGCTTTTTCGCTTCGGATTCTTCTAACAAAACCTATTTCAATTTCCTGACCGTACAATTGTTTGTTAAAATCAAAAATATGAGCTTCGATAACCAACTGGTTTCGATTAAAAGTTGGGTTGTTGCCAACGTTAACAACTCCGTTTAAAATTTCTCCTTCAACTTGCACGGTACAAGCGTAAACGCCGCATGCAGGGGTCAAAAGTTCTCCTGTTTCAATATTAGCGGTAGGAAATCCAATTTTGTTGCCTCTTTGTTTTCCTTTTACTACGACGCCGGAAACACAATAATTCCTTCCAAGTAATCTGTTAGCGTTTTCTAAATCGCCTTCTGCAACCAACTTTCGAATACGCGTGCTGCTAACGGGTTTTCCTCCAAATTGAATTGGATTAATCATCTCAACCGAAAAACCAAACTTTTTTCCTAATGTTTCCAATGTCTGAACGTTACCTTTTCGCCCCTGGCCAAATGAGAAACCGGAACCAACAATAACAACGCGGGTTTTTAACTTATCGACCAGGATCGTTTCAACAAAAGCTTCTGCGGTTAAGTCGGCCAACTTCCACGTAAACGGTTCAATCGCCAATAGATCAATGCCGCATTCTCCGATTTTTTTGGCTTTGTCGGAGAGTTTCATCAAAAAGCGCGGGCTTCTTTCGGGATCGAGTAGTTTAATGGGATGAGGATCAAAGGTAAGAGCGATGGCGGTTCCATTTTTTTCGCGGGCCAGACGAGCCGCTTGGCTGAAAATGCTTTGATGACCTATATGGACCCCGTCAAAGTTGCCTATAGCGACAACAGCGTATTCCAACGGTTCGTTTAAATTTTCAACACCCTTAACGACTTTCATTGATCACAATTTAGATAGGCCAATCTTTATATTTGGAATAGTATCCAACCTCAAAAAGGGTGTCAACAAAGATACTTGGGGCAGAATTCTTAAAAAATAATGCCAATGAGAGTATTTTATTAAAAGACAGCTGATAATGCCAATTTTTAAGTCGCTATTGCGCTAAAAAAAACAGTTTGTTAGAATTAGATATTATTTCATTACAATTTCCCAGAAAAGGAAACGTTATGTTCGATATTGGGTTTTTCGAATTAATGATTATTATGGCAATCGGCGTGGTTGTTATTGGACCGAAAAACCTGCCTAAATTGGCCCGCGCAATAGGCAAAGGTTGGGGAGAGTTTCAGTCGACCTTTAATGAGCTTAAAGACGATATAATGGAAGAAGCGGACAATTTAAAGGGCACCGTTAATGTCGATCAACTAGAACAAGACGTTTCCGCCGCAACCAAAGTAGATGTCGACGTTAATTTAAGCGACATTAACGATACGCCCAAAGCTACTTAACAGACTCGGTTTTTAAAAAAGCGTCGAGCTAAAAACTAGCCCAACGCTTTTCACTTGCTTCGTTTGTTTTAAGATTTAGCCTGTAATCCCCACGAGTGTAAGAATTGGTCTTTACCTTGCTCCGTTTCATAACGACAACGTAAATCTTGGCCGGATGCCTGACCAGTTATGTCAACAGTTCCACGAAAGATATGCTGATCTCCAATCAACGGAAGACCTTGTTGGGTCATAGGAACGGATGTCCATTCGGAACCGCCGTTTCTGCTGACGTAGAAATTTCCTGGTCCATCTGAATCAGAATGTTCAATTCGCGACCAAATGTAACCTTCAGATGGAATGAATCCAGGATCATAAGCTTTACTGCGCAAATCCATACCGCTGCGCACAGAGTCGTAATTCAAGCGATATTGGGCTACGAAAGGATTTTGAGAAGAATCGTTAGAGTAAAGCGTTACTCCACGGACTACTGAATTGACTGAGTTGGACCATCCGCCGGATTCTTCCCATTGTGCGTCCGTGATAGCCGCGAGATTGGTTCCTGACATGCGATTAGCGGCCTGCACTGAAATAGCTTGCGATACAGCGTGAAGCATTTCGTTGGTTTCGGCTTGTACGCCGGTGTAATCGTTTGCAGCGCTGCTAATATAGGTATGTGGACTCGTTGGAGGCGTAAAGTTTGAAGTCCACAGTGCGGATTTAGTAAAACGCACTTCATCGAGCCAACCGTCAAAATAATTTCCGGAAGGGGTCGCAAGAGGTTTAGTGCCTAAGAATAATTTACTGCTGCTATGGACGCCACAATCTGCGTCGCCTAAAGGACCGCTGGTAACTTTTAGGATTCCATCTTCAAATATTCTATATAATCGTCCTTGTCGTACAAACGCTATATGGTACCACTGGCCCGTGGCGAGCGTGGATTCTCTGGTAAAATGAAAACTAAAATTAGTGTGAGAAGGATGAGCATAAGTTAATTGATATATATTTCCACTCGCATTAAAGATTTCCCAAGAATCATTTGCAGAATCACCAACCCCTAAAATATTTGATCCTCCACTTGTAGTATTAAACCTAATCCAAAAATCGATTGTGAAATCATTAGCACCGAAAGAAAAATCGTCCGAAGCAGAATCGGATCGGATATAATCTCCTGTTCCGTCAAACAATAGCGACGATCCTCCGAACTTACTTTGCGTAGTGTCTATCTGAGCGTTGCCGTAAGTTGTAAAAGCATGTCCTGAAGGTCCGTTATCAATAATTGTTGTACTTGCATCAGCGCCGTCCCCATGAATCAACAGTTTCGTTGTGTCGTGGATTGCATTGTTATATTCCCAAGTACTGCCATTATTCTTAGCGATAGTTCTCCAAACGGAGCCATCTTGGTTGAAGATTTTAATTTCGGTTCCGTCTCCAAAATTGGAAACAGGGTCGAGAGCTAACCAGTAATAGACACTTTGAGAATTAAGCGTTTCTGTAGCCGAGCCGCTATTAATATCTGACCAAGAGGATGTATCTGTCTTCTGAATTTCAGAATCGCACAGTGAAACATATTCAGAGGCTACGTTTGTCTGATCGGCTATTAATTCAATTTCGTGAATTCTGCAGTAATCTTGACTCCAAACGGCTGTTATCACGAGGTAATACCACCGAAAATTAGTACTATTAGAAAACGGAATGGCGGTCATTGGCCCAACTGTAACTGAATCTTCAGAATCATAAATTACTTCTGGAAAATTTGTTTCTGTATGCAATGACGTCGCCCCATTAGCTATTGGATTTTGATTTTCTATTGGAGTTGTATTGGATCCGTAGATTTTAAAATCTTTCAAGGAACCTCCACCACTATCCGCAGAACTGTTCAGAACAATTTTGTTAACTTTTCGAGCCTCTCCAATATCGATTGCAACCCACCTTAGATCTCCGCCTGTTGATATGCTATACCAAATTGCTGATTCTGTTGATGCACTATCGTTGTCTATAGCCTTAGAACCGCCTCCAGTCGGAATGTGCGTTAGAATGAACAAACGCGCTTCCAGGGCTAGTTAGATCCCCCGAACTTGGATGGTGATTAAGTTGCACAAAACCAGAATCAAACTCGCTCATTCGAATTATGTAGTCAGATGTTCCATTAGCCGCTATGGAAGCCAGAGTCAGCGTCGTGTCTGAGTCTCTGGAAAGAATATTGTGCCAGCTAGAACCGGAATCAAAACTAATACGACCGCCCGCGCAATTAGTGGGAAAGACACCTGACGATAGTGAAACGGTTGAATTACTTTCTGTAAATATTTTGAACCATCTATCGTGGCTGGTATTTGATGTAGTAAGCGGGGCAATAGCGGAGCCATCTGCATAAATCGAAGGCGTTGTAGAATCTTGATTCCAATAGTTTGAAGCGTCGAAAGAACCGGTTCTACTAATAACGACACAATAATAAGTTCCAGCGTTAACGGTGTATCTTTCACTTCCAGAAAATTGAAAAGTTACTTCTTCATAAGAAGTTCCTATGGCGCTTCCGCTAACTGTATCAGAAGTCGCTAACAGGGTACTGCCGGCTCCTGTTGCGCTTTGCGGACTTAAGTTATATAAATAACCTATGAGGTCGTCTGTTGGAGATCCGACTTTTTTTAATTTAAAAACGAATTTATCTAAAATACCGGTAGATTTACAAAGAAATGATTGACCGGTATTATCTTGTCCTGCGGCAGTGCCCACAGTCGTGTCTGTGCCGCCTATGAAACTACTTTGATCAACTGATGAAATTTCTATTACTGTAGCTTGAGATGTTGATTGATTAGAGTTCGTCCATTCCTGTTGAAGATAATTAGATTCTGTATCGTAATTTCTATCAGAAATTAAATTAGTTCCAGGATCGGTTCCTTTATAGAGCTTGTTTGTGTTGTCATGTTGAAAGCCGGTGGAGTTTGCCTCGTCCGCTCCTTGTTCGTCTGGATTGGAAAAAGAATCGGACCATCCCGCTTCCATCAGCAACGCTCCGCCATGATTTTCCTGAATCTCATCAAACGCCCTCATGATATTACTTGTATTGACGGAAGTCTGTTCGTTGTCTGTCGTTGAATTTGCCAATTGGAAATCGGTTCCGTCGTATACTAAAGTCACTATTCCACTTTCAGGAATATCGCCTTGCTTCAAATCGCTTCCGTCAATTTTTTTTATGCTCTTTACTCCCAATGAGTTAACGTCGCCGGTGGCGGGACCTGTGTTTGTTGTATGAGCTTTCATGTAAACAAACAAACCCTCGCTCAAAACTGTGGGAGCGGGATTCAAAGTTACGTTATAAGCCGCTCCAGAGCCGGTGGAATCCGCAAACCAATAAGCGCCTGCCTGAGTGTTTTGATTTAGTTGATCGGCTGATGTATATAAATCGTTTACATCTATATCGATCTTGTCAAAAGAATCTTTGATTCTGGTAACGTCGTCCTCCAGCATATTGTCGGGATGAGGCATTGGATATTCGCGATTTACGGTTTTTTGATCGATCATATTGCTATTTCCTTTGAGTATGAAATCGCCCCTTGTCTTTTATTATCAAAAATACAAGGGGCGATGTGGTTAAGTGGCGGAAACGTTTAAGGAAAATTTTTAAAAATTTAAAATTGCAAAAATCTGTTCTTAGAAACAAGACTTGGCTAAATCAAATTATTAAAAATTTCCATAAGATAAATAAAAAAAATCTTTTTCGAGCTTTAGAAAATTAAAGTCTAGTTGAGATATTTTTAAATACTCCCTTATATATTGCAGGAAATTTAGGTAAGATTTTTTTAACTCATTGAAACTTAAGAGAAAATAATAATAAAAGGAGAGGTATGGGCAGAAAAGTTGAATGAATTGGGAAGGGATTATTAATTTATGATTTGCTAAAAACTTGCCTTTTTAAAATAAACCTATAGAGCCGTTTGCATAGACAATACCGTTACTTCTGTCCGACGGATTAGGGCCAGTAATAGGAAGACCGTAGCTGATTGAAAACGATATTGGAGGACGGTATTCGGAGGTTCCAAACTCGCCGCCCTTGGGAACGTTTATTTGCACGCCAAATCCGGCGCCGGTAATGGATTCCATTTTTGTTTCCCCGATTAATAAACCGCGAGTAAATACTTTTCCGTATTCAAGGAATCCGGTAAACGATATTATGTCGGCGATAGTGAATTTATCGATTCCGAAAGGAAATTTGGAAGGAAAGGGCAATACGTATTCAGTAGCTAAGTTATATCCCCAGTCGCCCGATTGCGCCGCTAATGGAAAACCCCGCACCGTGCCAAAGCCGCCAACAGCAAATTGGTCTGGAGAAAGCGTGCGATTGCTGACCAATTGCGTGTTTGCTTTCCATATAAAATAACTGTTTAGAAAAGGAGTCGCTTGATATCGAGTTAGATTAACGGAAGTAAGAAAAATATCGGCGCTTCCGTTGACGCGAGAAGGTAGAGCGGCGCTATCGTTGGGGAAAATTCCATATTGAACTTTCCAGTCGAAAATATTATTGCCAAGATACGAATCGCTGAAATTGCCGCTAAAGCCAAAATAGATATCGCGAATTACGTCGTTGCTGGTAGTGGAACCCAAGGCAAAGTTGACGAACTTTTTATGATCGAAACCCATCCTGAATTTAAGTCCCGAAGTTTTATCTCGCAACAGAGCCTGGGAATATTCCATATTGAAAAGCCGCGTTCGACCGCCGCCTCTTAGAGCCTCCAAGCTGGCGCCTAAAGTTTGTTCCGAATAAGTATAGCTAAACTTGAGGTTTTTTCTTCCTATATCGTCAAGCGGGTATTGATAGGAAAAAGTTAAAGACTGCTGGTCTAATTCTGACGCCACTCCGCGAAAGAGAAAAAAATCTCCCAATACCGCAGTGTTTGCGGCGGTTGCCGTAACCCCGGCCCGGTTGGCTCCCGTAAATTCTGAACCAAAATTATCCACGTCGAAGCTGAAAGAATAAGGGCTGGTTTCGGTAACTTCAAGAATCAAGTCCGAAGTTCCCGGCTCCTTGCCTGGGCGCAAAATTGATCGAGCTTTGATTCCGGCTAGATCGTTGATTTCAAGGAGGGTTCGTTCTAAAGTTTCTTCTTTTAGAATATCCTCATCCGCAACAGGTTGCATTCGTTTTAACAGATCTTCTGCTTTGGTTCGTTTATTTTTTTCGATGGAGATTTTGCCAATTTTTCCTTCGTCGATTTTCATGATCACGGTGTCGTCGATCAACTCTTGTTCCGGGATGTAAGCCTTGGCCAGGAAATAGCCAGCTTGCGAGTAATGAGCGGAAACTTCTTGCGCCATGAGAGACAACAGGCCAAGAGTTAATTCCAAGCCTTCGGGGCCTAAATCGACAATCGGATCTAGGATCTCGTTGCTAAAAAGAGTGTTTCCCTCGATCTTTACTTTTTTTACGAAAAATGAAGGACCTGCGCCAGGATCAACTAGTTCTCTACTGTCTTCTATAGTGATGATTTCCGCTTTTTCTTGAAATTGGGGGTTGAATGGTTTTGGCTGTGATTGCCGCAAAGATTTTTCGGCAATACCGGCTTCACCGGCTGGCGGAATAGCCACTTGAGCCGCGCTGGGAGCGGTCCATCCAAGAAAAATTAATAATGTGAAAACCAGTAGATTCATCAATCGCTCAATTTTTGGACAAAGATTGGCCAATTTAGCAAATCTACGCAGTATACCACTTTTGCAAGCGGTAAATGAGCGACCGTTTTGGAAGAAACGACTTAATTTTTGAAGGTAAAATTAAAGCGAAAAATAATATGAATTTAAGAGATTTTCGCTAGATTTTACGGAAAGGAAAGTAAGCCCGAAGGCGATTTGTTATTTAACGGAAAAAAGAAGAGTTCCATGAAGAGGGATTCTTTTGAAAGGATTCAAAGGAAGAGCAACAACGTCTATTTAATAACATTCTTGGAGGATATAAACAAGGAATTCTTAATGAGGGTTAATCTAGTTTGGTATGAAAAAAATGCGAGGTCTTTTTTTTGAGATATGAGTTTATAGCGAGAATATTTTGATAAATCAGAGGAACAGAAAAAACAGAATCTACTTTTGCGGAAAGTTTTAAAGTTGTTAAGAAAACCAGGGATCAAATGATTACTTTGGTTTACCAAGTCTCGCTTTGCGTGACGAGTCGTAGGATTTGCAGGGAACTAACGTTTACATTTTCGAAGACAAAAAACTAAAGTGCGTCATTCAGAACCGAAACTTCTTTGATGAGCCTACACTGAGCCTGTCGGAGGGGTGAAGAATCTCATCAAGAACCGTGAGTTTCTAATAGATTTTATTTTTTTAAAGTTGAGTTTTTTTAAGTAAGTGATTCACGGTGATTGCTTTTTTAACGAGAGTTTATTGTCACGGTTGTTTTGTAAAACCACCGGTAAAATGAGATCCCTCGGCAAGCTCGGGAGGACAATTTGGTGAGTTCAGTTAGAGACTACCGTTAATGTTTGCGGAAAACAAAAACCAAAGCATGTCATTCTGAAGCGATACGAAGTATCGGTGAAGAATCTCATTAAGAACTATGAATCGTTTTGAAAATTATTTTATTCGAAGTCGAAGGTTTTTAAGAAGCGATTGCCTACCATACTATCACTAACAACCGCCGCCGCTACTGCTACCGTTGCTGGTAAAACTTGAGACAAAGGTACTTTGAATAGCTTGAGAGAAATCCGCTTGCTGTTGTTGTGGGACAATTGTCGGTGGTAGCACTGTTTCAACCACTGGAGTTACCACTGTTTCAATCACTGGGGTTACCTCTACCACTGGTGCAGTACAAAGCCCAGCTTCTTGCTCGGCTTCGTCGCAAACTCCATCTGCAAATGGATCTGGCTCAACATCGCCTACTGTTATTGTGCCGCTAGCTGTGATATTTCCTTCATTCGATAGGTTTCCTGGCGTGCTGACAGTAACGTCTCCACCTTGATTGTTAATTTTTATCACTGAAATATCGTCAGTTTCGTTGAAATTGACGTTCCCAGAAGTTGTATTATCGACGTCAATGGATGCTACTTGGATATCGATCGCGTCATCCGCCGCATTGGCTCCTTTTGAACCGTCATTTCCAATTCCCGTTACGACATCGATCACCAAGCGCCCAGTTTTAGCTTCGATATCAGGACTACCGGCGTCGCCGTTATCAATAATTCCTCCGCTGGTGGATGTCAAAACCACCGCCGTGTTGGAACTGCTTGTCGTCACCAATCGACCCAACGATATATCCTCGTCGGCGCTCAGAGCGATGTCGCCCGATCCTCCGTCAATGATGACGCCGTCAACCATAGAGATTTTGCCGCCGGTTCCATTCGCATCGGAGTCGCTATCCGCCGTTAAGCTGATGCCGCCTGTGGTGGTGGTCAAATCGGCGGAAGCGCTGTTGAAAATAATGTCGTCGTCGGCGGTGAAGGTGATTCCCGTCGTGGCGGTAATAGCGTCGGTGACCGTAATCGAATTGGCGCCGCCGCCGTTTACGTCCAATGTAAAAGACCCTGTCACGTCTAAAGCCGCCAGGGTAATAGCGCTGCCGCGTATAGTTAAGCTTTTTGAAATAGGGGTCGGACTAAAACCTACACTGCCGGTAGCGCCACTCGCGCCAATCACCACGGAAGAAAAATTAGCAGCCGTAACATAACCAAATTCGGTGGCGTCCAGGTTTAAAGTTCCAGCTCCGCCGGCGATACCGATGCTTGTTCCAGCAGTTGAAGCTTGTATTGTAAAAGTATCCGATCCGGTAATGCTGGATCCGGCCTGGAGATCAACAGCGTCGGCGGTAATCGTTACGTTACTCGATCCGCCGGTGGCGTTGAGCGCTTGTCCGGCAACGGTCAACGTTCCGGTATTGGCGTCTAAAGTCATGTCGCCCGTGTCGGATGTTAAATCGCCGCTAACGGTGATTCCGCCCAAAGCGTCGATTGAAATAACATTAAATGTCGAGGCGCTCGAAACCGTCGCTGATCCGCCAGAATTAATCAACAATGTGCTTGAAATATTTTGGCTGTTGGCGTCGGTGATTCCATCTATGGCCACCGCCCCGTCGTTGGTGTCGCCAATGGTCATTGTGCCTGCCGTGATGTTTTGTAGTTCTGCGCCGCTCAGGGTCCAGTTACCCGCCGTTGCGCCGACGCCGATTGTTCCATTATCGGATATATTGAGCGTTACGCTGGATGTTCCCGCGTCGATCGATCCGGACAACGAAATGTCGTTTGAGGTAATCGTTACCGAGTTGCTGTTTGACGTAAGGGTTTGACTAGCCGCAATCGTAAAATCGCCCACGCCGTTGTTATCGACATCGGCGTCGATAACGGTGGCTCCGGTGGAAGTGATGTTGTTGTTCAAAGTAATACCCGCATTGGCGTTTAAGGTCAGTCCTTCGCCCGTATTGGTAGTGGAACTGGTAGCGATTGAGGAAGTGGTTGTTCCAGAGAAGAAACCGCCTGTGCTGATTGTTCCTAAATTTAGTGCGGTAGATCCATTATCCAAAGTCACGTCGCCGCCCGTGCCAGTAGTTGTGAAACTGACGGCTCCGGTAATAACGTTAGTGGAATCGAGCGTAATGGCGTTATTCGACACGTCCGTTGTGAAGCTGGCGGTGCCAGCTACCGTAATCACTCCCGAGTCGGTTATGGCGTTGCCTGCTGTAACGACAAGATTTTGACCTATGTTAACCGTTCCCAAATCTAAAGCGGTAGTTCCGTTATCCAATGTAGCGTCGGCTGTTCCGGAAGTCGACAAACTCACCGCGCCGGTCAACGCATTGGAAGTATTACTTAAAGTGATCGATTGATTGGCGACGTCTGTTGTGAACGATGAGGTACTGCCGACCGTTAACGCTCCGCTTTGCGTAATCGTTCCCCCGGACGTTGCTGTTAAAGAACCGGCTGTGGTTGAAGCGCCAAAAATTAAGTTTGTCGTTCCGTTGTCTATGGTTACGTTTCCGGTGTTGCCGCCCGCGCTTTGGGTGGTGAAACTGACGGCTCCGGTAAAAACGTTCGATGTATTGCTTAACGTAATTGCCTTATCGTTGACGTCTGTTGTAAACGACGATGTGCTATCGACCGTCAAAGCTCCGCTTTGCGTGATGGTACCGCCGGAGGTTGCGGATAACGTCCCGCGAATTGTTGTACCCGCCAAAATCAGATCGGTCGTCCCGTTGTCGATTGTGACGTTTGAAGCTGTGCTTCCCGCCGTGCTGGTAAAAGTAACGGCTCCCGTAAGGGCGTTAGACGTGTTGTTTAAAGTGATCGATTTATCGGCGACGTCCGTCGTGAACGAAGAAGTACTGTCGACCGTCACGGCGCCGCTTTGGGTGATTGTTCCGCCGGTGGTTGCGGCCAACGTTCCGCGAACCGTTGAAGCGCCGAAAATTAAATTGGTGGTTCCGTTGTCGATGGTAACGTTGCCGGTCGTTCCATTGGTAGTTAAACTAACGGCTCCGGCGATGGCGTTGGCGCTGTCCAGGGTGATGGCCTGGTTAGAAGCGCTTGTTGTGAAACTTCCGGTGCCTAATACGGTAAGAACGCCCGTATCGGCAATGGTTCCGGTTGTGGAAGTGGCCGATAGATTACCCGCCGCATTGATGGTACCCAGGCTGACATTTCCGTTTGAACCGGTCAGCGTAATGTTACCGGTCGAACTGTAACTGGAACCTATATAGAATCCGTCGGTGCTTGGATTGGTCGAGCTGGCCGTTGCGGTTTCGATTTTTCCTACCAGACCAACGAGCGGGGCGTT
>CAYFMN010000005.1:132080-133298 GCA_964344185.1 uncultured Nitrospinota bacterium
TACGACCGTTGTTAAATCGTTTATACTTGCGGCTAAATCTGCTCCAGTGCCCCCGCCTGGTCCAATTCCAATTGCCGTACCGGCATTATCAGGATCGATAGAACCGCTCGCCGTGATAACAATGGAGTCTCCGGCGTTGATGGTTACTCCGGTTACTTCAACCCATGGGTCCGTGTTGGCGCCTGAGAAATTTTGAGTGAAAGAGAAGTTATTTTTAACGAGTACGCCGTTGACAGTGATGTCTACGGTAAATGTGCCGATATTGTCTTCGAAACAATTACTACAATCAGGAAGACTTAGATACAACTGCCCTGATTTTTGAGTGGTTGTCAGAGTGCCCGTAGTGGTTACCGAATTACCTTGTGCGGTTACATTGTTATAAAATTCGTTCGTGTTTTGAAAAGTGATAGAGCTACTGGATAAAATGGTTGTTGTTCCGGCAATGTTATCGCTATTGGCTTGGGTGATGCCGTCCACAGTGACAGCCCCCCCGGTGGAAGAGTCGCCAATGTTTAAGGAAGAGGCGCTTATTCTTTCCAGTTCGGAACCGCTGATGGTCATTGCTCCCGCTGTTGCTCCTAAACCGATAGTTCCGCTGTTGGTCGCTTTGATAGTCACGGCGCCGCTTCCAGCAACTATGACCGCCTGATTGTCTGTTTGAGAGGCGATGGAAAAATCTGCGGCGGTGATTGAGATATTTGAATCGACCGTTTCAAGGTCGGCCAGATCTGCAATTGAAAACGATCCTGCGCCGTTGTTATCGCTGTCGGCATCGAATGTGAAAGCTCCCGTATCAGCGATCAGATCGACATTGACGCTTATACCATTGACGGCGTTTACTGTTAGCGCGTTAAACCCGGATTCGTTGTTACTGAAAGACGCCGACCCTCCGGTGTTTAAAGTAACCGTTCCGGAAATGTTGTTGCTGTTGGCTTGGCTTATATTATCGACTGTGAGATTTCCGTCGGTGTTGTCGCCAATATTGAGTCCGGTCGCCGTAATGTTTTGTAATTCCGATCCGCTTAAGGTCCAATTGCCCGCAGTTGCTCCAAGACCAATTGTTCCGCTATCGGAAACGACAAAAGTAGTTGCCCCGGAACCGGAGTTCAAATTACCGGTAATCGTTACGTCGTTCGCGGAAATAGACAACGCCCCACCGTTGGTGTTGAGCGTTTGACCGGAAGCGATAGTAAAATCGCCGGTACCGTCTGCGTTGAC
>CAYFMN010000005.1:133308-136717 GCA_964344185.1 uncultured Nitrospinota bacterium
GCCGCCGGAAGCGGTAACGTTGCCGTTTAAAGTCAATCCGTCGCGGCTATTGATGGTTATGGCCGAACCGCTGGAATTCGTGGTAGTGACGGTTTGGAGCGTCATTGCGTCGGCGTTGGCTCCCGTCGCCGTTATGGTGATAGTACCGCTACCGGCGTTGATGGAAGAACCCGAAGTCATGAAGACGGTGTCTCCCGCCGCAGGATTTCCGTCGCCGTTCAAGTTATCGCTGTTTGCTGTGAGGGTGACCGCTCCAGAACCTGTTCCCGTAATGCTTCCCGCCGCCGAGAAAAACACAGCTTCCGCCGCGCTGATCGTCGTCGCTCCCGCCGAGGTCAATGCTCCCTGAATAAATACGTCAAAAACTTGGCCGGTAGAGGTAAAAGAAAGGTCGCCAGTGTCCGTAGTTACGGCGACGTTATTAATAATTTCGTCTGTAGTGTTAACGCTTAAGGCATTAAAGGTCGACGCGTTGTTGGCAAACGTGACACTGCCTGCGGCGCCGGTTGCGTTTAACGTCAACGTTCCGGAGATATTGTTGCTGTTGGCGGCGGTGATGCCGTCAACAGTGATATCGCCATTGGTTGTACCGCCAATAGTTAAACCAGTAGCCGTAATGGCTAGTAATTCCGCTCCAGAAATTGTAAATCCACAGGTACCGCAAATTGTCGAAACGGTGTTAGCTGCCACCGCGCCGTTTTCCAATCCAATAGTGCCGCCGTCGGAAACCAGCAAGGTTGTTGCCGCGGCCCCCGAATTAATGGCCCCATTAACGTTGATGTCGTTAGCCGTAATTTGAATCGTATTGCCCGACGAATTTAAGGTATCGCCAGCGTCGATGGTAAAATCTCCGGCGCCGTTATTATCTACGTCGGTATCGATGACAGTAGCGCCATTGGAGGTCACGTTGTTGCTTAAAGTAATACCCGCGTTTGCGTTTAAGGTCAGACCTTCTCCCGTTGTCGTTGTAGAGCTTGTACTAATGGAAGAGGTCGTTGTTCCCGAGAAAAAACCGCCCGTATTGATAGTTCCCATATTGAGCGCGGTCGATCCGTTATCCAATGTTACGTCGCCGCCCGTTCCCGTGGTTGTGAAGCTGACGGCTCCGGTAAGGGCGTTGGTCGAGTTCAAGGTAATTGCGTTATCGGCTACGTCGGTCGTGAAACTGGAAGTTCCAGCTACTGTAATCACTCCCGAGTCGGTGATGGCGTTGCCCGCCGTAACGACAAGGTTTCTGCCAATACTAACTGTTCCCAAGTCTAAAGCGGTGGCTCCGTTATCCAAAGTTGCGTCGCCGGTTCCCGTGGTCGATAAACTCACCGCGCCGGTCAAGGCATTGGACGTGTTGCTTAGGGTAATCGATTGATTGGCAACGTCGGTCGTAAAGGAAGACGCGCCGTCGACTGTCAAAGCTCCCGATTGGGTTATCGTTCCGCCCGAAGTGGCGGTTAACGATCCGCGGACAGTAGACGCGGCAAAAATCAAATTAGTCGTTCCATTATCGATAGTAACGTTTCCTGTGCTTCCACCGGCTGTCAAGGTGTTGAAGGTAACCGCTCCAGTAAGCGTGTTTGATGTGTTGTTTAACGTGATTGCTTGATCGTTGACGTCGGTGGTGAATGAACTGGTTCCCGAAACCGTTAACGCTCCGGCTTGACTAATTGTGCCGCCGGTTGTGGCGGATAGGTTGCCGTTAATCGTAGACGCGCCAAAACTGATAGCGGTTGTACCGTTATCAACCGTGACGTTGCCGGTTGTTCCGGAAGTGGTAAAGAACATGTTTCCCGTAACCGCCAGGGTATCGAGCGTGATCGCTTGATTCGCCGCGCTGGTTGTGAACGTACCCGTACCGCCAACAGTGACGGTTCCGGTATCAGTGATCGTTCGAGTTGTGGCGAGGGCTGTTAAATTGCCGGAAGTTGATACGCCCGAAAAAATTAAATTGTTGGCATCTTGGGTTACGGAAATGTTTCCCGCGCCGCCTGTTGTGATGTTGTAAGTGGTGTCGCTTGTTCCAGCGTCTCTTAAGGTGACGTTGTTGCCTCCGGTACCGGTTACGGTAACCGATGCAACGTCGATATTAAATCCTTGTGCGTTTCCAGATCCAATTGCCCCGCCAGACGTTAGAGAAAGAGTGCCAGTGGTTGTTAAATGCGAACCGGCGTCGCTGACGTCGTCGATGGTACCGGCGGTTTGTAATGCAAAATTCTTGGCCACGCCCGCGACTGTGTCGACCGTAATCGCGCTCGCTAAACTCGAATCGCCGATAGTTAAAGTGCCAGTGGTGGTGGTGGCGGCGATTTCGGTATCGTCGACATCAAACGTTCCCGTCGTTGAGCCAACGCTGACTGTTACCCCTGTTGACGGCAATAAAGATACATTTCCCGATCCGGAATTTAGAGTCGACGTTCCGTCGGTGAGCGTAAAAATGGCCGCAGTGACATTTATTGCGCTATTGCTGGTAGCCACTGCCGTGGACGAAGCGACCGTGAAGGTTCCGCCAGCGTCGTTATCGCTGTCGGCGTCAAACGTTAAGGCTCCGGTGTCAGTTGTGAGTCCGATATTTACGTTGATGCCGTTTTCGGCATTGGCGGTTAAAGCGTTGAAGGTCGAGGCGTTGGTTTGAAACGTGACCGTACCCCCTGCCGCCGTTGCGTTCAAGATTGTTGTGGCGGAAACATTGTTGCTGTTGGCGGCAGTGATGCCGTCCACGGTGATACTGCCATTAGTGTTGTCGCCGATGGTCAGTCCAGTCGCCGTAATGGCGAACAATTCCGCTCCCGAAATAGTCAGTCCGCAAGCGGCGCCGCAAATGGTCGAAACGGTGTTGGCCGCCGCCGCGCCGTTTTCTAATCCTATAGTTCCTCCATCCGATACCAATAGAGTCGTTGCGGCGGCTCCTGAATTAATCGTTCCGTTAATTATAATATCGTTGGTGGTGATTTGAATAGTGTTGCCGGTCGAACTCAACACTTGACTGGCGTCGATGGTAAAATCGCCAGCTCCGTTGTTATCGACATCGGCGTCGATAGTAACCGCCCCGCCAGTGGTCACATTATGACTTAAAGTGATTCCTGTATTTGCGTTTAAGGTTATACCGCCGCTGGTTGAAAAAGCAGTTGAGGTTGCGATAGACGATGTCGTTGTTCCGGTGAAAAGGCCGCCTACGTTGATGGTTCCTAAACTAATGGCGGTCGAGCCATTGTCAAAAGAGGCGGTACCCGATCCCGTAGTAGTGAAGTTGACCGCTCCTGTAATTGCGTTACTGGAATCGAGAGTGATGTTATTACCTGCGACGTCGGTCGTGAAGCTGGCGGTTCCAGCCACCGTAATCACTCCCGAGTCGGTGATTGTATTGCCCGCCGTAACGGCTAAGTTTTGACCGATATTGACCGTTCCCAGGTTCAGA
>CAYFMN010000006.1:0-43856 GCA_964344185.1 uncultured Nitrospinota bacterium
TCGATAGCAAGTTAGTAAAAATATGAATTATTAGAGATCCTCTAAAACTACTAAATATTTTTTCGAATAGAACAAAAAAAGTGGCTAAGATTAAACTTAAATTGGAAGAAAATGTTGAAGGGCAATTTTTTGTCGATTCAACTTGTATAGACTGTGGAGCCTGCAGAAAATTTGCCCCCGCAAATTTTGGAGCGACAGGGGAATTTGCTTTTGTAAAAAAGCAACCGCATAACATCGTTGAAGAATTTGAAGCAAAGCAAGCATTAGTAGCTTGTCCAACCGGATCTATTGGTACGATTGGAAAAACTGATTTAAAGAAAGCTCAAGCCTCCTTCCCTATTGAAGTCGTTCCTGGGATTTTTATAAACGGTTATAACGCCAAAGAATCATTTGGCGCCGATAGTTATTTTATTCAATCCAGCTCCGGCAATTGGTTAGTCGATAGTCCTCGTTTTACAAAAAAACTAATTCGCAAATTTGAAGAACTGGGAGGAATTAAATATATTTTTTTAACTCATCAGGACGATGTGGCCGATTCCGCCTTATACGCCGAGCGCTTTAACGCGCAACGAATTATTCATAAGCTGGATTCCCAATCGTCAAAAGACGCTGAAATCATTTTGACGAACACCGAAGACAAAGTCATAGATGAAGGGAAAATTATCTTCACCCCTGGGCATACTCAAGGCCATCAAGTTTTACTGTGGGATGAAAAATACCTTTTTACGGGAGACCATTTTGCATGGCTCAACCGCTTAAATCGTTTTGGTTCTTTTCGCGACGCTTGCTGGGATTCTTGGGAAAAACAGATTGAGTCGGTGGAAAAACTTCGATTTTTATCGAACGTCCAATGGATTTTTCCTGGCCACGGGTATCGTAAGCGGATCGAAGATAACAATTTCTCAGAAATTATTGACGACGCTGTTGTCTGGATGAAATCCGTCGCTTAAACGCCTTAATTCAATTATTTTGGAGTAGTGAAAAAAATAGGCTTAACTTTGAGAATATACTTGTGTATTATTTATTCTAATTTTATCCCATTAAATGGGATTGACTGGAAATTTAGTTTAATAGAACAAAAAAGGACTGGAATAATATGGCTAAATTCTCAATAACAATGCCTGACGATATGAAAGATTATATCGTTAGAGCAATGAAGGTTCGGCAATTTGAAAATACTAGCGAATATTTTAGATATCTAGTTCGTCAGGATCAGGAACGGGATTTGCGAATGGTCATAGACAAAGCTCAGACGAACGGAACAGGGGATCGTTCTGTGAAAGATATTTGGCAAGAAGCGGAGCGCCGTCGTATATAGACTCTTATTGAAGCAATTCTCTTTTTATTTCCTGAAAAATAATATCAGCCAGAAGGGTCTGGCCTAAGTCCGTTAAGTGAACCGAATCTGCGAATACGGTTTTCCCCTCGACGCCAAAAGCGTTACTTAAATCTTTCCATTTAACTTCTGTAGAATTCGAAATTTCTTTAAGCTCCTTACTCATTAAGGGGTATGTTGATTTCCACATTTTAATTGACTGGCTGCGAAACGTTTTGATAAACGCGTTTTCTTCTGGACTTTTGTTCGATTTAAAAGGCAATAGGGGTTGTAAAAAGAAATAAGCGTCAACTTGGTTTGCTTTTAAAATTTGAGCGGATGCATACATGTTACGTCTATAATGCCTGACAATATTTTTTGCCGTTAGGTTGATGGAAGAAGTTTTGTATTTTTTCAGCATGTTTTTTAAATCTGTTAAAAAAACGCTTTCGCTCAGTGTTTGATCCATTTTCTTTTCTAATTTGGAAGCTTCTAACGCTTTTTTCAAACTTTGAAAGTAAAAAGGAAAGCCTGGACTTTCGTGATATTGGGAAACTGCAATCACGTCGTTAGCCCCATTTAAATGAATAGTCATATCGGGTTGAAAATCTAAAACTCCATGAATTAGCAAAGCCAATTCTTGTCCCGAAACGTATCCCAGCCTACCGGCGCTAATAACGTTAAAATTTTTCTTAATGTGGTTCGGTTTATCGCCGTTTAGTTTTTTTTCTAGAATTTTATAAAATTTTTTATCTGGCGTTGCGGCTCCATAGCCTTGAGCGACAGAGCCGCCTAAGATAAATATCCGAAATTCGTTTTTAGCTTTTTGCGCCGTAACTTTTTTGTGGTCGAACTCATAAAAAAAGTTTTTATTGGGACGGAGTTCCAAACTTGGCAATTTGCCAAAAAATGAAAAAGGAGAGAGATCGGTCGTATCAAAAGCTAAAGATTCGGCTCCAGGGCTTTTCAAATCGTCCTCAGGTAAAAGCGCTTTTAAAGTTCTGTCGCCAAATTCTAAAATAAGCAAAATCCCGATAATTGTTGCGACGCTGAAAACGAAGATTTTTACACGGGACATGTCAAAGGGTGAAATAGATAGGTTGATTTGAATTAAGGCTGTAAAATTATTTTTTTTCTAATACGCGTTTGGCTTCTTCCCAAAAATGATTCATCCGTTCAAGAGAAGTTTCTTCAAAATTTTCGCCGGATTCCGATAATTGTTTTTCTATATATTGGAAACGGCGGATAAATTTATTGTTGGAAGACCTCAAAGCTTCTTCGGAATCTATTTTGAGTCTTTGAGCGATATTGACCATAACAAATAATAGATCTCCAAATTCGTCTTCCATAGACGAAGTATTATCGCTAAGAACCGCAGACTTAAACTCGCCAATTTCCTCTTCCAGCTTTTCAAAGATATCCTCAATACATTCCCAGTCGAAACCTTTTTTTGCCGCCTTTTTTTGAAGTTGTTGAGCGCGTTTAAGAGCGGGCGATGATTTTGGGATTCCATCAAGAGCAGATGTCCTGTTTTTACCGCTTTTTTCTTTTTTCTTGATTTCTTCCCATTGGGTGACAACTTGGTCGGGTGTAGTGAGATTGCCTTTATCAAAAACATGCGGATGTCTTCTTACCATCTTTTCAGCTATATTTTCCACAACGTCATAAATGTCGAATTCTTTTTTTATGGAAGATATTTTAGAGTGGAAGATTATTTGGAAAAGCAAGTCTCCAAGCTCGTCCTTGATAGCGTGAGCCTCGTTGCTGTCCAAAGCTTCTAGAGTTTCGTATGTTTCTTCCAACAGATATGGTTTTAGCGATTCCCTTGTTTGCGCTTTATCCCAAGGACAACCACCCTCGTTCATGAGGGAATCCATTATTTCTGTCAGTCGTTTGAATGCCGCGCCAGGATCTTTCATCATGTTATGACCTAAGTTAAAAGAGATTTATTATGCTGGTTTTTTTAGAAAAATGTAAAGGAAGGATTTTGTGAAACCTCTGTATATTTGTTGGTTATTTTAAATTGTTTAGATCAAAACCATATTAATTAGGCATAAATTCCAAAATAACAGAGTCGGCTAAGAAAAAGCCCTTTTTTGAAAGACGGATATATGACTCGTCGATTTCTATAAGATCTTCTGATTTTAAACGTTTTAGCTGATTTGGAAACTGGTCCCACAAAGAAATTCCATAGCGGTTTTCAAAACTTTTTAAATTAATTCCATCCGATAATCTAAGTCCTAACATCATTGTCTCGCCAATTGATGTGTTTTGGTTTGGAGTTTCTTTAAAGTCAATTGCTTGGCCTGTTTTTAAAACTTGATCAATATACTTATTGGGACTGTCGATATTTTTTCGCCTTATCCCATTCCAGAAAGAGGAAGCGCCTGCTCCCAAGCCTATGTAGTTCCCATTATGCCAGTAGTTGATATTATGTTTGCATTCTTTGCCAGATTTTGCAAAATTCGATATCTCGTATTGAATATAGTTGGCTTCTTCCATACTTTTCAACGTATGTTTAAATAGATTCAATTGTTGGTCGTCGTCGAGAGACGTTAACTTCCCCGATTCCAAATACGAATAAAATGCTGTTTTTGGCTCAAACGTTAGATTATAAGCGGAGATATGGTTTGGGTTTAATTGGATCGCCTGTTTTAAGGAATAATCCCAATCATCCAAAGTTTGATTAGGTAAGGCGAACATTAAATCAACAGAAATGTTGGTAAACCCCTCTTCTTTTGCCTGCTCGACAGTCTTTCCAATAGCTTCCGGTCCATGGATTCGTTCTAATAATTCCAACTCGCGCGGAATAAACGATTGGGCGCCAATACTTACCCGATTAAACCCAGCGTATCTAACCTGTTCGAAATAGCCTGGAGTTATGGTTCCCGGATTCGCTTCCAAGGTGATTTCGGCGTTGGCGGCTACATTAAAAAAACGAAAACATCCATCTAGGATATTCCCTAAGTCTTCAGCGGGAAGAGACGTTGGGGTTCCTCCTCCAAAAAAAATAGTTGCAATTTCTTGGTCGGGGGAAATGTCCCTTGCGGTGTATTTGATTTCATTTAAGATTGCGGGTGAATAATCTTCAGGTTGTTCCCCCTTGATTGCATGCGAATTGAAATCGCAATATCCACATTTCCGTTCGCAGTATGGAATATGTATATAGAGACTTAATGGACTCAAAGAGAATTCACTTTCGAAATAATGGTTTTGACTTATAATACAACACTGCAGGTTGATAATTATCTCAAAAAATTTTGTAACTCGAATGCCTATGGCTAAAATAATATATGACGGAACCAAATTCGTATAAATCAGGATACGCGGCAATTATAGGGAAACCCAATGTCGGGAAGTCCACTCTCTTAAATCGTTTAGTATCCGTTAAAATTGCGGCGACTTCTAAGAGTCCGCAAACCACTCGCAATAAGATCACTGGAGTTTGTCATTTTGACGAAGGGCAAGTGGTTTTATTGGATACCCCAGGCGTTCATAAAGCGACATCCAAGTTTAATAAACTAATGGTTAAGGCGTCGTTTAATACCTACGAGGATGTCGACGTCATTGTTTTTGTTTTGGACGCAAAGAAAAAGTTTTGCGAGGACGACCAATATGTTTTGCATACCTTGAAAAGATCTAAGGTTGAAAAAATTTTAGCTCTTAATAAAATAGATTTAGTTCCTAAGGAAGAATTACTTCCCTTGATCGAAGAAATGAACGGGCTTGGAGAATTTACAGATATTGTTCCAATTTCCGCTTTAAAAAACGATGGGTTGGATATTCTCGTTAAATCTTTATTAAAAAGGATGCCAGAAGGCCCTCGTTATTTCCCAGAAGGTTCTTATACCGATTGCCCAGAAACGTTTCTTGTCGCGGAAATTATTAGGGAAAAAGCCTTTCGTTTGACTCGGTTTGAGGTTCCTTATTCGTTAGCGGTAGTTGTAGAGCGAATGGAAGAACGCGATAACGGAGTAACGGTTATCAAGGCCACTGTTATTGTTGAAAAAGAATCTCAAAAGAAAATTGTCATTGGACGCAACGGGGGAATGCTGAAACAAATTGGTAGCGGCGCCCGTCAAGAGTTGGAAAGACGTTTTGGTTGCAAGGTGTTTCTAAGCTTGTTTGTAAAAGTAAAATCCAATTGGCGTGAAAGCGATTACTGTTTAAAGGAGTTTGGTTACGGAAATGATTCATATTAAAACAGACGAAGAAGTGGCGCTTATGCGTAAAAGCTGTCAATTGGCGGCGGAAGTTTTATTAATGATTGAGCCATATATTAAAGCGGGGGTTACCACTAATTATTTGAATGATATTTGCCACGATTATATTCTTTCTAAGGGAGCGACGCCTTCTCCTTTAAATTATAAGGGATTTCCGAAGAGCATTTGTTCTTCGGTCAACGACGAGATTTGTCACGGTATACCGTCTGATAGAAAGGTTCGAAATGGAGATATCGTGAATTTGGATATCACCTGTTACTTAAACGGGTTTCATGGAGATACGAATAAGACATTTTTTGTGGGGTCTCCAAGAAAAAGAGCGAATAAATTAGTGGAAGCTTGTAAAACGGCCATACGTAAAGGTATATCGGCGGTTAAGGCAGGAGGGCATCTAGGCGATATTGGCGCAAGCATTCAAGAGTATGTGGAGTCGCAAGGTTATTCTATTGTACGAGAATTTTGCGGACATGGCATTGGTAGAAACTTTCACGAAGAACCTCAAGTATTGCACTATGGAACTTATGGTCAGGGAGTGGAACTCAAAAAAAACATGACCTTTACCATCGAGCCTATGATTAATGAAGGTAAACCGGAACTGCGTATTCTTTCAGATAACTGGACGGCTGTGACCATGGATGGGTCGCTTTCCGCCCAATTTGAACACACCATTTTAGTGACCGAAGACGGTTGTGAAGTCATGACCGAAATAGAAGGCACGACCTTTTAGTTTTTTGTATATAAACGAACCTGCTTCACCCTTTAGATAAATCAGGTTTTAGTCAACTTTAAGGCGACAATATGCCTCTCAAAACTCTAAAGGCATTCAGTTTTCCCCGCATATTTTTCATAACAATCCTGCTTTTGTCAGTTTTATCAGTTCCGTCGGCTTATTCAAAAGATAGCCAACCAATAAAACATGACCTGGAGGTTTGGCTTAGCCCGGATAGTAACCAGATTGCAGTGGTAGATCGTATTACGCTTTCTAATTCGGTTCTTTCTCGTTCTGACGGAAAATTTTATTTTTTGTTGCATGCGGGGTTAAACCCCGTTTCTTTAACGCCGGGCGTTAATATTGAGCTTGTCGATAAAAAGTTGAGCGGCCGACAGTTTGATGCGTTTTCTTTGTCCAAAAATATTCCCCAAGAACTTTTTAGCGTAGCCTCTAATAACGGCCAAAAAACTTTTTCAATAAAGTATCAAGGGAAAATTTACCATCCATTAAAGCAAATGGAAGAAGCTTATGCCCGTGGATTTGGAGGAACGCCGGGAACTATATCTTCAAAAGGAATTTTTCTTTCAGGAACTTCCAATTGGTATCCAGAATTTGGAAACGATTTGGTGACATTCAGAATGAATGTTCATCTATCTCAAGGTTGGGATGCTGTTAGCCAGGGCAAACGAGTTAGTTATGACCGGAATGCAAAAGAGGCAAAAGTAACTTGGGAATGTAAGAATCCCCAGGAAGAAATTTATTTGATAGGTGGTGTTTTTAGCCATTACTCAAGACGGAGGGGTCGCGCAGAAGCAATGGTCTTTCTGCGCCAACCAGACGAAGAGTTGGCTAATAAGTATTTAGAAGTTACTTCTCAATATATAAACATGTATGAAGGTCTTTTAGGGCCTTATCCGTATAAAAAGTTTGCCCTTGTAGAAAACTTTTGGGAAACCGGTTACGGTATGCCGTCTTTCACGCTTTTAGGTCCTGCCGTCATCCGCCTCCCTTTTATTCTTCACTCTTCCTATCCACACGAGATTCTTCATAACTGGTTTGGTAATGGAATTTATGTGGATTATGAAAAGGGGAACTGGGCGGAAGGCTTAACTGCCTACCTTGCGGATCATCTTATTAAAGAACAACGCGGTAGATCGGCGGATTACCGGAGAGGGACGCTGCAAAAATATACAGATTATGTTTCAGGGCAGAATGACTTTCCGTTATTAGACTTTCAATCCCGCCATAGCTCTTCTACGGAAGCTGTTGGGTATGGAAAATCTCTCATGGTTTTTCATATGCTCCGGCAAATGGTTGGAGACGAACCTTTCGTTAAAAGTTTCAACAAATTTTATAAAAGATATAAGTTTCGTCGCGCTGGGTTTGATGATTTACGAAGAAAGTTTGAAGAATTTAACGGAGTGGATTTAAAGGATTTTTTTCGGCAATGGGTATATTTTTCTGGCGCTCCGAAGTTGAAAATTAGTCGGGTAAAGGTTTCTCAAGAAAAAGGCGTATACAAATTAAAAGTGATATTAGAACAAGTCCAAGAAGGGAAAACTTACTCATTGCAAGTTCCTATTGCAATCACCTTGCAAGATGAATCGCAAGCTTACCAAACTATCCTGGAAATGAAAGGCGACGCTCAAGAAATTGAACTTGAATTACCTGGAAAACCATTACGTTTAGATATTGATCCAGAGTTTGATATCTTTCGTCGATTGGATAGAAACGAAATTCCACCGGCTCTGACCCAGGTTTTTGGCGCGGATAAAGTTTTGATTGTGCTGCCTTCAAAAGAAAAATCTCTGATCGACTCTTATAAAAAGTTAGTCGAATCATTGGCAAATTCTTATTCTGAAGAAATAGAAATTAAGATGGATAGCGAAATTAAAAGTTTACCCACCGATAAAGCGGTTTGGATTCTTGGATGGGAAAATCGTTTTTTAACCCGTTTCTCTTCCGCGCTTGAGGACTATAAAGCGACGATTAGCAGCGCAGAAGCGTCTATTGGAAATAAGCGACTGGTTCGAAAAAAACATTCGTTAGCGATAACGGCGAGGCGTCCAGATAATCCAGAATTGGGTTGGGCTTGGGTTGGCATAGGAAACCCAGGCGCATTTTCTGGGTTTGCAAGAAAATTACCGCATTATCATAAGTACAGCTACCTCGCGTTCGAAGGTGACGAGCCGGCTAATATACTTAAGGGAAAATGGCCGGTTTTAAATTCTCCTATGACAGTTTTTCTTTCAGAAAACAGGGCTTCAAAACCAGAACGTGGAAAACTAGCTTCTAGAAATGCTTTAGCTTATTTACCTCCTGTTTTTTCCGAAAAAAGAATGATGAGCGTTATCAATTATTTGTCTGACTCTGAATTAAAGGGTAGAGGGTTTGGGACTCCCGGATTAGATAAAGCGGCGGATTTTATCGCTGAAAAATTTAAGGAAGCAGGATTGCTTCCGGCGGGAGACGCTAAAGAAAGTTATTTTCAAACTTGGAAGGAGTGGGGAGGAGATCCTCAAGTTGAAACGACCTTAAAAAATGTTGTAGGGATTATTCCAGGAAAAAAAGCCGATTGGAAAGGACAAAGCGTCGTCTTAGGAGCGCATTACGATCATTTAGGTTTAGGGTGGCCGGATGCGCGGGAAGGAAATAAAGGAAAAATTCATCACGGAGCCGACGACAATGCCAGCGGCATTGCGGTTCTTTTAGAATTGGCGCTCGCGTTGAGCAAAAGTAAACCAGATCGAACAATAATCTTTGTCGCTTTTACTGGAGAAGAATCTGGGTTGAGAGGGTCAAAATATTTTGTGAATCACGCTAAACATTTTCCGGTGGATAAATATATAGCGGCGATTAATTTGGACACGGTAGGCCGATTGGAGAATAAAAAACTTATGATTTTAGGATCGGGCTCTGCCAGGGAATGGCCGCATATTTTTAGAGGCGCTGGTTATGTATCTGGAGTGGATATTGCTAACGTTTCCAAAGACTGGGGATCCAGCGATCAAAAAAGTTTTCACGAAGCTGGAGTTCCTGCTGTGCAAATATTTAGCGGGGCAAATTTTGATTACCATAGCCCAACAGATACATCGGATAAGATCGACCGGGAAGGGTTGTTAAAGGTGGCCTCGGTAGTGAAAGAAGCGTTAGAATACCTTGCCCAACGTGAAGAACCTTTGACAGCTAACTTAAGTAAAGGACCGCAAAAATTTGTTTCGGAAAATAAAGCGAATCAGAAAAGAAGAGTTAGTTTAGGAACTGTTCCTGATTTCGAGTACGGGGGGGATGGAGTTAGGATTTCCGATGTATCTCCGGGCAGTCCTGCTGAAAAGGTAGGGCTTTCTCATGGAGATATTATCACGCAAATCAATTCCGAAGCGATTCATAATTTGCGTCAGTTTTCTGAATTTTTAAAAAAATTAAACCCGGGAGACAAAGTTCAGATTAATTTTATGAGAGATGGTAAGTCGCAAAGTTTAGAAACAAAAGTCATCTCACGATAAAAAAATATTACCAATGAGTTAATTTGTTAAAAGAACTAATTTCCTAACGTCATCTTGACTTAATAGTCATTCCCAGTGCCAGACCCGGAAGCCGTGTTAATTGAATAAGAAACTAACTCCTCAACGTCATCGACCAAAATAAAATTGTTGCTGAGGTTCTCGAAGGGTCAATGGTCCGTAGGAGCGTTGTTTCTTCTTAAATTGGGGTTAGTTTTTTAGGGGCTGTCGAGGAATCTTGATGGTCCTATGGACCATCGTTACCTCATGGTTCCTTGGAAGACAAGCCGTTAGGAGAGTCTGTGTTGAGCTTGCCGAAATAGCGAAGAATCTAGTTGATTACCTCCTAAAAAAATCCAGTTCAAAACAAAAATAACTGATAGCGCTTTTCAAATTCGATTCTATCTTTTTTTGTTCACTACTTTGATTTATTAGATATATCTGGCCTCTTTGTTTCCTTTTTATCCATTCGTTTTGTACCTTATTGATACTTGTATTCATTTCCCTTATCAATTATAACCTTTTATAAAATAAAGGTTTACGGGGATTTTGAAAACTGATAAGATGTCTCTGTAAATTATGAATATAAAGTCAAAATTAATTTATAAAGGGGGTAGAAATGAAAGGCGATTCTCAAGTTATAGATGCTCTGAATGAGGTCTTGATGGCTGAATTGACGGCGATTAATATGTATTATATCCATTATAGGATGAAGGAAGATTGGGGATATAATAAGTTAGCCGAACATGACAAGAGCGAATCCATGGATGAAATGCGTCATGCGGATAAAATGATTTGCCGAATCCTTTATTTTGACGGTAAGCCGGATATGCAAAAATACGATACGGTATTGATTGGCGATACGGTTGAAGAGCAATTAAAAAATCAATACAAATTAGAGTGCGCTCATGTCGAAAGGCTGCAAAGAATCATTGCTCTTTGTGTTGAGAAAAGAGATTTTGGCACCAAAGAGATTTTAGACGGAATTTTAGAAGATACGGAAGAAGCATGTGATTGGTTGGAGACTCAGTTTCAGCGGATCAAAGACATTGGCATCCAAAATTACCTTGCCGAACATATGCATGAAGATGGAAATTAATTTTTAAAAAAAAGGAAGCGAGGAGCAAAAGAGGAGTTGGGGTTTTGCTCCAAGCTTCCTTTATGAAGCCCTTTACTATTTGCAATCTGAGCAGATGCCGTAAAGAGCCATTTGATGATTTTGTAATATGAAATCGTGCTTTAAAGCCACTTCTTCTTGGAATTGTTCAATGAGAGGATGTTCGAATTCTACGATCTTACCGCAACTATTACAAACAAGATGGTCATGATGCCCCTGTCTAAATAGCCTCTCATAAAATTTTTTGCCGTTCGGCAAAGAGTTTTCCCTTGCTAGCCCGCATTTTGTCAAAAGGTTGATAGTCCTGTATACCGTTGCTATTCCGATTGATGAATCTATAGCTTTAGCGCGATCAAAAAGTTCTTCAATTTCCAAATGCCCTTCGTTTTCAATAAACGCTTTTAAGATAGATTCTCTTTGGGGGGTTAATCTTAGGCCTTTTTGTTTTAAATAGTCTTTAAGTATATTGAGTTCTTGGTCCATCGTTTTTGCTAGGGTTAAACGCAATATGAATTTGCGATTAGAGTTTTCACAGTCTGTAAGAACATTAACTGGCAAATCTCCATTTGGCTAGATTGCTGAATTAAAAAATGTTTTGCAGTTATCCTGAATATTGGGCAAGATTTTTTAGGCCAAGAAAGAGGAGATTGTTTTTGATTTGACGTAATGTTCTTTTGATATATTGTTAATGATTTTCAAATTCATTTTGAAAAACTAACTTATTTTTCTTACAAAATCAACAAAAACCCTAGAATATTTTTTCACCTTAAAAATGATTGACAGAAAAATAGGTTTATATTAGTATTGATATTCGTTATCAATAGTGTCTTTGGCTTTATTTTGGTTGTGTCAAAATTAGTTTAACTTGTTTTAGGTTGAACCTTTAGTTGATAATGGTTGTTAATTTCGTTTTTAATTGGAGATTGACTATTTATCCAATTGTTAATTAACAATTCTAATAAACACTATCTCCGAAGGCTGGCAGGTTGGAAATCTCCTGATTTGCCCCTTATCCCCTTCGTTTTCAGCTTGTCGGCCTTCTCAAAGCGAGATTTTACATTTCGAGAATCAATTTCAAAAATAAAATCGAAATTTTTTCGAAAAATATGGATCAGTAATATAATTTTATTGAAAAACTTCTCAGTTAAGTGAGTTGTCAAGATGCGCACATTTAAAAATTAATAGATTGAAAAATATAGGGTTTAACCTGTTGACAAAAAAGCTTATTAATAATATCATTGATAATCGTTTTCAAATTTAGATCTGTTTTTTTAAGTTGTGTAGGTTTTTTGCCCTATTGGGACATATTCTTTTGCCCCAAACTTGTAAGCACAGTTTGATTTATAACTTTTGGTAATTAGAGGTAATAATGCTTGAATCGTTAGGTATGTTGACCAAAGGCGGAATCATAATGATTCCGATATTTATCTGTTCCGTTGTTGGGCTAACTATAATCATTGAAAGATTTATTTGTTTTCGTAAATCAGCCGAAGATCCTGAGAAAATTTTTGAGTCTTTAACAAAGCTGTTAAAGGGAGAAGGCGGTTTTCATGATAAACAGGGCGAACATCCGGAAGCCGTAAAACTTTTTGCCGGTTCTCCAGGACCTGTGGGACGTTTGATGGAAGCGGGACTAAATCATAAAGATGTTCCCAGGTGGAAATTGGAAGAAAAACTTTCGGTAGTCGGACAAGAAGAGCTTAATAAATTAGGAAAAAATATCCGCGGTTTAGAAGTTATAGCCACCATTTCTCCTTTGATGGGATTACTGGGAACGGTTATGGGAATGGTTCAAGCGTTCAATAAAGTTGCTCAATATAAGGGGCAGGTTGATCCAAGTATCCTGGCAGGTGGAATTTGGGAGGCATTGCTGACGACAGCGGCAGGTTTGGCTGTGGCGATACCGGTTGTTGTGATGTTGCACTATTTCGATAGAAAAATTGAAAAAATATCCTTCCTTTTAGAAAAGTTTGGCCAATTACTGATTCACCATTTTGACGAAGAGCGCGAAGAAAAAAACGCAAAAAAGGACTGGAAAGATAATCGACCTGAATTGGTTAAGGTTCAAGGATAACGTTAGTTTTTTTTGAAATAATGAAAATAGTTAGATACAAAAAAAACCAATACAAGTTGGATATGGCTCCGTTGATTGACGTTGTTTTCCTTCTTCTCATCTTTTTTATGTTGACCTTTGCCATTCAAGGCCAAGCGATGGATATCAAGCTGCCTCAGGGACAAGCGGCTTCCAGTCCTGTTCAACAAAAAGATATAACCATTCGAATTTCTGCGGAAGGGGCGCTGCTTTTAGATAATTCTCCTGTTTCATTGGAAAAATTAATCGAAATCCTCAGGGAGAAACTGGCTTTAAGAAGCGAAAAGCTTGTCAAAATTGAACCGGATAAAAAAACCAAATACAAGTTGTTTGCGACAGTTTTAGATTACGCCCGTGTAGCGGGCGCTGAAGATTTTTCAATAGTTAGATGAAATAAGGGAAACTCTAAAAATTAAGATTTGCAAAGAGACTAGCCCTAATTGTCAAAGGCTAGTTGATAGCAAGCTAGTAAAAATATGAATTATTAGAGGTCTTCATAAATTAATGGCGATTAAATTTCAGAAAGGAACTAAAAAAGAATTTAAGGTTGATCTGATTCCGATGATTAATATTGTTTTTTTGTTGCTTATTTTTTTCATGTTAACCTCGTCCGCCATTCAAGCAAATCGAAACATCGAACTTCCCAAAGCGTATTCCGCAGAGTTGCTAAACGAACGTAATATAACGATAGCGATTGATCCTAAAGGTTCTTTGGAGCTTGACGGAAACGCGATTGCATTAGAATCCTTGCTGCCGCAATTGACGGATAAATTAAAAAATAAAAAGAAAAAGGCTGTGGAACTTCAAGGCGACCAAAATATCGAATTTGAAACTTTTGGAAAAGTTATTGATATTGCAAAACAAGCTGGAGCCGTGGATTTTTTTCTGGCAGCCGAAGAAATTAAACCATAAAAGTCGAAGCGTTTGAATTAAGAGAACAATGTTCGAAAAAACCACTTTATTTTCGTTTTCAGGATCGTTTGTATTTCATATAGCGTTTGTGGCTCTTGCCGGAAATTATATGCTTTCCGATCCTCCGCCCCCTCCTGAAAAGAAGGTTTACCGGCTGGAAGTGGTAAAGAAAAAACCTCCTGTCGAGAAGAAAAAAATTCAAGAAAGAAAAAAGTTGAAAAGAAAAATTCCGAAACCGCTTAAACCAATAAAACAACCTAAAGCGATTGCAAGGCAAGAACCTATGCTAATGGCAAAGGTAATGCCTGCTCCCGTTCCACGGATCAGGCCTGTGCAACGGAATCCTATTCCAGATACTGTGGTTTCGCCGGTATCGAGTTTTTCTTCGGTTCCAATAACGGCCAAAGCCGTAACGTCGGAACCCAGGAGAGTGCAGCCTGTAACCAGCTCTGTGTCGGCGGTTTCCACTCCGGTTTCAACTTTCGAATCAAGGCCTGCTGCCGCTCCGGTTGCTTTTACCTCTCCTAAAGCGATTAAGTCGTCCGTTACTTCAAATAACGCTCCGGCAAGTAGCGCTTCGGCAATTGTTTCTGGTTCTACCGCTAAAAGAGTCAGGCTTGCTTCGGCTGTCGCCCCCCGAACACATTCAAGTCCGACTGTTTCAACTTCGGGTTCTACGCGTTCAGCTTGGGTTTCCAGGAATGTGCAACGAGTGGCCTTGCCTCGAGTGGCTCCTCAAAAGTTGGGAAGTCTAAAAGAGGAGAATAAAGGTCCTGGAAGAATTGCTATGGTAGATACCAGAAGCGCGCGAGCTTTTTCGCTTCCCCAAAGCGTTCCAATCGCTCCTAAAAGTTTTGGCTCTCCTGACTCTACGGGAACCAGAACAGCTTTTTTTGAGGGAGCTGAAGGACAGAAAATTTTGATGGCGTCTATTGATCCAAGGGCTGTTCCTAATTTTACCGACGAAGGAGCTTTGAGAGGTTATAAAAATAGACTTGGAAGAATTATCGCTAGAAATAAAAAATATCCTAAATTATCGCGAGTTAAACGGGAAGAAGGAAAAGTTGTCGTAAGGTTTAATATATTAAGAAATGGAGAAGTGGAAAAGTTAGCCTGGGTCTCAAAATCCCCACATGAGAGGCTTAATCAAGAAGCGTTTAATGCGGTGAAAAGATCGGCTCCTTTTGCCGAGTTGCCTACTGAAATTCCTGGCGACTATTTGGAAATTGAATTGCCGTTTAGATTTGAGTTGAATTAATAAACCAATAAAAAATTCGTTATATAAACGATTCTGTTTTTTTGATTATGGAGCTATAAAATGAATTTGAAAAAAATTATTTTTCTAACAATATTTTGCTTCTTATTATTTGGAACCTCTACAGGTTATGCAGAGGTTAATGAAGTCGACTCAAATTTCGACGGTAAAATCGACCAGTGGCAGCATTTGGGGTCTGATGGAAAAGTTACAAAGATTGAGCACGACGGTAATTTTGATGGAAAAGTGGATCAAATTGAGCATTTTAAAGGGAATAAACAGTTAGTCCGCGTTGAGTTTGATCGAAACAACGACGGTACTATGGATCATTTTCAACATTACAACGATGCCGGTAAGATGGTTCGGGTTGAAAAGTCTTCTAAGCACAATGGCAAGATTGACTGGAAAGAATTTTACTCTGACAATAAAAAATTACAGCGAATTCAAATTGACGATGATGGCGATGGCAAATTTGAAACCACTCAGATTTATGACGCTAATGAGCAGTTGGTTGCAATTGAAGGCGACGCTAACGGCGATGGAAAAGTAGACCGTTGGAGTAAGTTTCAAAGCGATCAATTACAATACACAGCTTTCGATACTACTGGAAATGGCAAACCTGACCAATGGCAACATTATGATAGCGCTCAGAATTTACAAAAAGCTGAATACGATACAAATAACGACGGTAAAGCTGATCGTTGGGAACACTTCACAGCGGGTAAATTAGCCAAAATTGAACTGGATAGGAATTTCGACGGCAAAGTCGATATGACACAAAAAAAGTAATTGATTTAACTATTTAGAGATTATAATATCAAACAGCTTGCTCTGATCTATGGGTAAGAAGTTTTTTTATTTGCGCCTTCCTAAAATTTTGTAGGTTATCAAATTTCAACCCCCTTTTTAAAATTCTAAACCATTAAAAAATTTGAAAAAAATGATTTTAATGTTGAAAATCGTTCTCATTCCTGCTATAAATGAAAACCGTTTTCAATTTCATAAGATTGCACTGCTTTTATTAGTTTTTTAATAGATTTTACTAAATTAACTATAATTTTGAATTTTTAATTCCCATCGTGGAGTAGGTATTTAAATTCATAAGGAGGAGATTGGGATGATTAGTTTGACCAGGAGAAAGGACGCCCAAATACCGGTGGCGTTTTTAGTCGCCTTGTCATTTTTGTTCACATCTATGGTCCCCGCAGTTTGGGCCGAAGATGGAAAGAAAGTGATTTTGGACGAAGTAAAGGTAGTTGGTTCTAAGTCGAACGTTAAAGATATAGCGGCATCAGCGGCATATATTGATACGACTGACATCAAAAAGAATAGTTACGACAACATTGACAGGGTTTTAAGAAAAGTGCCGGGCGTATATACCCGGGAAGAAACAGGAAGCGGCTTGTTTCCTAACATCAGCATTCGTGGTGTTGATCCTGGTAGAAGCACTAAAGTTACTATCATGGAAGATGGAATTATAACCGCTCCCGCTCCTTATTCGGCGCCAGCGGCTTATTATTCTCCAACTACCGCTAGAATGGCCGGGATTGAAGTTTTAAAAGGTTCCAGTCAAATTCGTTACGGTCCGCAAACCACTGGCGGCGTTATCAACTATCTTTCCACTCCCATTCCAACCCAAGAAAGATATTACCTTAAATCAACTTTTGGAACTCAAGGCGAGCTTCGAAATCATTTGTATTTTGGTAATACGATTCATTTAGATAGCGGGAATCTGGGGTTTGTAGTTGAAAACTATGATCGTAGAAATGAAGGTTTCCGAAGAATCAATGAAACCGTTGATTTCCGAAATGGCGACGAAGAAAACGGTCTAAAAAATACCGAGCCTATGTTTAAGATGTCTTTTGAGCCAAATACTGATAAGTATCAACGATTTGAATTAAAATTTGGATACACGAAAAGACAGATTAACGAAACTTATCTTGGTTTGAACGAAACTTTATTTAACCAGGATCCATATCAAAGATTAGCCGCCAGCCGGTTTGATAAAATCGATACCGAACATTTTCGGACTTATTTAAGACATTTCTATGAAATGAGCGATAAGACCAATATTGTGACCACGGCCTATGGAAATCACTTTTTCCGAAACTGGCAAAAAAGTCACGATTGTCGAAGCACAGCTTCCAGCTTGAGCGCTTGTATTTCTGATCCTACAGGTCAGGCGTTGTTAAATGGAACCGGACCGGGTACTTGGAGATTACGAAATAACAACCGAAATTATTATTTGTACGGGCTTCAAAGTTTAATCACGCATAATAAAAATATTGGCGCGACCAAGCATAAATTTGCTTTCGGAGCTCGCTATCATTATGATCAGATTCGCCGGTTTCAATTTAACGAAGACTATACCCAGGATTCAAGTGGGGCCATCATCAGCCGATCCGATGGCGTTCCAGGTTCTGCCGGTAACCGCAGACAAAAAACGACCGCTTTGGCTTTTAACTTGGAAGATAAAATCCAATACGGTAAATGGACCTTTAATCCAGGCGTTCGCTATGAACATTTGTGGCAACGGTTCCAAAGATTTGCTCCAGAAAGCGAACAAGATCGTGAAAGAAACTATGGAGTATGGTCTGGCGGTGGTAATGCTAGTTACCAGTTAAACGAAAACCAAAATGTCTTTGGCGGCGTTTTCCGGGGAGTTTCTCTCCCAGGTCCTAGCGGCGCCACCAAGACAGGAAATGATCGTGTTGAAGAAGAGACCAGTATTGGTTATGAGTTTGGAACGCGTTATACGCGGCCAGAGCATGGCTTTTTGGTTGAATTGATTGGATTCTGGACCGACTTCGACGATCTGGTTGTATCCGATATTTCCGGGGCTGGTGGTGTTTTAGACGGCGAAACCCGAAATATTGGAGAGGTTAGATCACGAGGTATTGAATTCCAACTTCAATACGATCCATCAATTTCTAGAAAATGGAATTTTCAAAATCCTTGGTATTTTACTTTTACTTATACGAATGCTGAATTCACTTCGAATATTGCTTCTAGCTCGATTGGGGATGAAGGGATTTTCTCGGGAGCTCAAGATGGCAACGAAGTTCCCTATATTCCTGAAGTCCAGTTCGCTCTTGGCACAGCTTTGATTTTTGACAAGTTCTCCATCAACGTTGATGGTCAGTACACCGATGAAACTTTTGGTTCGGCAAGTAATGTTAGCACTGAGACTGACTTAAGCGGTAATGCAGACCCGCGCTTTGGGTTAGTCGACGATGTTTTTATCTTGGATGTCAGCATGGCTTACCAGATAAACCCAAAAGTTAAAACGTTTACTAATTTCCGCAACGTAACGGACGAAACTTACATCGCTGGTCGGTTGCCTCATGGTATTCGGTCCGGAGCCCCGTTTCAAATGTTTGGCGGCGTGGAGTTTGATTTCTAAAAAAATGGTTAATTCTTAAAAACAGCTCTTGGAGTCGCTACCTCCTTCGACTGTATTAAGATAACCTAACGGCAACTTCCGTTTTTGAACGGAGGTTGCCGTTTTTTTTTGTTTAAAGAAGTCAGGAAAGATTTGCCTATGTTAAGCTAATAAGAGGTAAAATTTTTTAAAGAAAAACAAATTGAATATACCTGCAGAGATAAATAAAGCGGTTCGATTACATGTAGCAGGGCGTTTAGACGATGCGGAGTTGGTTTATAGAAAAACGCTATCTGTTCAACCCAATAACCCTGACGCGTTACACTTATTAGGAGTCATTTATTTTCAAAAAGGGGATCTTGAATCCTCGCAACGGTTGATTAGTAAAGCTATTGAAGAAAACCCTTCCAATCCCAATTTTCATAATAATTTAGGAAATACTCTGCGCGAATCTGGACAAAAGGTTCAAGCGGAATTGAGTTACCGTGTAGCCTTGGACCTGGATCCTGGTAATGCCGACGCTCACGCTAATTTAGCGATTGTTCTAAGAGATTTAAAACGGCGGGATGAAGCTATTGAGTTTTGCCAAAAGTCCATTGAGTTGAACCCAAAAATTCCACAACCTTATAACACGTTGGGAAATTTATTCTGTGAAGTGATGGAATGGGAAAAGGCTGAAAAAGCTTATAAGAAAGCTTTGGAGATTCAACCTTTCCCTGAAGCTTTTAATAACCTGGGTAATGTTTTAAAAGATTTAGGTAGACTTGATGAAGCCGTTTTCAGCTATCAGAATGCAGTGTCTCTTAATCCTGGTTATGCCGAAGCGTTCAACAATTTAGGCAATGTTTTAAAACTGCTTAATCAATTAGAAGAAGCAAAAGAAGCTTATGATAAAGCGGTGGAGATTTGGCCCGAATTTTCTGAGGCGCATTATAACCTTGGGATATTATTTAAGGAGTTGGGACATTGGGCGGCGGCAGAAAAAGAATATCGTTTAGCGACAGAATTAGATCCATCTAATCATTCCGCAAAGCATATGTTGTCCGCGCTTTCTGGACAATCAGTCGAAACGGCTCCTTTAGAATATGTAGAGGGATTGTTTGATCGATTTGCGGCGACTTTTGACGAAGAGTTGGTTAATAAACTTAGTTATGGAACGCCCGAACTACTGAAAAAAATGATCGATGCAGAAAATCGAGGAGGGAATAAGTTTCAGAACGCGGTCGATTTAGGTTGCGGGACAGGATTATCTGGAAAGGCTATTAGAGAGCTATCTCATCGCCTGATCGGAATAGACGCTTCAAAAAAAATGTTAGCGGTGGCGGGAAAAAAAAACGTTTATGATAAGCTTTGGCAAGGGGAGATATGCGAAACTTTGTTCGCTTGCAAAGAAACATTTGATCTTTTTTTTGCAGCCGATGTTTTTGTATATATCGGAAACTTGGAACTTATTTTTGAAGCTATCAATCAACGGGCAAGAAAAAACTCGTTATTTGTTTTTTCTACTGAATCGCATTCCGGTATTGAAGATTTCAATTTAAGAATCACTGGTAGATTTGCCCATTCGCGTAATTATATAAATAAAATTGCTCATAAGACTGGATTTATGATAGACCGAGCAGAATCTGCAAACATTCGTAAAGATAAAGGAAAATGGATTAGAGGAGATCTATTTATTCTGAAAGCCAAATATGCTTAATCCAAAATTTCAGGGAGAAAGTATGATAAATCGTAATCAATTTTTGACATTGGCTTTATTAGCTAGTTGTTTTGGGTTATTGGGAGGAGGATTATCAAATTTTTATTTCGGAGAAAAAGCCGAGGCTCAATCTTCTAATACCATCATCGCGGATCGCTTTATTCTGTCCCAGGAAGGAACGAATTACGGCGCCGAATTGGGGTATGACGATGAAGGGTTGCCTAACTTTTTTATTACGGACGATAATGGGAAAAAACGAATTTTAATAGGATTGGATAAAGGAGGGATGTCGTTTTTTACTTTTTATGACCCATTTAATGATAAGGAAAGGTTGTCTATTTATACAGCCTTCGATGGAGCCCCATTTGTTCAATTAAACGATAAAAATGGCAGTCCGCGTTCTATTTTAGGCATGGGAGAAGAAGAAAATGTTTTGCTGATGTTTTATGATAAGCAAGCTAGACCGGTTTGGTTGGTGCCAAAAATATTTAAGAAGAGTAGGAAAAAAAATGGTTAGTCGGGCGATTTTTTCTTTATGAAATCTAAAATCATAAAAAATGCATAGAGAATCGCCCAACCTAAAGCGATATGAATGAGGCTTTGTTTTATGTCGCCTGATATTGCGGCGATCATAATCCAAAATATTGATCCTATAACCCAAAATATGAAAAAAATGGTGCGGGCTCCTCGATTTTCTTCCATAAATACCTTTTAGAATGCTTTAAGTTATAGTCAGGTTTTAGAAATTCGGGGTGATGTCTGAGTTTAAAAAGATTGGAGAAGTTCTACGAAACTTTTTGTATGGAAACTAAAATATTAATTTCTTCTTTATCTATTTTGAATGGTAATACCAGTTTAAAGGTTTCATCGTCCAAATTTTCGGTATAATCTTCACCCACAATTAAGCTGGGAAATCCTAAATCTAATTTAAGCTCTCGACTGGGTTCTGAGTTTTCGGGTCTATTTGGAAAAACTAGATCCAATATAGTTTTTGAATGCTCCGATAATCTAGGTTTGATGTTGCCGGCTATTATATTGCCAAGTTCTAAAACAACCTCTCCCGCGTCGTTTTCATTGCGCTCTCCAAAAATATTTTCGTAAATATCGCATGCGACGATTTCGGGAAAAAATAGAATTAACGATACTTTAATTTTTTCATTATTGTCTATTAAGTCAATAGAAGCGTTTATATCTCCATAAAGACAGTCGTTTTCTATAGGGTCGTCCGCCACCGCCGAAACCATATATTGACCAAAACCTTCGATAACGCTTTCGGAAATAGACTCCGATAATCCTGATAAACCTGTTGACCCTCTATCAGATGAAAGAATATTTTGAACAGATTGACGAATGTCGTCATTTTTAAAAGGTTTTTTTACAAATAAATCATATTCAAATCCATCAACCCATTTTTTAACGTCGTCTTCATCTTCAGAGCTGATATAGATAAACGGAATTTTTTTGATTCCTTCAATATCGCTACTTCTAATCGTTTTTAAAAGAGCGCAGCCGTCTTTAATTCGAAGGTGGACTGACGAAGTGATTAAATCAAAATTAACAAGCGTCATTAGAGCGTAAGCTTGATGGCCATCTTGGGCGAACTTTATATTGTCTGGATTGAATCCCATTTTAACCAAGACGTTAAAAATGATTCTATAAATGACGGCGGAGTTTTCCGTGATTAATACCTTTTTGTCTGCAAAATTTTTGGGCATTTATTTTTACTTATAAATTTAAATTTAAGGGATAGTTAGAATATCATTTTTGGTTGTTATTTTTACATTTTTTTGACAAATATTTGGAGTAACTGATTGAATTTTGAGACATAAAAAGACAAGCTATCTAATAGCGGGTTTTTCGTAGGGCTAGCATAAAAGCCTAAAAAAATACGTAAAAAAGCTCTTGGAGCCCAATAGTTAAAAAGGTTGAGCTAAACTATAACAAATCTAAGACGATAATAATAAAAAGTGGTTTAGAGTAGTTTTACATTAGATGTTTTTTTATTAAAATATATTGCCTGTTTGAAGTTTCAAATATTTAATTGGCGATCTATTAAGTCAGGCTTTTAGGTTTTTTATGACTTTAACAGACAGCTCAAATTTTTCGATCTTTATAAAAAATATGGTTTTACTTTTCGTAGATATATTTTTTGGGTTTGTCTCGTTGTCTTTAGCGTTTTTGTTGAAATATGATTGGACAGTTCCCACTTCACAACTCAATTTTTATTTTCATATTATTCCTTTAGTTTTGGCGTTTAGATCGTTTTCATTTTTATTTTTTCGATTTAATTCCCAATATAGACAAGACCCATGGTTGGAAAATATTGGCCAAATAATAAAATCAATTTTAATGGGATCGTTGTTAATTTTGTTGTACGTTTTCGGTAGCTCAGGAACACTAGAAAAGTTTAAATTATCTATGACAATTTTAATAATCGACGGGGTGATTTTGCTTGGATTACAAGTTGGTTTTCAATTTTTTTGGAATGGATTGAAAAAAAATTTAAAAAGACCTCAATCTATTTTAAATGAAAACTCTTCCAGCCCTATGGATTTAAAAAAGACTCCGTTTATGGGAGAAGATGAATCAATCCAGATATTTGGGATTGGTAAATTATTGGGAAGAGATCCTGTGTATTTAGATATGAAGGCGATCCGAAACGTAATCCAAGGACGAGTGGTTATGGTGACTGGCGCTGGCGGTTCAATTGGGTCGGAGTTGTGTGAACAGGTATTAGAATTTAAACCTGCCGCTTTGGTTATGATTGATCGCGGAGAAAATTACCTTCATGAATTAAAAGTTACCTTGGAGCAAAATGATACTACTGTTCAAAATAAATTTATTTATGGTTCCATTACCAACAAAGAAAAAATGGAAAATGTTTTTGAACGCTATCGACCAAATATAGTTTTTCATGCAGCGGCTAATAAACATGTTCCTATTATGGAAGATAATATTGACGAGGCGATTTCTAATAATGTATATGGAACAAAAGTAGTCGCGGACCTTTCAGATAAATACAATGTTGATAGTTTCGTTTTAATTTCTACTGATAAAGTTGTAAAACCCACTAGCATTATGGGTATGACAAAGCGGATAGCCGAACAATATGTACGCTTTCTTTCGGAGACAAGTAAAACCCATTTTTTAACCGTAAGGTTTGGCAATGTTTTAGGCAGTAAAGGAAGCGTTGTGCCTATGTTTAAGAAACAAGTTACTCGCGGAGGTCCTGTTACTATCACACATCCTGAAATGGAGCGGTTTCTTATGTTAATTCCCGAAGCCGTGGGATTGATTTTGCAGACTACTGCTTTCAGTGGTTCTGGAGGGAGAGTTTTTGTTTTAGATATGGGTTGCCCGGTAAAAATTGTAGATTTGGCAAAGAAGATGATTCAAATATTCAAGCCAAAGGGGCAAAAGGATATTGAGATAAAATACATAGGTGTCCGGCCTGGAGAAAAGTTAAGCGAAGAGCTTATTTTAGACGAAGAAAAAATAATTCCTACGATTCATAAAAAAATTAAGATGTTAAAATCTAATGTGCCTTACAATCCGCATTATGACGAATGGTTAGATTCATTATGTCGGCATGCTTCAGACCCCAATCCAGATCCAGATAAAATAAGAAGCATTATGTCTGAGATGATCCCAGATACACCTTCCTCGATTTCAACGATTATAAACTAGTTAAATTACAGTCGGTTAGAGGTTTTTTTGAAATGTCTGGCTTGCTTAATCCAGGTGAAATCAAATTTTTTTTATTATTTTGATTGATCCTTAAAAGTCGGTAATGATAATTTAACCTTAAGTTAAATTATCGTATAATAAATGTATCTTCTTTTTTTAAACGCTTTCGTTAATCTAGAGGAATGATGAACGAATTAGACTCCGAATCAATAAAAGATTTTTGCGAAGAGGCTTTGGAAATTGCCGATCAATATGGCGCAGATGAAGGTCTATCTTTCTTAATTGGTAAAAAGTTTTTTGGGGTTTTAAAAGACTTAAAAGAAATTCAAAACAAATCAAAATTTTTGCTTCCGGTAGAAATAAATCCTAATCTTGGTTTAGGGCTTGATAAGAGGAAGAGTCTTAACCTTTCGATGACTGAGGTTCAAAATCAAAATTATGATAAATACCTCGAAAAAATTGAAAGCTTAAAAAAAACAACTGAGATTTTTGTAAAGGAAGTAAAAGATACTTTTGACGCTAATGACATTGAGGACTATCTAATTTCTTATCCTACTTTGGGCGAAGAAGAGTTGTCGGCTTTAGACGCCAATGACGGATTAGATTTGATGTCGGTTAACGACGCTTTTAATGAAATCCGAGATATCTTTTATATAGAAGAAATGAAAAAGATGTTTTTAGGGTTGGAAAAAGATAAAGCGTTATGATTCGGCCGGCAAATCAAAAGACTAGGTTGATTCTAGCTTTTTTCATTCTATGCGTCGCTACATTTTCGATTCTTTATACTGGTCCTGGATTTGATTTTGTGTGGCAGGTTGTTTTTTCTTCCGTGTTGCTATTTATTTTGTTTTGGTTAGTTACTTAAGCTTTGTTCTTTAAAGAAATGAAAGAATGATAGCTATTATTGACATTCCCAACGCGGCAATAGCAAATATTTTAACCTGAGCCGCCTGTTTGGAAGCTTCAGCTAGCCTTTCTTGCGTGAAGCTTTTCATCTCTTCCTGTATTTCTTTAGTGGCGTTAGTTTTAATTAACTCTGTTTTTTCTTCTATTATCCCTTCTAAACTTTCCAGAGTTCTTTGGGTAAGTGGATCGAATTTTTTTTCGATTTCTTCTTGCACGATAAATTTACTTTCCTTTTGCCAGTTAGTCATCTTGTTATCAATTTGTTCTAACTTCTTTTGAATAAATTTTTCAACCTTTGGCTCAAGGTTTTCTTGTATTAATTCTAGACTATCTTTAGCGTTTGAAATAGCTAAATGAAGATTCTCTTCAATTTCCTCTTCAAGAGATTCTTTTCTGGTCTCAATATAATCCTTTAGTTTTTCGATTTCCTTTTCTACTTGATTCTCCAATTCGTCCGGTAGTCCCATCTTTTTTATCCAAATTTTAAAATATATAGTTCTTTCTTTTCACTAGGGCAATTTCTATTAGGTAGTTATCAAAAAGTCGATAGCTTATAATTTTTCAATATGATATGGGGAGGGTAAAATTTTCTGAAGCTTGACTAACCTAAACCAGTCAGGTAACTTAGAAGTTATGAAATTAACCTTTCCCGAATACGTCCAACTATTTAAAAAGCATATAATTGTTGAAAAAAATGTGTCGAACCATACTATTACAAACTATTTGGGCGATCTCAATCAATTTTATTTATTTTTAAAAGAGTCGGGACATAGCCCGTCAGAAAAGGAAGCTGAAATCTCGCAAATTGACAGAATCTCCGTTCGCTCATTTATGGGATATCTATCCAAGAAGTCGTATTCTGGAGCTTCAATGGGTAGGAAGCTTGCCTCTTTAAGCTCGTTTTTTAAGTTTCTTTGTCGAGAAGGATATCTTGAAAATAACCCGGCTAAATCAGTTCCAATTCCTAAAAAAAGCTCAAAGCTTCCTAGTTTTTTGACTCCGGACCAGACGTTTTCGATAATGGATTTGCCGGAAAAAAATTCCTTTATAGGGACTAGAGATCAAGCTATACTGGAGCTTTTATATAGTTCTGGAGTTCGTGTTAGCGAGTTGGTTGGATTATCATTAGAACATGTGGATGTTGCTCAAAAAAACGTTCGAGTATTGGGAAAAGGGAAAAAAGAACGTATTGTTCCTTTCGGGAGCAAAGCTGCAGAAGCTGTTAAATCTTATCTACCTTTTAGAGCGCAGGTAATAACAAAACGGAAACCCAATCCTTTGCCTGACGCGTTGTTTTTAAATTTTCGGGGGCAGGGAATTACAAGCCGGGGCGTAAGAAAGGCTTTGGTTCGCTATTTAAATCCATCATTTGTATCCGGTCGAGTGTCGCCGCATACCTTTCGCCATAGTTTTGCAACTCATATGTTGGAAGGGGGCGCAGATTTGAGATCAATTCAAGAACTTTTGGGGCACGCTCATTTATCGACTACGCAAAAATACACTCATTTAACTGTTGATCAATTAATGAAGACCTACGACCAAGCCCACCCAAGAGCTCAGAAAAATATCAACGAGACTTCTGGCAAAGAATAATATTTTTGCGGTCGCTAGTAATTTGTTAGCCTATATTAATAATATTATTGCCCAATTGGAATTAATTATATGATGCGTGGAACCACTATATTGTCCGTAAGGCATAAAGGTAAAGTTGCTATGGCTGGAGACGGACAGGTTACTTTAGGACATACGGTTGTTAAGAGTTCTGCTCGAAAACTTCGTAGAATGTATAATGATAAAATTGTTGGAGGGTTTGCAGGATCTACGGCGGACGCCTTTTCTTTGTTTTCAAAGTTTGAAGAAAAACTTGAAAAATTCCAAGGTAATTTAACCCGATCAGCTGTTGAACTAGCTAAAGATTGGCGCACGGATAAAATGTTACGCCGTTTAGAAGCTATGCTAGTGGTTATGGATAAAGATCAATCTTTATTATTATCGGGAACTGGCGATGTTATTGAGCCTGATGATGGCATCATTGGTATTGGCTCAGGAGGTATGTACGCCTATGCCGCCGCAAAAGCCATGACCTTGCACTCGGAAAAAGAAGCTAGAGAGATTGTTGAAGAATCAATGAAAATTGCTTGTTCAATTTGTATTTATACTAATTCGAACCTCATTATTGAGGAGCTATAAAACTTATGGAAAATTCGCTTGCCGCCTTTTTGTCAGAGGAAATTGAAAAAAATTCTCCAGGGTCCATGACCCCAAAGGAAATTGTGGCGGAGCTAAATAAATATATTGTAGGACAAAATAAAGCTAAAAGAGCCGTTGCTATCGCGTTGAGAAATAGATGGAGACGTCGTCAATTACCAGAAAATTTGAGAGACGAAGTCGCCCCAAAAAATATTTTAATGATTGGTCCAACAGGCGTTGGAAAAACCGAAATTGCGCGCCGGTTGGCTAAACTAACTAATTCGCCTTTTATTAAAGTAGAAGCTTCGAAGTATACGGAAGTAGGCTATGTGGGTCGCGATGTAGAGTCCATGATACGCGACCTCGTGGAATTAGCTAAAAATATGGTGCGCGAAGAAAAAGAAGCCAAAGTGCAAGAAAAAGCCAGGGCATTTGCGGAAGAGCGACTTTTAGACATTTTGTTGCCTCCTCACCCGTCTATTGGAACCGACGATAGTTCAGAAAATAGCGAAGAGCCTAAGACTATTGAACTTGATTCTTTGGGTAAAAAACAATATGAGCAAACTCGCGAAAAGTTTCGCAATTACCTTAAAGAAGGAAAGTTTAACGAAAGAGTTGTTGAAATTGAAGTTCAAGAAAAACCAGCGTCTATGATTGAAATTATTGGCGGCCCTGGTATGGACGAGATGGACAATAACTTAAAAGATATGCTGGGAACCTTTATGCCGTCGAAAAGTAAAAGTCGAAAACTGAAGGTTCCCGAAGCTCTTAAAGTGTTGACCCAGGAGGAAGCTCAAAAGCTTGTCGATCAAGATCAGCTTATTCAAGAAACTATCCAAAAGGTTGAGCAGCAAGGAATTATTTTTATCGATGAAATCGATAAAATAATTGGTAGGCAGGGAATGCAGGGGCCGGATGTTTCGCGCGAAGGAGTGCAGAGAGACTTATTGCCAATTGTTGAAGGATCGGCAATTAATACAAAACATGGAATTGTAAAAACGGACCATATTCTTTTTGTTTGTGCGGGAGCTTTTCATTCGGCAAAGCCTTCGGATCTAATCCCAGAGTTTCAAGGACGTTTTCCTATCCGAGTTGAGTTAGACTCGCTCACTACCGAGGATTTCATACAGATTTTGACAGAACCGAACAACGCTTTAATTAAGCAATATGTCGCCCTAATGAAAACCGAAGGAATTGAGTTGGAATTTAAGGAAAATTCGATTAGAGAGATAGCTGAGATGTCGGCGTCCGTTAACGAAAAAACTGAAAACATTGGAGCGCGAAGACTTCAAACAATTATGGAAAAATTGTTAGAAGATATTTCATTTGATGCTCCTGATTTAGAAGCGAAACAAATTCCGAGTGACTCGGAATATGTTCGTTCAAAACTAAAAGATATTATCCAAGACGAAGACTTAAGCCGTTATATCTTGTAGTAAAACTTCCTATGGAAAAACTTATAGAAAAAGCCGAAACCCTCTTAGAGTCCCTTCCTTACATTAAAAAGTTTTTCGGAAAAAATATTGTTATTAAATATGGCGGAAACGCTATGGTCTCCGAAGAACTCAAGGAAAGTTTTGCGCTTGATATTGTCATGATGAAATACGTTGGGATTGATCCCGTTGTTGTTCATGGCGGAGGACCTCAAATTGGCAAAACTTTGGAAGCTTTAGGTATTGAATCTACATTTATCGACGGTCAGCGTGTTACCAGTCAAAATATGATAGATGTGGTTGAAATGGTTTTGGGTGGAAAAATAAACAAGGAGATTGTCGCTTTAATTAACCGACACGGAGGGAAGGCGGTTGGCGTGACGGGTAAAGATGGAGGGCTCATTCACGCTAAGCGATACAAAAAAATAAAAAAGTGCCCAGAGACAAATCGCCCTGAAATTATTGATTTGGGCCTTGTTGGAGAGATTACACGTGTGGACCCTCAGATCTTACGAACTTTAGACCGCGACGAATTTATACCCGTAATCGCTCCGATTGGAAGAGGAGAAGACGGAGAAACATTAAACATCAACGCAGATTTTGTCGCTGGGAAAATAGCGTCTGCGCTTAAAGCTGAAAAATTAGTTCTAATGACCGATGTTGAAGGAGTTCAAGATCAATATGAGCGGCTTATACCAGAGATTGATATCAAACAAGCAAAAGAACTAATAGATCAAGGCGTAATTTCTGGAGGAATGACTCCTAAGGTTCGATGTTGCTTGGATGCGTTAACAGAAGGAGCCCATAAAACCCACATCATCGACGGTAGAGTTAAACATGCTGTTTTGTTAGAAATGTTTACCCAAGAAGGTATTGGCACCCAGATAGTGAAAGACGTTAATTATCAAAATTGAGTTTTAAACGAAGAAGGTTTTAAAACGTAAATTGTTGAAAGATTTGTCGTCGACCGTTTATAATTTGTGAGAAATTATAAATTTTTAATCGCTCTAGTTCTATGACTCAGCCGTTGAACGATAGAAGCAAAAATATACTTAGGGAAATAATTCTCTCTTATATTGCCTATGGAGAGCCGGTTGGCTCAAAGTGTATCGCTAAAAAGCTGCACGATACGATAAGCGCAGCGACGATTCGCAATATTATGGCGGATCTAGCCGATATGGGGTATCTCGAACAACCTCACACTTCTGCCGGCAGGGTTCCCACGGATAAAGGGTATCGGTTCTTTGTCGATCAAATTATCCAGCCGTCTTTAAATTTTAATGGCGAGAAAATGCTCGATAATTGCGATATTCAGAATTCTTCTTATGAAGATGTTTTATCAAGCGCTTGCGGTCAACTGTCTGCTTTATCCAATCAAACTGGATTGGTGATGCTACCCAGTTTTTCGCAAATGTTATTTCAACGTATTGAGTTCATTAAGGTGGGGCCTAGAGAGGCTTTAGCGGCTTTTGTCTCCGATATGGGGATTTTACAAAATAAACTTGTTCCAATAGAAGAGGAAATGACAGGAGATAAACTAGCGTCAATTTCTCGATTTTTAAATAAAGAGTTTAGCGGAAAATCTATTAAAGCTATTCGCCAAAATTTGGTTGATAGAATAAAAAACGAGCGGGAACATTGCGATCAATTGATGAGAAAAGCGGTTGAGCTTTTATTGACTAGCTTTTTGGAAGAGGAAGACGCAACTTTATTAGTGGATGGGGCTTTAAATTTTCTGGATTGCCCAGAATTAGCCGCCGACCTAAAAAGAATCAAAAAAGTTATTAAAACTGTCGAAGAAAAAACAAAACTAATTAAACTTCTCGATTCGTGTTTGGAACGCGATGGTATGACAGTTATAATTGGAAACGAAAATGATGAGGAAGAGCTTGGAGAATGCAGTCTCGTTGCGCATAATTATAGAATGGGCGATTCCAGCGTAGGGGCTATGGCAATTTTAGGTCATAAGCGTATGGATTACCAAAAAGTTATAACCCTTGTAAATCATACCGCGCAAACTGTTTCTAAATTGTTATCCGAGAAAAAACGAAAGGAGTTTGAGTAAGTCGATGAGTCAAGAAAAACCTGAACCTTCGGTTGGAGAAGATAAAGTGAAATTTTCCGATGCCGCTACAAAAGCGGCGAATGAATCGGAAACAGAGGCCACTAACGAAGGCGAAGTTGAAGTGATCGAACCGGAAATTGTAGATGATGGAGATGAGCTTGCCGAAGAATCGTCTGAGGATGGAATGGAAAAAGATCCAAGAACTAAGCTTCTTAAGTCGCTCCAAAAAGAGTCTAAAAAGAAAGATGAAGAGATCGCAAAATTGCGTAGTGATTTTGTAAAGCTGCAAGCTGAAACGGAAAATTATAAAAAGAGAATGCTTAAAGAGAAAAATGATTTCGCGCAATTTGCAAACGAAAAGTTGATTAAGGAATTGGTTCCAATTTATGAAAACCTTGATAGGGCGTTAAACGCTGAAGAAACCTCTGCGGAAAACTTAAAACAAGGAGTTGATATGATTTTTAAATCGTTCACTTCTTTTTTAGAAAAGGAAAAAGTAAAACCTATACCTTCTGTAGGCGAAAAATTTGATCCAAAAATTCATGAGGCTTTAAGTCAAATTGAATCTGCGGATGAAGAAGAAAATACGGTTCTTCAGGAGTTTTCGAAAGGTTTTTATTTAAACGACAGGGTTCTTCGTCCCGCCAAAGTAGTTATTAGTAAAAAACCCGTAAGTTCTGATGAGAAAGAGCCTTCGTCAGAGGAGGATGAAGCGAAAGCTTAGTCTTAAAAATGCCTGAATTGCCGGAAGTTGAGACTCTAAAGCGAGCTTTAGTTCCTATTGTCGAGGGCAAAACTCTAAGTGAAATTCGATTTTTTCGCAAAGACCTTCGATTTCCTATCCCCGTTGAAATTCTAAAAAAGCAAGTTACCGGAAAAAAAATAAAGGCCATTCGTCGGAAGGGAAAGTATTTGTTATTTAATACTTTCTCTGGAGACATGATTTTACATTTGGGCATGAGTGGAAGGGTTGTTCAATGTTGTTCAGACGAACCAGAACAAAAGCACACTCACGTTGTTTTTCGAATAGAAAAAGATATTTGGTTACATTTTGTAGATCCTAGGCGATTTGGTTGTTTAGTTTGGCAGGATAATGGAGAAGAACATAAGCTGTTGCGTTTTCAAGGACCCGACCCATATTCTCCCGAGGCCAATGCAACGGCGATGAAACAAGCTGCGCAAAAATGTAAAGGGCCGATAAAGTCTTTTTTAATGAATGGCCAGAGGATCGCCGGTATAGGAAATATTTATGCTTGCGAATCCTTATTTAAAGCTCAAATACACCCTGATAGACCGGCTAACCGTTTATCTCTAAAAAGCTGGAATCGAATTTTGTCTGAAGTGCGTTCAACCTTGGATAACAGCATTGCCGCTGGGGGGACTACTTTGAAAGACTTTTTTGATCCATCAGGTACGGCGGGTTATTATGTTCAAAAACTATCGGTATATGGAAAAGAAGGCGAGCCTTGCCCTGAGTGCGAAACCCCAGTTGATAGAATCACCCATTCTGGTCGATCAACATTTTTTTGTAAGCGATGTCAAAGAAAATAGAAACTCTGCTTTATTTACTGTTTGCATTTAAAACGCTATGGATTTAAATATTGGCATAGTTACATTGAACGCAAAGTATATTCATACCTCCTTGAGTCTTCGGTATTTGCGTAACGCAGCTCGAAATGCAGGATATATAGATACATGGATTGCAGAATATGAGATTGATAAACCTGTTTGGAAAATAGCCGCCGATATACAAAGTAAAAAGCCTAACGTTGTAGGAGTTAGCGTCTATATTTGGAACCGAACTCAGAGTTTTCAATTAATTGAAATTTTAAAAAAACAAAATCCAAAATTAACTATCGTGATTGGAGGACCTGAAGTTTCTTTCGAAGACAAAGTTTCCAGTGATTATATTGTCATTGGTGGGGAAGGCGAAGATAAATGGGTAGAGGCTTTAGGTTTTATCGAGAAGAGCAAAGCGCCAGACGACGAAACATTGATGCGATGGAAAACTTATGGTAATGATTTACCGCTACTTTTCCCCCCGTATATTCCAGAAGACAAAGATACGATGCGCTATCGAATTGCATATATCGAGGCTTCGCGAGGATGCCCTTACCTTTGTTCCTTTTGTTTGTCCGCTTTAGATGAAAAAGTTCGCTATTTTGACGGTGTTTCAATCAGAGAACAGATCGAGTTTGTAGTGGACGCCGGTGTTAAAACTGTAAAATTCATTGATAGAACTTTCAACTTGAAGCCAAAGCGGGTCATGGAATTAATCTCATGGTTGGTTAAGTTTGAAGGAACCGTGTTTCATTTTGAAGTTGTTGGAGATATTTTAACGGAGGAAATTTTAAAATTTTTAGAGGCAGTTCCCGAAGGAATGTTTCAGTTTGAAATTGGAATTCAAACTGCTGACGAAATAGTTCAGGAAACGGTTCACCGCAAACAACGTAATGAAAAACTATTCAAAAATATCGACCGGTTGCTAAGCGACGGTAAAGTTCATTTGCATTGCGATTTGATTTTTGGATTGCCTGGAGAAACGTTGGAAATGATTTTGAGTTCCTTCGATTCCGTGTTTGAGTTACAAGCTCATGAATTGCAATTAGGCTTTTTGAAGTTTTTGCCTGGCGCTCCTATTCGCGAATTGATTGAAACGCACGAGTATAAGTTTCAGTCATTCCCGCCATATGAGACTATTTCACATAAAGATTTATCAGCGGAAGAAATTATTTTTTTGAAAAAATTTGCGGATGTTTTTGAACTATTCTTCAATTCAAAACGTTTTCGGTTTTCAATTTCGCATTTATTAAAAACTTGGAGACCATCTGCGTTGTTTCGTCGTTTATTAAGTTATATGGAGGAAAATGACCTGATCAACCGTAATCATTCTTTAGACAACCAGTATAAGATATTCTCTGCAGCCTTAAATTTAAACAAAGACCCTGTTAATTTGGATTTATTGCGGTTAGATTTTGCTTATAGTCAAAGAGCGTTTCGGTTTCCAGAGTTTTTACGCCGGACCGATGGCCTGGATAAAAAATATAAAGTATGGAGTGGAGATAAAAAAAGCCCGCTATTTCCTTTTTCGCATAATATCGATTTAAAAGCTGGAGTTGCGGTCTTGAAACCTTCAGACGAAACGTTATACTATGCTTTTCTCCATCCAGAAGATAAGAATGGATATATTTCCAATCCGGTTTTGGTTCGAGAAGTTTCTTAAGGGAACCTCTAAAAATTTAGATTTGCCAGGAGCCTGGTCCTTAAATTCAAGGGCTAGTCGATAGCAGACCAGTAAAGATGCCATTTGTTAGAGGATCTCTTAATTTATAATCCGTCATTTTTTTGGTTTTTTGATCTTAATAAACAAGGAGTCTCATTACCATGACTGAACCTAAAAAAGGTTTGAATCACCGTAGTCACGTTGTAACACAGGGCGAGAAACGTTCGCCAAATCGCGCTATGTTGCGAGCTGTTGGCTTCACTACCGAAGATTTTAATAAGCCGATTATTGGGGTGGCTAATGGTCAAAGCAATATCACTCCTTGTAATGCGGGTTTAGGTAGATTAGCCGATGCCGCTAGCGCGGCTATTAGCGAAAATGGAGGAATGCCGCAAACTTTTGGAACGATAACTATTAGCGATGGAATTTCTATGGGAACAGAAGGCATGAAATGTTCTTTAGTGAGTCGGGATGTTATCGCAGATTCTATTGAAACAGTGTGTCGAGGTCAAAACTTAGACGCCGTTATCAGTATTGGCGGCTGTGATAAAAACATGCCTGGAGCCATGATGGCTATGGCGCGGTTGGATATTCCGGGAATTTTTGTTTACGGAGGCACAATCAAACCTGGGCATTTAGGCGGTAGAGATTTGACCGTTGTAAGCGCGTTTGAAGCGGTAGGGCAGTATAGTTCCAATAAAATCAATAGGGATGAACTATTAGCGGTTGAAGAAAACGCTTGTCCTGGGTTTGGGTCTTGCGGAGGAATGTATACAGCAAACACCATGTCGTCGGCTTTTGAAGCTTTGGGAATGAGTTTGCCTTTTAGTTCGACAATGGCCAATGAAGATAAAGAAAAAGAGCTTAGCGCAGGCAAAAGCGGCGCGGCTCTTATTAATCTTTTAGAAAAAAAAATATTGCCTAAAGATATTATGACTCGTAAGGCCTTTGAAAATGCGATAACCGTTATTATGGCTGTTGGCGGTTCGACAAACGCAGTACTTCATTTATTAGCTATTGCGCATTGCCTGGATGTTGATTTGACTATAGACGATTTTGAGACAATACGAAAACGGGCGCCCCATTTTTGCGATATGCGTCCTTCAGGAAGATATGTAGCAATTGACTTGCACCGGGTGGGAGGAATTCCGCAAGTTATGAAGCAGCTATTAGATAAAGGATTGCTCCATGGGGATTGTATGACCGTTACGGGAAAAACCGTCGCTGAAAATTTAGCGGATATCCCTTCTCAACCTCCAGCGGATCAGGACGTTATTTTGCCAATTGATAAACCATTATCTAAAGAAGGTCATTTAGTTATATTAAAAGGCAATATATCTCCAGAGGGAAGCGTTGCAAAAGTTTCTGGAATAGCGGTTAAGAAAATGGAAGGACCCGCTAGAATTTTTGATTCAGAAGAGGAATGTTTAGACGCGATTATCAGCGATAAGATCAAAGAAGGCGATATTGTAGTGGTCCGTTATGAAGGTCCAAAAGGCGGTCCCGGAATGCGCGAAATGTTGGCTCCAACTTCCGCAATTTGTGGAAAAGGATTAGGAGAGAAAGTTGGCTTAATAACAGACGGTCGGTTTTCTGGCGGAACTCACGGTTTGGTTGTAGGTCATGTTGCCCCTGAAGCGCAAGTCGGAGGCTTGATTGGATTACTTAAAGAAGGGGATAGCATAACAATTGATATAGAAAATCGAATTCTTTCAGTTGCTTTAAGCGAAGATGAAATAGCGAAAAGAAAAGCGGAGTGGAAAGCTCCAGAGATTAAATATAAACGCGGCGTGTTGGCAAAATACGCTAAGTTAGTTTCTACCGCATCAAAAGGAGCGGTTACAGATTAATCAAAAGCTTACTTAGACAAATTTTAAGTAGAGCCATTTTGAAAGTCCTTTTTGCCCATTGCGTTCCCGATTGGCGCCATTCCATACTGCAATCGCCATTAGATGGTTTCCCTCTATTTGGACGTCGTTATCGTCGTTAGTTTTTAACTTTCGGCGAAACAGCGTCCTCCATTTTCCTTTAGACCAAACTCCTTTTCCTTTTACGTCCTGATGATCTTGATAAGTTAGGGTGCTAAAGCCTTCTGCGTTCAAGTCTTCAATAGGAGACTTGGACTGATCGCGATCTAATTTTTGATTTATTCGATTTGGTTTGGAAAGAGGTCCAGGACGCGCGAATAGGTTTTTCTTTTCCGGCTTTTCCAAAATTTCCTTCCATTGCCAGATATTCATGGGATAGCCTTCCGCTCCCATAGTTATGGGAGGGGCTTCCTTTCCAAGCTTTATCGGAAACATGACCGCAGCCTGATCGGTGTACATATCTGAGTAGGATACTTCTTTAGAATGCGATGAATCGCTCCATTCGAGTAAAATAACTATTTCTTTTCCATCCGTGGCGGCTTGTACCTGGATTTCTTTTGTAGCTGGGTTAGGCCATTGAGGGTTTGTGATTAATTGAGGCCCTAATGCGGCTTTTACCGGTTTAGATACTTTGCTTGAACTCCAAATCGCATCGTTAGGGGAGTCCGGTAAATTACCCTCAACATTTTTAATTTCGATGGTAGGGCCGCATTCTGCGTCTGCTTGACATTTGGAGATATCAAAACTTCCGCATCCAGTTATGGTTATTACAGATAAAATGATCGATAGAATTTGAGTCAAGATAACTTTCACATTCATCTGTTTAATAGTGAGATCTAAAAAAAAGAACGACCTCTGCATAAAAGTCGTTTTTATTTAATTTGTAATTAAAATTGATTTGCTAAACGTTCTAATTCGATTTTTAAATTGTCTGTGATTGGGCCGACCATAATTAGATTTAGTTTGTTGCGGATAAAAATCTTTTTAGCGGTTTCATGGATTTCGCTGGGCGTGATAGCTTGGATTATTTGCTTTTCTTCTTCATCTGATATTTCTTCAGAAAAAAGTTGAACAAATCCATAGCGTAAAATTTGTTTGTAGGGATCGTCTAAATCAAAGTCCAAATCGTAAAGATAGCGCGTTTTTACGTGTTCAACTTCCTCTTCAGTAGGACCATTCTCAACAAAAATTTTTATTTCATCGAGTATAGCTTTGGCAATTTGAGGAATTTTTTCTTTGCTTACTGTTACGTCAAAATCAAAAGTTCCAACATCGGACAAGCTGGTAGCCCGGCAATCTATTGAATAAGCCAGCCCTAATTTTTCCCTGAGTCCTCTTTGTAATCGAGAAGCGACGCCGTCGTCTAAAATTCGATTTATTAGGTAGACCTTATAGTAGTCTGGATGGTTATATGAAACTGAACGGAAGCAAATTTGTAATTGGATTTGGCTATCTGAATCATGCTGGTAAGAAAAACCAGGTTCTTTTTGATCTTCGGTTATACTGTTTATAAAATAGTCGCGGTTTATCGAGTGTCCGCTTCTTTGTATTTTATCGAAGTTTTTTTCGGCTAGCTCAAGAAAAGAAGAGTGTGAAAGAGAACCCGCTCCCACTAATATCATGTTTTCGGGTATATAGTAATTTTTGTAATATTCACGTAACGCATCGATGTCTATTGATTTGATAGTGCTTTCAATTCCAATAGTCGGCATTGCTAGTGGAGTGTCTTTATATAACAGCTTGCAAGCATGATTATTGATGTCGATGTTGTCTCCGTTTTCGTTAATTTCTTCTAGATATTCTTCCAAAATTATTTGTCGTTCTAACTCAAGATCTTTAAAGTTTGGATTTGAAAAGAAATCGGCAAAGAGTTCCATTCCCTTAGCTAATTGGGAGACATGAGGACTAAAACCGTAAAAAGTGTATTCGCTTAACGTCGAAGCTCTTAGGTCTCTACCAATCCTTTCGAATTCTTTATTTAAGGAAATTGAGTCAGGGTAAACTTCATTGCCTCTAAACATCATATGTTCAAGAAAATGAGATATCCCATTGTTTTTTTCGTTTTCAAAGCGTAGGCCCGCTCTTACAAACATTGCGACCTCTAGCGTGTGAATATGCGGCATTTCTATTGTTACAACGGTCATGCCATTAGGCAAAATGTCTGTATAGTTTTTTATTTCTGTTTCCGTTAAATGCATATAAGTTTAAGTTACTGGAACATCAAGGAAGAAAATTTCAAAAGTTATTGAGGGAATAAATAAATTGCTTTTTAAAAAAATCTTAATGACCAAACTTTTTTTATTGATATGGCACTTTAAAACCCGTTTAAGGTTCATTTGTCGTTTCCATTAAAAAACGATCACATTAAGAAAATATCGATATCAAATTCTTTAAGTATAAAAGATTGTAAAATGAATTGGCTCGAAACGAAAGCGAATTTCTTAACCTTTTTTATTTTAATATTTTAGTGAAAGTCAAATGACAAACGTTTCTTGGGCTCAAGCTCAATTTGAAAGAGCTGTTGAGTTTTTAGCTTTGCAGGAAGTTGGGGTATCAGACTCTTTATTATCAAAAACTGAGGAAGGAATTTTCCTTGTTTTACCCGTTGGACTCCCTATATTAAGTGTTACTTTTTATGGCTTATTTATGGCGGCCCCTATTGTTTTATTTGCGGTATTTTTATTTTTTCTCCCAATTATAGGATTTTTAAAAGGTTGGACATTGACTGTTACTTCGCTTTTATTGACTTTATTAAGTTGGGCTCTAATATGGGGTTTATACAAGGTTTTTGGTTTGATGTCGCGAAATCGAGATTTATTTCCAAGACGCTATTTTACAACTTTAGGACCAGAAGGCATTGCAATGCACTTTCAGCCTTGGCATTTTCCGCTAATGAATCCGAAAGAATCAGTACTATGGCGTAATGTAAAAGATATTTCTATGAAGACTGTTTTTTTGTTTGGGGTTTATCAAACAACTGTAATAGAGTTGAAATCAAGTGATGGGTCTAAAGCGTTAATTCCATTTAAGATCGCGAAAAACGTACAGGATGATTCCGTCAATAAAATCTTAGATGTTATTGAGAATTTTAAAAACGGTCGCAAAAACTTTTAAAACATATATGAAAGTTATTCAAATCTAACTGAATGCTCTCCTAGGATGTTTTCAATTTCGTGGACCATTTCTTCCGAAGGAGTGATGGATAAGTCAGGGCTTGCAGTTAACAATTTTGTAGAATTATTTGGAAATGTGAAGTGAAGTTGAACTTCGCTTTTCCCTGGATGTTCGAGTAGAATTTTTTTGATCTCAAGCAAGGTTTGTTTCTCTAGTCCTGCCGCTCGAAGTGATAGCCGTAATTTACCTCGCCAATATTTCTTCGCTTCTGAAAGTGGGTAAATAGCTGAAGCTATAATTTTGGGAAACTTTTCATCGCCTTCCAATTTACCTTTAACAAGCAACGGTTCTTCGGAAGCCAGCAAGCTTTCCGCAGTGGCGAAGGTTTCTGGCCAAAGAGTGATTTCAGTAGTTCCTTCTAAATCTTCCAACGTTACGAAGGCCATTTTATCGCCTTTTTTGGTTGTCTTAGGAACGATTTTAGAAGGTATTCCTCCAATACTGACCATTTGACCAGATTGAATTTCAGATAAATTTGCAGATCCTACGTCAGTGAACCATGAAAGTTCGCGTTTATATTTTGATAAAGGATGTCCAGTAATGAAAAAACCAAGCGTTTCTTTTTCGAATTTTAAACGTTGATGGTCGTCCCAATCTGGCGTTTGTTCTGCTTGTGAATCTAAATCCGAGGTTGAATTTTCATCAGACTCTAGTAATTCGAACATGCTGGATTGCCCCAGAGCGCGGTCTTTTTGATTAGCTTGAGCTAAGTCCATTGTTGTTTGAAGATTATCAAACATATAAGCTCGGTTAGCCTCTAAAGAGTCTAAGGCGCCGCTTTTTATAAGACTTTCAATTACTCTTCTATTAACGACTCGAAGATCTGCCGCTTCACAAAACTTTACAAAGTTTTCAAAAGAGTTGGTTTTTTTTCTTGTCTCGATAATTGAATCTATAGCGGCGGACCCCACATTTTTTATGGCTCCGAGTCCAAAAAGAAGCTTTCCATCTGTTACCGTAAAATCCCAATAGCTTTTGTTTACGTCGGGAGGTAGTATATCTATCCCCATCTCACGGCAATCATTTATATAGCGGGTGACTTTATCCGTATTGTCCATATCCGCAGTGATAAGAGCTCCAAAAAACTCAAGCGGGTAATGAGATTTTAGGTATGCGGTTTGAAAAGATACCATTGCGTACGCTGCGCTGTGAGACTTATTAAAACCATAACCTGCAAATTTTTCCATCAGATCGAAAATTATTTGAGCTTTTTTTTCTGGGATATTATTTTCTTTGCAGCCGCTATAAAACTTTTCGCGTTGTTTGGCCATTTCTTCCGGTTTTTTCTTCCCCATTGCGCGTCTTAAAAGATCGGCGTCCCCTAAAGTAAACTTTGCTAGGACGCTTGCGATTTTCATAACTTGTTCTTGGTAAAGAATAACGCCGTGGGTTTCCGAAAGAATACCTTCCAGTTGAGGTAGTTCGTATTTTACTTTTTGGGCTCCGTGTTTACATTTTACATAGTCGTCGACCATACCGCTTTCTAGAGGTCCTGGTCGGTACAGAGCTAGTAATGCGACAATATCTTCGAATCTATCGGGCTTCATTTTTTTAAGCAAATCCCTCATTCCCGAGCTTTCAAGTTGGAATATACCTATAGATCGAGCGTCAGAAAGTAGTTGATATGTTTTTTCGTCGTCAAGTGGTATTGCTCCAATATTTAAATCAATTCCACGATTTTCTTTTATTTTTTTTACGGCATTGTCGATTACCGTAAGGGTTTTTAATCCAAGAAAATCCATTTTTAGGAGCCCCAATTTCTCTACTGTATTCATCGGAAATTGAGTTACAACTTCGTCTGCGCCGCCTTTGTAAAGTGGAAGGAATTCGGTTAGCTGTCTTGAAGAAATTACCACGCCAGCTGCGTGTGTAGAACAATGTCTAGGCAATCCCTCTAAAGCTAATGCGATATTTAACAATTCTTTAATGGTTTCATTTTCTTTTTTTAGCTTTTCAAAATCTTTTACTTCGCTAAAAGCGTCTTTTAAAGTGATTCCCAGTTTGTTTGGGACTAACTTGGCAATCTTATCGACCTCGCCATAGGGCATGTCTAGAACGCGACCTACGTCGCGAATGACTCCTTTTGCGTTCATACTTCCGAAGGTTATGATCTGAGCTACGTTTCGATTGCCTCCGTATTTTTCGGTTACGTATTGGATGACTTCCGACCTGCGATCCATGCAAAGGTCGATATCGATATCGGGTAAACTCACTCGTTCTGGATTTAGAAAACGTTCGAATAATAGCCCATATTCAAGTGGGTCGATATCCGTAATGCTGAGAGAGTAAGCGACCAAGCTTCCAGCGGCTGAGCCCCGGCCAGGGCCGACTGGAACTCCGTTTTCCCTGGCGTAATGTAAAAAATCCCAAACGATCAAGAAATAACCGGGATATCCCATCCTATTAATGATGCTTAATTCTTCTTCTAGGCGTTCTTCATAAGAAGCGTGTTTTTGAGAAGGAATCTTTTCTAAGCGTTTTTTCAAACCATCCGTCGCTAATTGTTTTAGATAAGATTCTAAAGTCATACCTTCCGGAACAGGATATTCCGGTAAGTTTGTTTGGGTAAAATCGAATTCTAAATTGCATTGTTCGGCGATGCTAAGCGTGTTTTTTAAAGCTTCTGGAGTTTCTTTAAACAGCTCGGCCATCTCATGTGGAGATTTTACGTAATATTCTTGGTTGTCGTACCTCAAGCGAAATTTATCGCTAATTGTTTTTCCCGTTTGCAGGCACAATAATATTTCGTGAGCTCTAGCGTCTGATTTTTCTAAGTAGTGGCAATTATTAGTGGCGACTATTGGCAGCGACAACTCTTTGCCTAAGCTAATAGTATCTTTAATGATTTTTTGTTCCCATTCGGCGAGATGGTTTTGAATTTCAAGATAAAAGTTTCCCTTTCCCATAATTTCTTCGTATTGAGCCGCCATTTTTTGAGCTCTCGGAAGGTTTTCTTTATAAATGTTGTGCGCGATTTCCCCTCTATTACATGAACTGAGAGCAATTAGGCCTTCGGAGTGTTGGGAAAGTAACTCTTTATCTATTCTGGGTTTGTAATAAAATCCCTCTAAAAAACCTGATGTTGTTAGCGTGAGCAGGTTTTTATATCCCGTGTCATTTTTGGCTAATAAAATTAGATGGTGTGAAGCGTCGCGTAAACCATATTTTTCGTTTTTGTCTAATCTACCTTCCGGAGCTATATAAACTTCGCAGCCTATGATGGGCTTAATTCCATAATCTTTTGCTTTAGAATAAAAATCTATGGCTCCAAAGAGGTTGCCGTGATCTGTCATGGCAACTGCTGACATACCAAATTCTTTAGTTTTTTGAAATAAAGGGTCATGTCGGATCGAAGAATCCAATAAGCTGTAGAGAGTGTGGAGATGTAAATGAACAAATTCAGAATTAGACATTGCTTATTTTAGTCTATTAATTCGTCAAGAGGCACATACGGTTTTTCTAAGGCTTCTGCAACCGCAGGATGTGTTATATGCCCCTTATAAAGATTTACTCCTTTTTTTAGAGCTTCATCCTCCTTGATAGCTTTATTAAAGCCTTTTTCCGCAATTTTGAATGCGTAGGGAAATGTTGCATTGGTAAGAGCGAAGGTAGAAGTTCGGGCTAAGGCTCCAGGCATGTTGGCGACACAGTAATGGACAATACCGTCGACTTCAAAAATTGGGTCGTCGTGAGAGGTTGGACGAGAAGTTTCTAATGAGCCACCTTGGTCAATGCTGACGTCGACGATTACTGCTCCCGGTTTCATAAGAGAAAGCATTTTTCGAGTAATAAGTTTTGGCGCCTTTGCTCCTGTGATTAAAACTGCACATATTACTAAGTCGGCGCTTTCTAAGGATTCGCGCAAATTTAATTTGTTTGACATTAAGGTTTTAAGGCGACCGTCATATAAATCGTCCAAATATCGTAATCGAGGTAAATTGACATCTAGTAAGGTAACAGATGCTCCGGTTCCGATGGCCATTTTTGCTGCGTTATGTCCCACAACTCCTCCGCCTAAAATGACTACATGACCTGGGTCAACCCCAGGAACCCCTCCAAGTAGAATGCCTCTGCCGCCATTTTCACGCTCAAGATATTTAGCCCCTTCATGGATAGACATCCTACCGGCCACTTCGCTCATTGGGACAAGCAACGGCAATGAGTTATTTTCTTTTTGTACCGTTTCATAAGCAATGCCAATGATTTTACGTTGTAATAAAGCTTCTGTTAATTCTGGAGCAGGAGCTAAATGTAAATACGTATATAGAATCTGGTTTTCGCGAAGAAGAGTGTATTCTTCTGGTTGAGGTTCTTTAACTTTGATTATTAGATCAGCCTTCTCAAAAACGGCCTTCCTGGGAAGAATTTCCGCTCCTTCATCAGCAAAACTTTTATTATCGATTCCACTGCCAAGACCTGCGTTTTCTTCAACTAAAACTTGATGGCCTGCTTCGACCAAATCGTGAACTCCAGCGGGAGTGAGCGATACTCTATATTCGTGAGTTTTAATTTCTTTTGGAATGCCGATGATCATGTTTTTAATTTTTTAAAAGTGTTTTGTTAATTATTATCATATCAAGCAAAAGATAGTTTCGAAAAATTAATTGATATATATTTTTTACGCTTGTATTTATTTTATCATTAGAAAAAAATCGCTTGTTTTTGATGGAAAGCAATATACAATCTAGTAAAGAGGAAAATCTTAATTTTTTGACTATATTAGTGATATTAAATCAAGCGTTATAACTTTGTTTCAGAGATTTGGATATTTTCTTAGATTCTCTGTTCATTCAATATAATTATAGAAACGGTTTTTAGAAGTTCAATCCCAAAATTAAATTAAGTAGATTTGTGAGGTATTTTAATGATTCGCGAAGATGAATTGTTGAATTCAAATATTATGGTTGTTGATGATGAACCTGCCAATGTTCAGCTTTTGCTGCGCGCTTTGGAAAATGAAGGCTTTAATTCAATAAAAAGTACAACCGATCCGCGCGAAGCTGTTGAAATGTATCAAGATTTTTCGCCAGATTTAGTGTTATTAGATTTGAGGATGCCTTTTTTAGATGGATTTCAAGTAATGAAAAAATTAAAAGAATT
>CAYFMN010000006.1:43892-57076 GCA_964344185.1 uncultured Nitrospinota bacterium
CGGGAGCAAAGGATTTCTTGGGTAAACCGTTTAATTTAACGGAAGTAGTTTGTCGCATTAGAAATATGCTGGAAGTGCGTTTATTACATAACAAAATTAAAAACCATAATAAAACTTTGGAATTAGAAGTAAAAAAAAGAACTGCGGAACTTGTGTCGGCTAACGAAAAACTAAAGAGAAGCAATGAGGAAGTTATAAGACGGTTGGGACGAGCCGCTGAGTATAGAGATAACGAAACAGGTAACCATGTGCTTAGGATGAGTCATTTTTCAATGAAGCTTGGCGAGGCGGCGGGAATGAGCGAAGAAGATTGCCGAACCCTTTTATTAGCGAGCCCTATGCATGATTTAGGAAAAATTGGGATACCCGATAACATCTTGTTGAAACCTGCGCGATTAACGGGAGAAGAGTGGGAGATTATGAAAACTCATACCACGATTGGCGGTGAAATTTTATCTGGAGGCTCTGAAGAGCTGATTACTATGGCGGAAGTCATTGCGTTGACACATCAGGAAAAATGGGATGGAAGCGGTTACCCCAAAGGACTAAAAGGCAAAGAAATTCCTTTAGTTGGACGCATAACCGCAATTTGCGACGTGTTCGACGCTTTAACTTCAGAAAGGCCTTATAAGAAGGCGTGGTCAGTTGAGGAGACTATTGCTCATATCAAAAATGAAAGCGGAAAACATTTTGATCCTGAGTTAGTTCCGCTATTTGTTGATATTTTACCTGAAATTTTAAAAATTAAAGATCAATTTGCCGAAAGTGTTGTTTAAAGCTTTTACATTTTAAGGTAGAAAATATTGGGTAAGCGTAGCATTTCCATTAGCCAGTTGGTTACGACCTTGCTTCTTAGCTTTATAAAGGGCTTTATCCGCGTGCGTTATTAGCGTTTCTGGGGTGGTTGTTTGACCGGGATAACCGGTAAAAACGCCTAAGCTGATTGTGACGAATTTATTAACTTTACTATCGGTATGTTCAATTTGTAGATCTTCTACTTTGGTTCTTAGCCTTTCGGCAAACGATAAAGCGCCGTTTTCGTCAGTTCCAGGTAAAACAATAATAAATTCTTCGCCGCCATACCTTGCGACAAGATCGCCTGACCGTCCAAGAGAATCATTAAGAACTTTTGCCACTTCAATTAAGCATCTATCCCCCGCTTGGTGTCCGTAAGTATCGTTAAAATTCTTAAAATAGTCTATATCGATCATTATTAACGATAAAGGCGTTTTAGTTCTTCCCGCCCTTTTAATTTCTTGTGAAAAGTATTCGTCAAATTCATATCTATTAGCAATTCCTGTTAACGCGTCTTGGCTAGAAATTTTTTTTAATTTCAAGTTGGCTTCCATCAACTTCTTCTGATTTTCGCGCAGTTCATTTTCAACGCATTTAAGCTCCGTAATATTGCGAGCGACACATAAGGAACTTAAAAACGTTTTTTTTACGGACCTATCCATCACTTTTTCTTCAGGGACATTCCAAAGTCCTTTAGCTTCTAAAAGTACTGTTATTGAATCTACAAACTGAAACAGGTTTGAGCTTTTGTCTACCTTAAAACGCGCTTGGTAATCTGTTGTAGCCCTTGGTCCAACTCTTTTAGTAGCAATGTCACATAAGTTAATTTCGCTTTTTAGTTCTGATAGAACTAAGGAGTTAATAGGTTGGTTTAACAATTTATTGGGATCGTATCCAAGATTCCTAACTGCAGGGTTGATAAATATTATTTTCCCATCAGAATCTAACTTAAAAATAATATCGGAGACAGATTCAATAATAGTTCTATATTCTTCTTCTCGTTGTCTTAAATCAGATTGGGTTTGCTTGGATTCTAATTCCAATGCATGTATTTTAATGGCGTTCAAGATGCTTCGAGATAAGTTTTCGTAGTTTAGGTCATTTTTGGGGATATAATCTGCCGCGCCATTTTTCAAAGCCCTTACGGCTAATGTTTCGTTTCCCATGCCGGTGAGAAATATTGCGGGAGCGTAATGACCTTGTTCGTTAATATATTTTTCAAGGAAAACAAACCCATCTCCATCTGGAAGATTGTAATCGATAAGAATACAATCGAAATCTTCCTGTTTTGCTTTTTCGATTCCTTCTTTAATATTTTGGGCTTCGATAAACTCAAACTCAGAATCGAAATTGTTCATGATTCTTCGAATTGTTTCTCGGTCCACTTTGTTGTCTTCAATCAATAAAATGCGTAATTTCTCTTCCATTTATATCTATTTATACTTAGATGAAAGCTGATTTGTTAATTGATAAGCTTTTGATTCTTTTTAGTTTTAGTTTCTTCAGGTAAAAGTTACTTTCTCTTTCTATCAAAGTATATTGATTTTTTCTATATTTTTTTCATTAACGCTAATATTTTTTTTGGAGCGAAGAAAGTTGCAACTTTGCAAAATTTTAATTGTTGGAGTAAAAATAGCTTAAGGGAACTTCTAAAAATTCAGGTTTGCCATCGTTTAGCCCTTAAATTCAAGGGCTAAACGATGGCAAACCAGTAAAAAATGCCAATTATTAGAGATCTCTTTAAAAAATAAAGGAAAGAGTTTCTTACTTATTAGAAAAAAGAATTTTATTTGTATAAATTTCTAAAACTCTTTTTTGAGTAAAGACGAGCCCAAACATAACCAAAGTATCTGGTCGCGCGATGGTATAACTTTTCATTTCCTTTTATAGGAACGACGTATATAAAAGGTATTCCCAGTTCGATTGCCCCTCCATCAGTAATATAATTATCCCCTACCATACAAACTTTTTTATGATCTTTTAATTGAAGAAAGCAGTCGATTGCTTTTTGAAATCCTAGAGGATTCGGTTTCGCTTGAACGTTAGTTACAATTTTTATCCCCTCAAACTGATCGAATCTATCTTCGCGAGCGTTTGTATATATTGCTACTTTGATCCCCTGATTTAAGAAAGACTGAACATGGAGTTTAATGCGATTTTCAAAAATTTGAGTTCCATTTGAGCCCAAAACGCCATCCGCGTCTAATAAAACGCCTTGGATCCCAGAGTTTGCTAAGCGAGCAGGGGAAATATCTTCAAATTTTTTGACAGCGAACCAGGTTTGAACTTTGCTGGGAGAAAAAGGAAGGCTGATGAACCTCCAGAACTTATAAAAAGTCAGGCCTTCTCTTGTTTTCATTTAATTAGGTAGTTTCTAAAAAGCTAATTTCAGCGTAATTATTCTTTGATGGTTCCTCGGACCAAACGAACGGCAAAAGGGCCTTCGCCGAGTTTATTAATCCAGCTTGACCTTCCTTTGATTAAACTAAAGAACATAGCTCGGTCGCCGTTAACGGAGTCTGTCCAGGTTCCATCCGCCCCTCCTTTTTCAAAAATTGAAGGAATATGGATTTCGTCGTTTCCAACTGCTCGATTTGAGAAACTCTTGTCAAAAATAGTTTTGACATCTTTTAATTGTGGGACTCGCCAATCGTCAAAACCTCCAAATTTTTCTTCATTCATTTTTTCTGCAAATGCTATTGATTTTTCTAGATGAAGCCACTTTGATAAAATCTGGCGTGAATCTTTTTTAAACCAAGTCAAACCTGTTTGGTTATCCGTTATGGTTTCGTTTCCATTATCAATAAAACGTTCTGACATGATGACCTCTGCAATATAAATTAAGAAAAATTATAAGAGTTAAAAAAGCCTAAAATAGCGTCAAATCGACCTAATTTGACCGTAGTAGCCACTAAAGTCAAAAATATTAAAGGCCCTTTTGAAATAAAAGAAAAATTTTAGGTAATTATTATATCAAAGGTCAGTTTGAAAAAAAGGCGTTGCTTTATAATAAATCGCTTTGACTTATTAAGTTCGATCACTATTGTTCGGTATAAGCCTTTTCGATTGGTTTTTATTGCAGAGTCTCAAGGAGTAGATAATAATTATAATTAAACCGTATGTATTAACGGTTGCTGCCCTGAGCTTGCTGGAGAGTCGCCTCGCTTCAATAAAATAAATTCCTCTATAAGGTTATTGAAAGGTTTAGCGTTTTATCCGGTGAGCTTTTCGAAACCCGAGCAAAAAGCAAATTTAAAAACAAAAAATGGTTTCTTTTCCCAGGTAATAATATGACTTTAAGACAATTGTTCTAATTTTTACCAGACGCTAGTGAAGTGAGATACATTTTTTGCGAAAAATAAATTTTTCCCCAAAGTTTTTTGTAGTAACCCTACTACATTTTTTATTAAAAACTTGCCTCATATAATTCATATTCTTGTCGATTTTTAAATTTATTTGCAAGACCTATAATGAAGAAGAAACTGAGATAAGTTGTCGTTATCGCCGGAACAAATGAAGCTTTGCATTTGATTCAATCTTTATAGGGAGGCTAGAAAATTATGGTATGTAATTTAGGAAAGTCTGATCGAATTTTTAGAATGGCAGTTGGCGTTGTATTATTGATTAGTGGAGTTGTAGTCGGTGGTAGCGCAGGTACCGCTATAGGATTAGTGGCGATAGTTCCATTATTAACCGCGGCAGTTGGCTGTTGCCCTGCTTATACTCTTTTTAAAATTAATACCCGTGGTGCGCATGGCAAATAATATAAGGGGAAGCCAAAGTTTAAAAAAGAAAACCCCGGTCAACAAATTGACCGGGGTTTAATTTAAAATGAACTACAAAGAGATAAAACTTAAGGATAGGCAACTACATCATGCCGCCCATACCACCCATACCTCCCATGCCGCCCATACCTCCCATGCCGCCTGGAGGGGCTCCACCTTCGGATTTTTCTTCAGGTAGATCGGTGATTAGAGCTTCGGTAGTTAATAGCAAGCCAGAGATACTAGCGGCGTTTTGCAAAGCGGTGCGTGCAACTTTAGCTGGGTCAATGATTCCAGCTTTGATCATATCGGTAAATTGATCAGTTTTTGCGTCATAACCATTATTGCCTTTTAAACCCTTAACTTTTTCGGCAATGACGGTGCCTTCCATACCGGCGTTGACTGAAATTTGGCGAATTGGTTCTTCAAGAGCGCGTCGCACAATTTTAACGCCCATTAAATAGTCATGTTCGCCTTTTAATTTATCCAATGCTGGAATAGCTCTAATGAACGCAGTTCCGCCTCCTGGAATAATACCTTCTTCAACGGCTGCTCTAGTTGCATGCAAAGCGTCTTCTACGCGAGCTTTTTTCTCCTTCATTTCTGTTTCTGTTGCGGCTCCAACCTTAATGATGGCTACGCCGCCAACTAACTTTGCCAAACGCTCTTGTAATTTTTCGCGATCATAATCTGAAGTAGTGTCTTCAATTTGATTTCGAATTTGTTTTACGCGAGCTTGGATGTTTGCAGCTTTTCCTTTACCGTCGACGATAACTGTATTTTCCTTGTCGATGGTGATTCGTTTTGCTCGACCTAAATCGTCCAAAGAAACGTTTTCCAATGTAACGCCGATATCTTCAGTGATGACGTTGCCGCCGGTTAAAATAGCGATGTCGTTAAGCATATCTTTACGTCGATCGCCAAAACCTGGCGCTTTCACGGCGCAAACGTTTAAGGTGCCGCGGAGTTTGTTAACAACCAAGGTAGCTAAGGCCTCTCCCTCAACTTCTTCTGCGATAATCAATAATGGTTTTCCGCCCTTGGCAATTTTTTCCAATACTGGGAGAAGATCTTTCATATTAGAGATTTTTTTCTCATGAAGAAGAATATAACAATCTTCGAGAACCGCTTCCATTCTTTCAGAATCGGTTACGAAATAAGGGGATAAATAGCCCCGATCAAACTGCATACCCTCAACGATATCTAAAGCGGTTTCCATACTCTTTGCTTCTTCAACCGTGATTACGCCGTCTTTACCAACTTTATCCATAGCTTCGGCAATCAAATCGCCAATGGTGCTGTCGTGGTTTGCGGAAATGGTTCCAACTTGGGAGATTTCTGTTTTATTTTTGGTTGGTTTAGCCTGTTTTTGGATTTCTGGGATGATTGCCGCAACAGCGTCGTCGATTCCACGTTTGATATCCATTGGATTAGCTCCAGCAGTGACATTTTTCATACCTTCTCGAAAAATAGCTTGGGCCAATACTGTTGCAGTGGTGGTACCGTCGCCAGCGTTATCGCTGGTTTTGCTAGCTACTTCGTTTACCATTTGAGCGCCCATGTTTTCAAACGGATCTGCAACCTCAATTTCTTTTGCGACGGTAACGCCGTCTTTTGTGATCAGTGGGGAACCGAATTTTTTGTCTATAACAACATTTCGGCCTTTAGGCCCCAAGGTCAATTTAACGGTATCTGCTAATTGGTTTACGCCAGCCAAAATTTTGTGTCTGGCTTCTTCATTATAAACAATTTGTTTCGCCATCTATTTCAATCTCCTTCTATTTAAAACTTAATATTTAAGGTTTTTTAAAGCGATTATTTTTCAACGACGCCTAAAATGTCGTCTTCTCTCATGAGGAGGAAATCTTCGCCGTCAATTTTAATTTCAGTTCCCGCATATTTTCCATAAAGGACCTTATCGCCAACTTTTAAATCTGGTTTTACTCGGGTGCCGCTGTCATTTAATTTGCCTTCGCCAACAGCTTTTACGCGACCCTCAATTGGCTTTTCTTTAGCGGAATCAGGGATAATAATGCCTCCCTTGCGGACTTCTTTTTCTAAGATTGGTTGAACTAAAATCCGGTCTTGCAACGGACGAATTTTCATGTGTGCTCCTTTCTTTTATAAATATAAGACTGTATTATTATGAATATGTCTCAAGTCGCTATTTTTAGACGACAATTTGAGTAAGAGATAGATAATTTCAAACTTTGATTTAATTGAAATTAAATGACGTAATATTAGCGCTCTCCAATAATGAGCGCTAATATTTATAAAATCGTTATTTCAAAAAGCAAGCTCGCAAATCAAGTTTTTTAATTATTTTTTTAACCTATTGATTTTAAATGAAAAAAAAACCTTCAAAAGAATTGGAAACATTTTTAAATCCAAGACCGGAAAGAGATTATGAGATCGAGATGGAATGTCCCGAGTTTACCTGTTTATGCCCAAAAACGGGACAACCTGATTTTGCAACTATTACTATTCACTATATTCCGGATAAATTATGCGTGGAATTGAAATCTCTAAAGCTATATTTGTGGTCGTATAGAAATGAAGGAGCTTTTCATGAGGCGGTTATCAATCAGATTTTGGATGATTTTTCTAAAGCTTGTAAACCTAGGTATTTAAAGGTATTAGGGGATTTTTGGGTGCGTGGGGGCATACACACTTCGGTAACGGCGGAATATTTTGGTAAAGGTCGGAAAAGAAAGAAAAACTCAAGCTAGTTTTATTCTTTGTTAAGAAAATATGATGAAAAGGCAAGGAGAATGTACGAATTGCGGAGAATGTTGTCAAACTGTAAATATAACTGCGGTCCGGGATATTTCTATCCAACAACATGGTAGTTTGAAGGAACTAAAGCTATACCTCTCATATAGAGGGATTGAAATTGTTGGCGAAAATATTGAAAAAAATCTCCTATTTTATTCAATGGAAATTTCTTGTAGTCAATTAAGCGTAGATTTTAAATGTAAAGTTCACAATTCCCCTCAAAAACCCTTAATATGTAACCGTTTTCCAAGGGACAGGGAAGATTTAGAAGGCTTAAAGGAATGTGGGTATCGGTTTGTTTGAGGAAATTCGACTAAAGACCTTCGGAGTTTAAACGTATTTTCTAAAGAAAAAGTGATTAATGAGCTTAAAGACTAGGTATATTCTCAATAAAACTGGCACTATTTCAGACACCCGCACTGGTTTAATGTGGCAGGAAAGTTACTCTTATCCAGAAAATGGAGTTTATTTAAACTGGTTTGCTTCTTGGGATTATGTGGCTAATTTGAATAAAAGTAAACTAGGAGGGTACGATGATTGGCGGTTGCCTACCCGGTTAGAAATCCAAAGTATTTATGAAATAGAAAAAACTTTTGAGTCTAGAGGCCGGACTTATAAATTGCATATAGACCCTTTATTTGAGTTTAGCTACGGCAGTTGCTATTGGACAAACCATACAAGGCTTTCCGCCGCTCTTGGTTTTGAATTTGATTTAGGGGAGTTGTGTTGGTATCCACAGGCGGGAGAATGCGGTTCGGTTCGCGCCGTGCGTCAATCGATGGAGTCCAAAATTCTAATATAACCTATGTCTAGTAAAGAAAAAGAGAAGGCAAGGCAATTACGTAAAAGCCAATGGTGGCAAGCAAAATTAGATAAGGGAATTTGCCATTTCTGTGGCGAAAAATTCTCAAAAGAAGAGCTAACTATGGATCATCTGGTTCCATTATCCAGAGGTGGCAAAAGTACCAAAGGTAATTTAGTAGTTGCTTGTAAAACGTGCAACAACGAGAAAAAATACTTAACTCCCGCTGAACTCATTCTTCAAAGGCAAATGAATAAAAAGATAAACTTTTAATGTCCTCCCACCCTCTTTTCTGCTTGTCCCCCCTCTATTATTTTTAAATTCTACATTTTTTATCAAATTTTAAAGCAGATTACATATTTCTTGACTATTGCTGATACGATATTTTAGGAAAAAGAATTTTGCCTTATTCATAGTACTATGTAATAAAACTTATTAGGTGCGCAAAATATTTTGATACTGGGACAATTAACTGGAAATAAGGCTTAAGAGAGATAAACAATAATGAAACGATTATTTACGAAAGCAAAACAAGCTTTTAATTGGAAATCACCTCTGTTTGTTCTTTTGGGTCTTTTTTGTGTTGGTTGGCTTGGGTTTGAAGCGATTAATTGGAGATTTCAGCGCAATCTTACGGATCAACTTCAAGCAATTCACCAAAATTCGTTAGAAGCTCTTAAAATGTGGATTGAAGAAGAGCGGGCATTTGCAGAGATTTGGTCAAATCACGATCTTGTACGTAAAAATATAGAAAGTTTAGTTCAATCGACAAAAAAAATAGACAACTGGAAGTCGGAAGAAATTATTAAATCAAAATATTTGCAGGCTCTTAAAAAGATTTTGCAACCAGTCACCCAACGACGCAATCTTATTGGCTTTGTTGTTACCGATACAGATGGTTTACAAATTGGAGCGTTATTGGACGAACCTATTGGAAAGAAAACTCTAATAAAACGCTCAAATTTTATCCAGAAAGCTCTAAAGGGAAACTCGGTAGTTTCTCTTCCATTTATTTCAGAAGCGGATTTACCTGATATTAATGGAGTTTGGCATAAAAATTGGCCAACAATGTTTAGCGCAGCTCCAGTTTTTGATAATTCGGGAAATATTATTGCGGTTCTTTGTTTCAGAATTCGACCAGAACTTCATTTTACTAAAATTTTAGAAGTAGGACGATTTGGGGAAACTGGAGAGACTTATGCTTTTAACTCTTTTGGAGTGATGATTTCTAATAGTCGATTCAACACTCAGTTAAAAAAAATAGGGCTTATATCGGAGGGCCTTGAAAGTCGAGCTATTTTAGATATTGATATCAGAGACCCAGGGGTTAATTTAACAAAAGGTTATAAATCAGAAATTTTAAGGAAAAATCAACCCTTAACCTTCATGGCGAAAAGCGCGATTTCGGGAGAATCAAGTTTCAATATTTTTGGTTATAACGATTATAGAGGAGTCCCTGTTGTTGGGGTTTGGACGTGGTTGCAAGGAAATAGATTTGGTATAACTACAGAAATTGACGTTGAAGAAGCTTATTCGCCATTGCGTTATTTACTTTGGCTTTTTGCGGCATTATTTTCTCTTTTGTTAATAGCATATGTCCAGTTTTTAAGACAGCAATTGCGTAAGTTGAATGAAGAAGATAGAAAAAGTGTTCAATATGGTTTGAACAAGGTATTAGCAGAATCCAAAAACATAGAAGAAACAATCCCCAAAATACTGCGTGTTTTTGTACGCCACCCAAGCTGGGACTTGGCATTCTATTGGGGCTTCGAGCCAGAATCAAACGCGTTACGTTGTAAAAATGGTGTTTGTTCTTCGAAATTAAGTCAAAAAGAATTCAAGCTGTTTAAAGAGAAGAGCTTTGACATTTTATTTGAAAAAGATAAGGGATTGCCCGGTCGAATTTGGAAAACTGGAAAACCTAATTGGATAGAGGATGTATCTATCGATTCTAACTTTCCAAGAACAACGGAAGCCAAAAAAATTGACGTTAGAACGGCGTTTGGATTTCCAATTTTTTCTGAAGGTATATTTTTAGGAGTATTTGAAGTTTTTACAATAGGGACGGTAAACTTTGATGAAGATTTGAAAGCTTTTTTTGAAAGTATTGGATTACAAATAGGGCAATTTTTTGAAAAGAAACAGGCTGAAAAAAAATTGAGAGATACAAAAGAACAACTGCAATCGATATTGGAATCGGCAGGCGAAGGAATTTACGGTTTGGATTTAAATGGTTACGCCACTTTTGCCAATAGAGCGGCTGAAGAAATGCTTGGATACACATTGGAAGAAATGAAAGGGCGGTCTCAACACGAGTTGATTCACCATAGCAAGGCGGATGGGAAACCATTTCCTAGCGAGGAATGCAGTATTTTTGCCGCCTTTAAAAATGGAAAGATATCCCATATTGAAGACGAAGTATTTTGGAAAAAAAATGGGGGAAGTTTCCCCGTCGAATATGTGAGCGCTCCCATATTAAGCGAAGACGACGAAATAATGGGAGCGGTTGTGATTTTTAGGGACATTACCGATCGAAAAAAAATGGAAATGGAACGAATAGATTTAATTAGAAACCTTAAAATTGTCAACAAAGAGCTGGAAGAGTTTTCTTATAGAATCTCTCATGATTTAAAAGCTCCTCTCGTGAATATTAGAGGATTGAGTTCCATAATGAAAATGGATATGGAAGACGGCAACCATGGAGAAGTTTTAAGTAATATTGAAAAAGTAGGAGGTTTAACTCAAAAGCTTGAAGATTTAATGAACGATATTTTGGAACTTGCCAAAGTTGGCCGTACAGAGGATAAATTTGAGGAAGTTAATGTTGAAAATGAACTAAATTTTATTAAGGAAAGTTTAGGTACGCTTATTGACGAAAAACAAGTGGAAATACGTTTTAATTTTAAAAATATTGACGCTATTTATACGTCTAAAAATATTATCAAAACTATTTTAGAAAATCTTATTTCTAATGCGGTTAAATATTCCGATTTAAATAAGCGTGATCGTTTTGTTGATGTTGAACTTTCAAAAGGCCAAGGCGGTAATTATATGCGAGTATCCGATAATGGTTTAGGAATACCGGAGAAATACATGAATGAAGTCTTCGGAATGTTTAAAAGATTTCATAAAGACACTTCATTTGGGAGCGGTTTGGGTTTGTATATTGTGAAAAAGAATATCGAAAAAATAGGCGGTGATATATCAGTAAAGAGTAATGCAGGGGGCACTGAATTTACAATTTTTTTACCGGAAAACTAAAAAACGCTGGTTAATTTGCTTTAACGAGATTTAAGATCTTTTGAACATGCTCCGGACCAAAAGGTTTTACAATATAATCTTTAACTTCTGGAAAATTATCGACTTGTTTTTTATCTCTCTCTTGGTCGGAAGAGGTAAACATAATAATTATTATACTGTCCTTTTTTTCTGGCGGTAGCATCGAATATTCTTCTAAAAATTCGATGCCGCTCATTCTTGGCATATTGATATCCAGCAATATAACTGTTGGAGGGAAATTACTATTAAATTTTTTCTTGCTGTCTTCAAAGGAAAGAAAGTGCTCTATTGCTTCTTGACCGTCGGAAAATGAATAAAAAAACTTTGCTAAATTATGTTTTTTAGCAATACGTTCCACTTGATAAACATCGATTTCATTGTCATCAATAATACAGAGAGATTTAATCATTTGGCTCTTCAGAAAATATTTGAGCGTCTAATATTTAAGTGGTTGAAGCAAAATTGTAGCACATATTTTTGGTGAGCCTGAATTTAAATTCGGAGAATCTATTTCTGTATAGGTGGGAAAAATGGCAAGAGGTTGTATGAAAGAACTGGCAAAATTTACTTTATTCCCTCTTCAATCATGAATGAAGAGGATCCGTTATTTTTTTACGGATATGGTTGATTCGCCGATTTTTTTACAATAGCTTATTAGGTAGTGGTTGATAATAAGTTTATTGGATCGAAAGAAATGTGGCTTGATTTCGGTCTATCAATTTTTATGAGCGGGTTCGCCGATGTATATGTTTAATTTTAGAATTAAGAACTATGCCTAAAAAGATATTAATTGTCGAAGATGATAGAGCTTCTCGCACTCTTTTGTCTAAAGTTTTAATTAAATACGGTCATCAAACGGTTGTGGCAAATAACGGAGTACAAGCGTTAGAAAAAATACAAAGTGCAGACCCTGATTTAATTTTCATGGATATTAATATGCCCATGAAAGACGGTCTGTCCACTTTAACTGAAATAAGAAACTCAGAAGCTTTTGCCGACATTCCTGTAATTATGCTTACGGCAAGAAGCGATAAAAAAACCGTCGCTAAAGCGATCGAGTTAGGAGCGGTAGACTTTCTTGTAAAACCCTTTGATACCAAATTGATATTAAAAAAAATTGAGAGTTTTGGAAACGCTAAAGTTGAAAAATCTTGGGAGTCATTAAAACCTATTCAACAAAAGATGTTACGGTTAAGCGTTGCTTCCATGCAAAACTCCTTAAAGGCAGTGGAAGATGGAAAGCCTTTACCCTATGAGGAGATTAAGGAAACTTGTTCCTATTTGGTTGAAAGTGTTGTTGATGGAGATGTTCAGACTTTATTAGACGCTGTACATGATCATGATAATGGAACTTTTGTCCATTCATTAAGGGTAGCGGCCATCTTGGGCTCTTTTGCAAACTTTAAAGGACTAAATAAACAAGATACTTTGGAAGTTGTGACTGGCGGTATGCTGCATGATATGGGGAAATCTAAAATTCCTTTGACCGTTTTAAATAAACCAGGTCGCTTAACAGAAGACGAATTTAAAATTATGAAAAAGCATGCCGAATATACAATGGAAATATTAAGACAATCTCCCGGCATAACGCCGAATATGGTTGAGATTGGCGGCAGACACCATGAAAGAATGGATGGAACAGGATATCCTAGAGGGTTAAAAGGCGAAGAAATTGGAACTTTGGGAGCTATGGCCGCAATCGCAGACGCCTATGAGGCTTTGACTGCCAAACGGCCTTACAAAAATCCTATTCCAGGAGAAGAATCTTT
>CAYFMN010000006.1:57190-61068 GCA_964344185.1 uncultured Nitrospinota bacterium
CTTGTTAAACGCTTGAGTTCCCAGCATTAATCTTTTTTACTTAAAAACCGCCATAATTTGCGGCTACCATACAAGCCAACATTGGCAAGGAAAGCCATGCATTCGTCCGGCTTGCTAAGAAAGCGGTTCTTTTTGCTTTGGCTAAAGCGTCGCCTTCTAATTCGCCTGCAATAATTTTCTTTTGATTTGGCCAAATAATAAACCATACGTTAAAGGCCATGATTAACCCAAGAACCATACCAATATGGATAGTCGCGCTCGGAATACCTTGAACTGCGCCACGACTAGACATCCCCGCTCCATAATACAAAACTCCTGTTATCACTGTCCAAAGAGCCGCATGGCGGAAATACCACAATGCTTTTGGAAGAATGATCTGAGTGTATGGTTTAGCCGCTCCCTCTTCAGTCATTTTGGGCATGGACTGAACTTGGATTAAATTGAAAAAATACAACAATCCGATCCATAGAATTCCCATCAATACATGAAAAAATTCAAAAACCCACATTTTCTTTAACCTCGCTCAAAAATAAAACAAATTTTAAATTGGCTTCGTTCACATCTGCCGCCCGTGCCAATATGTAAGAAAGCATAAAATTTTTTAACTCAGGCGTATGATACCGGATAAATATTATATTTAGATGGAAAAAATGAAGATAGGATTCAATTTTTCTTAAATTTTTAAGTTTAGGTTAGAAGTTATTTAAAAAAATATGAAAAAGAGAAGCAAAACAAAAATAGCGACTGCTATAATCAAAATTAGCAAGTTAGAAAGAGTCGGGGTGAACGTTTGAGAATTGATTAAAGAGCTTGTTTGTTGCGGAGTTGTGGATTTGCGTTGTTCGAGTAGCTGCTTTAATTTTTGATTTTCATCGTTTAAATGTGAATTTTCTAAGCGTAATTTTTCAACTTCATTTTTAAGCCCAAGTTTTTCTACTTTCAAAGCTTTATTCTTTTCTATTTCTCTTAAAAGAGTTTCTTCGGGACCTAATGTAATTCCATTTTCTGGAATTTCGCTCCATTCGCTATTTTCTGTCATAGCTTTTTATAGTTAATTAAAGTTTTTGGTTGCTTCAGCGAAAGAATCGCTTGCTGAATCTAATTGACTCATTTGTTCTTCAGAAAGTTCAATTTCCGTAGCTTTAGCAAATTCTTTTACCTGTTCTGATTTCCTTGAACCGACAATAGAGGTTAGTATATTTTTTTGTTTTATAACCCAGGCCAAAGAAATTTCTATGGGAGTACAGTTTTTTTCTTCGGCTATTTTCTGTACGGTTTTGTATACTTTCAAAGCGTGTTCAAAATAAGGAGGGTGGAAAAGTTTGTTGTTTTGCCTTGTCGGGCTTTTTAGAGCTTCTTCGTCAAACCGCCCACCCATTAACCCCTGACCAGTGGGTGAATAAGCCATATATTGGATATCGTTTTTTTCACATATTTGCATAGTCTCTTCTTCATATTCTCTTCTTACAATACTGTAGGGAACTTGGTTTATTGAAAAGTAGGAAGCTCTTTCGCCCAACAATTTGATATCTTTTGCTCTAAAATTAGATAAGCCGACGACTTTTGCCTTGCCTTCTGCTTTTATGCGAAACATTATTTGGCAAAGCTTTTCGCTTTTTTCCTGCGTATTGAAGTAGTCTCCAGGCCAATGGACAAGATATACATCCACATAGTCTCTATTTAAAGCTCTAAGCGAGTTTTCAAGCCTTTCTTTATAACCTTCAATAGTAATTTCCGCATCTGGCCAAATTTTTGAGATAATGATGACATCGTCTTTTTTATTGCCAAGAGCTTTACTGAGGCGTCGCTCAGATTCTCCGTCGCCATAGCCTTCCGCAGTATCGAAGGCGCTAATGTCCATTTCCAAAGCCGTTTTAACTACACGGTCAGCGTCTCCGGGCGGACAAATGTCGCCCCAACCTCCACTGGGAGCAATTTGCCAGCACCCCATGGTAATTGAACTCCATTGTTTATCTAGCTCTGGATACAAAGTGTATTTCATCTGGTCGGACTCTTGGTTAGTGAAGAAAGAAAGGGCTTATTCTTGTTTTGAAAGCAAAGTTTGCGCTGTGGCAATGAGGTCTTGCAATTGAGAGCTTATTTGTTTATGTCTGGACTCGTTCTTTTCGTCAAGCCAGTTAATGGGATCGTTGACTAAAGTATAAATATCGTTTAACTCTTCTTTCATTGAAAGTATTTTTTGGTTCATCCAATCGATACGCTTGATAAAACCTTTTATAAAGTGATCTTTAAACTTGTTTTGAATGGAAGAGGGCATTGAGTCAAGAAATAATCCCTCCATTTTTAACGCTTTTGTCCCTCCTTTTGAAAAAACATTAGCGCTTCGCAAACGCTTCCCTAATAAAGATAATTCACCAAAGACGTCTCCCTTTTTTAATTCCAGGAATTGGACGGAAGGAGCTTCTTCTTTGGATACTACGGCTTTTCCTTCCATTATTAAGAAAATAGAGAAATCTATGTCCCCTTGGGTAATAATTTTTTCGCCGTCTTCGAACGATAAAATATAGTTCTTAAGACCAACCATTTCTTTTTTTTCATCATCGGTAAATTCTTGAAAAAAATCGAATTTTCCCATGATTTCATTAATTAACGTTTCGCTTCCAATTTGTTTCATAGATAAGTTTACGCTCAAATTAGTTTGTCCATATATAATTGCGCGTTGGATTAATTTTTAAAATGTGCGTTACATTCATCTTCTAGCTTCTTTTCGACAATGAGACCGCACATATTAGGATTTGTATTGGCCAAGGCATAACAAAAGTTTTGCTTATCGCGATTTCTTATCAAAGTGCAGTAATAATGACTGTGGTCTTTATTTGTATATCCATAGGCTTTATCTTCGTCTTTTGATTTTGATAGGCAAAGGTTTTTATCGTCCGCATTTGTCATTTTCATACATTCTGACGCTTTTGTTGGCTCTGCGGCGCTAAGAGAGGGAATTAGAAAAATGCTAATGGCAATGAAAAATGTTAATAAGGTTCTGGCCAGGTATTTCATGGTTCCCTCCTTAAAGTTGGAAAACTTACCAATTAAATAGGCTATTAAAATATTTTAAGTTTGGAATATTTTGCCGTAATGAGAAAAAATTTACAATACAAGGTTTGATAACCTTCTTCAATTATATTTACCTAAAAAATCGTTGATTTTGATTTGAAAAAGATCTTTGAGCATTCCTAAAGAATCTTGAACAATTCGAACTCGCGATTCAAGAACATTATGCCATTCTACGGGTGTTTCAGTAATTTTAAGATTTGATTTTTGGGCTAAGTAAAGAAATTCTACATCAAAACTAAAACGATCAATTTTCATTTTTTCGAAAATTTTAATAACTTTTTCTCTTCGAAAACATTTAAAACCGCATTGAGTATCTATAAAGCCTTCTAAAACAATGAGCTGGACGAATTTATTGAAGGCTCTGCCCATTCCTTCTCTATACCATGCTTGCCTGATTGTTACGTTAGAATCAGGAAGTGAGCGAGATCCAATTGCGATATCATACCCATCTTGTATTAAAGCGTTTAATTTATAAAAATCTTGGATGGGAGTTGAAAAATCAGCGTCGGACAATAAGCATATTTCTCCTTTTGCGGCTAAAACTCCCTGGCGGACGGCATAGCCTTTACCGCGATTTTTATTCGAACTTAACTTGATTAATCCTTCATTGCCGAAATACTCTGAAGCAATTTGAAGCGTTTGGTCGGAGCTTCCATCATCCGATAAAATAACTTCCCAGGTGAAGTCTTGTTTCTCTAAAAACTTTCTTAAATTAGGGAGTGTTTGCGGTAATCGAGATGCTTCGTTATACGCTGGAATGATAATTGAAAGAAAAGGTTGCATTATGTATGTCGTTGAAATGT
>CAYFMN010000006.1:61078-79651 GCA_964344185.1 uncultured Nitrospinota bacterium
CTGGGTTAATTGATTCTCCTCCGTCTATGAATAAAATTTCTCCATTTACAAAAGTGTTTTCCAATAGATAGTCTAACCCTTTAATTAGATTTTCAGGGGAACCGTGATTTCCCGTTGGAACATGTTTTGCCTCTCTTTTTAAATAACTATCGTCTTGACCGGCTGGCGGGAGAATCAAACCTGGAGCGATTCCATTAACTCGGACCTGTACCCCCCATTCAATAGCTGCAATACGAGTTAAATGCGCTAGTCCAACTTTGGAAACTGAATAAGCCGCAAAAGTCGGTACGTTTCTAAGGATTCTTTCGTCGAGTATGTTGACGATCATTCCTTGATTAAATTTTTTTTTATACTCTCTCATTAAAATGAAAGGAGAGAATAAGTTTATATGGAATGTTTCCAATAAGTGTTTGGAATGGGTGTTTTCGATATTTTCTTGAATGAAATTAGCCGCAGAGTTAATGAGTAAAGTTATATCGGAGAAGTCTTCGGCTATTTTTTCAAGAAGTTCTTCGGCGTTTTCCATATTAGAAAAATCGCAGGAATACCCCTTAGACTTTACGTTAATGCTATTTAACTGATCTAGAACGGATTGAACTTCAGGACGCATCTTACTAAAATGCAAGGCGATATCGTAGCCCTTGCTTGCCAAATGCAAGGCAAATGATTTTCCTAGGCGAACCGCGCCTCCGGTGATTATGGCTGTAGGCATTAGTTTTGATTGAGTTTTTGTTTATATTGCAACAGCGAACTTTAACTAATTTAACGTGAAAAGGAGTTTAAAATCTACTCCAATTTAAAAGTTGTTATTCTGTGGCTTTATGACATGACCTAAAGTAAATTCAATCCAAAATAGAAAACAATATGGTTTGCGATGTTGCTTGAACTAAAGGTAAGAGATTGATAATATGACTAAAATTTGAGCAAATTGGAGATAAACAATGCAAGATTCGTCCAAAAAAGTAGTTAACATTGCTATTTTGACAGTTTCTGATACCAGAACTGAGGAAGATGATAAATCTGGAAATGTTTTAGCGGAACGCGTTAAAGAAGCAGGTCATAATTTGATAGAAAAGCGCATAATTACCGACGATATTGATAAAATTCAGGGAGTTCTAAAGGAATGGATAAACAATCCCGAAGTAGACGCGATCATTTCTACTGGTGGGACAGGGGTTACCGGTCGAGATGTTACCCCGGAGGCTTTTGAAGGTTTGTACGACAAGCCTATTCCGGGTTTTGGAGAACTTTTTAGAATGTTGAGTTATCAAAATATAAAGACATCTACTATCCAGTCACGCGCTACGGGAGGCGTTGCTAACGGCACCATGATGTTTGCATTACCTGGATCTACAGGGGCTTGTAAGGACGGTTGGGATCAAATTATAGTGCATCAGCTTAATAGCGAACACAAACCATGCAATTTGGTTGAACTCATGCCTAGAATGCTGGAAAAATAGGTTGTTCTTTGAACGTTGTTAAGTTTGGTCGTTAGTATTGTTAGCCAAATAAATGCAAGATTATGAATTTTTAATTGATGAAACTAGTATTAACAGTCGCTTAGATGTCTTTCTAACCGATGAACTTCCAGATTTTAGCCGGTCTTATCTTAAAAAACTAATTGATGGTTGTCTAGTAACCGTCAATGGGGCTTCTGCAAAACCAAACTATAAACTTAAGCTTGGGGATTCCATTGAAGTGGCGGTCCCCGCTCCCATTTCTTTAGAAGTTCAACCGGAACCTATCCCATTACAAGCTGTTTTTGAAGATGAATCAATTTTGGTCGTTGACAAACCTGCTGGAATGGTAGTGCACCCCGCCCCTGGTAATTATACGGGTACTTTAGTCAATGCAATTTTGAACCACTGTTCGGATCTTTCTGGAATTGGAGGAGTTGAAAGACCTGGCATTGTGCACCGACTGGATAAAGAAACTTCTGGATTGATTGTTGTCGCTAAAAATGATTACGCCTTACAATCTCTAACAAAACAGTTTAAAGATCGAGTTGTAAAAAAACAATATCTTGCCTTAGTAAGAGGATCTTTGAAAAAACACTCCGGAATAATTAATGTTCCAATCGGTAGACATAAAGTTAATCGAAAAAAAATGGCTGTAGATATTGGGGCGGGGAGAGAAGCGATTACGTATTACGAAATGGTGGAACAGTTTAAGCTTTTTGCATTTTTAAGATTATTTCCAAAAACAGGGAGAACTCATCAAATCCGGGTTCATCTATCGCATATTGGAAATCCAATTTTATGCGACAAGCTTTACAATAAAAATTCCTCAAGTCATTTTTCAAAAATTCTTACTCGTCAAGCGCTTCACGCTCATAAATTAGAATTCCAGCACCCATGTTCGGGTCGAATGGTCGAATTCGAATCTCCTTTGCCTAAAGATATGGCTTCTCTGATGAATTAAGGAGTAACAAAACGAAATGAATCGAAAGATGTATTCAAATTTTAACTGGATTTTTTTCTCAGTCATTCTATTGATTTCAATTTTGGGAGTAGTAATTATTTATAGCGCAAATCATGGGAGGCCCGAGGAGTTTTTTAGAAGCCTTTACATTAAACAGATTTTTAGGATTTGTTTGGGGCTTGCAGTGATGTTGTTTGCGATTTTTGTCGACTATCGTTTTTGGGGAAGGAATGCCTATTTAATTTACGCCGTTATTATAGTTTTTCTAGTTTGGACTTTGTTTTTTGGGAATATTGCCTCAGGAGCCCGTCGCTGGATTAGAGTTGGCCCGCTCATTTTACAAGTATCTGAATTTGCCAAATTTGCGTTGATTATTGTTTTGGCCAATTATTACTCCAAGAAAAAACATGGGGGAAAATATAAACTGATCAATTTAATTGTGCCTGCAATTTACACAGGAGTAATTTGTTTTCTTATTTCGCTACAGCCAGATTTGGGAACGGCGATGATTATTCTTTTTGTGTTTGGTATATTTGTTTTAGCTTCAGAAATGTATACCGCTACTTTGGTTAAATTGTGTTGCGCAGGACTAATTTCCATCCCTATGCTTTGGTTTATACTTAAAGATTATCAAAAAACCCGAGTATTAACTTTATTTAACCCTGAGCTAGATCCTTTGGGAGCTGGGTATCATGCCATTCAATCTAAAATTGCTATAGGTTCGGGAGGTTTTGGAGGACAAGGTTTATTTGCGGGGTCACAAAGCCGTTTAAACTTTCTTCCAGAAAAACACACAGATTTTATTTTTAGTGTATTTGCAGAAGAAACGGGTTTTGTCGGAGTTACTGTTCTTTTAATTTTATACATCTATATTATTTTGAAGGGTCTGAATATAGCTTATAAAGCCACTGATCGATTTGGATTGTTTCTTGCCCTTGGAATTATAGGTTCCATAGCGTTTTATATTATTGTTAATATTGGTATGACAATAGGATTGTTTCCAATCACAGGTATCCCTCTGCCTCTTCTCAGTTATGGAGGTTCTTCCCTTATTTCCACCTATTTTGCATTTGGTTTACTGCTAAACATTGAAATGAGAAGAGAGATGAGGTGAATAAATCTCTTATTTCGACAAGTTTACCGTGAAGGTATTTTAAAATAGTGCTATAATTTCAACAACCTACCTTTTTGAGAATACAGGTTGTTTAACTAGATGATGTTTGCCCTGTTTTCGCATTTGCTTTCGTTATACAGTTTATTTTGTTATGAAACATTGAAGTTCGGAAAAATAACGTAAAAGTTTTAAACGTGGCAGAAGGCAATTAAAGTTAAATTAAAAAACTTTTTTTATGAGCGCATCGGATTATGGCTTCAGAAATCGTCATAAATTCGAATAATCGTGAGATTCGTGTAGCCTTATTGGAAAATAACCAATTAGCAGAGTTGTTTATTGAGCATAAGGCTAACCGTGGGATTGTGGGAAATGTTTATTTAGGCAAGGTCATCCGAGTTCTTCCAGGGATGCAAGTAGCCTTTGTAAACATTGGTCTAGAGAAAGCCGGATTTTTGTATGTTGGCGACATCGATACCATGGATTTCCATGATATAGAACACGAACACAACGAAGAGCATCCCCAAGACCTGAACGACGACGAAATGGAAGACGATCAAGAAAAACCCTTTCGTCAAGCCAATGTAGGTATCCCAATTCAAGATATTTTGAAAGAAGGACAGGAACTCATGGTGCAGGTTGCAAAAAACCCCATGGGTACAAAAGGCCCTCGTTTGACTTCTTATATTACGCTCCCTGGAAGGCACATCGTATATATGCCGACTATGCGGCAAATCAGTGTTTCTAGAAGAATTGAAGATGAAGAAGAAAAAGAGCGATTGAAGAATTTAATAGCCGAAGTCGGGAGACCTGGCGAAGGTTATATTGTAAGGACTGCAGGAGAAGGAAGAACCAAAGAAGATTTTGTGTCAGACGTAGAGTTTCTTCATCGCCTTTGGGAAAACATTAAAGATAAATCCGAAAGAGTCGCGGCGCCTTATTTATTATATGAAGACTTAAATTTAATTGTTCGATCAATAAGAGACTTATTCAATCAAGATGTCATAGGGCTGATGATCGATTCGAAGCCTGATTATCAAAAGTGTCTTGAGTTTTGTTCCGCCTACATGCCACATTTGATCGAAAAAATTGAGCTCTATGACGATAAAATTCCTATTTTTGATCAATATGGAATAGAGATGGAGATAAGCCGAGCCATTGGACGAAAAATTTGGCTGAAATCTGGCGGTTATATTTCTATTGATCAAACTGAAGCTTTAGTGGCTATTGACGTAAACACAGGTAAGTTTGTTGGGCACAGTGACCCGGAAGAAACAATACTAAAAACTAATTTGGAAGCGGTTAAAGAGATTGTTTATCAACTTAGATTGAGAAATATAGGCGGTATTATCATCGTTGATTTTATCGACATGGCAAAAGAAAGTAGTAAGGAAACAGTGTGGTCGGCCCTAAATCAAGCGTTGAAATCGGACAGATATAGAACCAGAATTTTAAAAATCTCCGAAATTGGTTTGGTTGAAATGACTCGCAAGCGAGTTCGAGAGAGTATAAGTCAGACCTTGTGCGACCCATGTTCTTATTGCGAAGGAAAAGGATATATTAAATCTCCGACAACCACTTGTTATGAAATTTTTAGAAATATACAAAGAATGGCCGGAGAAAACTTGGACAAGAAAAAAATCACGGTTCAGGTTCATTCCACAGTTTATGATTTGATATTGGAAGAGGAAAATGGTTTTTTGGATGAAATGGGCGCCCGCTTCAACCTTCAGATAGCAATAGAAATTAATCCTAAGTTACATCAAGAAAATTACACGGTAAATTTTGAGTAATTGAGTATTAAAGTTTTGTCGGATAATTTTTTGATGCCTGCCTTTGGTTGTTTCGAATATTCTATTTTTATACCCAAACTATTTTCGATGCCAGTTAGAGTTTGCCTTCAATGTTAACTCTAATAAATATTGCCATATGTGGTTGGTATGTTTGGGTTTGATCAAAATCAGCAAAAGACGCTTCATTTAACATGGTTTGCTTTTTTTATAACCTTTTTTGCTTGGTTTAATTTAGCTCCTTTTAATTCAACGTTGGTTCAGGTTTTAGGATTTACGGAAACCCAAATCAAAATTTTGATGATAGCAAATGTTGCGTTGACTATTCCTGCCAGAATTTTTATTGGCTCCTTGGTGGACCGTTTTGGGCCTCGGCTTGTGTTTGCAATATTGCTTTTATTTTCATCTTGTTCCTGTTTTATTTTTGCTCAATCAAGTTCATTTTTTTGGATTTTTGTTTCTCGATTGCTTATGGGGATTTCTGGGGCTGGGTTTGTTGTGGGAATCAGGATGATATCAGAATGGTTCCCCGAAAGAAAAATGGGGATAGCCCAAGGGATTTATGGAGGATGGGGAAATTTTGGCGCGGCGGCCTCGGCATTTTTATTGCCTTGGCTGGCTTCTTTTTTTGATTTAGAAGGGGGATGGAGAATAGCCTCTTATTTTTCCGGAGCTCTATGCCTGGGGTGGGCTTGTGTTTATTATTTCAGCGCTAAAGAAAAAATTAATCGAGATTTGCCCAAAGAAAAGCATGAAACGCTCCGACCGTCATCAAAACAGGATATATGGCTTTTTACATTTTTGATGGCCCCTGCTTATGTCGCGATGGCCACAGCCGTTTGGAAGTTGTCAATCCCAGCTTCTTTTAGTTTACAATATCCAGCGTTTTTAACAATTTTATGTCTTATTACACTGGCTTATTTTTTTCATATTGTGAAGTTTTGGAAAGACAATTCGGATATTGATTTTGAACCTTCATATAAAAACGGTCAATTTAGAAACCTAACGGTTTTAAGTTTTGTTTATGCTCTTACCTTCGGATCGGAGTTAGCGGTTATTTCTTTTTTTCCCCAGTTTTTGCAAAATACTTTTGGTCTCTCAATAGTTCAAGCAGGCGTATGGGGAGCAAGTTTTGCTTTTATGAACCTCGTTACCCGTCCCTCAGGCGGGTGGATTTCAGATGTTTGGGGCCGAAAAAGGACGTTAGCCATTCTTATTCTTGGGGCGGTTATATGTTATAAGCTAATGGGCGACATTGACTCTAGCTGGTCGTTAGAAGTGGCGATAATTGTTTCGGTTTTATGTTCGATTTTTTTACAGGCTGGTAATGGAGCCTGTTTCGCAATTGCTCCAATGGTCAATAAAAATGCCGCAGGGCAAACAGCTGGAATCGTAGGCGCCTATGGCAATATTGGAGCCGTTGGATTTTTGATAGCCTTTAGCTTTATAGATGCAAGTTCTTTTTTTTATATGCTGAGTGGATTCGCAGTTTTTGTTTTTTGCTCTTTATATTTTTTAGATTCGTTTAACAAAAACGATTCATTGCTTCTTCAAAAAATATAAATAAAGGGAATCTTCAAGAAAGTTTAATTCTTGGAGGTTTTCTCAGTTCTTATTAGAAAATTTTTAGGAAAACGATTATGGGATTTAATTGTGGAATTGTCGGCCTTCCAAATGTTGGTAAGTCGACTATTTTTAATGCACTAACACGAGCTGGCGCTGAATCGTCAAATTATCCTTTTACGACGATAGAACCTAATGTTGGAGTTGTTACCGTTCCGGATTCTCGATTAGATAAAATTTCTGAAATAATGCCCGCAAAAAAAGTGGTTTTTACCAGCATGCAGTTTGTGGATATTGCCGGTTTGGTGAAAGGCGCCTCTAAAGGAGAAGGTTTAGGAAATAAGTTTTTGGGACATATAAGAGAAGTGCGTGCAATCGCGCATGTAGTTCGTTGTTTTGAAGACGGAAACATAACGCATGTGCATGGCAAAATAGATCCAATTTCAGATATCGAAACAATTGAAACTGAGCTGGCAATTGCGGATTTAGAATCTTTACAGAGAAGAAAGCAAAAAGTCGAAAAACTTGCCAAATCTGGAAATAAAGAAGCCAGATTTGAAATGGATTGTTTAGCAAAACTTATTGAAACGGTTAATTTGAGCAAACCTATTCGGTCTTTGACTTTAGATAGCGAAGCTGAAATTGATTTTGTTCAATCGTTAAATTTAATTACGTCAAAGCCTGTATTGTATGTTTGTAATACGATTGATCCTTCAGAGTTTGAAAATGAGCATGTGAAAGAAGTCCAGGAAAGAGCCGAGCTTGAAGGAGCTCAGATTGTGAAAATTTCTGGAAAACTAGAAGGTGAAATAATGGAAATTGAAGATCCAGAAGAGCGGAATGCGTTTTTAGAAGAAATGGGACTAGAAGAACCCGGACTTAACAGAGTGATTAGAGCGGGATACGATCTATTAGGATTATCTACCTTTTTTACTGCGGGTGGAGGAAAAGAAAATAGGGCATGGACAATTCGGAAAGAAGCGAAAGCTCCCCAGGCAGCAGGGGCTATACATACCGATTTTGAAAAGGGGTTTATTCGAGCCCAGGTGTATCATTATGATGATTTAATAAGACTTAAGTCTGAGAATGCGGTAAGGGAGGCGGGGTTACTTCGTTCAGAGGGAAAAGAATATAAAGTTAAAGACGGCGATATAATAGAATTTCTTTTCAATGTTTAATTGTTTAGGGGAGAGCTAATTTTCAGAATCTAAAAGATCTAATGTTAAACCCTCGTTAGCAAAAAACATTTCAAGATTATTGTCAGGTTCCACTTCATTCACATAGTCTTTAGTTTCTTTTAGGATTTGCGCTAATTTGAAATCGTCATAAGTCGGTTCGTGATGATAAAAGGCCAATTTTTTTACATTAGCCTCTAAGGCGATATCGGCTCCGATGATGGGGGAACTATGACCCCAATCTTTCTTTTCTTCCATGCTTTCAATAAACAAGTATTGAGAATCAAAAATTAACATGTCGGCATCTTTAAAGAACGAAACTTCTTCTTTAAATTTACCACGGCCAAAATCTTTGTACTCTGCGTCTGTTGCGTAAATGATCGATTTACCCTTGAAATCGACCCTATACGAAAAAGAGTCCCCAGGGTGATAGTTTAATTTCCAGGTAACCTTTACGTCGCCTAATTCTAAAGATTTAGACTCTTCTAATTGCACAATGTTAATATAGGCCTCGAAGGAATCAAAAGAAACGGGGAAGTGATCGGGTTCTTGTTGATATTCTAGTCTGCTGGCAAGGTCGTTATGAGCTCCATAGATAGTGAACTTATTTCCGGGAATAAAAAAAGGATTAAAAAACGGCAACCCCATTATATGATCCCAATGGGTGTGGGAAATGAATATATGAGCTTCTCCTTTACCCTTTCCAAACTCTTGTTTCAACCAATCCAATCCCAATACCCTTAAACCTGTTCCGGCGTCGAAAACTAAATTGTGGCCGCCGACTTCCACCAAAACACAAGAAGAATTACCGCCATAACAACCCTTAATTTCTAAAGGCAAACTTTGTATAAAGTTTTTGCGAGACTCAGAGTCTTCCAGATCTTTTGGGGTTATTAATTCGATAGCTTTAGAAAGTTTTTCCTCAATTTGATGAGGAAGAGCTGGGGTTGGAATAGAGCCTCTTACGCCTTTAAAAGTTGTTCTAAAAATATTGGAAGTCATCAATGAGTTTCTCGTTTGTTTAGTTAATTAAGCAATTTTATCAAATTTAGATCTAAACGCTGAAGCAAATCAAAAACTCGTCTATATTTTAAAGTGGGGAAATATAAATTTGTCGAACTTTGTGGTCAGAAGGTTTAAGGATGTAGTTCGAAAGAAACGTAGAAAATTAATTTTTCTGGAGAGAAACTTCTAATATATATCCTCGGCAGGAGTTTAGTCCTGCCGAGGTTAAAAGACTTTTATCTTGGAATGACGTTCGACGCTTGAGGCCCTTTTTGTCCTGTAGTTATATCAAACTCAACAGACTGCCCTTCTTTAAGCGATTTATAGCCGTCTGATTGGATAGAAGAATAATGAACGAAAACATCTTCTCCTCCTTCTACTTCAATAAATCCATAACCTTTTTTATCACTAAACCATTTAACTTTCCCGACAGACATAATAAAAAATCTCCCAAATCTTAAAATACCTAAAACCCTTATACAAAAATACAAGGTACTCTTTTTTATATAAAATCCGGACTAACCAAATATTTAAAGGTTAAGCTAATAATAAAGGCGAGAGCCCGGGAAGATTGAGATGCGACCAACCTAGTTTAGTAGGAATGGACAGCTTTAATAGTTTCTCATGAGGGAACCGGGTGGTCGTAAAAGACTTCCCCCAGCGAAATGCCAAACTTTAAAAGCTTCTCCTTTTTCTTAAAAATCTTGGCATTCATCTCAAAGGTTCCTCCCGGACATCAAACCTCTGAGACTTTACGGTTTTTTTGATAATTTGTTCGAAAATCGAATTAAAGTTTTTTAAACTATAACTCAAAAAATAGATTTTTAAACTAACAGTTGCGTTAGTTTTTATATTTCGAACAAAAATCGGAAGATTAAATTATCATCCAAAAATACTTATAAACCGCTAGAGACTTTATCACATTAATTTGAAATGGTTCAAGCTTATTTCATGATTAATTTGAATTTATTTAATCGAGTAGACTGCTTGTATTTTTAACAAAATTTATATGTTTTTGGGTGATATATGATCAAAATTTTATCTAATTTTTGTTTCTTACAAAGGTGTGTTTTGCCATTTTGTTTAGGAATATTTTTTTATTTCGGTTTTTAACCGAAAAGATAAACCATTATTTGTCTCCCAAAAATTTCAAAAAAATAAATGTTTTTTATAATTACTTTTTGATTAAATAAATATTAAAGGATAAAGAAAAAACTAATTTTGAGTCTATCGAGTGTCTTATTTTGTTGTGTTATAGAATAAAATGACCTTTAAATGATTTTGGATTTTAGTTGTTTGAAACTCTTTGAAAATTAAGGGATTATTTGGTATTCTATTCGGGTGCTAATATGAGCTTCAACATTTCTTCAAACCACTGAATTGCTTTTATTTTTATGTCTCCAGTTCAACATCAAGACTACTACCAAATTTTAGGAATTCCCCGAAACGCCACTAACGCCGATATTGAAAGAGCATTTCGAACTTTAACAGGGCGTTGGACAATTCAGCCAGAACAAACATCTTTTTTGGATCAATCAAAAGAGAGGCTTGCGCTTGCAGAAGAGGCTTATTCTATTTTATCCGATAACGAAAAAAGGGATGCCTATGATCAAAGCGTATTTGGTTTTAAGTCTACTTTAATTAGTAGTCATCCCTATGCTGGGCCTAAATCTCCAGTTTCTCGGATGAGTGGAATGAGTCGAGGAAATAAAAGTCGACATAGCGTGTATGAGGATTATTTTGGTTTTTCGGAGAAGCCATTTGATCTGACCCCTGACCCCAAATACCTTTATCTTAGTCCAAAACACAAGGAGGTATTAGCCCACTTAGTTTTTGGCTTGCAGGAAAATAATGGTTTTCTCAAGATCGTTGGCGAAGTTGGAACAGGAAAAACCACAATCAGCCGCAGTTTTTTAAGCCAATTGGACTCAGGGTTTAATATTGCTTATATATTTAATCCATGCCTCAATTCTGTAGAGTTGCTTCAAGCAATCAACTCAGAGTTAGGAATACCTTCAGAAACCGAAAGTCGAAAAGAGCTAACCGATATTTTGAACGCTTTTTTGCTTGAAGAAAGAAAAAAAGGCAAAAGGGTTGTTTTGATTGTAGACGAGGCTCAAGATTTAGAAACTCCAGTGCTTGAGCAATTGCGTTTGCTTTCTAACTTGGAAACTAACACACAAAAACTAATCCAGATAATATTAATCGGTCAGCCCGAATTAGATAAAATTTTACAGAAAGAAGAACTGCGACAGCTTAAGCAGCGCATTACTATTCAATGGGAATTATTGCCTCTAAATCAAGAAGAGACCAGAGGGTATATTCAGCATCGACTAAATGTTGCGCTTGGCAAAGGAAAAGTTAGGTTTACGAAATCAGCTATGGATTTGATTTTCCGTTATTCGCAGGGGATTCCAAGAATGATTAACGTGTTAGCCGATAGATCGTTATTAATTGGTTTTACCTTAAATACAAAAAAGATAACGGCGAAAACGATTAAAATTGCGGCCAAAGATATTGGCGGCTTATTATTGAAACCGACAAGTTTTGAAAAAGTTACCAAAACCATTTTCCCTGCTGCAATTTTAGCGGGGTTATTATTTTTTGCCGCAAGCCGAGCGGAAATTCCTCAATTTTCGGCTTCTATTGAAGATGTCGCCAGTAAAGATTTTAGTCAATATATACGTGAAAATCCTCTAAATACAGCTGTAAATATTATTCCACGCGATATAAGACCCGCGTTGAACCTTCCCGAGGCTACTGAAAAGAAAAAAACGGAAAAAGCGAATTTTGAAAAAAAACCGGATGTTGTTGTTTCAAAAGCGACTCCAGTAGTTCCCAAACCGGTTATTTCAGAAGTTAGTTCTTCCGAATCTTTAGAAATTTCTCAAACTGAAAAACTAGTGACTTATTTATCTAGTTTAACTTTAGCGGAAAGCAAGGAAGAAGCTGCCAAATGGATATTAGAAACTTGGGAAGTAGACCCTGGTAATTTAATTGGGATAGAAGAACCAATTTTTGAAAACTTAGAGGGAGATTTTGGTTTATCCTTTTATGAATTTAGCGGAAACTTTTCTCGTCTTGCGACTTTAAATTACCCAGCTATTTTAGAAATGAATTTGCCAAACGCGCAAGGAACAAAGTATTTGGCCTTGGTTGCTGCAAAGGATAATTTTGGAACCTTTGGGTCGGTTGATAAAATCGAGATGCCTTTTTCAGCAATAGAGTCGCTTTGGAATAATAAAGCTATTATCTTCTGGAAAGATTTTGAATCTTTACCCAAGAGTTTTGGTAGAGGATTTAAAGGTAAAGAATCTATTTGGCTTCAGAAAAATTTGAGATTACTTGGTTTTTTTAAAGGGAGAGAAGCTTCAAATTATGGACCCAAAACGGTTAAAGCGGTCAAAAAATTTCAAAGAAAATATGGTATTAAGGACGAAGGAGCATTTGATACCGAAAGTAGATTGGCATTATATAATTTGTTAAAAATTTATAACACTCCAAGACTAGTAGTTCGATAAACTATATGAGCGCTATTTTAAACACGCTAAAAAAACTCGAAGAAGAAAAAAGCGTTTTTGAACAAAGTCTTGATGTGCAGGATTTAGCTTTGCACCGCGAGTTTGGTTCTACTGCTCCCTTTGTCCAAATCACTCAGAAACGAAATAGTCTAATCATAATAGCTTCAGTGAGTATTTTTCTGATTGTTTTGGCCGGTATGTATTTTTATTTCAAATCTAATCAATCCCAGATTAGCAAAGATTTGACTCCAAATAGTTTTTTTGATTCACCAAGGCAATCTGATTTAAATAAAGTTGAATTGCCAAAAGGCGCTTCGGTTTCTGGGATTTCGATGAATCAAATTTCAGGAGATCGTTCCATAAATTTGAAAGGTAAACCAGTTGCCCGGCAATCCCATCAAGTTAACTCCACCGATACAGAGAATACAAAAGTTGACGAAGTTTCTAATCAGGCAAAAGTTTTAGAAGTTGTTAAACTTATTCGTTCAGAAAAAGAGTTGAAAAAGTCTCCAGTGCAGTCAGTTCCGATTGAGAATGTCAGCCGTCTTGAAATGGAACGGGTTTCAAATCAAAAACAGAACCTTGAAGAGGAAAATATAGCGCCTACGATTCAAAATGAAGCAAAAATGAGCGAAGAAGACATTAGAAACACAAATGATGAGTTTGTGAGTCTAATTGAAAAAACTCGAATTAATCAAATAGCGGAAGAAATTTCTGCAAAACCTCAAAGACAGAGTTTATTAAATATTCCATCCCTAAAGCTAAAAGGAATTATTTATTTTAGCGAAGGTAATCCTGCCAATTATATTTTTATCTCTTCCCCAGGCCAAAACAATGTGAAATTGAAAGTAGGCGAATCAATCGTTGGGGCGACCCTGCAATCAATTCAATCAAGTAAAGCCATTTTTACAAAAGACGGTGAAACTGGTTATATTGAAATGGGTCAATAGTAAGCTTAAAAACTTCTTAAAACCCGATTGATATAATGTCGTTTGTCATTGTGCCTCGAAAGCCAAATTGATAAAATCCACAAATCTATTTTAAAAGTCTATTCTTGCGGTATATTTGATATCGATTGGCGACGCATATTGGTAATAGCGACTGAATAAATGATGTAGCAGAGTTTAAACAAATTAAATTCAAATATTATTTGCGGTTTTTATGGAATCTCCAATAACAAAACCCGAAAACTCTATGAATAAAGAGAATGAAAAAGGTGTTGAAACTGATTCTTCGTTGTTTGGATTTACTATACGGATAAAGCTAATTCTTGCTATTTTGATAACTAGTTTAGTGCCTTTATGCGCCCTGCTTTATTCCCTCGATCAGAAAATTGAAGATAAGTTGATGGAGATCAATAAAAATAGATTGATTTCTCTTCGCGAAGAGAAAAAACTTCAGATAGAAGAGTATTTCCAGCAAATAAATAACCAGATTTCGACTTTTTCTCAAAATCATATGATTGCTTCGGCAATGAAAGAATTTGCTAAGGCATTTTTTAAAGTTGAGGAGGAAACAAAAAAATATTTAGATCCTCAAAAAGAAAAAAAACTGATGCATCGTTATGAATATCAATTAAAAAACACTTTGGAAGCGAGTGAAAGTTCTATTGATGATTGGTTCCCCCAAAAAAAATATTCTAAAATTTTACAATCTCTTTACATTTCGGATAATCCAAATCCAATTGGAAAAAAACATAAACTAGACTTCGCTTCAGATTCTAGTTCTTATACTGCATTGCACAAAAAGTATCATCCTACGATTCGAGAATATTTAGAAAGGTTTGGCTATTATGATATTTTTCTTGCGGAACCTAAGTCAGGGCACATCGTTTATTCAGTTTTTAAGGAAGTTGATTTTTCTACCAGCCTCTTAACTGGACCTTATGCCAAAACGGGAATAGGGCGTGTTTTCCAAGCGGCTTTAAACTCATCTAGCCCTGACGCTGTTTTTTTTGAAGATTTTGAACCATATGAACCTTCTTATAACGCTCCTGCGGCATTTATATCTTCTCCAATATTTGATAATGGAACTCAGATTGGAGTTTTAATTTTCCAAGCCCCTATTGACCGTATTAATTCTGTGATGACGAGCGGAAAAGCTTGGCAGAGAGTTGGACTTGGAAACTCAGGGGAAGTTTATTTGGTTGGCCCCGACTTTAAAATGCGAAACGATTCAAGATTTTTAATTGAGGATCCTTCTCAATATTTTGAGGCGTTAAGCAGTTTAAAAGTAGATCAAAATATTTTGGAAAAATCTAGAAAGTTAAATACATCCATTGGATTAAATCTTATTAGAACTAAGGGAACGTCTGCCGCGTTAAAAGGAGAAACGGGTTTTGATATTTTTGAGGATTATAGAGATATTCCAGTTTTGAGCGCCTACGCTCCAGTTTCTATTATGGAATCGAATTGGGCAATATTAGCGGAAATTGATTTAGAGGAGGCCCTCGAAGCAAGAAACCAAATCCGATTGTGGGCCTTAAATTTTCTTGCCATATTGATTGTAGCTCTGGCTATTATTACTGGCGTTTTAAGTAAATTATTTTCTAAGCCTATTGTAGATTTGGCGAAAGCGGCAAAAGAAGTTTCTAAAGGTAATACTAAAGTCAGCGTTAAATCTAGTTCAAGGGACGAGATTGGCAATTTAGCAAAGTGTTTTAATGAGATGGTCGGAAATATTAAAAAAGCTATAGAGCAACAAGTTGACGCGATTGCCAGAACAGCCGCAACTTTAAAAAATTCTACAGGAGATATTTCTTCTGCTGTGAACCAACAGGCTATGGTATCTGCGCAACAATCTTCTTCGGTTTCTGAAATTACGGCAACTTTAGAAGAATTGGCAAGAAGCTCAGGTCAAATAGCTAGAAACTCGCATGAAGTGGTAGATGCCTCCGAGAAATCGTTACAAGAATCAGAGAAAGGTATGGAGGCTTTACGAGCATTGAAAGACCAAATGGAAGTCATAACCTCCGATAATGTAAATAGTATAAATGTAGTTTTAGATTTAGGGAAAAAGTCAAAAGAAATTGGAAAGGTTATGGGAATAATAGATAACGTTGCAAATCAAACAAAACTTATTGCATTTAACGCGTCAATCGAGGCGTCTGGGGCAGGGGTAGCCGGTAAGCGTTTTGGTGTAGTTGCTGTTGAAATTAGAAAACTGGCTGAAAATGTAACTAAATCTACGGATGAGATACGAAGCACAATCCAAGAGATTCAAGAAACGGTTGAAAGATTGGTCATCGCTTCTGAAAATGGAGGAAAACGAGTTGAAGAAGTTGCGCTTCTTGCAGAAAATACCTTTGCTCAATTAAAAACTTTGGTTTTGGGAGCCCGACGCGCTAACGATGCTGCAGAGAAAATCTCCGATTCTATTGACAGGCAAGAAAAATCGACAGCTCAAGTAGTTTCTGCAATAAAAGAAATAGAAACCGGAATATTAAAGAATTCTGATACTGCAACGAAGACCAACAATATTGTAGAAGGACTTTCTAATTTGTCGATAGAATTGACCCGTTTGGTAGAAGAACTTAGAAAAACCGAAAATAAACCTGATGGGGAGCTTTCATAAGGTTCTGATGCAATGAGAACATTCAACTTTATAAAATAAATTGAAAGTGGTTTGGAATTTAGAAGAAGCGTCTGTTTGGGCAAGAAATAAACTCAAAAAAGCGAATATAAATACTTTTGAATTAGATGTTGGTGTTTTGTTAGCTCATGCGATAGGTCAACCGCGTCGTTTTATTTTTACTTACCCAGATTATCAGATACCTCAAGAAAAAATGAGGATCTTCGAAAAAGCGATCTTGAGGCGGGCAAAACGCGAACCCATCCATTATATTCTTAACAATCGTGAGTTTTGGTCGTTGCAGTTTTATGTGGATTGTAATGTGTTAATTCCCCGACCAGAAACTGAACATTTGATTGACCACTTTTTAGAACTTGCGCGAGACTGGAAAAATAAGCAAAATTTCTTAGAATTTTTGGACATTGGCGTGGGTTCTGGGAATATCTCCGTGACTATTTTAAAAGAACTTCCATTTGCTAGAGCAACGGCGATAGATATTTCTAAAGAGGCGTTGGAAGTTGCGAAACGGAATGCAAAATACCATGGAGTTATAAACCGAATTCAGTTTTGTTGCGGTGATTTGTTCCCAAAGGAAGATTCGTTTCCAGGGGAATTTGATTTTGTTTTATCAAATCCCCCATATATTGCAGCGAGCGAATTTGATTCTTTGCAACCGGAAATAACCAGCTTTGAACCAAAGGTTGCCTTGATATCTGGAACAACCGGATTCGAAGTGTATGAAAAATTAATTCTGGAAACGCTTTTGAGACTAAAGCATGGAGGCTATTTAATTTTGGAAATAGGCGATGGGCAACTAGAGCGAGTAAAAAGTTTAATTGATCAATCGGGAGGGTTTGATAAGGTCTTTACTGTTTTTGATTATGCAGGAAAACCTCGGACGATCTCCGCAAGAAGGAGAGTAAATGGATAAAATTATTGTGGAGGGCGGTATCCCATTAAAAGGAGCCGTTATGATTAGTGGTTCTAAAAATGCTGTATTGCCTATTCTAGCCGCTACGATTTTGACTTCAGGTAAAAATGAACTGGAAAATGTTCCAAGAGTTAGAGACGTTACTACGATGATTAAACTGCTCCAAGATTTAGGAGCTAGCTTGGACTATTTTGAAAAAGACAAATTAGTTTTGGATTCCTCATCTATTCATAAATCAGAAGCTCCTTATGATCTAGTCTCTACTATGCGAGCTTCCTGTTTAGTTTTGGGACCTCTCTTGGCCCGGTTAGGGAAAGCCCGAGTAAGTTTGCCGGGAGGTTGCGCGATAGGAGCTCGTCCAATAAATCTTCATTTAAAGGGATTTAGAGATTTAGGAGCGGAGATCGATTTAAATAATGGGTATATAGAGGGAACTGCAAAAAGTCTAAAAGGGGCTCGAATTTTTTTTGATACAGTCACGGTGACAGGAACAGCTAATTTGATGATGGCCGGTTGTCTGGCTAAAGGAGAAACTATTCTTGAAAATTCGGCAAAAGAACCTGAAGTTGTTTTTTTGGCTGAAATATTAAATCGCGCTGGCGCAAAGATAGAGGGGGCCGGTAACGATACGATAATTATTCAAGGTGTTTCCTCATTAAAACCAATTACTTGTCGAATTTTGCCGGATCGTATTGAAACCGGAACTTATATGATCGCCGCAGCAGTGACCGGAGGAGAAATTGAAGTTGTGGATTGTATTCCTGAGCATGTTGAGTCGCTTGTACAAAAAATGAGAGAAGCAGGGGTTGAAATTATTTGCGATGTATCTACTATTAAAACAAAAACTTCAAATCCGCTTTTATCAGTCGATATAAAAACTCATCCCTACCCAGGTTTTCCTACGGATTTTCAAGCTCAATTTATGGCAATGATGACATTAGCTTCGGGCCAAAGCGCTATTATGGAAACAGTGTTTGAAAATAGATTCATGCACGCAGCGGAATTAGGTAGAATGGGCGCCAATATTACAATAGAAGGTCATACGGCTATCGTTAAAGGGACACAAAATTTATGTGGAGCTCCTGTAATGGCCACCGATTTACGAGCTAGCGCGTCGTTGATCCTAGCCGGTTTAGCGGCCAAGGGGAAAACAACCATCTCAAGGGTTTATCATATTGATCGTGGTTATGAAGAGATGGAAAAAAAATTGTCTAAGCTAGGAGCCAATATTCGTAGAGTCAAATGAGGTTCTCGAATATTAAGTTTAGAGTTTTGTATTTCATAAAAGCGTTTATATGGAACAGGACCTAAGTCAAATAAAATTCTCTAATATTTTACTGTGGATGCCCAATTGGATAGGGGATGTTGTGTTAGCTCTACCTTCTGTCCAAGCTTTATATAGTCGTTTCCAGGATGCCAGGATATCTGCCGCAGTTCGTTCTCATTCCCACCAATTACTTGAGGGACATCCTGCTATTGATAGAGT
>CAYFMN010000006.1:79661-82297 GCA_964344185.1 uncultured Nitrospinota bacterium
AAATCCCATCAGGCGCTGATGTTGGATTTTGGGAACAAACGCAATTTGCCAGAAGTTTATCAAAAAATAATTTTGATTTAGGAGTGGTTTTTCCTAATTCTTTTAAAAGCGCTCTGTTTTTACGTTTAACCGGAGCAAAATATAGACTAGGTTATGATACGGAAGTTCGTGGAGGTTTTTTGACGCATTTTGTTGAAAAAGACGAAAGTGCAAAGCAATTGTACCGAGTGGATTATTTCATGAATATTTTAGAACCGCTAAAAATAAAGAAAATGGAATCGCGGTTTATGTCGGCTGTAAAAATTGATTCAAGAATGAAAGCCAAAGAAATATTAGCCGATTTTAATGTGCGGCACGGAGAATTTTTAATTGCAATGCATCCAGGAGGTTCTAAATTCCCAAGAAGGTGGCATGCGGAGCGGTTCGGAATTTTATGTCAAAAACTTTTAAAAGAATATGACGCAAAAGTTATTCTCATCGCGAATGAATCGGAACGCGAAATATTAGATCCAATTACTAGTTTTTGTCCCCAGGAAAAAATATTTTGCCTAACTTCTTTAGCATTACCCGAGATTTCAGCGGTTATTTCCAAATGCAATATTTTTATAGGAAACGATAGTGGTATGATGCACATTGCGGCTATGGTTAATACCCCTGTTATTGGGATTTTTGGACCGGGGAGTCCAGAGACAACTGGGCCGTTTATGGAAAGCGAAAACTACGAAATTGTAACAAAAAATTTCCCTTGTTCGCCTTGCAGGCAAAATTTCTTTAAGGAGTGTAAACCCTCCGCTCACAATAAGCCTTACTGTATTGAGGATATAAGTGTAAAAGATGTTATGGAAGCGATAGATAGACTAACCAAATCTCGAGGAAAATCTTTGTTCGATGCAGAAATTATCAGAGAGTCTTAAGAGGAAAAACAATATGAGCGATGAAAAACAGAATTTATCAGAACTGGGCGCTTCTCAAGATGAGGTTGGGGAAAAAGCCGCTGAAAAAGAAATTGATTTAAATGCCCTGTTTCCGGATGAAGCAAACGATCTAAATACGCTTTTCCCTGACCTTGAAACAAAAGAACTGCTTAAGAAAATTTGTAAAAACAAAAAAGATATAGAATCTATGAAACAAAAGTTTGAGGAGGAAGTTGAGCCTGGAGAACAAGAAAATTAGTAGTAAGCCCTATCCGCAATTAACCTGAAAGCTTTTAGTTTCTAATAAATTCCCATCTAAAAGAATTTTAACCTTCCATTTTCCTACGAATTTTGCCGCGCTAATATCTGGAACAAGAGGATACTTTTCGTTAAAGAGGTTGTTAAACTCTAAAGCCACCCAGTTGTCTACTTTGGGTTTGTTCGCAATAAACTTCAAATTTATTTGATTTTGCTGTTTGCCTTTTGGATTGATCCAAAAGGCGGTAATTTCATGAGTGCCGGAGATATTTCTCCATGAAAAGTAAAGATATATTCGATCCATGCAGCTAAATTCTTTTTTAGTTTTTTTCTCTTCAAGGTTATCTGTGAGAAATGCGGAATAAGCTGGGGTTGAAGTTGATGGGGCTGGTTCTAAATATTCGGCAAAACTTATTTGGCTATAGAATAAAACGATATAAGCAGTGGAGAAAAATAATAAAAAAAAGTAGGACTTAATTCTTTTTAAGAAGATAGCCGGGACGTTATTTGGTTGAAAATATATAAAAGTCTGAAAAGATAGTTCTACCTTCATAAAATGTTTTCATAGTTGGTTGTCTGAAAGTTTTCTAGATCTCATCGCGTGAGGATGTAACTCAGAGGTTTTTTCTTGCAGAATATCCAAGATATGGGACATATGTTCCACTCCCATCTGATGACCTATACTTCCAAAGGTTTTTTGAGCCGCTGCTATAAATTCTATGGCTTTAGTTTTGTCCTTTAGGTCCCAATAATATCTTCCGAGCGATTCTTCGATTTGAGCTAAAATTAAAGACGCTGGTTCGCTATTAACTTCAATCAGAGCCTTCATATACCAATCTGCCCCAGTTTTTCCTTGATTTAAATCAATGTACATATCTCCAATTTTTTTTAAAGCTTGGGCTTTGCCAAGTGAAAACTGAGCTTTTTCGTGAGAGTTTACCGCCGTTAAATATTCTCTTTCCGCCTCAGGGATGTTGTTAGTAATTAGATAAACGTCCCCTATTGACTCGTGGATAACTCCTACTTGGCGAAAATCATTTCTAGCTTCAAATATTACGATTGCTTTTTGGTAATTTTCGTTTGCCTCGGGGTATTCATGAAAAAAATAATGTTCTGAGGCTTTTTGAATTAGTCGAAAACCCTCGTCTTTAATCTCCTCAGGTAAATTTAAAGTTGGCTGTTTTGATTGTTCTGGTTTCGTTTCGTTAATTAAAAAGGAAGTTCCGGCTAGAATTAAAGCTCCAATAGCCAAAAGGATATTTTTTTTTGCCAGTAATATTTTCATCAAGAAGTTTTCCTAGTCTAAAGACCGAAATATCCAAATCTTTTGCCGACTTCAATTTTTTAGGTTGGATTAGATTCTATTATTTCCAATCCTTTTTTTACAAACTTGAAATCTAAGAGACGAGCTCCTTCTTTTTCAATTGCTTTTCGAACGGTTTTTTTATTGTCTTTATCCGATAT
>CAYFMN010000006.1:82315-87974 GCA_964344185.1 uncultured Nitrospinota bacterium
CGGAGGTTGCGGTGCGCTGTATTTCAGGAGAAACGATTCCAGGAGCTAATTTTTTACGAGCGAACCATTCCTCTTTTAGTAAGCGCGGCAGTTGCGAAATATTGCCATCAGTAAGCGCTTTAGATATCTTTCTTGAATTATCGCCGATTTTTTCCAGGTTTTTAACGACTTTTTTGTTGCCTTCTATCGTTTGGCTAAAAACTTCCCAGTTGTTGATTCCAGATTTTCTGGGTTTGCCGGTAAAACAGAGAGTGAAACGATTAGTTAAATCTTTTAAATCGATTTTAATTTTTTCAACCTCAATTTGGAGCATGTTCGAACGGAGAGAAAGAAAACCGCCATATAAAGCGGGGTAATAATCTTGCCAACCCGTTGGAACAGAAATTACTTGAGTTTCAATATTTTGAGCTATAGTCAACAATTGAGAGCGATTTAACTTTTTGCCGGTTAATCTATTTAAAGCTCCATTTAGAGCGATGCCTAAAGCGGATGAACCGCCTATGCCAGATCCTGCTGGAGCCTCGCAATCTGTTTCAATAGCAAATCCTGTCTTGGGTTTATAAAACTGAATGGTCCTTAATATTAGTTCTAAAGGATGTTTAAGGGGAATTTTACTTAAAGAGGGGAAGTTTTCATTAATATTTAGGTCTTTAGACTTTACGCGAATCGTTTTACCGTTTAAGGGAGTAATTTTTACGGTAGCGAATAAATTAATAGCCGCGTTGACAGTTGGCGGGTTATCAAATAAGTGGAACAGAGGCCAGATATCTAAAGTTCCGCCAGCTAAGTCAATTCTAGTTGGAGCGCGGCTAAAAATGATTTTTTTCACAAAGTAATCCCGTCGACATTTAACCTTTTAAGTCGTCGTCGTTTAGACCTTTAATCTTATTTTGAAGCTTTTTCTTAAGTTCATCGTAGGAATCTTTGTTGATGATTCGGTTAAATTGAGAGCGATAGTTTTTAATCATGCTCACGCCTTCAATTACGAAATCATAAACCTTCCAGTCTCCCTTTTCCTGAATAAGTTTGTAGTCTACGTTGATTACCCCATCAGACCGTACAATTTCAGTTTTAACCATGGCGTAATTACCCTTTATTATTTCCTCGCCATAGTTGATTTTTTCATTGCTGTACGATTCTAATTTAGATGCATATGAGTTTTCGAGGAGTTTGCTAAAAAGATCTACGAACTCTTTTTTTTCAGCGTCAGATTTCCCATTCCAATGTTTAGCTAGAGATCGCATACTCATTTGTTGATAACTGAACCTTGGATTGATTACTTTTCGAAGCTCCTCTTTTTTCGCTTCGGGATTGTCTTTAAATCTTTCGTTTTTTAATACTTCAATCACTTGATCAATAGTTGCTTTAATCGTGTTTGTAGCTTGAGAAGCGACCGCAATTGCTGGTAAAAATATAAAAAGTGAAATTAGCGCGGCAAAAACAATACCTTTAAAAGGGTTTTCTTTTTTCATGTGAAAGGACTCCTAGAATATTTAACTAGACCTATAAAAACAATAACAAATTAAATGTGACCGTTCAAGACAGTACGCAAAGTATAAATAGTGAATTTTTTGGTTTAAACGATTATGCAATAGCTTTGTTATCAACATTTTTTGCAAAACCTTTTCCTGGTCCCAGCGGTTTAAAAGCAATAATCAAAATTGGTAAAAGAGTTAGATTATTAATTAAGGCGACCACCATAGCGATCCCAGTTAACAATCCAAAATAAATTGTTGGAATAAAATCGGAAAAGGTTAGGATGGAAAAACCTATGGTTACGGTAATGGACGTATAGTAAATTGCTTTGCCAATACTACTGTGACAACGGTCTGCGGTTGTGGAATAATCGCGATCTTTAGGGAATTCCTCTTGAAATCGATGTATGTAATGAATAGAGTCGTCCACCGCAATGCCGACGGTGATAGCCGCAATTGTGATTGTCATCATGTCCAGTGGAATTTTTAACCAACCCATAATCCCTAATACAAAGCCCGCCGCTAGTATATTTGGAATAATCGCTAAGCACGATAATGCAACGTTTCTAAATAGAATAATGAACATCGCAAGTATGCTAAAAAATACGGCTCCTAGGGTTAAGATCTGAGATTTAAAAAGACTCTGTAGCATATTATTATATAACTTGACCATTCCGGTGAGATGAACGTCGCTTTTGGCAAACTTCTGGTCGTCCACCAAGTAGCGAGATATTTTTTCCAACAGCTCTTTCCTTTTTAAAGTTGGATCTGAGTCTATTAAGCGCATTGTGATTCTGATTTGATTCGCGTCCTCTGACAAATAAGGCGACACAAGAGCGCTTTTTACATCTGCTGGAATCAATTTACGAATTAGAGCCAAGTCGTAATCATCCGGCATTTTCCCATCATTAAGTTGACGAAAAACCTTCATTGATGTGGCTATCGATTGAACTTTTCCCACTTCGGGTATTTTCTCTAAATAGTCATGAATAGCTTCTACTTTTAATAAAGGTTCGGGATGGAACCAAAAATTTTCGTCGAGAGTTTGATCTGATTTATTGTCGTCTTCTGCAAATGGGTCTTCAAAAGGATCTTCGGATGAGTTTTTCATACCCTCTTCTGCAAATGGGTCTTCAAAGGGATCTTCTAGCGGACTTTCTTCCTGGTTTTTTAAGGAATCTAAGTAATCGTAAAACTCTTGATCGGCGTTAATGATGATATCCAGGGGAGTCGTCCCTCCCAATTTTTTATCGATTGTGAGCATACCCTGATAAATCTCTGTAGTGCTTTTAAAGTAATCGATAAAACGGTTTTCAACTTCTAATTTTGCAATCCCAATGATGCTTAAAACTGCTAATACCCCCGAACCAATAAAAATTGCTTTCCTTCGATTTTGGGAAAATGCTCCAATAGCTTCCGTCATTTTTCTTGTTGGGTCTATATTCGAACCGGGTTTATCGGGAGATAAAAGACCTAAAGCGGAAGGGAAAAAAATAAAATTTAAAGAAAATGCCAAGACAACTCCGATAGTCATCATCCAACCAAAATCAATAACAGGCCTAATTCCACTTACCACTAAAGAACTGAATGCGACCGCCGTTGTCAACGCCGTATAAAAACAGGGAAGAGCCATGTCGGTAGCAGACTGAAAAACAAGAGCTTTATGGTTTGTTTCTGGGTTTTCAGCATGGAGGTCTCGATAGCGGACAATTAAATGAATGGTCAGAGCCATCGTTATGATTAGAAGAATAGATACAAAGTTTGAAGAGATGACGGTAACTTTCCAATCGAATAGACCCAAGTATCCGAGCATTACAAAGGCGGAAATGAAACAACATGCCATGGGTAGCGCTATCCATCGAAGCTTTTTGAAGAAAAAGCCTAAAGCGACGATTAAAAAAATTAAAACACCAATTCCAAATACGCTTAAATCATGACGGATGAATCGGATCATGTCGGAAGTAATCATTCCAACGCCGCCAAGAAACATTTCGGCCTTATCCCGATAGTGACTCATTATTTCGCGGATAATATCAATTTCTTTTTCCTGTCGTTCATTCACGTAGTTGTGATAAAAGCTGAACTCTTTAATGGTTTTTTTATATTCTTTGTGTTCTTCCTCGGTAATTTTATTTGCTTTGGCTTTTTCTCGAAGATCGTTACGCTTGTATAGTAAGTCGTAGTACTTTTGATCTCTCTTGAATATTATTTGAAGAACTGTTGTTTTTCCATCTTCACTTATTAAGAGATTTTTGTAGATGGGGCTTTCCGAAAACTCTTTACGAGCAAGTTCTTTATCTGTGTCGGGAGACTCCAAAGTCCTTATGTCTGAAGAAAGTTTAGAAATACTAACCTTAGGGCTATTTAGAAGAGGAACGTCTAAAATCGTATTTACTTTTGAAACCCTCGGAATTTTTGCCAAATTATCCCTTAATGCTTTTATGGTCGAAAGAGTTTCTTCAGCCATCATGTCTTGATTTGGTTTAAACGTAATAAGAAGGAAGTCATCGCCTCCGTATTGTTTTGAGATCTTCCTGTAATAATCCAGGGATGGGTCGTTTTCTAGAACTAGTGATTCTGCGGAAGCGTCTAATCGAAAGTTCTCAACATTGAAACCGGCAAACACAATTAATAATGCGATACATATTAATGAAGTCCAGGGATGATCTATAATCAACTTTTTATAAATAGCTGATAGGCGAAGTTTCATTTAGTTTGAACTTTTTAAGGAAGGAAAAATTAAAAGAAATTATACGTTGAGGAGATTAAGGCTTTAATTTTGAAAGTCTTCTAAGACAAACAATATTCTAATATTTAAATTCAACAATTGGAAATTGGACTTTATTGAAATATTAATGTTTAAGTTATACTAACTCAAAAAGAAGGGAGCAAGTTAAAATTTGTGCCGTTTTTGTAAAGATATTTTTCGATTATTAAGTTTTGTGTTTTTAGTATTTTTTGCGTTTGGATATCTAAATAATGCAGAAGCTTCCAAAAAAGGATCGCTAGAAAACCCCGTAAAGATGATTTTTGTGCCTTCTGGGGATTCTCAATCAATTTTGACTGAAGGATCGGAAATCGCAGATTTGCTCTCTAAGAAAACGGGATTATTTGTAAAAGCTAAAATTGCCACTAGTTACGCCGCCGCCATAGAGGCTATGGGAGCTAATAAGGTTGATATCGGATGGTTGGCTACCTTTAGTTACGTCTTGGCGAAAGAAAAATACGACGTTGATTTATTGTTAATAGTTTCTAGGTTCGGAAGCCCAACTTATAGGGGCCAAATTGTTGTTAAAGAAGACAGTGATATTAGAACGTTAAAAGATTTAAAGGGGAAGCGAATGGCATTTGTCGACCCTGCCTCGACTTCCGGACATATATTCCCCAAAACTTTATTGCTTTCCAAAGGTATTTCCCCTGAAAGTTTTTTTTCAAAATCTGTGTTTGCCGGTTCTCATAATGCGGTTATTTTTTCTATTCTAAAAGGGGAGGTTGATGCAGGAGCTACTTATGACGACGCTCGAGCCGCTATTGCGAAAGAGTATCCGGATGTATTTAAGCAGACAAGAGTTTTAGCTTATACGAAGGATATCCCTAATGATACTGTATGTGCTTCTAAACGCTTGGATCCTGTTATTAAAGAAAAAATAAAAAACGGTCTCCGAAACTTGTCTAAAGACCCCAAAGGATCTAAAGCTTTAAAAAGAGTCTACGGAATTAGCGAGTTGATAGATTTTGACGCCTTATTTGATCCTGTTCGCAAGGCTCGTAGATTACTAAAGCTTGATTCCGCAAACCTTGAATAAAATCAAAGTCTGAAATGCCTGTTTCGAAAAAACATTCTGTTTTGCTTAAAGTTGAACAACTTGGCAAAACATTTCAAAGTGGCGTAAAGGCTTTAAACTCAGTTTCGTTTGAGATTCGACAGGATGATTTTGTTGTGGTTTTAGGAAAAAGTGGATCGGGAAAATCTACTTTATTGAGGTGCATAAATAGATTAGTCGAGCCGACTTCAGGAAAGGTTTTTTTTCAAGGACAAGATATTTCGAAACTTTCTCCAAAGCTTTTGCGTAAGGCGCGTAGAAAAATAGGTTTTGTTTTTCAAACTTTTAATTTAATCCCAACTTTAACTGCTTTAGAAAATGTTATGTTGCCAATGGTTTTTCAGAATGTTAGTTATGAAG